>NZ_MLJJ01000018.1 GCF_002095575.1 Pantoea septica | reverse complement strand
TGAAAAACAGGGCATTAGCGGCTATTGCCGCGTCGTCGGGCGAAAGCGCAGCAGCCGGTTGGCGTTGCCGACCACGGTAATCGACGACAGCGCCATCGCCGCGCCCGCTACTACCGGGCTGAGCAGCGCGCCGGTCAGTGGATAGAGCACGCCCGCCGCCAGCGGAATGCCCAGGCTGTTGTAGATAAAGGCGCCCAGCAAATTCTGACGAATATTACGCAGCGTCGCGCTGGAGAGCGCCAGCGCGTCGGCGACGCTGTTAAGATCGGCGCGCATCAGGGTAATGGGCGCGGTTTCCACCGCCACGTCGCTGCCGCCGCCCATGGCGATGCCGACGTCCGCCTGCGCCAGCGCCGGGGCGTCGTTGATGCCGTCGCCGATCATGGCGACGCGGCGGCCCTGCTGCTGCAGCGCGGCGATAGTCTGCGCCTTTGCTTCCGGCAGCACGCCGGCGATCACCTCGTCGATGCCCGCCTCCTGCGCAATGGCGCGCGCGGTCTCTTCCCGATCGCCGGTCAGCATCATCAGGCGGTAACCCGCCTGATGCAGCCGCGCCAGCGCCGCTTTGCTCTCGGGACGTAGCTGGTCGCGCAGCGCAATCAGGCCGACAAGCTCGCCGTCCTGCGCCAGCAGCACCGGCGTCGCGCCCTGACGCGACAGCCGCTCGATATCCGGCTGCGCCTGCTGCAGGGCGACAGCGTTATCCTGCATCAGCGCCGCATTGCCCAGCAGCAGCGGCTTGCCGTCGAGTATGCCGCTGACGCCTTTGCCGCGTATTGTACGAAATTGCGCTATTTCGCCCGTGTTCATAGCAATCGCTGCCGCGGTAATCGCCTGCGCCAGCGGGTGGCTGGCGTTTTGCTCCAGCGCGGCGGCGGTCTGCACCACCGCCTCGCGCGACCAGCCGTACCACGTCACCACCTCGTCGAGCTGCGGCGTGCCGGCCGTCAGCGTGCCGGTTTTATCAAATACCAGCGTATCAATGCGGCTGGCGCGCTGCAGCGCGTCGGCGTCGCGCACCAGCACGCCCAGCTCGGCGGCGCGCCCGACCCCCGCAATAATCGACATCGGCGTCGCGAGACCTAGCGCGCAGGGGCAGGCGATAATCAAAACCGTGGTGGCGATCACCAGCGTGTAGGCGATCTGCGGCTGCGGACCGAACAGATACCAGATGGCGGCGCTAATCAGGGCGATGGCGACCACCACCGGCACGAAAACCGCCGAGATGCGGTCGGCGAGGCGACCCACGTCCGGTTTGCTGCTCTGCGCCTGGCGCACCAGATGAATAATGCGCGACAGCGCGGTGTGCTGGCCGGTGGCGCGCGCCACGAAGCGCACCGCGCCGTCCTGCACCAGCGTCCCGGCGTAGACCTTATCGCCGGCGCGTTTGCCCTGCGGCACCGCTTCGCCGGTCAGCATCGCCTCATCAAGCCAGGCTTCGCCGTCGGTAATGTCGCCGTCCACCGGCACGCGATCGCCCGTGGTCAGGCGCAGCGTCATGCCCGGCTGCACCGCGCTGAGCGGCACCAGCATTTCGCCCTGCTCGCTGACGAGGCGCGCCTGCGCGGGCGTCAAATCGAGCAGCCGCTCAAGCGCCTTAGAGGAGCGCTGGCGCGCGCGCTGCTCCAGCGCGTGGCCGAGATTGATCAGGCCAATAATCATCACGCTGGCTTCAAAATAGAGATGCCGCGCCTGAACGGGAAAAAAGTCGGGCCAGAGGGCGACGCTGATGGAGTAGATCCAGGCGGCAGCGGTGCCGAGCGCCACCAGCGTGTCCATAGTGGCGCTGCCGTTGCGCAGGCTGCGCCACGCGCTGCGGTAGAAGTGGCCGCCGGCGACAACCATAATCAGCAGCGTGACGGTGCCGATAGCGAGCCAGAGCGTGCGGTTGGCGTCGCTGAGCATCATATTGTCGCCGAGCATGCCCCAGATCATCAGGGGCGCGCCGAACGCCAGCGCCAGCGCCGCCTGCCAGCTAAAGCGGCGCATCGCTTTGCGCGCGCTGCTCTGCTGCCTGTCGCGCCGCTCCTGTTCATCCTGCACCGGCTGAGCGTGGTAGCCCGCCGCGTCGACCGCCTCGACCAGCTGCTGCGCAGAGGCGTCGCCCATCACCAGCGCGCTGCGTTCGCCAAGGTTGACGCGCGCCTGGGTCACGCCAGGCACTTTTTCCAGCGCCTTCTCTACCCGGCTGACGCAGCTGGCGCAGCTCATGCCTTCGATAAGCAGAAACTGCGCATTTTCATGCTCCTGTGCCGGTTGGGTTTCCGCCACCGTTGTCAGCGCCTCCGGCGGCGGCTCTGAAGCTGTCAACGGCTCAGGCTTTGGGTGGCTGTCGCCGCTGAGCGTGGCGTGATAGCCCGCTTCTTCCACCGTTGCGATTAGCGCGGCGGCGTCGGCGCTGCCGACAACCTGCGCCTCCTGCTGCGTGACGCTGGCCTGTTCGACATCGTCGCGCTGTTCGAGCGCTTCTTTAACGCGTTTGACGCAGTGGCCGCAGGAAAGGCCTTCCAGCGCCAGCGAGATAGTATGAGACATAGCGTGCTCCTGTTTTGTCGCCGTTAACAATGTGAGCTTTTTATCACTCGTGATACAGGCTAAACCTTCCATCAAGGGGAAGGTCAAACTATTTTTACCAGACTGGCCGCGCTCGATTTTTAAGGAGGAGCAGGGTGAATATCAGCGATGTAGCGAAAAAAACCGGGTTGACCAGCAAGGCGATCCGTTTCTACGAAGAGAAGGGCGTGGTGACGCCGCCGTTGCGCAGCGACAATGGCTATCGTCGCTACAGCGCGCATCACCTCGATGAGCTTAATCTGCTGCGCCAGGCGCGCCAGGTGGGTTTTACCCTCGACGAGTGCCGCGAGCTGGTGACGCTGTTCAACGATCCGACGCGACACAGCGCCGACGTCAAAGCGCGCACCCTGCAGAAAGCGGCGGAGATCGCCGCCCATATCGAAGAGCTGCAGGCGATGCGCATGCGGCTGCTGGCGCTGGCCGACGCCTGTCCGGGCGACGAAGGCGCGGAGTGCCCGATTATCAATAATCTGGCGGGATGCTGCGGCCATAGCCAGCCCGATTAGCGCGGCGTAATGTGCAGCGTTATGCCCTCGACGCCCGTCACGACGACCTGCGCCCCTGCCGGCAGATCCCGATCGGCCTGCACGCGCCAGCTGCTGTCCCCTAGCCGCACGTGGCCGATGCCGTTGACCAGCGGCGCATCCAGCGTCAGAAGGGTGCCGATCAGCTGATTGCCGCGCTGGTTAAGGGCGTTGGGCTGCTGATGGCGCTCGCGATGGCGCATCCAGCGATACCAGAGATAAACGCAGACCAGCGTCAGCAGGGCGAACAGCGAGCCCTGCGCTGTCCAGCTGAAGGGCGCCAGCCATTCCACGATCCCCACCAGCACCGCCGCGATGCCGCTCCACAGCAGATAGCCGCTGGTGCCGAGCATCTCCGCCGCCAGCAGCAGTCCGCCGAGGGTCAGCCAGAACCAGTGCGGATGGGCGATGATTTCCATCAACATCAGCGTTTCGACTCTGAAGAGGCGCCTTTAAGCAGCTCGCTGATGCCCGCTACCGAGCCGAGCAGGCTGCTGGCGTCCAGCGGCATCATCACCACTTTGCTGTTGCTGGCTTCGCCAATTTTCTGCAGCGCGTCGGTATATTTCTGCGCCACGAAGTAGTTCACCGCCTGAATGTCGCCCGCCGCGATCGCTTCGGAGACCATTTTCGTGGCGCGCGCTTCGGCTTCCGCCTGGCGTTCGCGCGCTTCCGCCTGCAGGAATGCCGAGGTGCGCTCGCCTTCAGCCTTCAGAATGCGCGACTGCTTGTCGCCCTCGGCGCGCAGAATCGCCGCCTGGCGCACGCCTTCCGCCGCAAGGATGTCGGCGCGCTTGGTGCGCTCCGCCTTCATCTGCGCGTTCATGGCGGCGATCAGCTCCTGCGGCGGACGCACGTCGCGGATTTCGATGCGGGTGATTTTCACGCCCCAGGGATTGGTCGCCTCGTCGACGATGTGCAGCAATCGGGTGTTGATGTTATCGCGCTGCGACAGCATTTCATCCAGCTCCATGCCGCCGAGCACGGTGCGGATGTTGGTCATGGTGAGGTTGATGATCGCCAGTTCGAGATTGCTGACCTCGTAGGCGGCGCGCGCCGGATCCACCGCCTGAATAAAACAGACGGCGTCGATGGTGACGTTGGCGTTGTCTTTGGAGATGACCTCCTGCGAGGGAATATCGAGCACCCGCTCCATCATATTGATCTTGCGGCCAATACGATCCATAAAGGGCACGACCAGACTCAGCCCGGGCTGCAGCGTGCGGGTGTAGCGGCCGAAGCGCTCGACGGTCCACTGATAGCCCTGCGGCACGATCTTGACGCCCGCCCATACCGTGACCAGCGCCAGCACAATCAGCGCAGGAATGACTGTTAACATATAACCTCCCAATTGTTAATGTACGGGCCGAGTCGCTTCGGCCCGGATGTCGCGCCGCCGGTTTAGTAGAGCAGCGAGTAGAGCTGGCGACGGTAGCGGGCCGCGAGCGCGTCGCCGGTGCCGAGCGCCGCGAGGATCTCCTGCAGCATTTTGCGCACCTGGCCGTCCGCCGCGTTCATATCGCGCTTCAGGAAGCCGAACAGCAGCTCCAGCGCCTCTTCGTTACGGCCTACCTGATGCAGCTGTAACGAGAGCTTGGCAGCCAGCTCGGCATTGGCGGGATCGCTCTCCAGCTGCGCCTGCAGCTGCTGGATTTCCGGCGTATCGGCCGCCTGCTTTAGCAGATCGATCTGCGCCATCAGGCTCTGATAGCGGGTATCCTGATCCTGCAGCGGCACCTTCGCCAGCACCTCTTCCGCTTCGTCGCTGCGGTTCAGGCCGATCAAGACCTCCGCCAGCAAAAAGCCGATTTCGCTCGCCTGGCGGCTGAGCTGCCAGGCCTCTTTCAGCAGCGGCAGCGCCTCCAGCAGTTTGCCTTCTTCCATCAGCGCCAGCGCCTGCTGCGCTTTCAGCTCCTCTTCGCGCGGCAGCACTTTTTCCAGCAGCGCGCGCACCGCCTTTTCAGGCTGCGGCCCCTGGAAACCGTCGACCGGCTGGCCGTTCTGGAACAGATAGACCGTCGGGATTGAGCGCAGGCCGAACTGCGACGCCACCATTTGCTCTTTGTCGCAGTCGAGCTTCGCCAGAATAAACTGGCCGGCGTACTCCTGCGCCAGACGCTCCAGCAGCGGGGTCAGCTGCTGACAATGTTGGCTGCGATCCGACCAGAAATAGAACAGCACCGGGATCTGCATGGACTGTTCCAGCGTCTGATGCAGGTTGGATTCGTTAACGTCGATAATCGAAGCTTGTGGTGACATGACTAAGTCTCTTGGCAGAAAGTGTTTAAAGAATATGGGGCCGGACAGGCCCGCTTCAAGATGAATTCTCAGCGGCTGCTTAAAATGCGATCCAGCATCCAGCCCGGCAGCACTCTTTTCAGGATGCTCATCGCATGTGCGACCAGGGTCACCGGATAGCGCAGGCGCGGACGGGGGCTCTCCAGCGCGTGCCGCAGCTTCGGCAGGATCGCCTCCGGCGGCAGGGTAAAGCGCGCGGCGATGCCGGGGTTGCGCACCGGCTGGTCCGGCTCGCCCTGGGTCACGTTGTCGGTGAAGCGGGTGTGAATAGGCCCCGGCTCGATCAGGCTGACGCGCACGCCGCTGCGGCGCAGCTCAAGACGCAGCGCGTCGCTCCAGGCCTCGAGCGCGTATTTGCTGGCGGCGTAGGCACCGCGGCCCGGCGTGGAGATCAACCCGAGCACGGAGCTGGTATTGACGATGCGCGCGTCGCCGTGCGCTTCCAGCGCGGGCAGCAGCCGCATTGTCAGCTGATGAGCGCCGAAGAAGTTGGTAGAGAACTGCTGCTCCAGCTGCTGGCGCGACAGCGTGCGCAGCGGGCCGTACAGGCCGAAGCCGCCGTTGTTGAACAGCGCGAACAGACGATGCGCCGTCAGCGTCAGAATTTCATCGGCGGCGCGATCGATGCTCGCCGCGTCGTCAAGATCGAGGGCGACGGCGACAAAGCCCTGCGCGCGCATTCGCTCGACATCCTCGGGCTTGCGGCAGGCGGCGATCACGCGGTAGCCGCGCGCCAGCAGATCCTGCGCCGCCACCAGACCGATACCGCTGGAACAGCCGGTAATTACAACGGTTTTTTGCATATCTTTACCCATAAAAAGCGCGTCGCCGCAGGTTACTCATGCTTAACTAAAGGGGCCAGTTCTTTCGCCATCAGCTCGGCGATAAAGGGCTGCGCATCGGGGTTCGGGTGGATGCCGTCCTGCTGCATCCATTCAGGTTTCAGGTAGACCTGCTCCATGAAAAAGGGCACCAGAGGAATGTTGTACTGCTGTGCCAGTCTGGGATAGATCCCGCTGAACGCTTCCGTATAACGCCGCCCGTAATTGGCGGGCAGACGCACCTGCATCAGCAGCGGCTCGGCGTTCGCCGCCTTTACGTCGTCGATGATTTTACGCAGATCCCGCTCGATAGCCTGCGGCGGAAAGCCGCGCAGGCCGTCGTTACCGCCCAGTTCGATTAACACCCACTGCGGCTGATGCTGTTTTAATAGCGCCGGCAAGCGCGCCAGTCCCTGCGCAGCGGTGTCGCCGCTGATGCTGGCGTTGACCACTTTGGGCTGCTGCTGCCAGCTGCCGTTCAGCAGGCTCGGCCAGGCGGCGCTGGCCGACATGCGATAGCCGGCGCTCAGGCTGTCGCCTAACACTAACAGGGTGTTCGCAGCGGCCAGATGCGATGCCAGCAGAAGAACGAAAAACAGGAAAGAGTAATGCCAGCGGAAAACATTCTTGAAGTTCATCATCTTACAAAGTCCGTCGGTCAGGGGGAACACCAGTTGTCCATCCTTACCGGAGTTGACTTCATTGTCAAACGGGCCGAAACCATCGCGCTGATCGGCGAGTCCGGATCCGGCAAATCGACGCTGCTGGGCATTCTGGCGGGCCTCGACGACGGCAGCAGCGGTGAGGTCAGGCTGCTGGGACAGCCTCTGCACCTGCTCGACGAAGAGCAGCGCGCCGCGCTGCGGGCGACGCAGGTCGGCTTTGTTTTTCAGTCCTTTATGCTGGTGCCGACGCTGAACGCGCTGGAGAACGTGCAGCTGCCTGCGCTGCTGCGCGGCGAGAGCGACCGCCGGAGCCGCGAGCAGGCGCGCGAGCTGTTAACCCAACTGGGATTGGGCGAGCGCCTGACGCATCTGCCCGCGCAGCTCTCCGGCGGCGAACAGCAGCGCGTGGCGCTGGCGCGTGCCTTTAACGGGCAGCCCGGCCTGCTGTTCGCCGATGAGCCTACCGGCAATCTGGACCGGAAAACCGGCGACCGCATCGCCGATCTGCTTTTCTCGCTCAACCGCGACTACGCCACCACGCTGATTCTGGTGACGCATGACGAACAGCTGGCGGCGCGCTGTGACCGCCGCCTGAGGCTGCGCGACGGCAAAGTGTGGGAGGAGCGATGATCTGGCGCTGGTTCTGGCGCGAGTGGCGCTCGCCCTCGCTGCTGATTGTCTGGATGGCGCTGACGCTGTCGGTGGCCTGCGTGCTGGCGCTGGGCGCCATCGGCGACCGCATGGAGAAAGGACTCAGCCAGCAGAGCCGCGACTTTATGGCGGGCGACCGCACGCTGCGCAGCAGCGCGGCGGTGCCGGACGCCTGGCTGGCGAAGGCGCGGGAAGAGGGGCTAAGCGTCAGCGGGCAGCTTAGCTTTATGACCATGACCTTCGCCGGCGAGACGCCGCAGCTGGCGGCGGTCAAGGCGGTCGATAACCGCTATCCGATGTTCGGCGAGCTGCAGACCGACCCGGCGGGCCTGAAACCCACGCCCGGCACGGCGCTGGCTGCGCCGCGGCTAATGGCGCTGCTTAACCTCAAGGTGGGCGACAGGCTGGATGTCGGCGACGCCAGCCTGCGCATCGTGGGCGAGGTGATTCAGGAGCCGGACGGCGGCTTTAATCCCTTTCAGATGGCGCCGCGCCTGCTAATCAACCTTGAAGATGCGCAGAAGACCGGCGCGATTCAGCCGGGCAGCCGCCTGACCTGGCGTTATAAGTTCGCCGGCGAGCCGCAGCAGCTGGCGCGCTACGATCGCTGGATCCAGCCGCAGCTGAAGGCGGATCAGCGCTGGATCAGCGTTGAGAATTCCGAAGACGCGCTGGGGCGCTCAATGCAGCGCGCCCAGCAGTTTCTGCTGCTCTCCGCCTTGCTGACCCTGATGCTGGCCATCGCCGCCGTCGCGGTGGCGATGAGCCACTACTGCCGCAGCCGCTACGATCTGGTCGCGGTGCTGAAAACGCTGGGGGCGACGCGGGACGCGCTGCGTCGGCTTATCGTCGGCCAGTGGCTGGCGGTGCTGCTATTGGCGGCGGCGTGCGGCGGGGCGCTTGGGATGGGCGTCGAGGCGCTGCTGATGCAGATGCTGAAGCCGGTGCTGCCCGCGACCCTGCCGCCCGCCAGCGGCTGGCCGTGGCTCTGGGCGATCGGCTCGCTGTTCGCGATCTCGCTGCTGGTGGGTCTGCGCCCCTATCGACTGCTGCTGGCGACCCAGCCGCTGCGCGTGCTGCGTCGCGACGCGGTGGCCGATATCTGGCCGCTGAAGCGCTATATCCCGGCGATGGGCGTGGTGGTGATTGCGCTGCTGGCGCTGCTGGTGGGCGGCAGCAAGATGCTGTGGGCGCTGCTGGCGGGCGTGGCGGCGCTGGCCGGCGTGCTGGCGCTGCTGGGCTGGGGCACGCTGTTGCTGCTGCGGCGGCTGGTGGTGCGCAGCCTCGCGCTGCGGCTGGCGATTAACCGTCTGCTGCGTCAGCCGGGCATGACGCTGAGCCAGCTGGCGGCGTTTTCGCTCTCTTTTATGCTGCTGGCGCTGCTGCTGGTAATGCGCGGCGATCTGCTGGACCGCTGGCAGCAGCAGCTGCCGCCGGACAGCCCAAACTATTTCCTGCTCAATATGACCCAGGATCAGGTGCCGCAGGTGCGTGCTTTCCTCGCATCGCATAAGGTGAAGCCGGAAGCCTTCTATCCCGTGGCGCGAGCGCGTCTGACCGATCTGAACGGCAAAGAGGCCGATCCGAAGCTGGATAACGCCCTGAACCGCGAACTGAATCTGACCTGGATGCGCGAGCGGCCCGATCACAATCCGCTGACGGCGGGTCGCTGGCCGCCGCAGCCGGGCGAAGTGTCGATGGAGGCGGAACTCGCCGGCCGCCTGGGGGTGAAGCTGGGCGATACGCTGACCTTTACCGGCGATACCCAGACCTTTAGCGCAAAAATTACCAGCCTGCGCAAGGTGGACTGGGAGAGCCTGCGGCCGAACTTCTTCTTTATCTTTCCGCCCGGCGCGCTGGATGCGCAGCCGCAAACCTGGCTGACCAGCTTCAGGCTGGATAGCGATCCGGCGCTGCTGGCGCAGCTGAACCGCGCCTTTCCGACGCTGAGCCTGCTCGATATCGGCAGCATTATGCGGCAGATCGGCCTGGTACTGACGCAGGTGAGCCAGGCGCTGGAGATTATGGTGGTGCTGGTGACCTTCTGCGGCGTGCTGCTGCTGCTGGCGCAAATTCAGGTCGGGATGCATCAGCGCCGCCAGGAGCTGGTGGTCTGCCGCACGCTGGGCGCCAGCAAGAGATTGCTGCGCGCGACGCTGTGGTGCGAGTTCGCGCTGCTCGGCGTGGTCTCCGGCGTGGCGGCGGCGCTGGGAGCGGAAGCGGCGCTCTGGGCGCTGCAGCGCAAAATCTTCGACTTCCCGTGGCAGCCCGACTGGACGCTGTGGCTGGCGCTGCCGCTGGGCGGCGCGCTGCTGCTTTCGCTGTGCGGCGGCTGGCTGGGCGTGCGGCTGCTGCGCGGCAAGGCGCTGTTCCGGCGCGCGGAGGGATTCTGATCATCGGCTCTTGCTTACTTCAGGCCGCAATTAAAGCCCGCAAGCGGGTAACATGGACCGAAGAGCAAAGCGTCCCACGCCAGGGATGGCGTGGGCCGAGCTGGCAAGGATGCCGCTTTTTGCGTCTTTGCGATCGGGCCATGTTACCCGCGCTGGCACTTTATTAATAAACCTCGTGGGATATACTGGCTAATCAGAACTTCGCTGCGGCCCAGGCGATGCCGCTGGCGTACTCCGGCGGCAGCATCGGCACCAGCGCCGCTAGCGCCGCGGTCAGCCGCGCGCTATCGCTGTCGGTCAGGTTGAGATGCCCGACCTTGCGGCCCGGGCGCACCTCTTTGTCATACCAGTGCAGATGCACCAGCGGCTGCTGCAGCCAGTCGCTGTTCAGCGCGGTGCCGATCAGATTGACCATCACCGACGGCGCGAACACCACCGGCTGCGGCAGCGCCAGGCCCAGTACGGCGCGCAGATGCAGCTCGAACTGGCTGATGGAGGCGCCGTTCTGCGTCCAGTGTCCGCTGTTGTGCACGCGCGGCGCCAGCTCGTTGATCAGCAGACCTTCCGGCGTAACGAAGCACTCCATCGCCATCACGCCGACATAGTTCAGCTCCTGCATAATGGCGCCGAGCATCGCTTCCGCCTGCGTCTGCTGCGCGGCGTCCGCCTGGGGGAAGGCGACGCTGGTGCGCAGAATGCCCTCCTGATGCAGGTTGTGCGTCAAAGGGTAGAACACGGTGCGGCCATCCCGACCGCGCGCCCCCACCAGCGACACCTCGCCGGAGAAATTAATGCCCTGTTCAACGATGCACTCGCCGTAGCACTCATCCGGCAGCGCGTCGGTTTCCTCCGCACGCAGCCGCCACTGGCCGCGGCCGTCATAGCCGCCGGTGCGGCGCTTAACGATGGCCAGCTCGCCCAGCGAGGCAAACACCTGCGGCCATTCGCTTTTATCGGCCAGCAGCTGCCAGGGCGCGGTGGCGAGATGCAGCTGATCGAGTAGCTGCTTCTGCGTCAGGCGATCTGCCAGACGCGGAAAAATATCGCGATTCACAAAGGCGGGATGGACGGCCAGCTCGCGCGTCAGCGCGGTCTCCGGCCAGCGCTCGATTTCGGCGGTGATCACGCTCTGCGCAATCGGCAGGGCGTTCGGTTCGGCGTCGAGGCCAACCGGGTACACGGCGATGCCCAGCGGCTCGCCCGCCTGGCGCAGCATACGGCCCAGCTGGCCGTTGCCCAGTACGCAAACCGGCTTCATGCGTCCTCCCGCGGATCCGGGTTATTCAGCACCTCGTCGGTTTGCGCCTGGCGCCAGGCGCCAAGGCGCGCGGCCAGCGCCGCGTCGTGGATCGCCAGGATCTGCGCCGCCAGCAGCGCGGCGTTGGCCGCGCCCGCTTTGCCGATCGCCAGGGTGCCGACCGGAATGCCGCGCGGCATCTGCACGATAGAGTAGAGGCTGTCGACACCGCTCAGCGCTGCGCTCTGCACCGGCACGCCCAGCACCGGCACCAGGGTTTTCGCCGCCAGCATGCCCGGCAGATGCGCCGCGCCGCCCGCGCCCGCGATAATCACCTGATAGCCGCTGTCCGCGGCGGTTTCGGCGAAGCTGAACAGCTTGTCCGGCGTGCGGTGCGCGGAGACCACTTCAACGTGGAAGGGCACGTCCAGGCTGGTGAGGATTTCCGCAGCGAACTGCATGGTGGACCAGTCACTTCTGGAGCCCATTACAATGGCAATGCGGGCCGGGGCGGCGTTGGATGACATGCGGTCAACTCCTGTGAATAAACAAACGAACCTGGCCGGTCGGGCAGGTAAAGAAGGGCACAGAGAATAGCATGAGAAAGGCGGAAGGAAAACGGTTGCGTCGCCGCCTTTCCGGCACGTTGAGCGCCGTTTTAAAAGTCGAACTCGATAAGGCTGACGCCGCTGGCATCCAGCTGGATCATCGAGCCGCGCTCATGCCATGCGCCTAAAACTGCGCGCTCGGCGGGCTCTCCCTGTAACGTGAAGCGGTGGATCGCCGGACGGTGGGTGTGGCCGTGGATCATCAGGCGCGTCTGCTGACGCACCATCGCCGACTCAACCGCGTTGGCGTTGACGTCCATAATGGTGAGCGACTTATGCTGGTTCGCCTGTTTGCTGCCGTCGCGCATGCGCGCGGCGATGCGCTGGCGAATAAACAGCGGCAGGGCGAGAAAAAGGCGTTGCAGCCAGCGCTGATGCACTTTGGCGCGAAAGCGCTGATAGCCCGCGTCGTCGGTGCAGAGCGTATCGCCGTGCAGGATCAGCACGCGATGGCCGTAGCAGATCAGCACCTGCTCTTCCGGCAGCAGCGTCATGCCGCTGGCGCGGCCGTAAGCCTTGCCGAGCAGGAAATCGCGGTTGCCGTGAATAAAGTAGACCGGAACCGGCAGCGCGCGCAGCGCATCGGCCACCTGCTGGTGCAGCGGGTTGGGATCGTCATCGCCGATCCAGGCTTCAAACAGATCGCCAAGGATATAGAGCGCGTCGCAGCGCGGCGCTTCACGCGCCAGAAAACGCAGAAAACCGGCGGTGATCGCCGGTTCTTCCTGACACAGATGCAAATCTGCGATAAACAGGGTGCGCGACATTACTCGCTGACGGTAACTTTCTGGATGACGACGTCATCTTTCGGTACGTCCTGGTGCATGCCGCTGCGGCCGGTAGAAACCGCTTTGATTTTGTCGACCACGTCCATGCCTTCCACTACTTCTGCGAATACGCAATAACCCCAGCCCTGCAGGCTCTCGTCACGGAAGTTCAGGAAGTCGTTGTCGGCGACGTTGATAAAGAACTGCGCGGTAGCAGAATGCGGAGCGGAGGTGCGCGCCATCGCCAGCGTGCCGCGGGTGTTTTTCAGGCCGTTGTTCGCTTCGTTGCGAATTTCAGCTTTGGTCTCTTTCTGCTTCATGCCTGGCTCAAAACCGCCGCCCTGGATCATAAAGCCGTTGATAACACGATGGAAAATGGTGTTATCGTAAAAACCTTCACGGCAGTATTCGAGGAAGTTTTGCACGGTAGCGGGCGCTTTATCGTCGAAGGTTTTAATTACGATGTCGCCGTGGTTGGTCTGGAAAGTAACCATCATTCTCGTCCTGTAAAGGTTGTCGTCAGCTGTCTGGCCGCCGCAAAGCGCGCTGGCCATTTTTGTCGACGCCTCTTATATCATAAATTCCAATGACGCGTCAGCACGCCCGCGGCGCTCTCGGCACGCTGCCGTCGCGCAAGCGCGAAAAATACGGCACAATAACTGAATAACCTGATAAAAGTGTTTACCGCACTCGTCTAAACGGAACTGTTCAATGCTAAAGATTTATAACACCCTGAGTCGACAGAAAGAGGAATTCAAACCTATCCATGCTGGCGAAATCGGCATGTACGTGTGCGGTATCACGGTGTACGACCTCTGTCATATCGGCCACGGGCGCACCTTCGTGGCGTTCGACGTGGTTGCCCGCTACCTGCGCTACAGCGGCTATCGTCTGAACTACGTGCGCAATATTACCGATATCGACGATAAGATCATTCGACGCGCCAATGAAAACGGCGAAAGCATCGAAACCCTCACCAACCGCATGATTGGCGAGATGCACAACGATTTCGCCGCGCTCGGCATTCTGCCGCCGGATCAGGAGCCGCGCGCCACGCGCCATATCGCCGAGATTATCGAGCTGGTAGAGCGTCTGATCGAACGGGGTCACGCCTATGTCGCCGACAATGGCGACGTGATGTTCGACGTGTTGAGCGATGCCGATTACGGCGCGCTGTCGCGACAGGATCTGGAGCAGCTGCAGGCCGGTGCGCGCGTGGAAGTAGCCGAAGCGAAGCGCAACCCGATGGACTTCGTGCTGTGGAAGATGTCGAAAGCAGACGAGCCCGCCTGGCCTTCGCCGTGGGGCAACGGCCGTCCCGGCTGGCATATCGAGTGCTCGGCAATGAACTGCAAACAGCTCGGCGCGCACTTCGACATTCACGGCGGCGGCTCGGATCTGATGTTCCCGCACCATGAAAACGAGATCGCCCAGTCGACCTGCGCCCATGACGGTCCCTATGTTAACTACTGGATGCACTCCGGTATGGTGATGGTGGATCGCGAGAAGATGTCGAAATCGCTCGGCAACTTCTTCACCGTGCGCGACGTGCTGCAGCACTACGACGCCGAAACGGTGCGCTACTTCCTGATGTCGGGCCACTACCGCAGCCAGCTTAATTACGGCGAAGAGAACCTTAACCAGGCGCGCGCGGCGCTGGAGCGCCTTTACACCGCGCTGCGCCACACCGATCGCAGCGTCGCGCCGGCGGGCGGCGAAGCGTTTGACGCACGCTTCCGCGCGGCGATGGATGACGACTTCAACACGCCGGAAGCTTACTCGGTGCTGTTCGATATGGCGCGCGAGGTCAATCGTCTGAAAGGCGAAAACGGCGACTCGGCCAGTGCGCTGGCGGCGAAGCTGCGCGAGATCGCCAACGTGCTGGGCATCCTGCAACAGGATCCCGAGCAGTTCCTGCAGAGCGGCGCGCAGGCCAACGCCGACGACGTCGCCGAGATCGAGCGCTGGGTGCAGGCCCGCGCCGACGCGCGCAGAGAGAAAAACTGGGCGCAGGCCGATATCGCGCGCGACAAGCTGAACGAGCTGGGCGTGATTGTGGAGGACGGGCCGCAGGGCTCTACCTGGCGTCGTAAGTAACATCGCAAAGGGCGCTCAGGCGCCCTTTTTTATGCTTCAGCTGGTGCCAGGAAGGGGTTGTGCGGCATCGCGAGTGGACAAGGGCGGTGTTCAGAAAGTGACAGGGCAAGGCGCGTATGGCAGAAGAGTAGGGCGAGGCGGGACGCCTGGCCTTTACGCCAGGCTCCCGCTGTCGCCGCTGTCAGGCGGTAACGGTGATGCGCTGCCCGGCGAACGCGACGGTCTGCCCGGCAACGATTTTGCAGCGTTTGCGGGTTTCTACCGCGCCGTCAACGGTCACTTCGCCGTCGGCGATAACGATTTTCGCCTGCGCGCCGCTCTCTACCCAGCCTTCCAGCTTCAGCAGATCGCACAGGTCGACATGGGGGTGTTTACCCAGGCTAAAAGTCGCCATTATGCTTCCTCTTTATCATGATAAGTTTCGCACGCGTGCAGCGTATTTTCGATCAGCGTGGCGACGGTCATGGGACCTACGCCGCCCGGCACCGGCGTGATGTACGAAGCGCGCGCCGAGGCCGCGTCGAAATCGACGTCGCCGACCACTTTGCCGCTTTCCAGCCGGTTGATGCCGACATCGATCACCACCGCGCCCGGCTTAATCCAGTCGCCGGGAATAAAGCCCGGCTTGCCGACGGCGACCACCAGCAGATCGGCATGCTCGACGTGGTGACGCAGATCTTTGGTGAAGCGGTGGGTAACGGTGGTGGTGCAGCCCGCCAGCAGCAGCTCCATGCTCATCGGACGGCCCACGATATTGGAGGCGCCGACCACCACGGCGTTCAGGCCGTAGGTGTCGATATTGTAGCGCTCCAGCAGCGTCACGATGCCGCGCGGCGTGCAGGGACGCAGCGTCGGCGCGCGCTGGCAGAGACGGCCGACGTTGTAGGGATGGAAGCCGTCGACGTCTTTATCGGGCGTAATCCGTTCCAGTACTTTAACGTTGTCGATCCCGGCCGGCAGCGGCAGCTGCACCAGAATGCCGTCAATCTCCCGATCGTCATTGAGATCGTCAATTAGCTGCAGCAGCTCGGCTTCGCTGGTGGCCGCGGGCAGATCGTAAGAGCGCGACACGAATCCGACCTCTTCGCAGGCGCGGCGTTTGCTGCCGACATAAATTTGCGAAGCGGGGTTTTCGCCCACCAGCACGACTGCGAGACCCGGCGCGCGTTTACCGGCCGCCAGGCGCTGCTTTACTTTTTCCGCAACCTCAAGGCGCACCTGCTGCGCAATCGTTTTACCGTCAATAATTTTTGCTGCCATCAGAGAGGAAATCCACTGTGTTGTGTTGAATCGGGGAAGGCGCCTATTCTGTCAGAAGCGCGGCGTGCTGTCAGGTTCTGAATCGCCGCCCGTTGTCTGATTCTTCGGCATATGCATTGCGGCAGCGGCCAAAATCGTTGACTCGTTGAGGTCTCGCCGTATAATCCTCGCCATCCCCGTGCGCCCTTAGCTCAGCTGGATAGAGCACCGGCCTTCTAAGCCGTAGGTCACAGGTTCGAATCCTGTAGGGCGTGCCATTACATTTCAATGAGTTATCACTCTCCTCCTGCTTTTAAATTTTCCACATGGGACAGATTTGGGACGCGACTGCCAAAAATCGCATCAATATGCCTCGCATGTTCCGTAAGATGACTGGGTGCCAGGTGAGCATACCTGCGTACCATTTCGATGCTTTCCCATCCCCCTATTTCCTGCAGCGCAGTCAAGGGAACACCAGACTGGATTAGCCAGCTTGCCCAGGTATGCTTCAGGTCGTGAAAACGAAAGTCTTCTATGCCCGCGCGCTTTAGACCGATATTCCATGCCGTGTTATCATCGCTACGCATTTTTCTCCCTGCCGGCGCCAGCGTTCCGTCGCTGCGATGTTTCGCCTTGTCGTGTACAAACACTCAGCGTGAATATCACATCATCATAAAGCAGGTCGGCGCACCCGGCTTTCAGTGCTTCAATACTAAAATCAATGTCGTTATGCGTTAGCGTTGGTCTGGGAAGGTTTTGCGGCTGAAATAAGCGACCGGCCCAGCGGCCTGTACGTGATGCCCCGCAAAACTGTAACGTCCCGCGCAGGCGTCCGTAGCGGCTGACGCCCTTCATCAGGGCTTTGTATTTGCTGGTGCTGGTGGAACTGACCTGTAGGCGAATAGCGAGTAATTCACGAAGTTCAAACGGTAAATCAGGATGGTTACTCAGCGCTGCAAGGTGCAGGCCTGCATATCGGGCAGTTCTATACTAAAGGCTTCTGCTATGTGCTTCAGCATGCCGTCACGCTGTGTTGCCGCCTGCACTTCGTTGTCCGTGAGTTCCCGCGTTCGTTTGGCCAGAACCTTCTGTTCCATCTCAACAGCCGTAACCGCTGCCTCTGCAAGCTGCACATCCATAAATACACCGCGATCATTAATGCGCTGATCACGGTGCCAAAGCGCCAGTTTCTGACCTGAGCAATTCCAGCCAGGGAGCTTTTTGTCGTTCTCTCGCATGGCATCAATATCCAGCCCGGCGTACTCAACGAATCACTGCAATTTGACAGGATGTGTTTTGGCTGTAGCGCGGCGGATAGTGCTGTTTTTGGGGCGAGGCTTACAGAATAGCTGGATCAGTTGCTTACCAACCTTATCGTGCGAAACACTGGGAATGTCGCGCAGGTCACCTGGCTAACCCGGCAGACCGGGGGGCAGCGCCCTGACCATTTTATCCCGCCAGCGCTCCACACCACCGACAGCGACACCCGGCATGGCGTGCTTTAACACCGTGCGGTCGAAATGGCTATTGCAGGCATAAATCAGCACATCAGGATTTTTGAGCGCAAGTCAGAGTTCAATAGGGTTTTTTACATTAGCGGTAACGTTCCATACCTGTACCGGCGCAGTATCGATAGCCCAGGCAAACAGCATTATTTCAACATTTTCGGCGTAAGCATGGGTTCCGTTTTTTATGGGCACTTCGCCGAAAGCCTCGAGATCAAGCCATAATATCTTGGACATAAAGTTGCCTTATGTAATAGGGTTAACCTGAAATGAATAGACGTTATGTGGGAAGGAGTCCCTATGCTTAAAAGAGGTGGTTTGCGATTATTAACTTCGGGCGAAATTCGTCTGGCAACTGAGCTATACTGTCACAACATCCAGTACAATCGGGTATGGGTTCATCATGGTAGCTATCTGCCATTTGGTTTGCAGGAAAATAATACAGCGATGACCCCGAACGGTGAGATATGGTTTGAAACCAACGTTTATCGTGATGATTATTCTATGGCTTCGGTTGATTATCAGCATCTTTTTATGCATGAAATGATGCACGTCTGGCAATACCAGCGTGGTATGAACGTCAGAATACGTGGTTTGGTTTCATGGGCTGCGAATTACAAGTATAGCCTTGATAAGAAAAAATTATCTGATTATTCGATGGAGCAGCAGGCTTCAATAGCGTCCGATTACTGGTTGCTAATGAAGCCTGGCTTCGTAAAGAACAAAAGAATGATCAATTATAAAGACTATGATTCGTCTCAACCCGTGAAAGATTTGGTTGCTAAATACCAAGGGATTTTAAAAGGGTTTCCTTAATGATAAAAAATTTTTGTTATGCCTTTCCCTTTTCCTGCTGGCGGGCTGCGCTGGCGACAGACTTGCGTTTCATAAGAAGGGTAGCGCAACCATAAATGAAAATCAGATTTGTATAGCATCGGCTTCAGGCGATATTTTGGAATATTATTCTTTAAGTTCGTCAGAAAATAGCTATAAGGTGCCTATTTTAACGGAAGGTAATATCGCGAAAAAAAATCCTGATACCTGCATACCTTTGATTCTTAAAAACAGTACGAACTATGAGTTGATTTATGTATTAGGCGGTGAAAAGTATCGGTTCGAGTTTATAACTGATGCCCATAAAAAAGTAACAAAAACCTATAGCAAGTAATAAAAAACAACCGGCTTTTTGACGGGTGGAGGAATGTCAATCAGGCTTGCGCATCGTAGGCAGTTGCTTCGGCCACACCGGCTTTAACACTCTCAACGACTGAGTTAAAGACGTTGAGAGTACGCGCTTCAGGTTAATGAGCTTGAAGGTGAAGGCCAGCTTAACTTTGCGCAGGCGGTAGCGCAACGGGCCTGCACCTCATATGATTTACCGCTGTGGAACAGTGCCAGCCCCAGCGTGATAACTTCTGGTACTTCAATGGTGCCTTTGTCGTTTTCATCGCTGTAGTTGAACTGAAACTCCCCGGTGGCGAGGCGGATAGCGGAACCAAACACTGCTTTGCAAACCACCGGGAATTTAGTTGCAATTTCCAGCAGTTCCGCACTGGTTGGGGTAACAATGTCGCCAGCGCGGTCCTCCAGAAATTCAGTGAAAGCCTTCTGTCCCATAGCGGTTTCATCATGTTCTTCCCAAATCTTCCAGGGTTTGGACTTTACGCACTGATAAACTGCGGAGTGGCTATAGCGTCCGATGCTGGTTAGTGAAAGTGATGCCCCGTTCACTATCGCGGTAGTGGCATCCAGCAAGGCATTTTGCCGCTATTTGTGGAATGGCATAAAAGAATCGCGGAAAAACTTCTGGCATACTTGATAGACAGGCATAGGGGTAATCTCATTGAATTGCTAGCACAATCAGTAGATCACAAAACCCTATGCCTGTCTTTTTTCACCCGCACATTTCTGGGGATTCCTCAGACGTAAGTGGGGTGAAGTACTTCTTTATTTTTAACTTACCCTGGTGAGGCTAATTATAGTTAACGTCATTGTTATTATTTTCTTTAGGGCGGAAGAGGGCTTTTAGGCGTTTAAATTTTCTTGAAGAGGATGTTTCGCGCATATTTTTAGCGTCCAGGGGAAACGGAACGCGGGCGCGCGTTATTTCTCTTTTTATGTTTATTATTGCACAGGAAATGGTTAGGTATCTTAATGTTCGGCCTCTTGTTTTAAGCGGCAGAAAAGTGATCTTTGTCAATTTAAATGCAGACAGATGCGCTGTGCCTCAAAATAAATATAAATTTTACGAATATTTTCCCGATAAAGCAGATATCCAGCAGGGCTTTTTGCCACTGAAAAACTGCCAAACAGGGGCTGCATCCATGAAAGTTATGAATATTTTTCCCAACCTGAAGATAGGCGGCAAATTAACGCTGGGTTTCGCGTTAGTGATCTTTGCTTCTGTCATCATTGCGCTGCTTGCGTTCCGCTGTTTTTTTAGCATTCAGGAAAACTCGGCTAAACGTGACATTATCGTTGATATGGCCAATACGCTTAGTGACGCCAGGCTGAATCGGACGCTGTTTCAATATACAAGGGATAAAAAGTATTTTGAGCTTAACGGGACGGCAATGAATAAGCTGACCGTATTGAAAGATAATCTCGAAGAACACGTATGGTCTGCTGAAGGGGATGCGAAAGTCATCCAGCTCGAACAGAATCTGAAAAGGTATCAGGATAAACGAGCGAGCTTTCTTGCCGCGACGAACAGCACCGACAGCGCATTAACTGAACTAACCGCAATCGCTTTTCCTTCATTCGCAGAGCAGCTCTCTTCACGTGCATCTTTTGTACCCCCTGAAACAGCGGCGGCGATTTTTTCACTGAAATCGAAAATTGATTCTCTCTCTTTGAAATTACGAGATTACCTCACAAAGCCAGATGAAGCGTTATTGAATACCCTTATCAGGCAACTCGATGAAATTCAGCCGCTTATGGCAACGGCGGGTACCTCTGATGATGCTTTGCTCAGCGAATTGCTGACAGCCATGCGACAGGAAAGCGCAGCCATGCCCGCTCTGTTGCAAAAATATCTTCAGCAGGCACATTCAGAAAAACTGGCTTCAGACGAGATGACCGGAGCCGCAGTGACGCTGAATAAAACGATGACAGATTTGGCGCTTTATCAGTCAGAAATGGCAGGCAAGTATATTGAGACGGCGCTCTGGCAGATTGGTTTTACCACTATCGCCTGCATCGTGCTTAGCCTTCTGGTTGCATGGCAGATGACCCGTAGCATTACCCGGCCCCTTAAAGAAACCCTCTCTTCCGCGCAGCGTATTGCGGAAGGCGATTTGACGTCGGAAATAGCCAGCACGCGCTCTGATGAGCTGGGTCAGCTAATGACCGCTGTCAACGCCATGAACCTGAGCCTTCGAACCATCATTTCGCGCGTTCGTGACGGCGTAAACGGCGTGGCGCGCGCATCCTCGGAAATTGCCGCAGGCAATATCGATTTGTCGTCGCGAACCGAGCAGCAATCCGCAGCCGTCGTTGAAACCGCAGCAAGTATGGAAGAGCTGACTTCGACGGTAAAACAGAATGCTGAAAACGCGCATCATGCCAGCCGGCTGGCCACTGAGGCTTCGCATAATGCCGGGCGGGGTGGGGAAATCATCAGAGACGTCATTACCACGATGGGCGGCATCAGCCAGAGTTCTGGAAAAATCGGCGAGATCATTACCGTGATAAACGGTATCGCCTTTCAGACCAATATCCTTGCGCTCAACGCGGCTGTTGAGGCGGCCCGGGCGGGTGAACAGGGGCGTGGGTTCGCGGTGGTTGCCGGCGAGGTAAGAAATCTGGCACAGCGGAGTTCGCTGGCTGCAAAAGAGATTGAAACGTTAATCCGGGAGTCGCTGGAGCGGGTCAACGGCGGGACTGAGCTGGTTAATCGCGCCGGAGATACGATGCAGGATATCGTCCGATCCGTGTCGCAGGTCAGGGATATCATGGGCGAAATTGCCGCTGCGTCGGATGAGCAGAATCGGGGCATTACCCAGATTGCTCAGGCGATGACGGAAATGGATACCACTACGCAGCAGAACGCGGCGCTGGTGGAGGAGTCTTCAGCGGCGGCCAGCAGCCTTGAAGAGCAGGCGCTTGGGCTGGAAAAAACCGTCTCCGTCTTCCGACTGCCGTCATCGACGCCTGCGATGCATCAGAAAGTAGCGGATAACAGAAACAGCCTTAAGAAGCCGGCATCCGCTACGCCTGCTGAGAATGACTGGGTAACCTTTTGATTTATCAAAGCCCCTCGGGAAGAGGGGCACAAAACGGCAACACCGCCCAGCGAATGCCCGCTATTCACTCAGCAACGCTTAAAAGCTGTTTAACCAAATAGCGTAAATCCTCTTTCGCTTGCTGGAAGCCCGCTGCTGTGGGACTGACGCTCAGAATATCTGCATAGCCATTTACCGCGCCGCCTATCATACGGGCGGTGCGCGCCACATCGACCTGCCGGTAAAGTCCCTGGCCAATGCCCGTTTCAATAAGCCTTTCTAAAAGGCTAAACCACCTGTTCATGTTGTTCATGGCCAAATCGGCATAGGCCGGATCGTGCTGGGCCTGCGTCCAGACCGAATTGTACAGCAGCCAGTCCGCATCCTGGGTTGCCGGCAAACTGGTAATAAAAGCATCAAGCGCGACATCCGGCGCGAAACCGGCGATAGCCTCTTTAAAAGCTTCAAGATCGGCCTGCATAAAACGCTCAACCGCCTCCAGCCTGAGTGAACGCCAGTCGCGGAAATAGTGATAGATATGGCTACGTGAGATACCGACATGCTCGGTAAGCTCCCGGGTCGTCACGTTATCGATACCTTTATCGATAAAAAGCGCTATCGCTCCGTCGAGGATTTTAGCGCGAAGATTTTCAGCTGGCATGGCTACATTATTTCCCTGCATTGACTTTGAGCAAGTGCTCAAATAGACTCGCCCCAGTCTTGAGCAACCGCTCAAGAACATCATAATCAGAAGTTAAACATGCAAATATTCAAAACGCCAGCGCCGCCTGCGCCTGCTCGCAGCGCTCTGCAGACCCTGAAAATGTTGGGACGGCGGCATCGTAAAAAGCTGCTGCTCACTTTTTTGCTGGTCGTTGTCGAGAACGTTATGTATCTGCTCTACCCGTTACTGGCGGGGTTTGCCATCAACGCCATTCTGTCGGGGCGGGCGCTGCACGCTATGCTATACGCGGGCATGGTATTTATCATGTGGGCGATTGGCGCCGCGCGCCGCAGCGTAGATACCCGCACTTTTGCCCGTATATACGCCGAGCTGGCGGTACCGGTGATCCTGACGCAGCGCAGCGAAAATCAGGGCGCATCGACCATTGCGGCGCGCGTGACGCTGTCGCGCGAATTCGTCGATTTTTTCGAGAAGCATCTGCCGGTGTTGATCACCTCCGTCGCGTCGATTACGGGAGCCGCGGTGATGCTGCTGGCTATTGAGTTCTGGACCGGCATCGCCTGTATCGCCATCCTGGTTTTCTTTGGCGGCTTTCTGCCCGGCTTCACGCGTAAAAACGAAGCGCTATTTGTGCGTCTGAATAACCGGCTGGAAAAAGAGGTCGGCTTTGTCAGCACCGCCAGCGCGCCTGCGCTGGCGAAGCATTACGGCGTGCTGGCCGGCTTGCGTATCCGACTTTCCGATCGTGAAGCCATGGGATATCTGGCCATTGGGTGCGTGACTGCGCTGCTGTTCGCCATGACCATTCTCTACATGACGCTAAACGGCGTTCACGATGCTGGTCACATCTATTCGGTGATGACCTATATGTGGATGTTCGCCATGAGTCTGGATGACGGCCCGCAGCTGCTGGAAAAGTACTCCCAGCTCAAAGACATCGGCCGCCGCGTCAACACCGGGCAAATCTGAGCATAACGTAGAAATGACCGCCTCCCGCTTAACCACCGGATATTCCGATGCCGCAATTCTTTATTGAAAGGCCCGTTTTCGCCTGGGTTATCGCCCTGTTTATCGTCCTGGCGGGCGTCATTGCCATTCCGCAGCTGCCGGTGGCGCAGTATCCCCCGGTGGCCCCGCCGGGCGTCAGCATTACGGTGACCTATCCGGGCGCCACGCCAGAAACCATGAATGAATCGGTTATCTCGCTGATTGAAAGAGAGATCTCCGGCGTCGACGACATACTCTACTTCGAGTCTTCAAGCGATACCTCAGGCACCGCCACCATCACGGTGACCTTTAAACCCGGCACGGACATCAGGCTCGCTCAGGTTGATGTGCAGAATAAAATCAAGGTGGCCGAACCCCGCCTGCCGCAAACCGTCCGCCAGAACGGGCTGAACGTGGAGGCGGCCAACTCGGGCTTTCTGATGATTGTCGGGTTGCGCTCGCCCACGGGGCAGTACGGCGAACAGGACCTGAGCGACTATTTTGCGCGCAACGTTTCTGAGGAGCTGCGGCGCGTGCCGGGCGTCGGCAAAGTGCAGCTGTTCGGCGCGGAGAAAGCGATGCGCGTGTGGCTGGATCCGATCAAGCTGTACAACTATAAGCTTTCGGTCAGCGACGTCACGACAGCCCTGAGCCAGCAGAACGCCCAGGTCTCGCCCGGCAGGATCGGCGATGAACCGGCGCAGCCCGGCCAGTCCGTCACCTACCCGCTCACGGTGCGCGGACAGCTCAGTTCGGTGGAAGATTTCCGCAACATTACGCTTAAGGCGCTGAGCAACGGCTCGCGCGTCCGGCTGGCTGACGTGGCGCGCGTGGAGCAGGGGCTGCAAAGCTACGCGTTCGCTATTCGCGAAAACGGACACGCGGCCACGGCCGCAGCGGTTCAGCTCATGCCTGGCGCCAATGCCGTCAGCACCGCAGAAGGCGTGCGTTCACGCCTGAATGAACTCTCAACGGTGCTGCCGCAGGGCATGGCGTTCTCGGTGCCTTTTGATACCGCGCCCTTTGTGAAGCTGTCGATTGAGAAAGTCATACACACCTTTATTGAAGCCATGGTGCTGGTTTTTCTGGTGATGCTGCTGTTTCTGCAGAATCTGCGCTGCACCTTTATTCCGGCGATTGTCGCGCCGGTGGCGCTGCTCGGCACCTTTACCGTGATGCTGGCGAGCGGATTTTCCATTAACGTGCTGACCATGTTCGGCATGGTGCTGGCCATCGGCATCATCGTGGACGATGCGATTGTGGTGGTGGAGAGCGTTGAGCGCCTGATGGCGGAAAAAGGCCTGTCGCCGAAAGAGGCAACGCGTGAGGCGATGCGCGAGATCACGCCGGCGATTATCGGCATTACGCTGGTGCTGACCGCCGTGTTTATCCCGATGGGATTCGCGACCGGCTCGGTCGGGGTTATCTACCGCCAGTTCACGCTCTCGATGGCCGTTTCCATTCTGTTCTCGGCTTTCCTCGCGCTGACCATGACGCCCGCGCTGTGCGCTTCGCTGCTGAAGCCGGTTGCGCAGCGCGGCGAGGAGAGGCGGGGCTTTGCAGGCTGGTTTAACCGCCGCTTCAGCGCCCTGACGGCCCGCTATGAGCAAGGGGTGCACGCCACGTTGCGCCGCAGCGGCCGCGTCATGCTGATTTACGCCGCGCTGTGCGCGGCGGTTTTTGCCGGCTATTCGGCGCTGCCCTCATCGTTTATCCCCGATGAGGATCAGGGCTACTTTATGACGTCGATACAGCTGCCGTCAGACGCCACGCAGGAAAGAACCCGCTACGTGGTCGATCGGCTTGAAAAAGCGATCATGGCAAGGCCGGGCATCGCCAGCAATATCTCTATTTTCGGCTTTGGTTTTTCCGGCTCCGGCCCGAACACCGCACTGGCCTTTACCACGCTGAAGGACTGGGGCGAACGCCAGGGCGCAACCGCGGATGGCGAAGCGGCATTTGTTCAGGCCACAATGAACAACGACGCTGCCGCCACGGTAATGAGCCTGATGCCGCCCGCCATCTCCGATATGGGGACGTCATCAGGTTTTGATCTTTACCTCGAGGATCGCGCCGGTCGCGGCTACGCCGCCTTGTTGCAGGCGGCTAATGCGCTGACGGAAAAGGCCAGCCAGAGCGGCGTGGTGAGGGATGTCTACATTGAGGGGTTGCCCGAGGGCGTCAGCGCCGCGCTTGAGGTGGACAGGGAGAAAGCGCAGGCGATGGGCGTCAGCTTTGACGACATTAACCAGATGCTGTCATCCGCCATCGGCTCAAATTACGTAAATGACTACGTGGATAACGGACGCGTGCAGCAGGTTATCGTGCAGGCGGATTCCGCCTTCCGCATGCAGCTGGCGGATTTACTCAGGCTCTACGTCAGGAATGCTTCGGGCGAGATGGTGCCGCTGTCGGCCTTTGTCACGGCAAAGTGGTCGCAGTCGCCACAGCAGCTCAGCCGTTATCAGGGCTATCCGGCCATTAAAATCGCCGGCAGTCCCGGCGAGGGTTACGCCAGCGGCGCGGCGATGGCTGAGATGAACAGGCTCGCGGCATCATTGCCGACAGGCTATTTCGCCGAGTGGACCGGCGCCTCGCTGCAGGAGCGCAGCACCGCGGCGCAGATGCCTTTGCTGACAGCCTTATCCGTGCTGGTTGTTTTCCTGGTGCTTGCCGCGCTGTATGAGAGCTGGTCAGTGCCGCTTTCCGTCATCCTTGTCGTTCCGCTGGGTATGGCGGGCGCGCTGCTGGCGGTGTTTGTCGCGGGGATGCCGAACGACGTTTTTTTCAAGGTCGGCATGATTACGCTCATCGGACTTTCAACCAAAAACGCCATCCTGATCGTGGAGTTTGCCCGGCAGCTTTATGCGCAGGGCAAACCCCTGGCTGAGGCGGCCAGAGAGGCCGCCCGGTTACGCCTGCGCCCCATTATCATGACGTCGCTGGCCTTTACGCTTGGCGTGGTGCCGCTGATGCTGGCGAGCGGGGCCAGTAAAAGCACCCAGAACGCGATTGGCACAGGCGTTTTTGGCGGGATGATCAGCGGCACGCTGCTGGCCATCTTCTTCGTGCCGGCGTGCTTTGTCATTATCACCTCTGCGGTGCAAAGGCTGAGCGGCGCGCTGAAAAGGTAAAGAAAGCCGCTGGCCTCAGGTTATCCTGAGGCTGACTGCCAGTACAACCGGGTCGCACTGGCAGGGCAGGGTCAGATATGACGATAGGGATCTTTCACCAGCGCGACAGCCAGCGAGCCCAGCAGCAGCACGGCAGAGACCGCCAGCAGCGGCCACATAAATCCGTCAGTTATCTGTTTGATATAGCCGATCAGCGAAGGCCCAAAGAAACCG
This sequence comes from Pantoea septica, assembly GCF_002095575.1. Taxonomy (GTDB): domain Bacteria; phylum Pseudomonadota; class Gammaproteobacteria; order Enterobacterales; family Enterobacteriaceae; genus Pantoea; species Pantoea septica. The sequence goes on along the minus strand of NZ_MLJJ01000018.1, from coordinate 68,138 downwards.
CCCAGGTTACCAACAGAGACGATCATCGCCAGCCCTCCTGCGGCCGCGCTGCCGGTCAGAAAGCCGGAAGGCAGCGCCCAGAACGAGGCCTGAAAAGAGAGGATGCCGCTGACGGCAAAGCAGAGGGCGATCATTTTCAGCACCGGCTCATCTACCAGCGCACTGGCGGCAAGGGCAACCGCAGCGATAAATAGCGCTCCGCTAATCCAGACAATGCGGTTTTTTGCCCGGTTGGCACGCTGCGCCCACAGCAGCATCGCTATCGCGCCGCACAGATAGGGCACGGCGGTCAGAAAGCCCGTCTGCGTATGGCTGACGCCGAGTTGTTTAATGATCTGAGGCATCCACAGGCCAACCCCAATGGAGCCGACAATGCCGCAAAAGTTGATCAAGGCCAGCAGGTAGAGCAGGGGATTTTTCAGCGCATCCTTCAGGCTCGAGCCGTGGGAGGCGGCGATCTTTTGCTGTTCCGACTCCAGGCGTCGGGTCAGCACGCTTTTTTCCGCATCGCTTAGCCATTTTGCTTTCGCCGGCTTATCGCTCAGGAAGAACAGACAGACAATGCCTAAAACCACCGCCGGCGCGCCCTCAATCAGCAGTAGCCACTGCCAGTTGCGAATGTGCTCGTGATGGGTGATTTGCATCAGCGCACCTGAAACCGGCGCGCCAATGATATTGGCGACAGGTATCCCCACCAGAAAGGCCGCCGTGATTTTTGCGCGCCAGGCGCCGGGAAACCAGTAGGTGAAAAACAGATAGATGCCCGGGGTAAAGCCCGCTTCAGCCACGCCAAGCAGGAAACGCGCAGCGGCAAAGCTCGTCGGGCCGGTTACAAAGGCGGTGAGCATGGAGATCAGCCCCCATGAGATCATAATGCGCGCAATCCAGACGCGCGCGCCCACCTTTTGCATAATCAGATTGCTGGGAATTTCAAACAGGAAGTAGCCAATAAAGAACATACCGGCGCCAAAACCGAACTGTTCGGCGGTAATCCCTAAATCATTGTTCATCCCCAGCGCGGCAAAGCTCACGTTGGTTCTGTCCAGGTAGCTGACGACATAGCAAATAAAAATAAACGGCAACATACGCCTGAAGGCTTTTTTTGCCGCCGTTTCGCTGAGGGTAAAATCGTGCTCGTTGAGGGGACTCCGCACGCCGGGCGCGCCCGGCGATGAAGTCATATTATTCTCTTCAGTCGAGGTAAGCAGGGCCATAGCAATCTCCTGTGCGCGTGGCGCGCACACCTTTTTATCTGGCAGGAACGAGGGACGGGACGGGAACAGGCTTGCCGGGCGTGGCCATTGAGCAGGTCAGTATCGAGCCTGAAACGGATTCGGTGATGTATAACTGGCGCAAATCATCACCGCCGTAGCAAAGATTAGTTGTCGACCGGCCCAGCGGGCTAATGAGGATCTCTACCGGCTCGGCCAGCTCATTTAAATGCCAGACGCGTCCCAGTCCTGGATTGGCAATCAGCAGCTCGCCCTCGGCATTGATCGCCAGCCCGTCAGGCCCGCTGGGGCCCCAGGAGGTAAAGAACTGACCGACTTTACTGACGGAACCGTCCGGCTGTAGCGGACAGCGCCAGATGGCGTTGCCGCGCGTCATGGCGACATACAGGATTTTTTCATCTGGCGATAACACCAGCCCGTTCGGGCTGGGGCAGTTATCAAGCAGCAAATCCAGTTTCCCCTGCGGCGACAGGCGGTAGACGCGACCGGTGGGATCGTGCAGCCCGGTCTGGCCCTGGTCGGTGAAATAGAGATTCCCCTGGCTGTCTGGCGTCAGATCGTTGACGCCGCGAAAGCTTTCGCTGTTGCGTCGAGCCAGCCAGGGCGTCACGCTGCAATCGTTCAGAGAGAGCTTCATTAAACCGTGGCGGTAATCGGTGATAAGCAGCGTATCCGCCGAAATCAGTTTCATGCCGTTCGGCTCACCGTCGTACTGTACGATCAGCTCCCAGTTGCCCTGCATATCCACTTTGAAAATGCGACCGTAAGGGATGTCAGTCAGGTAAAGGCATCCCGATGGATGCCATACCGGCCCCTCCAGAAACGAGTCGACCGGCTGGCCGCCCCGGTTGGCCTGCGCCCAGACATTGCTGGGGTCTGGCTGGCGGAAGGTATCAGGCAGACGCGTAAACAGCGTCGTAGTGCGTATCTCTGGCGGGCTCAGGAACATCATGGCAGCGCACCTTCGCTTTTCAGCGGTTCTGCCAGCGCTTTCAGGACGTTACTGGCCGCTGCCGTGCCCATTTTAACGAACGATTTATCGCTGACGCCGCCAATGTGCGGTGACAGGATAACGTTCCCGACCTCCTGCCAGAGATGGGGAGTCGTTAAGGGTTCAACGGTAAAGCTGTCGAGCGCTGCCCAGCTCAGGGTGCCGTCGTTAAGCGCGCGCAGCAGATCCTCATCGTTAATCAGACCGCCGCGGGCGGTGTTGACCAGTATCGCGCCTTTTTTACACCAGGCCAGCGTGTCGCGGTTGATCATATCGCGCGTTTCGTCGGTCAGCGGGCAGTGCAGGGAGATCACATCCGCGCTTTGCAGCAGCGTCTCCAGCGAGACGGATCGACAGCCTTCAGGAAAGGATTTGGCGAAGGGATCGTAAGCCAGCACCTTCATGCCGAACGCATTGCCGATACGGGCGACCCGTGCGCCGATGGCGCCCAGCCCGACCAGACCCAGCGTTCTGCCTTCCAGCTCCACCGACTTGTGGGTGGACTTATCCCAGTGTCCCTCCCGCATACGGCGATCCAGCGGCATCACCGATTTTGCGCACGCCAGAATCATGGCCCAGGCGTGTTCAGCAACCGCCGCGGCATTGGCCCCTGGGGCTGACTGAACGCTGATGTGCCGTTCCGCCGCCGCTTTTTGATCGATCACGTCGATGCCGCTGCCGTGTTTGGAGATCACCCGCAGGTGCGGGGCCGCATCCATAATGCGTGCCGTGATCTTGCCGTAGCGTACGATGAAGGCAACGGGATCGTGCTGCTCACACAGCCGACATAAGTCATCTTCGTTCGGCTGCCTGCCCGCGTAGACCAGTTCAAAGTTGGTCAGCAGCTCCAGCGCCTCTGGCGCAATATCGCTGCCGGTGATCAGAATAACCGGTTTAGCGTGAGCCATTACAGAGCCTCCCCTTCAGCCAGCATACCGGCATTACGCAGCGCTTTTTCCAGCCAGGGCGCGCGAATATCGCCATCGCGAATGCCCGCAATACGTTTATTCTCGGCATCCAGCTTTTTCTGCGCCAGGTCGAGCAGGGCAGGGACGGCTTCGCGCGGTAGCGCCACCACACCATCGGCATCGCCAATAATCAGGTCGCCCGGCTCTATCGACGCGCCGGCGACCGAAGTCGGGTAATTAACGCGGCCAGCAATAGACTTTGTCGGGCCGCACGGGTTCAGACCCGCCGAAAAGACCGGAAAGCCATTTTCGCGCAGCGCATCCGCATCGCGCACCGCGCCATCGATGATAATGCCGGCAATACCGGAGGCGTGAGCCTGGGTCGACATAATCTCGCCAATCAGCGCGCAGCTGATATCGCCTTTACCATCCACCACGATGACATCGCCAGGCTGAGCGATAGCTAGCGCCGCATGGATCGCAAGGTTGTCACCGGGGCGAACTTCAACGGTGATGGCGGGGCCTGCCACTTTCATTGTGGCGGCAAGCGGCTTAACGCGACCGTGCAGCGTGCCGCGACGGCCCGCGACATCTGCCAGGATAGCGGCCTGAAACTCCGCGGCCTGTTTCACCAGCTCCGGCGAAACGCGAGTGATATCGCGTTTGATGAAGATGTTGTCTGCATTTGACATAGAGTTTTCTCGCTTTGTTTTACTGTGTGCAACATGGTTGTACAATGTAAAACTACTATAGCGATGTTAATTTGTGGCCCGCTACTGTTAAGGTTTTATTTATGGTGTAAATAAGATGTGAATCACAATTTGCTCAGTTAATGGCCGATAGCGCCTGAAGGAGATTTTACGGGGGCAGACGCGGGGTAAATGGCGCGGCACAACGGCCATCTTGCACGGGCTTTTAGTGCGTAGACGGTAATAAATGCGTGAGCGGCGGATAAAAAGAGTGGTCGGAAACGGTGGCGTTGAAGCGAGGGAAAACAGACGCCGCGGCGCAGGCCGCGGCGCGGAAAATCAGGCAGACTGCCACTCGCTTTCCACATCTGCTTTAGATTTAGAGAGGATAACCTTGTTGTCGTCCACCTCTTTCACCCAGTCAAACGGGATAATGTGGTGCTTGCCGCCAGCTTCAGGATCGCTTTTAGCCAGCTTAATTTTATCTTCGCCCTCAAAATGGTCGACGATACCGACGTGTTCACCGTTAACGTCTACAACCTGAGCGTGGTCTAAAATTTCTGATTTGCTTACCATAATGCCTCCATCCTGAGTTAGTGGGGTGAAACGCATCGTTCGATGTGCTTCAAGACTCTCTAAGCCTGGTCGCTACCTGCCGGTTCGGTCAAGTCAGTAACAAAATGAAATATTTACTATGGGCACTATGGCAGAGAAATCCTCTGCTTTTAGGCGCTATAAACCGTTATTTCCGCTGGCCCTGACAGGCGCTAAAAAGAAAGATTCAGTTCTCGTCTACACTTTTGTCTGTTCCTTAACCCCTCCGGCACCAGAGGAGAGCCCGTGAAAAAATCTATAGCAGACGATGAGATGCCCATCCTTATTCCCGACACAAGCTTCAACCAGGTGCTGAGCCCCGAAACGACCAACAGAATAAATACTCAGGCTTTTCTTGCGCGCGGTCACGCTGATTTTGTCCTGCCTGGCTATACGCTGCCGTTTGGCTACCGTCTGGTGAGCTGCCCAGATGAAAAGCAGTACCGTATGGTGACCAGTGAAGCTGTGCCGGAAACGGTATATGCGGTCAGGCTGGATGAGACGCAGGATTTTACCTCACCGGAGCGCGCCTGCATTCAGGTCATGGTATGGCGCACCCGGCAACCCGAACATGAACATGCGGTGCACGGCATCGCCCGCCGCTTTTTCCGCTACTTTCTGCAAACCTACTCGGTCATCGTTACCGACAGCGCACAGACCAATGCCGCTCGCGTTATGTGGGAAGGCATGATTGCCTGGGCGCTGCGCGATTCGGGACACTACGTCTATATCTATAATGCGGCCTGGCAGGACAGAAAGCTGGAGCGCGTGCGCGGATGGGATGAGTTTTGCGAGCACTGGGCCGGTTTTTGCTGGGGCGCAGAGCCGGAAAGTCACCTCAACCGGCGCGTGGTGATCAGCACGGTAGAGCTCGATTAAGCGCCGTTGCCGGAGCGCACTCGGGGGCGCTTTCCGGCAGGGCAGAGCGGGAGGTTGTCGCTGGCTCGCTGGCGCAGCGACAATGTCCGGCCGTTATTTTGCACTCTCCATAAAACCCGGCACGAAGCGATTAACGTCAACCTCCATAAACTGCGAGCGCTGGAAGTTCGACTTAAGGTCATAAGGCACCGTGCAGTCGTAGATCGTTTTGCAGGTGATGCCGTGCGCCCGGATCGAGGGGCTGAACGCCGGATCCTGCGACGGATCGAGCGGATGGCAGCGCACGCCGGGAATAAACACCGTATCCATGTCGGCCTGATAGCGGGTGGTCATCGCCCAGATCACATCGCTCAAATCGAAGATATCGACATCGTCATCCACCAGGAAAACATGTTTAAGCTCTGAAAAGGCGGAGAAGGCGAGTAACGCCGCCTGACGCTGGCGTCCTTCATCCTGCGGGCCGCGCTTGTTGATCTGCAGCACCGCCATATATTTGCCGGTGCCCGGCGACGGGCAGTGCACGTTTTTCACCAGCCCCGGCAGCGCGCGCTCCACCATATCGAGAATGCTGGCCTCGGTCGGAATGCCGGCGAGATTGGTGTGCTCGTCGCTGGGTCCGATGCAGGTCTGCAAAATAGGGTGCTTACGGTGCGTGACCGCCTTCACTTTAATTACCGGCACGGCCGCCTGCGCTTCGCCGGTATAGCCTGGGAACTCCGGCATCGCTTTGCCGGTATGGGTATGCTGATCCTCCTGAACGCGATAGTTGGGGAGCAGCTCGCCTTCGATCACAATTTCCGCGTTGGCGATGGCGCGCGCCTTGACCGCGACCCCTTCAACCAGCTCTACCGCGCGTCCGCGCAGCCCGCCGGCGATGGCCAGCTCATCGAAGCCCAGCGGCGTCGTCGGCGGCTCGAAGCAGGCGCCGATTTCAATTGCCGGATCCACGCCGATACTGATGGTGACAGGCAGCGCGTTGCCAGCCTGTTCCGCTTTGATGCGGAACTGATCGAGATGACGCCCTGGAACGAAATACATCGAGATTTCATCTTTGCCCTGCACGCAGAGACGGTGAATAGTTACATCATGCTCTCCCGTCTCCGGATCGGCGGCGTAGCACATGCCGAGCGTGAAGTAGGGGCCTGCGTCTTCAGGGGTATTGGTCGGCGCCGGCAGCAGCGTACGGATATCGAATCCCTCGTCGGACGCCAGATGCACCACCTCCTGGCAGCGCGCTCGCTCGTTGGGGATCACCACCGGCGCGATGGCGCGATGCACCGATTCGCGCAGCAGGTTAGCCAGATTCTCCTTCGGCACCCCCAGCAGGCGCGCGACGCGCTGGCGCGAAGCCAGCAGGCCGATCAGCACGCGGAAATCCTCATAGCCTTTCACTTTGTTGAAGACCATCGCCGGTCCGGTGCGGGTCGGGCGCATTACCGTGCCGCCTGCGCCGATATAACGGTAAACGCCTGACAGCTCTGCGGCCGGATCCACCGGTTCGCTGGTCTCAATATATTCGCCCTCGTACTGTTTCAGTATGTCGATGGCGGCACGCAGATCGAAGCTTTTTTCCTCTGCGGGACGATGTGCAATGTCTGTCATATTTTTCTCCTGGATCAAAATAAGAGGCAGCCGGTTGTTTAACGGGTCAGGCCCTGCCAGCGGGTCGATTGCGCGGTATCCAGCCCGAACTGATCGAGCACGCGACCGACGATATGGTTTTCAACATCCGCGATGGTCTCGGGATGGTTGTACCAGGCGGGAACAGGGGGAATGATGCTGACGCCCATGCGGGAGAGCGCGAGCATATTTTCCAGATGAATGGTATTCAGCGGCGTTTCCCGCGCGACCAGCACCAGTTTGCGCTGCTCTTTCAGCACGACGTCCGCCGCGCGGCCAATCAACCCTTCAGCATAACCGCTGCGAATACCCGCCAGCGTTTTCATGCTGCAGGGAATGACGATCATTCCGTCGGTGACAAAGGAGCCGGAGGAGAGGGTCGCGGCCTGATCGCCGGCGCTGTGGTAAACGTCCGCCAGCGCTTTAAGGTCGCTAAGCTGCAAACCCGTTTCATGCTCCAGGGTGGTTTTACCCCAGCGGGAGACGATCAGATGCGTCTCTACATGCGGCATCGCCGCCAGTTTGCGCAGCAGGGTCACTGCGAGCGGCGCGCCCGTCGCACCGGTCATGCCGACAATAATTCTCATGCAGCCTCCTGAGTCAGGTGAAAGATGCCCAGCCCGAAGGGCCGGATGGCGGTATGAGAGGAAGATAACGCCGAGACTGATAAGGGTCTAATTGGTATTATGCTTTTATTAATAAGCAATCTTTATCAGGTGAGTCATGGAATACCCTAAGCTTCGATCCTTCATTACCCTGGCGCGCACCCTGCATTTTGCCCGCGCGGCGGCGGAGGTCGGCCTGACGCAACCCGCGCTGAGCCAGCATATTCAGTCGCTGGAGCTGAGCTGGGGCGTCAGGCTGTTCGAGCGGAACAAACGACAGGTCAGCCTGACGGTCGAAGGGCAACTGCTGCTCGAGGAGGCGGAGCGCACGGTGCAGAGGCTCGACAACCTGCGCGCAACCGTCAAAGAGGTCGCCGCCGGCAGCAGGGGATTATTGCGGCTCGGCTATGTCGGCACGGCGGTGCTCGAGCCGCTGCTGGTCAGGGCGCTGCGAAGTTTCAGAAGCCAGTTTCCGGCTATCCGCCTTGAGCCGATGGAATATAACGTCAATCAGCAGATCGGGCTGCTGCAAAGCGGCGAGCTGGATGCAGGCATCCTGCGCGGGCCGCTGCCCGATTTTCGCTTTATCGCCTGCAGGGAAATCCATCAGACGGCGCTGAGCGCGGTGATACCCGACGACCATCCGCGCGCAGGGGATAAGCAGATCAGCCTGCGCGAGCTGGCTGGCGAAACCCTGATCGTTCAGCAGGATCCCGACGGCGTTGGGCTGGGCGGCACCGTGCTGCGTATGTATACGGAAACGGGTCTGGTGCCGGCGAAAATAGTGCGGGCACGGGACGTCAACACCGCCATTGACCTGACGGCGATGGGGATGGGAATAACCTGCATTCCCGCTTCGCAGCGTAATTTTTTGCGTCAGGATGTGGTGGCGTTAGATATTACCGGCACCGATATCACCACCTCTTTGTACCTTTGCTGGAAAGAGGGAAGAAAAAATAGCGACATGATGCATTTTATTAAAAATACGCAGTCGCTGTTTATGCCGTCTGTCAGCGAGAAAAAACAACCAGCATAATCCGCATATTATGCTTGCAGCCTGGCTATTCAGGCGGATTAAAAAACAGAAATGCGTGGTAAATATATATTGCAAACTGAAGAAATATTTTGCTCCTGCCTTTTTCTCCTGAAGATGGCGTCTACACTCAGTTTTTGTGTTTCGCTTATCTCCACTACGATCCCTGAATCATTACTCTAAGACTAATGATCGTCCCCTTGCCTTAATTGAATCACTTGAGCAGAAAGCGCAGACTCCATCCAGCATAAACGAAATAATGGTTATCTGAATCAGGAGGTTATAATGCACGCTGGCCAAGCGCCGGTTCGGGAATGGAATACGCGCCGCAGTGAAAAAGCGCGTCGACTGGCATCTTTTCCCGCAGACGGTAAAGTAATCCCTACTGAAAGAGCGGTAGAAGCGCTCGAAAAATTAATTGCTCCAGGGGACCGCGTTGTCCTTGAAGGAAATAACCAGAAGCAGGCGGATTTTTTATCGCGTACGCTGGCTGAAGTGGATCCGGCAAAAGTACACGACCTGCATATGATTATGCCCAGCGTGGGCCGTAGCGAACATCTCGATATTTTCGAAAAGGGCATCGCCCGCAAACTCGACTTCTCATTTTCCGGCCCGCAGAGTTTACGTATTTCCCAGCTTCTGCAGGATGGTCAGCTGGAAATTGGCGCCATCCACACCTACATCGAACTCTATTCCCGCCTCTACGTCGATCTCAGCCCGAACGTGGCGCTGATTGCCGGTTATAAAGCTGACCGCAAAGGCAACCTCTACACCGGTCCCAGCACCGAAGATACGCCGGCGCTGGTGGAGGCCGCCGCGTTCCGCGATGGCATCGTTATCGCCCAGGTCAACGAGCTGGTGGATGACGAAAGCGACCTGCCGCGCGTCGATATTCCCGCGTCCTGGATAGATTACATTGTCGTCGCCGACAAGCCTTTCTTCATCGAACCGCTGTTCACGCGCGATCCTCGTCTGATCAAGCAGGAGCATATCCTGATGGCGATGATGGCGATCAAAGGCATCTACGCCGAACATCAGGTGCAGTCGCTCAACCACGGCATCGGCTTCAACACCGCCGCAATCGAACTGCTGCTGCCGACCTACGGCGAGCAGCTCGGGCTGAAAGGCAAAATCTGTAAACACTGGACGCTAAACCCGCATCCGACGCTGATCCCGGCGATTGAGAGCGGCTGGGTAGAGAGCGTGCACTGCTTCGGCGGCGAGCTGGGAATGGAAGAGTATATCCGCGCCCGTCCAGACATTTTCTTCACCGGCAGCGACGGCTCGATGCGCTCTAACCGTGCGTTCTGTCAGCTGGCCGGTCAGTACGCGGTCGATATGTTTATCGGCGCGACCCTGCAGGTCGACGGGCTGGCGAACTCCTCTACCGTGACGCGCGGTCGCCTTTCCGGCTTCGGCGGCGCGCCTAACATGGGCCACGATCCCCACGGTCGCCGCCATGCGACGCCCGCCTGGCTCAATATGATTACCGAGCCAGACCCGATGCAGCGCGGTAAAAAGCTGGTGGTGCAGATGGTGGAAACCTTCCAGGCGGGCGCGAAGCCGACATTCGTCGAGCAGCTCGACGCTGTGGAAGTGGCGAAATCGTCCGGCATGCCGCTGGCGCCGGTAATGATTTACGGCGATGACGTGACCCACGTGCTGACCGAAGAGGGCATCGCCTATCTCTATCGCGCCGACAGTCTGGAAGAGCGCCGCGCCATGGTGGCTGCGGTAGCGGGCATCACCGATATTGGTCTGGGCGTCGACGCCGCGCGCGTGGCCGCGCTGCGTAAAAGCGGCAAGGTCGTCTATCCGGAAGATATGGGCATTCGCCGCTCAGACGCCACGCGCTCTCTGCTCGCCGCAGGCAGCGTCGCGGATCTGGTCGAATGGTCGGGCGGCCTCTACAACCCGCCGGCAAAATTCCGGAGCTGGTAATGAAACTCCTGTCACAGACTCAAGCCGAGGCGCAGGTTAGTCAGCTGGCGGCCATCGCGCGCGACTGCCTGATCGATGAGGCGCGCCTCAGTCCGAAGCCGGGTCTGGTGGACAGCCGCGGCAACGGCGCGCATCAGGATCTGACGCTCGCGCTGATGGAGCGCTCGGCCCGCAGCCTGCAGCCGACTTTTCTGCAGCTGGCGCGTCAGTGCTGGCAGCGTCCGGCTGACGTCGCCCTGCGCGAAGCGGTCGGCCGTCTCGGGCGGGAAGGGGAGCGGCAGATGATGGCGGCCACCGGCGGCGTCAACACCCATCGGGGCGCGATTTGGGCGCTGGGCCTGCTGGTCAGCGCCGCGGCGATGAACGGCGGCGGCGCCGACGCGGAGCGGCTCGCCCGTACCGCGGCGTCGCTGGCCAGCCTGCCCGATCGCGCCGCGCCGAAGCTGTTCAGCAAAGGGCTGAAGGCGACGCATCGCTATCGCGTGCCTGGCGCGCGGGAAGAGGCGCAGCAGGCCTTTCCCCACGTCGTCAGGCTGGCGCTGCTGCGCAGCCGCGCGGCGGGCGCGAGCGAAAGCGAAGCCCGGCTTGACGCGCTGATGGCGATCATGACCTCCCTCAGCGACACCTGCGTGCTTTCCCGCGCCGGCCTCGAAGGCCTGCAGACGATGCAGGCGGGCGCCCGGGCGGTGCTGCTGGCCGGTGGCTGCATGACGGCGCAAGGCCAGCGCGCGCTGGCGCAGCTGGATGCCGACATGCTGGCCCTGAACGCCTCGCCGGGAGGCGCCGCCGATCTGCTGGCCGCCACGCTGTTCATTGACAGGGTAGCCGTTACGGCCCATCACTCTTTTCTTTAGAGGACGTTATGGAACACATCACATTATCTTTCCCTGCTAACCGCACCTTCAGCGGCAGAGCCCTTGCAGGGGTCGTTGGTTCCGGTGATATGGAAGTGCTGTTCACCGCAACCGAAGGGCAAACGCTGAGTATTGATATCACCACCTCCCTCGACAATAGCGACACCCGCTGGAAGGCGCTGTTCGATCGCCTCAGCCTGATCAACGGCCTGCCTGCCGGGCAGATGGTCATTCACGATTTCGGCGCGACGCCGGGCGTTGCGCGCATCCGTATCGAACAGGTTTTTGAAGAGGTGAGCCATGCGTAACGATCCGAGTTTTATCGAACTGCGCGCCCGCGATCGCGCCCATGCGCTGCTGGACGAGGGCAGTTACCGCGAACTGCTCGATCCTTTTGAGGGCATCATGTCGCCCTGGCTGGCGCCGCAGGGCGTCGTACCGCAGTCCGACGACGGCATGGTGGTGGCGCGCGGCACGATTAACGGCCAGTCCGCGGTGGTCATCGCCATCGAGGGAACCTTCCAGGGCGGCAGCATGGGCGAAGTGTCCGGCGCGAAAATGGCGGCGGCGTTAGAGCTGGCGGCTGAAGACAACCGCAACGGCATTCCGACCCAGGCGGTGCTCTGCCTGGAAACCGGCGGGGTGCGCCTGCAGGAGGCTAATCTGGGGCTGGCGGCGATTGCCGATATCCACGCCGCGATTGTCGACCTGCGCCGCTATACGCCGGTTATCGGCATTATCGCCGGCACCGTCGGCTGCTTCGGCGGCATGTCGATCGCCGCCGCGCTCTGCAGCTATCTGATCGTCACGCGCGAGGCGCGGCTGGGGCTTAACGGCCCGCAGGTTATCGAGCAGGAAGCGGGCATCGAAGAGTACGACTCGCGCGACCGCCCCTTTATCTGGAGCATGACCGGCGGCGAAATCCGCTACGCGAGCGGACTGGCCGACGCGCTGGTCGATGACGGCATCAACGCCGTGAAAACCGCGATGAATGGCTTTATCGAAAAGGGCGTGCCGGCGCAGCATCGCAGCGACAAATATGCCGACTTCCTGCCGCGTCTGACCCGTTTCGATACGCGTCAGCAGGCGGATACGGCGCAGATTAAACAGCTTTTTGCCCGGGAGGATAAATAATGACCCAGACTATCAGCCGCGGTGCGACCTGGCTGGAAAAACTGGCACCTAATGCGCAGCGCCTGAGCGGCCTGTGCGACTCCGTTCAGGTGGCTGACGGCGAACTCAACGGCGAGCGCGTACGTCTGATCGCCGTGGTGCCCGATGCAAACAACCACTACCCGCGCGCCGCGCGCGGCGAAGTCGGGCTGCTGGAGGGCTGGACGCTGGCGAAGGTGGTGAATGAAACCATCGACGCAGATAAAAACAGCGACGTGAAGCGCCCGATTATCGCGGTCATCGACGTGCCGAGCCAGGCCTACGGTCGACGCGAAGAGGCGTTCGGCATTCATCAGGCGCTTGCCGGCGCGGCTGGCGCCTATGCCAAAGCGCGTCTGGCTGGACATCCGGTGATCGGCCTGATTGTCGGCAAGGCGATGTCGGGCGCGTTTCTGGCGCACGGCTATCAGGCGAACCGTCTGATCGCGATTAACGATCGGGGCGTGCTGGTGCATGCGATGGGCAAAGCGTCCGCCGCGCGCATTACGCTGCGTACGGTCGAGGCGCTGGAAAAACTGGCGGCGACCATTCCGCCGATGGCCTATGACGTCAGCAACTTCGCTACGCTGGGCCTGCTGGCCGATCTGCTGACGGTGGGCAATCCTGACGCCCCCTCCGACGCCGATCTGGCGCAGGTAGAGATTGCGCTGCAAAAGGCGATTGCCGACGCGCGTCATGATCCTTCCCTGAAAACCCGGCTCGGCGCGGAAAACCGCCGCAGCTCATCTTTGGTGCGCGAACGAATGCGCGCAGCCTGGTAATAGCCGTAAATAAATAAAAAAAGACCTGCCGGAAACGGTCCGTTCGGGGTGCGTAATTGCACCCCGGCGCAGGGGCCGCTTTTAGAAATTATAAACATCGCGTGACTGAAATTTTATTTCTTAAATACAGGTGATTTATGATTTACACAATTGTTCATGCCCTTGCGCCAATATTTGTCATCATGCTGCTCGGCTTCTGGGCCGGTAAAGCGGGGATGGTCGACAATAAAAATGTCTCGCTGCTTAATATCTTCGTAATGGACTTTGCGCTGCCTGCCGCGCTGTTCAGCGCCACGGTACAGACGCCCTGGCCGGGGATCGTGGCGCAGTGGCCGCTGATTGTGGTCATTACCGGCGCCATGTGGATTACCTATGCGGCTATCTATTTTCTCGCGACCAAAGTATTTAAAAAAATCCCCTCAGGATGCGGCGGTGCTGACGCTCACCGTGGCGCTGCCGAACTATGCCGCGCTGGGGCTGCCGATCCTCGGCAGCGTGCTGGGTGAAAACGCCACCACCTCGCTTTCTGTGGCGGTGTCGATCGCCTGCGGCTCGGTGCTGCTGACGCCGCTTTGCCTGCTGATTCTGGAGCGCGAAAAGGCGCGCACCGCGGGTGAAGATCACGGTTCCACCTTTGCGATGCTGCCGGTGCTGATGTGGCGTTCGGTGAAAAAACCGATCGTGCTTGGCCCGCTGGTGGGTGTGGTGCTGTCGGCGATCGGCATCAAAATGCCGGACCTGGTGCTGGCGGCGATTAAACCGCTGGGACTGGCGGCCACGGCGGCTGCGCTGTTTCTGACCGGCGTGATCCTCTCGGCGCGTAAGCTGAAACTCAACGCGGTGGTTGGCGTCGGCACCCTCGTCAAACTGCTGGTTCAGCCCTTTATCGCCTGGGGCATCGTCGCCGCGCTCGGCCTGAGCGGCCCGGTTGCCGTTACCGCCATCCTGATGATCGCGCTCTCTGCCGGTTTCTTCGGCGTCGTTTTCGGCAACCGCTTTGGCGTGCAGTCGCCCGATGCGGAGGCGGTGCTGCTGCTCAGCTCGATTCTGTGTATTCTTTCTCTGCCGCTGTTTATTACTCTGACTTCAGGTATTTGATATGACTCTGACGCCGCGCCCTCACGATCTCCTCTGGCTTCGCGCCGATAGCGTACTGCTGTCGGTGAAAGAGGCGTGGGTCAGCGAGCAGTGGCACGCCGGTTTGCCGGTGGTGGTGCGGCGCGATGTCGCCACGGCCGACCGCATCCCGGTCGGCGTGCGCGGCGCGCGGCGGGATCAGCGCGCCGCCGCCTGGGCGCAGACGGCGGATATCCTGCACGTCACTACGCCGGAAATGGTCGCCGATCGCGCCCGCCTGCTGGCGTCGCCCTTTGTCGCTTACCGCCCGATCCAGGCGGCGCTTGCGCTCAGCGAGCACCGCTGGCCCTGGCGCTGGGGGGTTACCGGCAGCGTCGGCTATGCGCTGGCAACGGCTATTCCGGTGCTGCATTCCGGCAGCGACCTCGATTTAACCATCCGCGCGCCGCAGCCGCTGGCGCGCGACCTTTTACAGCAGTGGCAGGCGCAGACGGAGAGTCTGCCCTGCCGCGTCGACACCCAGGTTGAAACGCCGTCAGGCGCCTTCGCGCTTAGCGAGTGGCTGCGCGAAGGGCGCGCGCTGGTGAAAACCGCCGCCGGCCCGGTGCTGACCGCGTCGCCCTGGAGCAGGGAGACTGTATGAAAATCCTCTTTACCTTTCCTGGCCAGGGCACGCAGCGCCCCGGCATGCTGCGCAATCTCCCTGACGGAGAGGCGCTGCTGAGCAGCGTGCGCGCCGTGCTGGGAGAGGAGACCGACGCGCTCGACAGCCCGGAGGCGCTGCGGCACACGCGCGCGGTGCAGCTCTGCTTGCTGATCGTCGGCGTCGCCTGGGCGCGCGAGCTGATCAGAAACGGCGTGAAGCCGGATATCGTCAGCGGTTTGTCTATCGGCGCCTATCCCGCCGCCGTGGCGGCGGGCGCGCTCGATTTCAGCGACGCGCTGCGGCTGGTCGCGCTGCGCGGCGATCTGATGGAGCGCGCTTATCCTCACGGCTACGGCCTGACCGCCATCGTCGGGCTGACGCTCAGCCAGCTGGAGAAGCTGATGGCGGGCAGCAATACCTATATCGCCAATATCAATGCGGAAACCCAGACGGTGATCGCCGGACGCGACGAGGATATGGCGGCCGTGGCGCAAAAAGCGCTCGACGCGGGCGCCAGCAAGGCGGCGCGGCTGGCGGTCAGCGTACCGTCCCACTGCGCGCTGCTGGATAAGCCGGCGGCGGAGCTGGCCAGCGCCTTCGGCTCGGTCTCGCTGTCGCGGCCCTCATGCGCTTATCTGAGCGGCTCGACCGGCCGCGTGATCTGGGAACCCGCCAGGATCGCCGACGATCTGGCCTTCAATATGGCGCGCACCGTGCAGTGGAGCGACGCCGTGATCGCGGCCAATCAGCGCGACGCCAGGCTGGCGATTGAGATGCCGCCGGGCAATGTGCTGACCGCGCTGACGCACCAGGCGGGCTGGCAGGGAGAGGCGATCTGCATGGAGCGTAACAGCGTCGAGGTTGCGCTCCACCTGGCTAAACGGCTGAGTCAGTAAGGCTGCGCGCGTACATTCGGCCTTCTGCGGCGAGCGCCAGCAGATCCTGATCGCGCTCGCGATGGTGCGAGTAGACGATGGAAACCAGCTGGCGCATCTGGTAAGGCTCTGCCAGGCGGACCAGCTGTACGCTGTTTTCATAAACCTTTTTCATGCGGCCGGGGATCAGCGAGAAGCCCATGCCCGCCTGTACCAGACTGACCAGAGAGAAGATGTCGTTTACTTTGGTGACGATGCGCGGTTGGAATCCGGCCACCTGAAACGCCTCCTGAAACCCGGCGTAGGTCGCGAAGCCCTCCGCCAGCGAGACAAAGTCGCGATCGGCGTAGTCGCGCAGATCCGCGTCGCGCGAGGTATCGAGCTTTTCGCCCGCCGGCGCGGCAAGAAAAATATGGTCGTGAAAAAGCGGGATCACATCAAAAGCCGAGTCGCTGAGTTCGGCGCTGTCGGTGGCGATCAGAATCGCGTCGAGCGCGTCGTCCTCAAGCATATTGAGCAGCGTCTGGTTGGAGCCCATGGTCAGATCGAGCTCAAGCGCGGGGCGCCGCAGCTTCATGCCCATAATCAGACGGGGAATCGTCTCCAGGGTGAGCGAGTAGAGCGTGCCGATCCTTAATCGGCCGCAGCCAACGCCTGCTACCTGTCTTGCCTCTTCTATGCCTTTACTCATCAGCGCGGTAACGTCCTGGCAATACTCCAGCAGCGTCCATGCGGCGGGCAGCGGCACCAGATTGCGTCCTTTATGGATAAACAGCGGGCAGTTGATTCCCTCTTCCAGCGTGTGCAGCGCGCGGTGCACGCTGACGCTGCTCAGATCGAGCGCCTCCGCCGTACGAGCGATATTGCCTTTGGTCATAAACATCATAAAAACGCTGAGCTTACGGAAGGTAATCTCCTGATTGATATCGTTATTCATGCTTTTTCCTTCGCGGATCTCCTTAAGCGGGCGTAAAGAATAATCCTGGCGCGACAAAAGAGGCAAAGCCAACGCGCGGGATCGCCAGCGCGCAGCGCAAGAGAATGCGTGCTTCTTCGGCTAAGTGTACTGTGAATCCTGTATTCCGCAGGGAATATAAACTGGCGCCGCAGAGCAGGTATTGATCCGGCAAAGAGAAGAGTGAATAAACGCAGAGAGCCCCGATCGCATCAGGGCTTGAGGGCAGGCCGTTCAGTAAAGCGTGTTCTTTAAGCGTTCCGGCAGCGCCTGGTCATAGGCCTCGCCGTCTATTTCCGCTTGCGAAAGCTGATGCAGGATCGCTCCCGGACTGGGCAGACTGTCACGCGCGATCTGTGCGGCGGGATCCCAGAGTTTTGAGCGAATAATCGCCCGGCTGCACTGAAAAAAGACGCTATCCACCCTAATGCGCAGCACCGTTTTCGGCAGCTGGTTGTTGACGGCGAAGCGGGTAAGAAGATCGGGATCGTTGCAGATCTCCGCGGTGCCGTTTACCCGCAGCGTTTCGCCGATGCCGGGTATGAGAAAAAGCAGCGCCACGCGATTATCGTGCAGAATATTGCGCAGGCTATCGATGCGGTTATTGCCGCGCCGGTCAGGCAGCAACAGCGTCTTCGCATCTTCGATAACGATAAAGCCTGCCGGATCGCCCCGTGGCGAGACGTCAAGCCCGCCCGGTCCCGAGGTCGCGAGCGCCGCAAAGGGCGCCGCCTCGATAAAAGGGCGGTAGGCGGGATGGATATGGTCGCTCTCCTTGGTCAGCGAGGGTCTGGCGACCGCGCCATAAATCCGTTCCAGTTCCGCTTCGCAAGTAATGCCTCTCTTTTCATTCGTCATTACGTCACCGCCTCAGTATGCAGATATGCGCTTTTCTCTTTTATACAGCAGCGCAGCCAGCGGCGCACCGGCTGTCGTGCCGTTTTATTTCAGGCCGAGCCTGCGACAACGCAGCCTTTGCCCCCAGCCAGCAGATAACCGGCCTGCAACGAGGCAGCGCTCGGCCCCGCCTGCAGCGGCGTCCAGTTTCAGTCGGAAAACCTTAAAGAGGAGGCCGCCGACGTTTTTTGGCGGATGCGGAAGGCCTGGCAGCCTGCTGAGGGGATTAGAGTGACGGGGTGTAGCAAAGATGCCCGCAACGGCGGCATATCCCTGTAGAATAAGGCGCTTACCGCCGTCAACCTGGAACCCACTGCGATATGAAGCCGATGACGTTAAACGTCGACCTTAACGATCTCTACGCTTTTCAGGCTCTGGTGACATTCAGAAGCTTTAAAGCCGCCGCAGAGGCGATTCATCTTTCTCAACCGGCGCTGAGCCGACGCATCGATAAGTTAGAGACGTCGCTTGGCGTCAGGCTGTTCGAAAGAACCACGCGGCGCGTTAGCCTGACCATGGCGGGCCGCAGTTTCGCGCCGCGCGCGCAGCAGATCCTGAAGGATTTAGAGAGTGCCATCGCCAACGTCGGGGATGTCAATTCGAACCGAACGGGCCTGGTGACTGTCGCCTGCGTGCCGTCGGCCGCCTACTATTTTATGCCCAAAGTCATCGCGCAGTTTCAGCTTCACTACCCGCGCGTACGTATTAAGCTGATCGATTCCAGCGCCGGTGACGTCTACGACGCGGTGATCGCCGGGCAGGCTGATTTCGGCCTGAGCTTTACCGGCGCGCCGCAGCCGGATGTCAGGTTTCTGCCGCTGGTGGATGAAGCCTACGTCGCCGTCTGCCCGCGCGACCATCCGCTCGCCGGCAGGAAGAGTCTGAGCTGGCGGGAATTTTATAGCTGGCCCTATGTCTGGCTGGATAAAACCTCGGGCAACCGCAACCTGCTCGATCAGGCGCTGACGGGCATCGTGCCGGAAAAGCCGGGCGTTTGCGAAACGCGTCACGTCACGACGCTGCTGGGCATGGTGGAGGCCGGTCTGGGGATCGCCGCGGTGCCGGGGATGGCGATGCCGAAAGGGGGCCACCCTTTTTTAGCCACCATTCCCCTCCATGAGCCGACGGTGCGCCGCACGGTCGGCATCGTGAAGCGCACCGGTCAGGAGCTGCCGCATCTTGCCGGTGAGCTGGAGGCGATGATTATTGCGATAAACGCGGCTGAGGGGCAGGCGCACGACCGCTAACGGGATCGAGGCCGGTTGCCTGAATCTGCTGCTGCACCCCGGGAGAGGAGAGGTACGCCAGCAGGGCTTTCGCCTCTTCCGGCTGGGCTGAATGGTTAGAGACCGCGCCGGCGAAGCGGGTGACATACTGCATATCCTCCGGCAGCTTGCCGATAAAGGTCACCCCGGCCAACGGCAGCAGTTCGCTGACCTGCTGGAAGCCGATCTCGTAGCGGCCGCTGGCGACGCTTTGCGCCACAGGGGTTTTCTCGACCCTCTTCGCCTTAGGCTTTAGCTGTTCAGCGATGCCCAGCTTGTTGAACAGCGTCGTCTCGACATATTTCCCGCTGGCGCTGTCGGAATAGGCGACAGAGTGCGCCTTCAGCAAGGTAGCCCTGAGCGCGTTCGCCGTCGTAATGTCGGGCACGGCGGCGCCTTTTTTCACCACTGCGCCGATTTTTGAGTCGGCGAGCTCGGTGCGCGTGCCGGGCAGCAGGCGTCCCTCTTTATCAAGCTTATCCAGCGCATAGCCGACCATAATAATGACGTCCGCTTTTTCGCCCGCGGCTAACCGGTTGGGGATCGCCTCTGGCGACTGGCCCATCGACGGTCCCGGCACCGTCTTGATGGTATAGCCTTTTTCAGCGGCGAAAGCGGGACTAAGCTTTTCCCAGGCGGCCTTGAAGCCGCCGGAGATCATGACCGTGATCTCTTTCGCCGACGTCTCCCAGCTCAGGAGGCAGAGCGGCGCGATAAGCAGCAGGCGGGGTAACAATCGTTTCATCTGTTTTTCCTTAACCAAACGTTTTTTTAGCGGCGTGATGATGGACCGCCTCTTGCTTATAGAGGAACAGGGTCGCCAGCAGCGCGCACGCGGCGGCGAAGCTCATCCATAAGCCAGGCGCGGCTTTGTCGCCGGTCACTTCAATCAGCGCGGTGGAGATGGCGGGCGTAAAGCCGCCGAACAGCGCGGTGGCGAGGCTATAGGCCAGCGAGAAGCCCGCGACCCGGACCGAGACCGGCATGATCTCCGTTAACGCCGGGATCATGGCGCCGTTGTAGAGCCCGTAAATAAACGAGAGCCACAGCAGCACGCCCAGCATCGAGTAGAAGCTCGGATCGGCCGCCAGATATTTAAGGGCAGGGTAGGAGGTCGCGATGGCGATCAGCGCCATGGCGATCAGCACCGGTTTTCGCCCGTAGCGATCCGAGATCGCTCCGCCGATCGGCAGCCAGATAAAGTTTGAGACCGCCACCAGCAGGGTCACCAGCAGGCTGTCCGATGCGCTTAGCATCAACACTTTTTTGCCGAAGGTGGGCGCATAAACGGTGATCAGATAGAAGGCGGTGGTGGTCATCGCCACCATCAGCATGCCCGCCATCACGGTTTTCCAGTTGCCGAGCAGCGTGCTAAAGACCTGGCGCATTTCAGGATGCTGGCGGCGCGCGCTGAATTCCGCCGTCTCCTCCAGATTGCGCCGCAGGAAGAAAATAAACGGTACGATCAAGCAGCCGAACAGAAAAGGAATGCGCCATCCCCAGTCGCGAATCGCGCTCTCCTCCATCAGGGCGTTGAGGGCGAATCCCATCGCCGCGGCCACCATAATGGCGACCTGCTGGCTGCCGGACTGCCAGCTGGTATAGAAGCCTTTTTTGCCCGGGGTGGCGATTTCAGAGAGATAAACCGAGACGCCGCCCAGCTCCGCGCCTGCGGAAAAGCCCTGCAGCAGCCGTCCCATCAGCACAATCAGCGGCGCCCAGTAGCCGATCGCCGCATAGGAAGGGATCAACACGATCAGAAAGGTGCCCGTCGCCATAATCGAGAGCGTGACGATAAGCCCTTTGCGCCTGCCCACTTTATCGATATAGGCGCCCAGCACCACCGCGCCGATGGGGCGCATCAGGAAGCCGGCACCGAAGGCGGCGAAGGTCATCATTAGCGAGGCGAATTCACTGCTCGCCGGAAAGAAGGTGTGGGCGATATAGGTGGCGTAAAAGCCGAACAGGAAAAAGTCGAACTGTTCGAGAAAGTTTCCCGAAGTGACGCGAAGGATCGCGCCTGCCCGGGCGCAAACCGTGTTGATTGATGCAGAGGATGTTTCCATTAAATGCTCCAGCGTTTACGTAATGTTAATGATTCATTACTTTGTTGTGACTCAAGACTGGAACAGGAAGGCGGAGTTAATAAGTGCATTTTGCGTATCGATTAATGCGTGCGGCGCATGAATTTTCCGCCTGCTGAGAGCGACATCCGGCAGCGACTGGCGACAGCGCGCACAGGCGACCGCTCGCCGCCTCTGACGGCTCCTTTTTGCCTTATCAATTTCGTGACCGGCTTCATACCGACGTGGTACGACATTCGCTTGCCGCCGGTCTCTTTGGTTGGCTTCGCGCCTGCTCTCAGGCACACTACCCGCAGCGAAACAGATTCCCCGCTGAGACGCGGTTTTCTCACCCGACTTTCCACAGGGCTGCATGCCAGCGTGCGCCGCCCACACCTTCGACACACCACAAGAGGAATTACCATGGCTACAGGCCCACTGAACGCAGACGAAATCGAGTGGATGGAAGATGTGTTGATGGAGCACGACAGCGAAGACGGCTTGATCGATATCAGCGAGCTGGACGGTCTTTTCACCGCGGCGCTCTCCAGTCCGTCGCCGCTGGCGCTTGATGCGATGAAGCCGGTTATCTGGGGCGAAAGCGCGCCGGACTGGGACGATCCTGCGGATGAGCAGCGTTTCAATACCCTGGCGGCGCGGATGATGAACGATATCGCCGAGCGCCTCAGCCTTTACCCGGAGCAGTTTGAGCCGCTGTTCGGCTACCGTGAAATGGACGGCCGCGAACTGCTGGTGGTGGAAGAGTGGTGCTTCGGCTATATGACCGGCGTGGCGCTGGCGGAATGGCCGGAGTTGCCCGCCGAGCTACAGCCGTCTCTGCAGGCGATTGCGCTGCACGGCGATATTGATGAGGTCGAAAAACTCGACGGTATGGATGAGATCGCCTACTTGCAGAGCACTGACGCTATCCAGCCTGCGGCGCTGCGTCTCTATAACTACTGGCATGGCAAAACCGACGCGATTCACTAAGCGCCGGAGCCGTCTGAGTGGGTCCCACACAGACGGCTCCTTAAGCCTGTAAAAACGGGCGTTGGCCCGGCAGCTACCGCTCCTCAGGGATGAAATGCCTGTTCGCGCGGGCCGAGCCGGCAGGGATGCCGCTCACGCACCACTCCCCGCGTCATTCCCGAGTGCGGCCTCGTCCGACAGCTTTTTCCCTTCTTCGATAAACTCTTCGTCAATCTCTTCGACGTTGTCGCGGTTATCTTTGCCCGACAGCAGGTTCCAGCAGGCGATAAACAACGCGGCGATCAGCGGACCAATCACGAAGCCGTTAATGCCGTAAATCTCCATGCCGCCTAAGGTGGCGATCAGAATCAGGTAATCAGGCATTTTGGTATCTTTGCCCACCAGCAGCGGACGCAGAATATTGTCTACCAGGCCGACGATCACCACAAAGAAACCGACCAGGAATAACCCCTTCCACAGCGCGCCGGTCGCGAAGAAGAATATCGCCGCAGGCACCCATATAATCGCCGAACCCACGGCGGGGATCAGCGACAGGAACGCCATCAGCGCGCCCCACAGCAGGCTGCCGTCGATATCCACAAACCAGAACGCCAGCCCGCCCAGAATCCCCTGCACGATGCCGACCACTACCGTGCCTTTGACCGTGGCGCGCGAAACGGCGGCGAACTTCATAAACAGGTGATGCTTCACGTAGGTCGAAAGCGGCAGCGCCTCCAGAATCAGATGCACCAGATAGGAGCCATCTTTCAGCAGGAAGAAGAGCAGATAGAGCATCACGCCGAAGCCGACGGTAAAGGTGAAGGTGCCTTTGCCGATCAGGAACACGCTGCCCGCCATATACTGGCCGCCCTTGAGCGCGAAGGTCGACAGCTTCTGCTGGATCTGCGCCGCGTTATTCATCTGATGCTCAGAGAGGAAGTTGCGCAGCCAGCCGGGCAGGTGATGCAGCAGATCGGCGAATACCGCCGGAAACTGCGCCGAATTGCTCTGCAGCTTGAGATAGACGGCGTTAACCTCCACCACCAGCGAAGAGGCGATAACCGCCAGCGGCGTAAACACGATCAGGCAGATAATCAGCAGCGTCACCAGCGACGCCACACCGTTGCGATCGCCCATTTTATGCCGCAGCCAGGTCTTCAGGGGGGCGAAAATCACCGCCAGGATGGCGGCCCAGAGAATCGGGGAAAAGTAGGGCGCCAGTACATCGAAAAACGCAACGGTCACTATCGCCAGAATCACGATGAAGAAACCGATATTTAGTCCTTTAACACGCATGCATAAACCTCAGGATTAAGTGTTGCGGGTGAACTATAGAACGCCCGGCGCGCTTTGTAATGCCAATCTGCGGTTTCGTTTGAAATTTATATCCAGCGCGTCGGAGCGCGCGCGACAAAGCGGGCGCATCGCCGCGTTAGCGGATATTCGGCCTAAATATGCACGATCGGCGCATCGCGGTTGAAGCCTGTCGTTAAGGTGTGTAAAAATCCTGCGCAATCGTTTACTCCCGCCGCGGAGAGACGTTTTTTTGCCGCGAATCGTCGTGCTGCCGCAAGGCGGCAGTGCAGGGCGACGCGGTAATGCGGCCGTCGATGCCAACTCACCGTCGACGGCGTTGGCGTCATGAAGACAGGACAGGCAGATGAAAACCACGCAAACCGGCGCGCTGACCGCAGCCGCAGAGGCGCCCGCCGAACGCGGCTGGCGCAAAACCGACACCACCTGGATGCTGGGGCTTTACGGCACAGCCATTGGCGCAGGTGTACTCTTTTTGCCCATCAACGCAGGCGTCGGCGGGCTGCTGCCGCTGATCATTATGGCGATCCTCGCCTTTCCTCTGACCTTTTACTCCCATCGCGCGCTGACCCGCTTTGTGCTCTCCGGCAAAAACGCGGGAGAAGATATTACGGACGTGGTGGAAGAGCACTTCGGCGCCGGCGCGGGCAAAATCATTACGCTGCTCTACTTCTTCGCCATCTTTCCCATTCTGCTGATGTACAGCGTGGCGATCACCAATACGGTCGAGAGCTTTATCGAACATCAGTTAGGGCTGGTGTCGCCGCCGCGCGTGCTGCTGTCGCTGATACTGATTATCGGTCTGATGACGGTGGTGCGCTTCGGCGAACAGATGATTGTCAGGGCGATGAGCATTCTGGTCTTTCCCTTTGTCGCGGTACTGATGCTGCTGGCGGTATATCTGATCCCGCACTGGCATGGCGCGGCGCTGCAGACCCTGTCGCTGCACCACAGCGGCGGCGGCAAAGGCATCGCGATGACGCTGTGGCTGGCGATCCCGGTGATGGTCTTCTCTTTTAACCATTCGCCCATCATCTCCTCGTTCGCCGTGGCGAAGCGCGCGGAGTATGGCGAAGGCGCGGAGCCCAGGTGCTCGCGCATTCTCGCCTGTTCCCATCTGCTGATGGTGGCGACGGTGATGTTTTTCGTCTTTAGCTGCGTGCTCAGCCTGTCGCCGCAGGATCTCGCCGCGGCGAAGGCGCAGAATATCTCGATTCTCTCCTATCTCGCCAACCACTTTAACGTCCCGGTTATCGCCTGGCTCGGCCCGCTGATCGCCATCGTCGCCATTACCAAATCCTTTCTCGGCCACTATCTCGGCGCGCGCGAAGGCTTTAACGGCCTGGTCAATAAAATGCTGCACAGCCGCGGCAAAAGCCTGGCGCCTGCGAAGCTGAACCGGGCGACGGCGCTGTTTATGCTGTTCAGCACCTGGCTGGTGGCGAGCTGGAACCCGAGCATTCTCGATATGATCGAAACCCTCGGCGGGCCGGTGATCGCGATAATTCTGTTCCTGATGCCGATGTACGCCATCCGCCGCGTTCCCGCGATGCGCAAATACAGCGGGCATCTCAGCAATCTGTTCGTGGTGCTGGTTGGGCTGGTGGCGATCTCCGCCATCTTCTACTCCCTGCTCAGCTAACGAGAAGACGCCCGCCTGGCGCGGGCCGTTTAGTCGCGGTATAGCTTTCCCGTCCCGCAACATGCTAACTTTGTTGAGAATAATTATTAGTTACTGAGGTAGTAAGCGATGAAAAAGGGACTTCTGCTGGCCGGGCTGCTGACGTCGGCGGCGTGCGGCGCCACCACTTACCCGCTGCAGATCACCGATCTCGACGGCAACGCCATTCGGCTCGATCGTGAGCCGCAGCATGTGATCCTGCAGGATGGCCGCGACGTGCTGGCGCTGGCGCTGCTCGACCGCGACAATCCCTTCAGGCGCGTGGTGGCGTGGAATAACCTGCCGAAAAAGCAGGATACCCAGACCTGGGAGCTGCTGAGGCAGCGCTGGCCGCAGGCAAGCAACATTGTTGATATGGGCTTCAACGATCAGGGGCAGGTCAATCTCGAAAGCGTGCTGGCGCAGAAGCCGGACCTGATGATCGCCCAGCTGCGCGCGAAATCGGCGCTGCAGCAGTCAGGCGTGCTGGATACGCTGAAAGGGCTCAATATTCCGGTGTTGTTTATCGACTATGAGCTGCACCCGAAAGAGAACACCGCGCGCAGCGTGGCGCTGCTCGGCAAGGTGCTTAACCGCGAGAAAGAGGCGGCCGACTATACCGCCTTTTATCAGCAGCGTTTACAGCAGCTCGACGCGGCCATCGCCCAGGTGCCGAAGAAGCCGACGGTGTTTATCGAGCCGATCGCCGGCAACAGCGACAACTGCTGTTTCACGCACGGCCATAACGGCTGGGGCGGACTGGTGGAGGCGGTGGGCGGTAAGAATATCGGCTCCGCGCTGCTGCCGGGCAACGCCGGCTTTGTTTCGCTTGAGAAGATTATCGCTATGAAGCCGGACGTTTATATTATGACCGGCTCGAAGCGTCCTAACCCTGGCGTGCTGCCGTTTGGCTATAACACGACGCCGCAGGAGGTTTCAGCGACCTTTAGCGGTTTGCTGAACCGCAGCGGTCTGAAGCAGATCGCGCCGGTCGAGAATGGCCGCGTTTATGGGGTTTATCACCACTTCTATAACCATCCTTACAACATCATCGGCATGGAGATTCTGGCGAAAGATCTCTATCCGCAGACGTTTGCGCAGCTCGATCCTACGGCCGATTTCCACTACATCGTGACCCACTTTACCCGGCTGCCGGATGCGCCGGTGACCTTAAGCGCGCCCTGAGCCGCCGACCGCGCGTTGACAAAACGCGCGGTTAATTTACCTTTCCGCTGCGCTATCTTTCGCTACTCTTAAACAAACCGCTGTTTACTTTTGCTTCCGGTATTTCTTTGCGTCTCTCACGCCGCCAGTTGAAAAAATATTGCCAAAACTAAAAAACAGGGTGAAATGCGCGCGTTTATTTCGCGCGGGCCTAATAAACCGTGCAACAGGAAGTGCAAAACCAGACGATCAATGAGGCAGCGCTTCTCGTCGCAGCCAGCCCTGGCGGGCTTTATGCGGGGTTGGACGCTGTCGTTTGGGCTTTGCCCGAGGTATTTATGAATTCACACTCCCTGGCCTCTACGCTGAGTAAAAAATTTATCCTTGAGCCGGTTATGTCGCAGAGCGGCCGCTTTGTCGGTTTTGAGCTGCTGACGCGCTACACCTCGCTGGCGGGGAAATCGCGCAATCCCTTTATGGTGATTGAAAATATGCCGTGCAGCGAAAAGCGCGATCTGCTCTATGAGCAGCTGGGCGATTTGTCGCCGGTTGTGGCGCTGCTTGAGGCGCATCACCTCTTCGTCAGTATCAATGTAGACCGCGATATGGTGACCATGCTGGAGGAGGATGCGCGGCTGGGCTGGCTGCTCAGCACCGCCAGCGTCATACGGCTAGAGGTTTCCGAAGCTATCGACTTTCACCAGGATCATGAGGCGCGCGAAACGCTGCATCGGCTGAAAGCGCGCGGCATCCGTTTTTTCCTCGACGATCTCGGCACCGGCTTCGCCAATCTGGAAGCGCTCTATACCGGTCTGTTTGAGGCGGTAAAAATCGACAAGCGCTTTTTCTGGGAGCAAAAGGATAAATCGATCTTTCCGGTATTGATGGCCAATATTCAGCGCTATTGTCCGCAGATAATCGTAGAGGGCGTCGAAAATAAAGAGGATCTGGCGGCGCTGGAACATATCCCGCTTTACGGTCTGCAGGGATACTATTTTAGCGCGTTGGAAATAGAGGATTTACCGCAGTTTTTCAGCTGAGTCCTTTTTTATTGGGCGCAGCGCATATCGCGTGTTTTATCGCTTTCGCATAAAAAATGCGATTAATAAACCTGGCTAAGCGGGGCGGATAAAGCGTAAATAAAATGAAAACACTATTGCTTTTTTCGTTCGCGCTGTGCTTCGTCAGGGTGAGAGCTGACGCGACATGCGGGCGAGCCATCAGACCGCGCGCTAAAGTTTTCGCAAGGCGATATTTAGCAGCCAAATTAATAGTCCAAATAATTAATTCCTCCCTCTGGTCAGACCCCATACCTGTTTTGTTTAAATGATGATGCGCGAGGCGGATATTTAACGGAAAGTCTAATTCACGCTAAAAATTAAGTCAGCGCAGCGTGATATGAATAAGAAAATATCCTAATCAGGAAAATTAGTGCTGCCAAAATAATAGCTACAGTGTTAGTCTCTTTGTTCAACACTAGTGATGTGGTGTTGTCTCCTCTAGTTTTTTCCTTGATTTGGCAAGGATTAGCCGGCCTTCGGTATAAAGGAATTTCGATTCCCCCGATCGATTTCGATCGGGTTTTCATTTCGGTTTGATTCTATTTTCCTCTCTGCTAAACCGCCCTTTAATGCGCTGCCCGCGCTGCCTGCGCGGTCTGTTCATCGCGCCGCCCGCAGGTCCAGCGGTCTCCATAATTTCTGCCGAGTGTTAAGGAAGCGCTAAACGGCGTAATAGTCTGTAAGTTTCAGATTTTTAAGACTTTTGGAGATGCAGGCGCCATGCGAATCGCCGATAGTAGAGCTCAACGGCGCAACGTTCGCTGTTGCCACTGGAGGTTTACGATGAAAAAAACAACATTACGCGTTATCGCGACTTTTATTGCATGCAGCTCGCTGATTTCTACCCTTTCCTGGGCTGACGGCCCGGGAGACCATCATGGCCAGCCCTGGCGGCAGCATGATGGCGATCGTCGCGATGGCGACCGCCACGACGATCGCGGCCGTGGTCCGCAAGGCCATGGTCCGGATCGCGACCGTTTTGCCGGCAACCCTCATGGCGACCGACATGACTACCACGACCGTGACCGCGATCATTTCGCCTGGAACGGACACGATTTTCGCCGCGGCCACCCGATGCCGCACGAATATCGCGGCCCGCACTATCGGGTAGACGACTGGCGCGAGCGCCGTCTGCCGGAGCCGCCGCGCGGCGAATACTGGTCCTATATCGACGGCAACTATGTGCTGATTGCCGCCGCGACGGGCATTATCACTTCGCTGATCCTCGGCAACGCCTTTAACTAAGGCGGCCACTCGGGCGGCTCCGGCCGCTCGTTCTCCCTGATTTCCGCCTCGGTCTTCGGAAAACCGGCTGCCTGCGCGCGCACCTGTTCCTCTTTTTTTCACGCTCTCCAGGCTATGCTTTGCTTCCATACTGTTCCCTTTCGCCTGATAAGGAGTCGAGATGACAGCGGTAAAAATGGTGGCGGTCGATATGGATGGCACCTTTCTTGATAACCAGAAGCAGTACGACCGCCCGCGCTTTATGCGCTGCTATGAAGAGATGAAAGCGCGCGGCATTAAGTTTGTCGTCGCCAGCGGCAATCAGTACTACCAGCTGAAATCTTTCTTTCCCGCTATTGCCAGCGAGATCGCCTTTGTGGCGGAGAACGGCGCCTGGATCCTCGATGGCGAAGAAGAGCTGTTCTGCGGCGCATTTTCTCGTCCGGACGTGCATGCGGTGCTCGATACGCTGCAAAACGGCAACTATCCAGGGCTGCGTTATATCCTGTGCGGACGTGAAAGCGCTTACTACTTCAGCGGCGTTGAAGAGCAGTGGCTGGCGAAAATGCGCCACTACTGCCATCGGCTGAAGGCGATTAACTCGCTGGACGAGACCGGCGACGATCGGCTGTTCAAGTTCGCGCTTAACCTCTCCGACGACTATGTCGAGCCGCTGATGGCGGATATTCAGCGGCTGCACGCGGGCGCTGCGGCGGCGACCTCAAGCGGTCACGGCTCGGTGGATCTTATCGTGCCGGGCCATCACAAGGCCAACGGCCTGAACATTCTGGCGCAGCGCTGGGGCATCGATCATCAGCAGGTGCTGGCGTTTGGCGACGGCGGCAACGATCTGGAAATGCTCAGGCAGTCCGGGTTTAGCTTCGCCATGGCCAACGCGCCGCAGCGGGTGAAAGAGGCGGCGCGCTACGCTGCGCCCGGCAACAACGAGGCGGGCGTTCTGCAGGTTATCGAGAAGATGCTGGCAGGCGCGCCGCCGTTCGCCTGAATTCTGCGCGGGCGGGCGGCGGCGTCGCTGCCCGTTACGCCTGCGCTGGCACCACGCGCCACGCCTGCGTCAGCATCGTGCGCATCGCCTGCTGGCTGTAGTTCACCAGCGAGTTTTTACTGTTGGCGCGCGCCAGAATCCACTCCACCTCTTCACTGCTCAGCGTCTGGGTCTCCTGCCAGAAAGGCGCGATCGCCTGCTGCTGCAGCCAGTTTTTCAAAAAGCGCGCTGGCTGCGCCGCCGGCGCGGCGAAAAGCTGCTGCTGCAGATCCTGCATCAGCCGCTGCTGCTGCGTATCGTCGCTTTCCGCCAGCAGATCGAGAAACGGAAAGAGCAGCCGGCCGCATACTTCGCCGTGATGATAAGGCTTGATGGCGCCCAGCTCGCCGGCAATGCCGTGGATCACGCCCAGGCCGGCGCTGCTGAGGCAGACGCCGCCCAGCCAGGAGGCCATCATCATCGCGTCGCGCGCCGCGTCGCCCTGCGTATCGTCGCGGTTCAGCGCGGGCCAGGCCTGGATAAACTGGCGCAGCCCGGTCAGCGCCAGCTGGCGGGTAAACAGATTCCCTTTGCTGGAGAGATAGGCCTCGAACAGATGGGTAAAGGCGTCGATGCCGCAGGTCGCCAGCACCTTATCGGGCGCGCCTTTGAGCAGATCCGCATCCAGAATCGCCACCTGCGGCACAAATACCGGATGGCGCAGCGAAGCCTTCACCTTGATGTCATGCTGATCGGTCACCACAGCATTCTGCGTCGCCTCGCTGCCGGTGCCGGCCGTGGTCGGCACGGCGATTAGCGGCAGCGTCACCGCTTGCACCGGCGTATCGCCGACCTTTTCCAGATAGCGCGCGGTGGGGAGCGGATGCTGCATCATGGCGCTGAAAGCTTTGGCGCCGTCGAGCACGCTGCCGCCGCCAATCGCCACTACGCGATCCACGTGGCCGCGCCAGCGTGTGACCCAGGCGTCAATCTCAGCCGGTGACGCTTCATGCGCCACGATTTCATAACCAATAATGTGATCGTTCAGCTCGCTTTTCAGACGCGCATAGACGGGCCCGTTAAGAAAAGAGCGCCCGCAGAACAGCAGCGTAGGCTGAGGGTCGGCGCTCAGCAGCGGCACCAGCTTATTGATGCTGCCGCGTCCAGAGAGGGTTCGTTGATTGCTGTACAGCTCGATCAGGTTCTCACTCACCGCAACATCCTTATGTCATCAGGAAAAGAGAGAGTGTAACCAAAAGCCGAACGGCGGCAGCGGCAAACTTTCTGATAACGCTGCGATGAAAAGTTGATCACCTTCGCAAAACAGAAATTCAGCCTGTGAGGGGAGATGCTTTCATCAGGATGTTACCCTTAACATGTTACTGGTAACAGATTATGTCAGGCTGTTAGTCCGTTTTTCCGATGCCGTACCCAATGTCCGTTTCGGACCCATGAGAACAATATGCTGCTGGCGCTCGCCGGTCAGTCAGGTGGAGAAAACCTATGCCCTTACTTATTGTGGCGATCGGCGTGGCGTTACTGCTGCTGCTGATGATTCGCTTCAAACTTAACGGATTCATCGCGCTCATTCTGGTGGCGCTGGTTGTCGGCATGATGCAGGGCATGCCGGTCAATAAAGTGATCCTTTCGATCAAAAACGGCGTCGGCGGCACGCTCGGCAGTCTGGCGCTGATTATGGGCTTCGGCGCCATGCTCGGCAAACTGCTGGCCGACTGCGGCGGCGCGCAGCGCATCGCCACTACGCTGATTGAGAAGTTCGGCAAGCAGCATATTCAGTGGGCGCTGGTGCTGACCGGCTTTACCGTCGGCTTCGCGCTCTTTTATGAAGTTGGCTTCGTGCTGATGCTGCCGCTGGTGTTCAGCATCGCCGCCTCGGCGCGCGTGCCGCTGCTCTACGTCGGCGTGCCGATGGCGGCCGCGCTGTCGGTGACGCACGGCTTTCTGCCGCCGCATCCTGGTCCGACGGCAATCGCGACGCTGTTTAACGCCGATATGGGCAAAACTCTGCTGTGGGGCACGCTGCTCGGCATCCCGACGGTGATCCTCGCCGGCCCGGTTTACGCCCGCTTCCTGAAAGGCATCGATAAACCGATCCCGGAAGGGCTCTATAACCCGAAAACGTTTAGCGAAGAAGAGATGCCCGGCTTCGGCGTCAGCGTCTGGACCGCGCTGGTGCCGGTAGTGCTGATGGCGCTGCGCGCGCTGGCGGAAATGGTGCTGCCCAAAGGGCATGTCCTGCTGCCCTATGCGGAGTTTTTCGGCGACCCGGTGATGGCGACGCTGATTGCGGTGCTGATCGCCATCTTCACTTTCGGCCTCAATCGTGGACGCAGCATGGATGAGGTGATGGGCACCATTACCGATTCGATTAAAATTATCGCCATGATGCTGCTGATTATCGGCGGCGGCGGGGCGTTCAAACAGGTGCTGGTGGACAGCGGCGTCGATAAATATATCGCCGCGATGATGCAGGAGAGCAACGTTTCGCCGATCTTTATGGCCTGGTCGATTGCCGCAGTGCTGCGTATTGCGCTCGGCTCCGCCACCGTAGCGGCGATCACCGCAGGCGGCATCGTCGCGCCGCTGATCGCCAGCAGCGGCGCCAGTCCGGAGCTGATGGTGATTGCGGTCGGTTCAGGCAGCGTCATCTTCTCCCACGTCAACGATCCCGGCTTCTGGCTGTTTAAGGAGTATTTCAACCTGACGATTGGCGAGACCATTCGTTCCTGGTCGGCGCTGGAAACCATTATTTCGGTGTGCGGCCTGGTGGGTTGTATGCTGCTGTCGATGGTGATTTAAACTTTATCGCCGGGCGTTGCCCGGCGCACAACCTTAGCTGGCCAGCGCGCGAAACGCGGCCAGCTCCTCGTCAGGCATCCCCGCCTGGGTCGCCGCCAGGCAGATTTGCCCCCAGCTGTTGGCGTCCAGCGGGATCCCCTCACGCTCGCGCTGCGCGCGATTCGCCTCTTCCCATTCTCCCGGCACCTGTATCGGCTCGCTGCCGCTCTGCGGCGATCGCTTCACCCAGTCGAGAAAGGCTTCCGCTTCCTCCTGCATCGCCGGCGCGTTGAACGCTTCCGGGTTAAGAATGATGGCGGTCATGCAATTGTAGATCGCATCATGGCTGGCGAGCACCGTTTCGTCATGGGTGGTGCGTCCGCCAGAGAGCGCGCCGCCGAGGATTTCGCACAGCGTCGCCAGCGCATAGCCCTTGTGCAGGCCAAAGGGCAGCAGAGAGCCGTAGGGCGCTTCATGCATAACGGCAGGATGTTCGGTCGGCTTGCCCTGATGGTCGATCAAATAGCCGGGCGGCACGTCCACCCCTTTATTCCAGGCGACGCGCGTTTTGCCGAAGGCGATGCCGCTGGTGGCGAAATCGAGCAGAAGGGGACTGGCGTTACGACGCGGAAAAATGGCGCAGAAGGGGTTGGTGCCGAAGCGGCGATCGCTGCCGCCGAACGGCGCCACCATTGGGTCGCCCATCAGGTTGACGAAATGAAAAGAGACCAGACCCGCCGCGGCGCACTGTTCAGCCCAGTGGCCGATGCGGCCAATATGGTGCGAGTGGTGCAGGCCGACCGCGGCGATCCCCAACTGTTGCGCGCGCGCGATACCCTGTTCCATCGCCTCATAAGCGGCCACCTGGCCGAAGCCGGAACGGGCGTGAAAGGTCAGGACCGCGCCGGCGTCTTTTTCCAGCACCGGATGCTGATTAAGCTGCAGATGGCCCTAGCTGAACGAGCGCATATAGCTGGGGATCATGCCGACGCCGTGGGAGTCGTGTCCGGCCAGATTCGCCGCCACCAGATGATCCGCCACCAGACGCGCCTCGTCGGCTTCGCTGCCGGCGTGCAGCCATATCGCCTGCACAAACTGATGCAGCCGCGCGGCATTGATTCGATAGAGTTCACTCACTTTGCTCTTCTCCTTTTTATGGGTACACCGCATCCTGCGGCTAAAAAAAAGCGACGGCAAGTGATGGTTTCAGAGGATAAGATGGGCCACAACGCGTGGCCCAAAACAGCGGGTTAATGCGGCTGTTCAAAGCCAGCTTTGATCATTTGCTCGCGCAGCGCGCGCGAAATTTCGCGATTACCGCCGGTAACGGGGTAGATCACGTTGTTGATAACATCATCAATATAGTGCTCATCGAACTCTTGCATGCTGAGCTGCGTGCCGCCTTCATCATTGATAGCGAAAGACCCTTTAATGTGATCGCCAGCATTTTTCGCCTTGAGGCTGTAGCGACCCATACTGGTATTTATCATGCTCATAGTGTCTCCTTGTTGCTCATCTTATGGTGGTCGTCGCAGAGGCCTGCCTTTGCCGCTAAAAGTTTAGCGGGTGGAAAAGGCGGAAACGAAGCGTGAGGCGGTTAAAAAAACAGCTGCTGCGATCGACGTCGCAAAAATAGTTCGGGCTTATCTGGAAAAGGTTCGCGCCGGCCAGCGCGTAAGGTGGCCCAGCAAAAACGCAGCGATAGGCTATACTCTTATCTGGAAAGGTTTTTTACTGGCAAAGGAACATGGATATGAAAATAATTTTGTGGATTATCGCCATCATTTTCATTGTTGGGTTACTGACGCTGACCGGCGTATTTAAGTTAATTTTCTGAATCAACGCGGGCACCGCTCAGGTGCCCTTGCTTCTGTGCCTCTTAGACGCCTGCGCGACCAGACAGCGCGCGATAGGGTCGACAAGCGTATTCGGCAACAGATCCCGCGCGGTCAGGCGCTTATTGCAGCTGGCGCAGCGTGCCCCATGAAACGCCGGATCTGCAGAAGGATCGTGGGTAAAAGTAAACTTCGCACTGCCACAGGCGGTGCAGCGAATCTTCATTACCATACTAATGCTCTCCTTGCCTGAATCGAACAGGCGCTATTCTAACAAATCCCTCCGGTTTATTTATCAAAAATTCTAAACAATTAATGCGCGTTATCTTTTGAGGTTCTTGTTTAATTATTTAATAATTATATTGAGTTATTGTTGCTCTTGGTAACTCTTGTGCGGAGTGAAATATAAGACGCTGCCCGATGAGGCGTAGAAACGGCGCCGGGCCCGCCTGTCGAGGCATCTAAAAGCAATTGTTTTTCTCTGTTTGGTTCCGGTTTGATTTCGGTTGCGCATAATCGCGCCCCTGACGCAGGATTGTATTTAACCAGGATGCGTGCGGCCTGACAGGAGCAAGCTGGTCGGCGCGCGTCGATTTGTACAGGAAAAGAGTTGTGAACCGGTTTTCTTCGAGCGCCGCGGTCGGCGCCTGCTCCGCGCTTATTTTCTCATATTCCCTCCAGGCTGCGACGCTTACGGCCGTCCAGAGCGGCTGGAACACCTTTACCAACAACCTGCAGCAGACCTGGCGGCAGTCGCAGGAAAGCGATTTGTATCTGCCCGCTATCACCTGGCATAACCGCTGGACCTACGACGACGAGCATATCGAGCGCTACAACGAGCGACCCTGGGGCGCGGGCGGCGGCATCTCGCGCTATGACGAGAAGGGCAACTGGCATGGCCTCTATCTGATGGCCTTTAAGGACTCCTATAACAAGTGGGAGCCCTTCACCGGCTACGGCTGGGAGGCGACGTGGCATCCCATCGACGGGAGCCGTTTTCACTTTGGCGCAGGCTACACCGCCGGCGTCACGGCGCGCGATAACTGGCACTATATTCCGGTTCCCGCGCTGCTGCCGCTGGCGTCGGTGGGTTATGGCCCGCTGAATTTTCAGATGACCTATATTCCAGGCACTTACAATAACGGCAACGTCTACTTCGCCTGGCTGCGGCTTCAGTTTTAACTTTTCAGGGCATCTGTCAGGCAGGGAAAAAGTGAAAAAAAGGCGATATTTATCACTTTTTCATCAATTCTCACTGGACAAATGTCACGGCAATTGCTGTACTAGACGGCGACACAGTTTAGTGTCCATTTTTCATGTAAAGGTAATTTAGATGTCCAAGATTAAAGGTAACGTTAAGTGGTTTAATGAATCTAAAGGATTCGGTTTCATTACTCCAGAAGATGGCAGCAAAGACGTGTTCGTACACTTCTCTGCTATCCAGAGCAACGGCTTCAAAACTCTGGCTGAAGGTCAGCGCGTAGAGTTTGAAATCACCGAAGGCGCCAAAGGCCCATCTGCTGCTAACGTTATCAGCCTGTAAGTTAACAGTCAGAATTTCAAAAACCCGCCCTATGGCGGGTTTTTTTATGGCTTGAAAAGCCGCAAACCCGCTCGCTGAACTGCCCGACTTTGACGACAAAGATTAACTCCGCCTGAATCGCTCATGATGAATGCGTCACGCCGCACGAACTGCGGCGTCAGTCACATAAAAGCCTCGTAACATTATTATAACAACCCGTAGTTGCAGCTTTTTTTCTGCCGACGCTATATAACAGAGCGGCAGCATTATTTTCTTCAGGAGGCAGGATGAATATACGTCAGGCACAGGCGAAAGACAGCTTTGCGCTCAGCGCGCTGCTGGCCGAATTAGGCTATGGCGGCACCGAGAGCTTTATCGATAAACGCCTTTCGCAGCTGAGCAGCGATCCCGACGAGATGCTGCTGGTGGCGGAGCATGGCACCCAGGTGCTGGGCTTCCTGTCGATGCACTTTATTCCTCAGCTGGCGCTGGCGGGCGACTTTGCGCGCATCAGCTACTTCTGCATCGCAGAAGGGGAGCGCAGCAAGGGTGTCGGCCAGCAGCTGTTGCAGCACGCTGAAGCGATGGCGATGCAGCGCGGCTGCGACCGCATGGAAGTGCACTGCCACGCATCGCGGCTCAAAGCGAACCAGTTTTACCTGCGCGAAGGCTATGAAGAGTCGCCGCGCTACCATATCAAAGGTCTGAACTAAGCCGCGCCTCGCGTCCGGCGGCAATCGCCAGCGCGCTGGCCAGCATCTCCAGCTGCCTCTCCTGCAAACAGGCAATGCTGACGCGGATAAACTGCGTCGGCCCCAGCCGACAGCGTTCGCCTGGCAGCACGGCGATGCCGCGCGCGGCCAGGGTAATCATCGCATATTGCTCCGACGCCACCGGTATGCAGATGCTTAGTCCGTCGCGCATCGGCAGCCTCAGCCCGTGCGCCGCCAGCGCCGCCAGCATTTGTTCGCGACGCTGGCGATAAATCGCGCGCGCGGCGGCGATCGTCTCCTGCGTCGCGGCGTCCTGCAGCAGCCAGGCGACGCTATCCTGTAAAATTCGGCTGGTCCAGCTGACACCGAAGTTGCGCCACGCCTGAATGCGCCTCACCATCTCCGCCGTTGCGGAGAGAACCGCCAGCCGCAGATCGGGGCCGTAAGCTTTGGAAAACGAGCGGACGTGCAGCGTGCGGTCCGGAAAAATATTGCCGAGACTCCAGGCGGGCGTCGCGGAGAGATCGCCCAGCCCGTCATCTTCGACAATCAACGTCGCGCTCTGCGCCAGCGTCTGCGCCAGCGCGGCCTGACGCGCTCGGCTGACGCTGTTGCCGGTCGCGGAATGGGTACGCGGCTGATAAATCACCATCACCGGCGACTTCTGCAGCAGCGCGGCGAGCATCTCCGGCAGCGGTCCCTCATCGTCGCAGGCTAACGGCAGGATTTCCGCGCCGACGTTATCGAGCATATCCAGCAGCCGCGTCGCAGTGGGATCCTCAATCACCACGCGGTCCCCTGGCGAGACCAGCGTCTGCACTACCAGATTCATCGCGTCGAAGCCGCCGTCCGTCGCCAGAAAGGCTTCGGCCGCATAGGGCCAGCGCGGCTTGATGGCAGACAACAGCACCGGCGAAATCGCCTCGCGAACATAGCTGTTGAGATGCGGCGACTGCAGCGCGGCCTGTAGGGCAGGCTGCAAATCGGGCAGCAGCGCGGGATCGGGCGAGGCCATCGACAGATCGGCGCGGATGTTGTCGCCGTAGTTGCCAATTTTCTCAAAGCGAATCGGGCGCGGCATCACGGTATTGCCCGACACCCAGACGCCGCTGCGTCCTTTGCCTGCCAGCACCTTATGCTTTTTGAGCTGCCCCCAGGCCGCCGACACTGTCGCCGGACTGACGCCCAGCTTCTCCGCCAGCTCGCGTACGGCGGGCATCTGCATACCTACCGCAATCTTGCCCTCGCGGATCAGCGTGGAAGCCGCCAGCGCAATGCCTTTTACTGAGGCGTCGCTTATCTGCTCGCTCAGCCAGTCGATATCCACCGTTTGCGTCATAAGAAAATACTTTGTTCAGTAACGAATTAATGATTGTTCAGATAAGTATTCCCGAACTAGTATCAAATTCAAGCACTATTTGATGAATAAACCATCAGCGCCGCAGGGCGCTACCTGCTAACGGGGCAAACATGAGCAGATTAACCGTCAGACTGGCCGTGCGCGACTGGGATTACTTTACGCCGCTGGCGCTGGGCGACCTGCAACCCGAGGGCTTTGAGCTGGTGATCGACCGCGTCGGCACGCTGGTCGATCGCCTCGCCGACAGCCCCGACTATGAGGGCGGCGAAGTCTCTTTCAGCCGCTATGCCCAGGGGCGGGCGCGCGGCGAAAGCGGCCTGCTGGGTCTGCCGCACTTTCTGATGCGCGGCTTTCGTCAGCGCTGCATTATCACCACTGCCGACAGTCCGCTCACGACGCCGGCGCAGCTGAAAGGCAAGCGCATCGGCGTCACCGGCTGGCAGGATTCAGGCAACACCTGGACGCGCGCCGTGCTGCGCGAGGCGGGCATAGAGATCGACGATGCTTACTGGTTCGCTGGTCGCCTGACGGAGACGCATCCCGTCGTCGATCGCCTGGCGGGCTTTGGCCGTCCGGGCCGCATCGAGGCCGCGCCGGGCGAGCGTCCACTGCTCGATCTGCTGCGAGCGGGGGAGCTGGACGCGCTGTTTACGCCCTTTATGCCGGAAGGCTTTTTCCTGCCGGACTCTGGATTGCGTCAGCTACAAATCGATTTCCAGCAGGCGGAACGCGACTATTTCCACCGCGTCGGCTACGTGCCGGGCATTCATATTCTGGCGCTCAAGCCGGCTCTGGCCGAAGCGCACCCCTGGCTGCCGCAGGCGCTCAGCGAGATTATCGATCGCTCATGGCGACTGTGGATGCAAAAGCGGGAGAAGTACGCTGACACCACGCCCTGGCTGCTGGACGATTTGCGACGCACCGCGCAGGAATTGCCCGCCAGCTGGAATCAGAACGGGTTTGAGGTTAACAAGAAGATGATTGCCGACTTTGCCGATGAGCTTTATCTGCAAGGTTTGACGAAAACGCGCCTGACCCCGGAAGCGATCTTCCCGGCGGCCAGCAAGGGGGACATATGATGAAAGTAGCGATGGGGCAGTTCGCGGTCAGCCGCGAATGGCAGGAAAACGCGGCTATCTGCCTCGATCTTATGGCGCGCGCCGCAGCGGGCGGCGCCGATCTGCTGGTGCTGCCGGAAGGGGTGCTGGCGCGCGATATCGCCGATCCCGATCTGGTGCTGAAGGCGGCCCAGCCGCTGGACGGTCCTTTTCTGACGCAGCTGCTGAGGAAAAGCCAGGGCAGCGCGCTGACCACCATGATGAGCGTTCATGTGCCGGCCGAAGGCGACAAAGCGCTGAACGTGCTGGTTGCGCTGCGCAACGGCGAAATTATCGCCGCTTATGAAAAGCTGCACCTCTACGACGCCTTCGCCATGCAGGAGTCGCAGCGCGTCAATCCCGGCGCCGCTATCCCGCCGCTGGTTGAGGTCGCCGGCATGAAGGTAGGGCTGATGACCTGCTACGACGTGCGTTTTCCCGAACTGGCGCGGCGTCTGGCGCTGGACGGCGCCGAGGTGCTGGTGCTGCCCGCCGCCTGGGTGAAAGGCCCGCTGAAAGAGATGCACTGGGAGCTGCTCACTACGGCGCGGGCGCTGGAGAACACCTGCTATATGGTGGCGGTGGGAGAGTGCGGACCGCGCAATATCGGCAACAGCCTGGTCGTCGATCCGCTTGGCGTCGCTATCGCCAAAGCGCCGGAGTCGACTGCGCTGGTGTTTGCGGAGCTCGATCCGCAGCGTATCGCCTATGCGCGCAGCGTGCTGCCGGTGCTGGAAAATCGTCGCTTCGCTCGTCCAGAGCTCAAAACAGAATAAGCACGCCTGGGAGAAACCACCGTGAAAAAGAGTGCAACCGCTATTTTGCTGGCGCTTGGCCTGAGCACCTCGCTGGCCCACGCCGCCGATGCGATTCCGACGCAGCAGGTCGACCAGGGGCTGCATGACCGCCTGCCCGAGGCCATTAAGCAGGCGGGCAAGATGATCTCGGTAAACAACGGATCCTTTCCGCCCTATGAAATCGTCAACGGCCCGCACGCCATGGACGGCGCTTCTGCCGACCTCAGCAGCGCGCTAAGCCAGCTGCTGGGCGTGAAAATCGAGCACGCCACGGTCAGCGGTCTGTCAGGGGTGCTCTCTGGCATTAACTCCGGACGCTACCAGCTGGCGATCGGCCCGATAGGCGACTACCCGGATCGTCAGCAAAAAGTAGACTTTATCGACTTCGTGCAGGAGTTCGTGGTGTTCGGGGTACAAAAAGGCAATCCGCAAAAGATCAACGGGCTGGAGGATACCTGCGGCAAGCGCATCGCGGTAATGGCGGCGGGATCGGCGGAGCAGGTGATCCGCAAACAGTCGGAAGCGTGCGTGGCGGCGGGCAAGCCGGCCGTGGTGGTGCAATCCTTTACCGATCAGCCCTCTTCGATTCTTGCGGTACGCTCGAAGCGATCTGACGCCTTCTTCTCTTCGCAGGCGCCCCTGACATACTTCATCGAGCAGGCGAGCGGCCAGCTTGAGCTGGCGGGCAAAGGGCAGAAAAACGGCTTCGGTGACATTTTCCAGGGCACGGTAGTGCCGAAAGGGTCGCCGCTGGGCCAGGTGGTGCTGGATGGCTATAAGGCGCTTTACCAAAACGGCACCTACGCCGCCATCATGAAAAAGTGGAAGCTGGACGGTAATATGATTAGCGCGCCGGGCCTCAACCTGGCGAAAGGGGCGGCAAAATGAGTCCGGACATCCACAATACACGAGCCACGGACAGGGCCGACGTGCAGCAGCGCGACGTGGCTTTCGCCCGCAGTGCGCCCGCCTGGGGACGCTGGGTCTCCTGGATTGTGGCGCTGATCCTCGCCTCCAACTTTCTCTGGCTGGTGGCGACCAATCCTAACTTCGAATGGAAGGTGGTGCTGCAGTGGTTTACCGAGGAGTCGGTGCTGAAGGGGCTGGAAATCACGCTCGGGCTGACCGTCGTCTCGATGATCCTCGGCACCGGGCTGGGACTGCTACTGGCGGTGTGGCGTCTGTCGGAGAACCGGCTGCTGAGCGGCATCGCCAGCCTCTATATCTGGTTCTTTCGCGGCACGCCGCTGCTGGTGCAGCTGATATTCTGGTACAACCTGTCGACGCTATTTCCCACGCTTTCGCTGACGCTGCCCTGGACATCCGTGACCTGGGCCAGCTGGAACACCAACGATCTGATTACGCCGCTGACGGCGGCCATCGCCGGGCTGGCGCTGAACGAGGCAGCCTATATGGCGGAGATTATCCGCGCCGGACTGCTGTCGGTGGACAACGGCCAGGTCGAAACCACCCAGGCCTTCGGCATGAGCCGCAGCCGCGCGCTGCGACGCATCATTATTCCACAGGCGATGCGCGCCATTATTCCCCCCAGCGGCAACCAGCTGATCAGCATGATCAAAGCGACCTCGCTGGTGAGCGTTATCGCGATGGGCGACCTGCTCTATTCAGTGCAGGCGATCTATA
Organism: Pantoea septica; assembly: GCF_002095575.1. Classification (GTDB taxonomy): domain Bacteria; phylum Pseudomonadota; class Gammaproteobacteria; order Enterobacterales; family Enterobacteriaceae; genus Pantoea; species Pantoea septica. The sequence goes on along the minus strand of NZ_MLJJ01000018.1, from coordinate 26,936 downwards.
ACCGCACCTTTGAAATTATCCCGATGCTGATGGTGGCGGTAATCTGGTATCTGCTGATTACCTCGATCCTGAACGTCGGCCAGTCGGCGATAGAGCGCTACTACGCGCGGGGCACGCGCCGCACGGTAGAGGCGGCGAAATCGCGCGCATCCACGCCGCTCCCCGGCGCGCGCCTGCTTCAGAAGGAGGATATATGAGTGCTGTCGCGCCGCTGGTCAGCGCGCGTAACGTCCATAAAAGTTACGGCCATAACCAGGTATTGAAAGGGATCGATCTCGACGTGTTTCCAGGCGAAGTGGTGGTGATCCTTGGGCCGTCCGGCTCGGGCAAATCGACCTTCCTGCGCTGCATCAACCATCTGGAAGATATGAACGGCGGTTCGATCATGGTAGGAGATGAGCAGATTGGCTACGAGCTGAAAAAGGGCATTCTGCATCGCCTCTCGCCGCGTAAAATCGCCCTTCAGCGTCAGAAAATCGGCATGGTATTCCAGCAGTTCAACCTCTACCCCCATCTGACGGTGCTGCAGAACATTATCGAGGCGCCGATCGGCGTGCATAAGTTTCCCCGTCACGAGGCGATAGCCTATGCGCGTTCGCTGCTGGCGACGGTAGGATTGAGCGACAAGGCGGACGCCTGGCCGCGGCATCTTTCCGGCGGTCAGCAGCAGCGTGTGGCGATCGCTCGCGCGCTGGCGATTAAGCCGACGCTGATGCTGTTCGACGAGCCGACCTCGGCGCTTGACCCTGAGCTGGTCGGCGAAGTGCTGGCCACCATGCGCACGCTGGCGGATCAGGGGCTGACCATGATCGTCGTGACCCATGAGATTGGTTTCGCGCGCGAAGCGGCCGATCGGGTCGTATTTATGGATGGCGGCGTGGTGGTGGAGCAGGGGCCGCCCGAACAGGTGATCGCGCAGCCGCAGCATCCGCGCACCCAGGCGTTTTTAAGCCGTTTTATTTAACGCGGCATCAATAATCTTACTCTGTTACAGAATCTAGTTGAGGTTGGCGGCGATCTGCGCGTAAATAGCACTGTTCATTTTCGCTTAGGTTGAAAGGTAAAGTATGGAAGGTATCAGTATTGCCAAACTGCTGATCATCGGTGCGCTCATCGTACTGCTTTTTGGCACCAACAAGTTACGTTCACTGGGTGGCGATCTGGGCTCCGCAATCAAAGGCTTCAAAAAAGCCATGAAAGATGAAGAACCCACCGCAACCAAGACAACGGCTGAAGATGTTCCGGCAGAGCGCGTCACCCATAAAGAGTGATGCATGACCGCCAGAGAATAGATGTAACCATTTATTTCTTACGGACATAAAAAAACCAGACCTTACCGCGTCTGGTTTTTTATTGCCTGCGGCAGGGCTGCGTTTATTTCACTTCCAGGCCTTTCGCCTGCATATCCGCATGATAAGAAGAGCGCACAAAGGGACCGCATGCGGCATGGGTAAAGCCCATCGCCAGCGCTTCCTCTTTCATCTCGTCGAACTCGGCCGGGCTGACGTAGCGCTGAACCGGCAGATGGTGACGGCTCGGCTGCAGGTACTGGCCCAGCGTCAGCATGGTGACGCCGTGACGGCGCAGGTCGCGCATCACGTCGATAATTTCCGCATTGGTTTCGCCCAGGCCCACCATCAGACCCGATTTAGTCGGGATCGACGGATGCGCTTCTTTAAAGCGTTCCAGCAGCTTCAGCGACCAGTCGTAGTTTGCCCCCGGACGCACCTGGCGGTAGACGCGCGGCACGTTCTCGAGGTTGTGGTTGAAGACGTCCGGCGGCGTAGCGGTAAGGATCTCCATCGCGCGATCCATACGGCCGCGGAAATCGGGTACCAGAGTTTCAATTTTAATAGCCGGGCTCTTTTCGCGAATCGCGCTGATGCAGTCGGCGAAGTGTTGCGCGCCGCCGTCTCGCAGGTCGTCGCGGTCTACCGAAGTAATGACAACGTAGCGCAGCGCCATATCGGCGATAGTCTGCGCCAGCTTCAGCGGTTCGCCGGCGTCCGGTGCGTTAGGGCGGCCGTGCGCCACGTCGCAGAATGGGCAGCGGCGGGTACAGATGGCGCCGAGGATCATAAAGGTCGCGGTGCCATGGTTAAAGCACTCAGCCAGGTTAGGGCAGGAGGCCTCTTCGCATACCGAGTGCAGCCCGTTTTTGCGCATCGCCGCCTTGATGCCCTGGATTCGACTGGAATCCGCAGGCAGCTTGATTTTCATCCATTCGGGCTTGCGTAACAGCTCCTGACGTTCTGTCACCACGGTTTTTACCGGGATCAGCGCCATTTTATCTGCGTCGCGATATTTGACGCCGCGTTCCATCTGAATTGGTTTACTCATAAGTCTGCAGGTTCCGGTCGGATTGCGTGATGAGAGCTTTCGCCTTCAGGTCAGCGGTAAAGCTTTCAACTTTATTTGATAAAATTTCAAAAATTATATCAGTTCCGCCTGGCAGAAGCAGCCGTCCGGCGGCGGGAAAAGTTACAATTTTGTAAATTCGCATGCACGGTTAAGGCAGCGGCGCAGATTCAGCCGCCAGCCACTCAACCTGGGTAAAGCCCAGCTGGCGCGCGAAGGCCGCCACCAGCAGCGGCTGCACGTCCGCCAGGCTGACGCCGGGCTGAAAGGCGCTGAGCTGCGTCATGCGCATCCCGGCGTAGCCGCAGGGGTTAATGCGCAGAAATGGGGTTAAATCCATCGCGACGTTGAGCGCCAGACCGTGAAACGAACAGCCCTTGCGAATGCGCAGGCCGAGCGAGCAGATCTTCTCCTCGCCGACATAGACGCCCGGCGCGTCGGGACGCGCGCGCGCCTCGACGCCGAAGTGCGCCAGCGTGCCGATCACCGTCTCTTCCAGCGCGGTCACCAGCTGACGCACGCCGATCTTGCGGCGCTTAACGTCAATCAGCACGTACATCACCTGCTGGCCCGGGCCGTGATAGGTGACCTGACCGCCGCGATCGCTCTGGACCACCGGAATATCGCCCGGCATCAACAGATGTTCGGCCTTGCCGGCCTGGCCCTGGGTAAAAACGGCGTGATGCTCCACCAGCCAGACTTCATCGCGGCTGTCGCCGTTACGGCGATCGGTGAACTGATGCATGGCATCGGAGACGGGTTGCCAGTCGCGCTGGCCGAGCTGACGGATAAGAAGCGTATCTGCTGACAAAACGGCGGTCCGGTTAAGGAGGAAAGGCTGAGTATAACGTCGGCAAAGGGCAAGACCAAGACCCTTCGCCGACGCCGGCACTTACAGCACCATGCGCACGATATCGATATTGCCCAGCTCTTCATACAGGGTTTCCACCTGTTCGATATGCGTGGCGTTAATAGTGATCGATACCGAGTGGTAGTTGCCTTTGCTGCTTGGCTTGACGTCGGGCGAGTAGTCGCCTGGCGCATGGCGCTGCACCACTTCAACCACTTGATCAACCAGCTCCGGCTGCGCCAGACCCATCACTTTATAGGTAAAAGGAGTAGGGAATTCGAGCAGTTCATTCAGTTTGGTTTTCATATTGACTCCGGTGCATAAAAAACAGGCTCCCGCCGAAGCGGGAGCATTATCATAGCGTAGTTATGGCGACGACGCGGCGACTTTTCAACCGCCAGGCCGCTTAGCCGAACCAGTGATGGAACATCAGCTTGATGTAATCGATGATGCGGCTAAAGAATCCGCCTTCCTGCACCTCGTTCAGCACCACCAGCGGACGCTGCTCCACAGTCTTGCCGTCAAGCTGGAAGTTGATGCTGCCCACTACCTGATTTTTCTGCAGCGGGGCGTGCAGTTCGCTGTTGTTCAGCACATAGCTGGCTTTCAAATCCTTCATGCGGCCGCGCGGAATGGTCAGATAGGCGTCTTTCTCTACGCCCAGCTGTACGCGATCGCTGTTGCCGAACCAGACAGGCTCAGAGGCGAACTCTTTGCCCGCCTTCAGCGGCGCCACGGTTTCAAAGAAGCGGAAGCCCCAGGTGAGCAGCTTTTTGCTCTCGACTTCGCGTCCTTTGAAAGTACGGCCGCCCAGCACCGCCGAGATCAGACGCATCTGGCCTTCGGTGGCGGAAGAGACGATGTTGTAACCTGCCGCTTCGGTGTGGCCGGTTTTAATGCCGTCGACGTTGAGGCTGGTATCCCACAGCAGACCGTTGCGGTTGGTCTGGCGGATATTGTTAAAGGTGAACTCTTTCTCTTTATAAACCGAATACTCGTCCGGCACGTCGCGGATCAGCGCCTGGCCGATCAGCGCCATATCGCGCGCCGAGCTGTACTGGCCGTCCGCGTCCAGGCCGTGCACCGTCTGGAAGTGGGTGTTCTGCAGGCCCAGCGCCTTCACGTAGTTGTTCATCAGGCCAACGAAGGCATCCTGGCTGCCGGCGACATAGTCCGCCATCGCTACGCAGGCGTCGTTGCCCGACTGCAGCACGATGCCGCGCGTCAGCTGCGAAACCGGCACGCGATCGCCCGGCTTCAGGAACATCAGCGACGAGCCTTTGAACACCGGGTTGCCGGTCGCCCAGGCATCTTTGCCTACGGTAACCACATCATCCTGATGGATCTTGCCCGCTTTGACCGCCTGACCAATTACGTAGCTGGTCATCATTTTGGTCAGGCTGGCAGGATCGCGACGGGCGTCGGCGTTCTTCTCGGCCAGGACTTTACCCGAGTTGTAGTCGATCAGCACATAGGCTTCGGCGTCGATATCCGGCACGCCCGGGATCATCGTTTTGAGGTTGACGTCATCAGCAAATGCTACGTGGCTGAGCGAAAAGGCGACCAGTGATCCCACTGTCAGGCGTTTCAGAAAACGAGAGGGTTTCAGCGTGTTCATGTTATGGACTACAATATCCGTGAGTTAAGGTTAAAAAAAAGTGGCTCATCATAGCAAATGCCTGTTTTACAGGCATCTGGCTTTGTCATTCTGTTGTTAGCAGAGATGTCCAGCGCGGCGAGCCGAGGTTCAACGACGCGCGCTGGTGATAAATGACGCCTGGCCGTTGGCGTTCAGGCGCTGCTGCAGCGCAGCGGCGTCGGCGCGGTTTTTAAAACCGCCGAGCTGAATGCGATAGACATTGTTGCCAGCATTCTCGACCGAGCCGGGCACGCCATATTTCTCTCCGAGGCTCTGCGCCATCTGCTGCGCGCGCGCGGCGTCGTTGATGGCGCCCACTTGTACCACGAAACCGCCGGACGGCTGCGCGGTCGCGCTGCTGGCGACAGGTGCCGCCGCCGCTGGTGCGGCCGCAGGCGCGGCGATCGGCTGCGGCGCAGGCTCGCTGCCCTCCAGCACGCCGTTTGCCAGCGGCTGAGGGGCGCCGAGGAAGCCGCTGCTGCTGACAGGCGCGCCCATCTCGCCGTTGCTCTGCAGGGTGCGGTTGTCGACGGCGCGAATATCCTGCGCCGGCACCGGCGCGGCGGCAGGTTCGCTGCTGCCGTTCATCACACCATTGCCGCCGAGATCCGGGCGCGCGGGCAGGGCATAGCTCTGCTTCGCCACCACGGTGCCGATAGTGCCGGGACCGGAGAGAGTGCCGTCCGGCGCGACCTTGATGTAGTCGACGCGCACGCGGCTGTTGTTCGAGATATTGAGGCGATCGCCCGCCGCACGCGACAGGTCGATAATGCGTCCCGGGGTATAAGGACCGCGATCGTTGACGCGCACCACGATCTGGCGACCGTTGGCGAGGTTGGTGACGCGCACGTAGCTGGGCAGCGGCAGCGTAGGGTGCGCCGCGCTCAGCGCGTCGGGATCGTAGCTTTCGCCGGTAGCGGTGCGCTTGCCCTGCGCTTCGTCGCCGTACCAGGCGGCCAGTCCCACTTCGCTGAAGTTAGAGGGATCCTTGACGATACGGTAAGACTTGCCGTTCGCGCTGTAATCCTGGCTGGTGCCGGGATTAATGGGCTCATATTTTGGCTCGACGCCCGGGATTTCCACCACCGGGCCGTTATAGGCCGGTTGCGGCGGCGCGGTATTTTGCGGTTCCTGGGTAGTAGTACAGGCGGTCAAAACCAGTAGTGCCAGAGCAACAGCAGGCCATTCCTTACGCATGTGCAGCCTCTTAAACGCTTTTAGATAACATTTTTCTGTGAGTATGGATCGACATGACGATGCCGAATCCCGCCATAAGGACAATAAGCGCCGAGCCGCCATAGCTGACCAGCGGCAGAGGGACGCCCACCACCGGTAAGATACCACTTACCATGCCAATATTAACGAAAACATAAACGAACAAAATCAGCATTAATCCGCCCGCCATTACGCGGCCGAAGGTGGTCTGGGCGCGCGCGGCGATCACCAGCCCGCGCAGGATCAGCAGCAGATAGAGCACCAGCAGGATCAGCACGCCCACCAGACCGAGCTCTTCCGCAAGCACGGCGAAGATAAAGTCGGTGTGGCGCTCCGGCAAAAACTCCAGCTGCGACTGGGTGCCGTGCAGCCAGCCCTTGCCGCGCAATCCGCCGGAGCCGATAGCGATTTTAGACTGAATAATATGGTAGCCCGCGCCGAGCGGATCGCTTTCCGGATCGAGCAGCATCATTACGCGGTCGCGCTGGTAGTCGTGCATCAGGAAGAACCAGAGCACCGGAATAAAGGCCGCGACCAGCAGCACCGCCACGCCGATCAGCTTCCAGCTCATGCCGGAAAGAAACAGCACGAAGAGCCCGGAGGCGGCAATCAGGATAGAGGTGCCGAGGTCGGGCTGCGCCGCGACCAGCAGCGTCGGCATAAAGATCAGGATCAGCGCGATGCCGGTATTCTTTAAGGTCGGCGGGCAGACGTCGCGGTTGATAAAGCGCGCCACCATCAGCGGCACGGCGATTTTAGCGATCTCCGAGGGCTGGAAGCGCACTACGCCGAGGTCGAGCCAGCGCTGCGCGCCTTTACTGATATGGCCGAAGGCGTCCACCGCGACCAGCAATATTACGCAGATAATATAGAGATAGGGCGCCCAGCCCTCATAGACGCGCGGCGGCACCTGCGCCAGCACCAGCATTATCACCAGGCCCATCGCAATCTGGCCGATTTTGCGCTCCATCATGCCCGGATCCTGTCCGCTGGCGCTCCAGATCACGATGGCGCTATAGGCGAGCAGCGCCAGAATCACCAGCATAAACAGCGGATCGATGTGGATACGCGTCCAGATCGATCTCTTCTGCGGACTATCGTTCATCGACATCGTTATTCACCTTCATAGCCGGGCGGGGTAGGGGTCGCGTCCGGCAGAGCCGTATTGTTGTCGCCCAGCATAATGTGGTCGAGGATCTGTCTCATCACCGTGCCGACCGCCGGACCTGCGCCGCCGTTTTCCAGAATCATGGTGACGGCGACGCGCGGTTTGTCATAGGGGGCAAACGCGGTCATCAGCTTATGGTCGCGCAGACGCTCGGCGATCTTATGCGCGTTGTAGGTCTCGTTTTCTTTCAGGCCGAAGACCTGCGCGGTACCCGATTTGGCGGCGATTTTATAGGGCGCGTCGGCGAAGCTTTTATGGGCCGTGCCGTTTGCGCGGTTCGCCACGCCGTACATGCCGTCTTTGGCGATCTCCCAGTAGCCGGAGTGGATATCGCCAATCGGTTCGCCCGGCGGCTGACGCCAGGGCACCATGGTGCGTCCCTCGCGGGTGGCGCGCAGCAGGTGCGGCACTTTTACCACGCCGTCGTTAATCAGGATCATCAGCGCCTTGTTCATCTGCAGCGGCGTCGCGGTCCAGTAACCCTGACCGATGCCGACCGGAATGGTGTCGCCCTGATACCACGGCTTTTTAAATCGCTTCATCTTCCAGTCGCGCGTCGGCATGTTGCCGGCGCTCTCCTGCGGCAGATCGATGCCGGTGCGGTGGCCATAGCCGAATTTGTTCATCCACTCCGACAGGCGATCGATGCCCATGTCATACGCCACCTGATAGAAGAAGGTGTCCGCCGACTCCTCCAGCGACTTGGTCACGTTGAGGCGGCCGTGGCCCCATTTTTTCCAGTCGCGATAGCGCTTTTCCGAGCCGGGCAGCTGCCACCAGCCCGGGTCGAACAGGCTGGTATTGCGGTTGATGACGCCGGCGCTCAGCGCGGAGACCGCCACATAGGGCTTCACGGTCGAGGCGGGCGGATAGGAAGCCTGAATGGCGCGGTTATAGAGCGGGCGGTTTTCATCGTTGAGCAGGCCGCGGTAATCTTTGCTCGAAATGCCGTCGACGAAAAGATTCGGATCGTAACTGGGCGTAGAGACCATCGCCAGAATCTCGCCGGTGCGCGGATCGCTGACCACCACCGCCGCGCGACTGCCGGCCAGCAGCGTTTCGATATATTGCTGCAGCTTGAGATCGATGGTCAGCCAGATGTCGCGCCCGGCCTGAGGAGACTGCTCGTGCAGCTGGCGGATGACGCGGCCGCGGTTATTCACCTCGACCTCTTCATAGCCGGTAATGCCGTGCAGCACATCTTCGTAGTAGCTTTCGATGCCCAGCTTGCCGATATCGTGCGTTGCGGCGTAGTTCGGCCACTTGCCCTCTTTATCGAGGCGCGCCACGTCGCGGTCGTTGATTTTGGAGACGTAGCCGACGACGTGCGTCAGCGTCGGGCCGTAGGGGTAGTAGCGACGCTGATAGCCTTTCACCTCGACGCCGGGAAAGCGGTACTGGTTGACGGCGAAGCGCGCCACCTGCACGTCGTTAAGGCCGACCTTAACGGGAATAGAGGTAAAGCGACGCGAGCGCTTGCGCTCTTTGTCGAAGGCGTCGAGATCCTCGTCGGTGATATCCAGCACCGGGCGCAGATCTTCCAGCGTTTGCTTGAGGTTGTCGACTTTTTCCGGCACCAGCTCCGCCTGATAGATGGTGCGGTTAAGCGCCAGGGCGGTGCCGTTGCGGTCATAGATAATGCCGCGGCTCGGCGCCACCGGCACCAGCTTGATGCGGTTTTCGTTAGAGCGGGTACTGTAATCTTCAAAGCGCAGGATTTGCAGGTGGTAAAGATTGACCACCAGCACGCTAGAGAGCACCAGAATTCCGAAGAACGCAATTAACGCCCGACGGACAAAGAGTTTCTGTTCGGCACTGTAATCGCGAAAGGCGTTGCTTTGTAATTTCATCCGCTACTTAAAATGTCGGGGTTAGCCTTACCGGTTATTCACGATGATAAGGATGATTGGCGGTGATGCTCCAGGCGCGATAGAGGCTTTCAGCGACCAGCACGCGCACCAGCGGATGAGGCAGCGTCAACGCGGAAAGCGACCAGCTCTGCTCGGCGGCGGCTTTGCAGGCGGGTGATAATCCTTCCGGACCGCCAATCAACAGGCTGACGTCGCGGCCGTCCTGTTTCCAGCGCTCCAGCTGCTGAGCAAGCTGGGGCGTTTCCCACGGCTGGCCGGGAATATCGAGCGTAACGATGCGGTTGCCCTTGCCGGTTGCGGCCAGCATCGCCTCGCCTTCTTTTTCCAGGATACGCTTGATATCAGCGTTTTTGCCGCGTTTTCCGGCAGAGACTTCCACCAGCTCCAGCGGCATATCTTTGGGAAAACGACGCAGATACTCAGTGAAACCGGTTTGCACCCAGTCGGGCATCTTCGTGCCCACGGCCACAAGCTGCAGTTTCACGCGTCAGCTCCAGAGTTTTTCCAGCTCATACAGCTGGCGGCTCTCTTCCTGCATAACGTGCACAATGACGTCGCCCAGATCGACCACCACCCAGTCAGCGGCATTTTTGCCGTCGACGCCGAGCGGGATCAAACCAGCGGCGCGCGACTCCTGCACCACGTGATCGGCGATAGACGAGACGTGGCGCGTCGAGGTGCCGGTACAGATGATCATGCAGTCGGTGATGCTGGATTTACCCTGAACGTCGAGCGCGACGATATCCTGACCTTTAAGATCATCAATCTTATCAATAACGAACTCTTGGAGTGCTTTACCTTGCAAAAGGTTCCCCTTTAATACGGATAGTAGCGGGCCGGCTGCTGGCCCCGATAAGGCAGCCAAAAAATTAAGCCGCGCAGTATAGCACGCCTTTGCCCGCGCGATATATGCCCGGCGAGCGCTTATTTCAGATAGAGGCCTGCGCGATCGATATAGTCGATAACGGCCGGCGGCAACAGCTGCTCGCACGACAGGCCGGCGTGACGGCGCTGCCGGATTTCCGTGGCGGAGATATTCACCAGCGGCGTATCGGCCAGCCAGATAAAGCCGGCGGGCTGCTGGTGCAGCTGCGCCGTATCAACGGCCAGATGGCTCTCCAGCCAGCGCTGCATCTCCGGCGACGCCATCTCGGTCGGGTAGCCGGGACGCTTGCACACCAGCAGATGACAAAGCGACAGCAAATCCTGCCAGCGGTGCCAGCCCGAGAGGTTGAGCAGCGAGTCCTGACCAATGATAAATCCCAGCGGCTGATCCGGCCCGCGTTCGGCGCGCAGCGCCTCCAGCGTCGTCACCGTCCACGAAGGCGTTTCGCGCATCAGCTCGCGGGTATCAATATCAAACAGCGGCCGGTCCTGAATAGCGCAGCGCAGCATGTCGACGCGCTGCGCCGCGCTCGCTTCCGGCTGCGGGCGATGCGGCGGCACGTTGTTGGGCAGCAGCAGCACGCGCGCCAGTCCGGTTTGCTGCGCCAGCGCTTCTACCGGCCGCAAATGGCCGAAGTGGACAGGATCGAAGGTGCCGCCGAACAGGGCGTGAAGTTCAGACACTGGCGAAGCTCGCAGGAAAATGTCGATGACAGAGCAGCAGCGAGAGCGTCTCCAGCTGCGGCCAGATACGCTGCCCGTAATCCTGCTTCAGGGTGAGTTCAATCTGCGTCAGCAGGCGAATTGCGCGCTGCAGTCGCGCGCCGTCCACGCGCTGCAACGCCTCGGTAAACAGCGCGCGGCGGTTCTGCCAGATGCGCTGCTGATCCATCAATGCGCGCAGCGGCTGCTGCGCCTGATGCCGCTGCAGGTGCAGCAGCGTCATCAAATCGCGCTGCAGGGTGCGCAGCAGAATAACCGGCTCGCTCTCTTCTTTTTCCAGCTGATGCAGGATGTGCAGTGCGCGCTTGCTTTTGCCCGCCAGCAGCGCGTCCACCCAGTGAAACGGAGTAAAGTGCGCCGCATCGCTGACCGCCTCTTCCACGCGCGGCAGCGTCAGCTTGCCGTCGGGCCAGAGCAGCGACAGGCGCTCCAGCGCCTGCGCCAGCGCCAGAAGATTGCCCTCATAGCAGTAGCAGAGCAGCTGGATCGCCGCGTCGTCTACCGAGAGCTTCATGCTTTTGGCGCGCGTCGCCACCCAGCGCGGCAGCTGCGCCTGCTCCGGCGTCTGGCACGGCACCAGCACGCCGTGGGCGGAGATCGCTTTAAACCAGGCGCTGTTCTCCTGGGCTTTGGTCAGCTTCGCCAGGCGGCAAATCAGCAAAATATCGGCATGCAGCAGGCCCGCCAGCTTATTCAGCTGTTCGGCCATCGCGGCGTTGGGACCGTTTTCCGGGAAGAGCAGCGTCATCGTCTGACGCTGAGCGAACAGGCTGAGCGCCTGACAGCTGGCAAAGAGGCTTTCCCAGTCGGTCTGGGCGTCGAGCGTAAAGCTTAAATGCTCCTCGAACCCCTGCGCGACGGCAGCGGCGCGAATCGCGTCGGCGCTCTCCTGCAGCAGCAGCGGCTCGTTTCCGGCTAGCAAATAGCAAGCGCGCAGCCCCTCGCGGAGCTGCGCGCCAAGTTGCTCAGGATAGATCCTGATCATTGCGTACTGGTTGCGGAAGAGGAGGAGGCAGGCGCGGGCACCGCAGGTTCGCTGGCCGACGCCGGCAGCGTCTCTTTCTGGTTCATCTGCGCGGCATGCACGGTCAGCAGTTTACGCACCAGCTGCTCTGCGGCGCGCTGACGCATCTCCTGCACGATCATATCCTGCTCGGCATCTTTCGCCAGCGCCGCGTTCGGGTTATCGAAGAACGAACGATACACCGTGGTGCTGATCGGATAGATGCCTTTGCCCGGCAGCAGAACCTGCGCCGTCACGTTCATCATCAGCGAGTATTCCGCCGTCGTACCGCTGATAAACACCGAGGCGGTATCGCGGCCCTGGGTTTCACCGCCAAGGCGCAGCGTCGGGATATCGGTACGGTTCTGCTTCGTATCTTCAACGATGGTGACGTTGTTGATGCGCAGCTGCTGACGCACCGTGCGCGCCAGCGGTCCGTACGGATCGCCGCTGTTCAAGATCAGCGTTTTCAGCTCGCTCGGCACCTGCGTGGTGCCGCGCGGATGAAAACCACAGCCGGCGGTAACCATCACCGCCAGCAGGACAAACAGCCTGATAATCAGATGTCGCACAGTTCCTCCTGAACTTAACCTACGACCAGGTTAAGCAGTTTGCCGGGTACATAAATCACTTTGCGGATGGTAACGCCGTCAAGGTACTTTGCCACCAGATGTTCCTGGGCGGCGCGAGCCTGAACCTGCTCCTGCGTCGCGTCGGCGGCCACGGTAATTTTACCACGCACTTTACCATTTACCTGCACAACCACCAGCAGCGACTCTTCTACCATCGCCGCCTCGTCCGCTACCGGCCAGTCGGCGTTGTCCACGCTGCCTTCGCCGCCCAGCTCCTGCCACAGCACATAGCTGGCGTGCGGGGTGAACGGGTAGAGCATGCGGACGACGGCCAGCAGCGCTTCCTGCATCAGCGCGCGATCCTGCTCGCTCTCCTGCGGCGCGCGCGCCAGCTTGTTCATCAGCTCCATAATCGCCGCGATGGCGGTGTTGAAGGTCTGACGACGACCAATGTCGTCGGAAACTTTGGCGATGGTTTTGTGCAGATCGCGACGCAGCGCTTTCTGATCGTCGTTAAGGCTGCTGACATCCAGCGCTGCCGTCGCGCCTTTCGCCGTATGCTCGTAGGCCAGTTTCCACACGCGCTTCAGGAAGCGGTTCGCGCCTTCGACGCCTGACTCCTGCCACTCCAGCGTCATTTCCGCCGGCGAAGCGAACATCATAAACAGGCGAACCGTGTCGGCGCCGTAGCGCTCAACCATCAGCTGCGGGTCGATGCCGTTGTTTTTCGACTTCGACATTTTGCTCATGCCGGCGTAAATCACCTCGCGGCCCTGGCTGTCGGTTGCTTTCACGATGCGGCCTTTCTCGTCGCGTTCGACGGTGACGTCCACCGGAGAGACCCAGTTGCGCTCGCCGTTGGCGCCGTGGTAGTAGAAGGCGTCCGCCAGCACCATGCCCTGACACAGCAGACGCTTCGCTGGCTCGTTAGAGGTTACCAGGCCCGCGTCGCGCAGCAGCTTGTGATAGAAGCGGAAGTAGAGCAGGTGCATGATGGCGTGTTCAATTCCGCCGACATACTGATCGACCGGCAGCCAGTAGTTGGCCGCAGCCGGATCCAGCATGCCTTCATCGTAGTTGGCGCAGGTGTAGCGCGCGTAGTACCAGGATGACTCCATAAAGGTGTCGAAGGTGTCGGTTTCACGCAGCGCCGGCTGGCCGTTGACGGTGGTTTTCGCCCACTCCGGGTCCGCTTTGATCGGGCTGGTAATGCCGTCCATCACCACATCTTCCGGCAGGATCACCGGCAGCTGATCTTCCGGCGTCGGCATCACGGTGCCGTCTTCCAGCGTCACCATCGGAATCGGCGCGCCCCAGTAGCGCTGACGGGAGACGCCCCAGTCGCGCAGACGGTAGTTGACCTTGCGCACGCCGACGCCTTTCGCAGCCAGCGCGTCAGCGATAGCGTTGAAGCCCGCCTCATGGCTCAGGCCGCTAAATTCGCCGGAGTTGAACAGGGTGCCTTTTTCCGTCATTGCGGCGGCGCTGACGTCCGGCTCGCTGCCGTCCTGGTTCAGCACGACCGGCGTAATCGGCAGATCGTATTTGGTGGCGAACTCCCAGTCGCGCTGGTCGTGCGCCGGAACCGCCATGACGGCGCCGGTGCCGTACTCCATCAGCACGAAGTTGGCGACCCAGACCGGCACTTTGTCGCCGGTCAGCGGATGGATGGCGAACAGGCCTGTCGCCATGCCTTTTTTCTCCATCGTCGCCATCTCCGCTTCGGCGACTTTGGTGTTGCGGCATTCGGCGATAAAGTCAGCCAGCACCGGGTTGCCCATCGAAGCCTGCAGCGCCAGCGGATGGCCAGCGGCGACCGCGACATAGGTAGCGCCAAGGAAAGTGTCCGGACGCGTGGTGTAAACGGTCACTTTCTCTTCGCTGTCGGCGACGTCGAAGGTGATCTCGACCCCTTCGGAACGGCCGATCCAGTTGCGCTGCATGGTTTTGACCTGCTCCGGCCAGTCTTCCAGCGTGTCGAGGTCGTTAAGCAGCTCATCGGCATAGTCGGTGATTTTAACGAACCACTGCGGGATCTCTTTGCGCTCGACTTTGGTGTCGCAGCGCCAGCAGCAGCCGTCGATAACCTGTTCGTTCGCCAGGACCGTCTGATCGTTCGGGCACCAGTTCACCGCCGAGGTTTTTTTATAAACCAGGCCTTTTTCATACAGTTTGGTGAAGAACCACTGTTCCCAGCGGTAGTATTCGGGCTTGCAGGTGGCCAGCTCGCGGCTCCAGTCATAGCCGAAGCCCAGCAGTTTCAGCTGGTTCTTCATATATTCGATGTTGTCGTAGGTCCATGGCGCGGGCGCGGTGTTGTTTTTTACCGCCGCGCCTTCCGCCGGCAGGCCGAACGCGTCCCAGCCGATCGGCTGCAGTACGTTTTTGCCGAGCATACGCTGGTAACGGGCGATCACGTCGCCAATGGTGTAGTTACGCACGTGGCCCATATGTAGGCGGCCGGAAGGATAGGGCAGCATGGAGAGGCAGTAATATTTCTCTTTGCTCTCATCTTCGGTCACTTTGAACGTTTGGTTTTCGTCCCAGTGTTGCTGGACGCGGGATTCTATCTCTTCCGGGCGGTATTGCTCTTGCATGGCAGCCTGTGGTCCTTAATGAATAACGCTTAGCTTACTTTAAGATCCGCATAGCATACCCATATGGCTGCCGGTCAACAACACTTCACCGCCCTGATGCGGCGATTTCTCACGGAAGGTCGCATCCTGCTCTCATATTCCGATTCGCTTTGCTAAACAACGCGGCAAACGGCGCAAAGCGGCTAAACTTAAAGCTCGCTTACCCGCGCAGAAAGGAGAATAAAATGAACAAAGTGGCGCAAATTTACCGTGAATCCCTGGCCGCGCTGACGGAGCGACTGCGCCAGGGCGATCGGGACATTGACGCGCTGGTGACGTCGCGACGTCAGCAGCTCATGGCCAGCGAGTCCGCGACGCCGGGCGAGATCGATCGGGCGCTGGCGGCGGTTCGACGCGATTTAGAGGAGTTTGCCCGCAGCTATCAGGAGATCCATCAGCCAGAGAAGGCGAATGATTCGCTGTTTATGCGCATTATGCGCGAGAGCCTGTGGAAAGAGCTGGCGGATATCACCGACAAGAGCCAGCTGGAGTGGCGCGAGGTGTTTCAGGATCTCCATCATCACGGCGTGTATCAGAGCGGCGAGGTGGTGGGGCTGGGCAATCTGGTGTGCGAGAAGTGTCACTTTACGCGCGCGATTTATACCCCCGAGACCTTAACGCGCTGCCCGGAGTGCGGACACGATCAGTTCCAGCGCCAGCCGTTTGAGCCGTAAGCAGGGGGACTGCGCTTACGCGGATGAGACTGTCCGAAGAGTAAAACGGCCCGCGACAAGGCTGTCGCAGGCCGGATGGCAGCCAGGCGGTGCTGGCGCGCAGGCGCCAGCACCAGGCTATTCCTTAGTGCAGGATCTTCGCCAGGAAATCCTTCGCGCGATCCGACTGCGGATTATTAAAGAAGTCGTCTTTACGCGTATCTTCAATGATCTTGCCTTCATCCATAAAAATGACGCGGTTGGCCACTTTGCGGGCGAAGCCCATTTCGTGCGTCACCACCATCATCGTCATGCCTTCCTGCGCCAGCTCCACCATCACGTCGAGCACTTCGTTGATCATTTCCGGATCGAGCGCCGAGGTCGGCTCGTCGAACAGCATGGCGATAGGATCCATGCAGAGCGCGCGCGCAATCGCCACGCGCTGCTGCTGGCCGCCCGACAGCTGGCCGGGAAACTTCTGCGCATGAGCGGTCAGCCCGACGCGATCCAGCAGCTTCAGGCCTTTATCCCGCGCAGCGGCCTTGTCGCGCTTCAGCACTTTCACCTGCGCCAGCACCAGGTTATCGATGATGCTGAGGTGGGGAAACAGCTCGAAGTGCTGAAACACCATGCCGACCTTGCTGCGCAGCTGCGCCAGATTGGTTTTCTTGTTGTTCACTTCGGTGCCGTTCACCAGAATATTGCCCTGCTGAATCGGCTCCAGGCCGTTAACGGTTTTGATCAGGGTTGATTTGCCCGAGCCCGACGGCCCGCACACGACCACGACTTCCCCTTTCTGGACTTCGGTCGTGCAGTCGGTCAGCACCTGAAAGTGACCATACCACTTAGAAACGTTTTTCAGGTTAATCATTTAAACCGTCCTTTTTCTTTTTAGATAGCTGACCAACAGCGAAGCGCTCAGGCTGATAACGAAGTAGACCAGACCGGCGAAGAGAACCATTTCCACCTGGGTGCCGTCACGCTCGCCAATGGTGGACGCGGTACGGAAGAAGTCCGCCAGGCTCAAGACATAGACCAGC
Organism: Pantoea septica; assembly: GCF_002095575.1. Classification (GTDB taxonomy): domain Bacteria; phylum Pseudomonadota; class Gammaproteobacteria; order Enterobacterales; family Enterobacteriaceae; genus Pantoea; species Pantoea septica. Next base: position 10,323 of record NZ_MLJJ01000018.1, on the reverse strand, counting down.
GAGGTATCCTGGAACAGCACGATACCCTGCGTCAGCAGCAGCGGCACCATGGCGCGGAACGCCTGCGGCAATATAATCAGCTGCATCGACTGCCAGTGCGTCATGCCCAGCGCCAGCGCGGCGTTGCCCTGTCCACGTGAGATGCTGATGATGCCGGCACGAATAATTTCTGAGTAGTACGCCGCTTCGAACAGCGAAAAAGCGACCATGGCTGAAATCAGTCGGATATCGGTTTTGGGCGACAGGCCCAGCACCTGCTGCAGGAAACTCGGCACCACCAGATAGAACCACAGCAGCACCATGACCAGCGGCACCGAGCGGAACAGGTTGACATAAATTTTGGCGAACCAGCTGATGGGCTTAAAGCTCGACAGCCGCATCACCGCCAGCAGCGTGCCCCAGATAATGCCGAACACCACCGCGGTCACGGTAATCTTTAGCGTAATCACCATACCGTTGAGCAGGTAGGGCAGGCTGGGAGGAATGGAACTCCAGTCAAACTCGTACATTATTTTCCTCCCAGATTACCCGGCAGACGCACCTTGCGCTCTACCAGACTCATAATCAGCATGATCACCAGGTTAATGGCGATATAGGCCAGCGTAATCGCGGTAAAGGACTCGTAAGCGTGCGCCGAGTAGTCGAGCAGCTTGCCCGCCTGCGCCGCCATATCCACCAGCCCGATGGTCGAGGCGATAGCGGAGTTCTTCACCAGGTTGAGCATTTCCGAGGTCATCGGCGGCACAATTACGCGGTAGGCGTTGGGCAGCAGCACATAGCGATAGGTCTGCGGCAGGGTCAATCCCATCGCCAGACCGGCGTTCTTTTGACCGCGCGGCAGCGACTGGATGGCGGCGCGCACCTGCTCGCAGACGCGAGCGGCGGTAAACAGGCCGAGGCAGATCACCGACGCGGTGAAAAACTGGATATTGGGGTCCAGCTCCGATTTAAACCACATGCCGAGCTTCTCGCCCACCAGCTCCGGCGCCACCAGATACCAGAAAAAGAACTGCACGATCAGCGGAATGTTGCGGAACAGCTCTACGTAGCAGGTGCCGATCGCCGAAAGCAGGCGGTTAGGCACGGTGCGCAGAATGCCGAATAAGGATCCTACAAGAAAGGCGATAATCCAGGCGCAGCAGGAGACCGCAATGGTCACCTGAAATCCGGACCACAGCCAGCCAAGGTAGGTCGTGTTGCCGAACGGGGCCTGTTCGAGAAAGATGCCCCAGTTCCAGTCGATACCCATAACGAGCTCCGGTAAAAAAGGGTAGCTAAGCTACCCTGAAGATTGATGAACGGCGTCTGTATTGCCTGCTTCAGGGGAACGACCTGAGCAGCTTGTCTGTCCGCGCCGGGTTTTCAGCAATCGAGAGGGCAGCGAGGCCGCCCTTGTTGTCGTTGTTAGTTCAGTGCTTTGTCATTAGGCGTTTTGAACAGCGCCTGCATATCCGCCGAGAGATCGAAGTTCAGGTTCAGGTTCTTCGGCGGAATCGGCTGCTTGAACCAGGTATCGAACCACTTCGCGGCTTCGCCCGAGGTCTGCGCTTTGGCGATGGTATCGTCCACCAGCGTTTTGAACGAAGCGTCGTCTTTACGCAGCATACAGCCATAGGCCTCTTTCGACTGCGGCGTGCCGACGATCTCCCAGTTATCCGGCTTCTTCGCCTTAGCGCGTTCGCCGGCCAGCAGAGCGTCGTCCATCATAAAGGCGACGGCGCGACCGGTTTCCAGCGTGCGGAACGAGTCGCCATGGTCTTTCGCGCTGATGATGCGCATATCCATTTTCTTCTCGTCGTTCAGCTTATGCAGCAGCACTTCCGAGGTGGTACCGGATGTGACGACCACGGTTTTGCCTTTCAGGTCGGCGAAATCTTTGATGTCGCCGCCTTTTTTCACCAGCAGGCGCGTGCCGATAACGAAAATGGTGTTGGAGAACGCCGCCTGTTTCTGGCGCTCGAGGTTATTGGTGGTCGAACCGCACTCGAAGTCGTAGGTGCCGTTCTGCAGCAGCGGAATACGGTTCTGCGAGGTGATAGGGATCATCTTAACCTGCAGATCCGGCTTGTTCAGCTTCGCTTTAATCGCCTCGACGATGGCGTTGGAGTAAGCCTGCGAATAGCCCACGACTTTTTGCTGGTTGTCGTAATAAGAAAAAGGAACAGATGACTCGCGATGCCCTACGACGATAACGCCATTATCGCTGATTTTCTTCAGGGTGCCGCTGAGGTCTTCCGCCTGGGCTGCGCCCGCTGCCGCAACGCCTGCCAGCAAAAGCGATAATGCCACTTTGCGAATCTGCATGGTCCAACTCCTTCAAGAGATGTCGCGCAGAATATAAACTGCGCAGATGTGTGATGTTGTGTGTATTTCCTGCTGCTTTTTTTGTTATCTCATCGCGTCGGCGCGCTAAGAATATTCACTAACATAGCGGATTGTTAACGTTATGAAACGAAAAAGTTTCTTATTTTGCGAAGTGTTCCGCACCAATTTGAGGCGTATTTCTCGGGTTGCGCGCTCAGAGGGCGTCGCTCTGCCTTTTAATGGTGCAGTCCAGCTTGCGCTAACGCGTCAGTCCGCCAGGTTTACAGGAAACAGGTTTTTTAATAGCAAGCATCGTGCCAGCCTGACGACGCAGCAGAAAATCGGGGAGTAGGGCGAGAAAGCGAGCGGAATATGGGGAAAGGCGGCGAGCAGGGCGCTCGCCGCGGTACGGCGGGTCAGGCTTTGCGGCGCCACAGCGCGAGCAGCGCGGCGCCCAGCGTCAGCAGCCAGACCGGCCACAGGCCGGCATGGGCGTAAGGGGTTTCGCCGGTGGTCGGCGTCACCTTATCCAGCAGCACGCCGCGGGTAAACTGCGGCAGGATTTTCTCTACTTCGCCCTGCGCATTCACCACCGCGGTCACGCCGTTATTGGTGCCGCGCAGCAGCGGACGCCCCAGCTCCAGCGCGCGCATGCGCGCCATCTGGAAGTGCTGCCAGGGGCCGATAGAGTGGCCGAACCAGGCGTCGTTGGAGACGGTAAGCAGAAAATCGGTGTCGGGATGGAAATTGGCGCGCACCTGCTCGCCCAGCACGATTTCATAGCAGATGGCGCTGGTAAGATGGTAGCCCGCCGCCTGCAGCTGCGGCTGCAGATAGTCGCCGCGGCTGAAGGAGGACATCGGCAGATCGAAGAAGGGCGCCAGCGGGCGCAGCAGGTTCTCCAGCGGCACGAACTCGCCGAACGGCACCAGATGGTTTTTCTGGTAGCGGTTCATGCTCTGATAGCTGTAGGGCTTCTCGCCGCCCAGCACGATCACCGAGTTGTAGTCGTGATAGCGGTTCTGCTCCAGGCGGGAATCGACGATGCCGGTGATCAGCGCGCTGCCGCGCTGGCGTAGCTCGCCGTCCAGCGCGCGCAAAAAGGGCTGCTGATTGCTTTCCAGATCGGTAATCGCCGACTCCGGCCAGATAATCAGCGGCGCGTTGCCCATCAGCGGCTGACTCAGGCCGTTATAGGCGCGCAGCGTGTTGAGAAGCTGCTGCGGATCCCACTTCATCGACTGCGGAATATTGCCCTGAACCAGCGCGACCTCGACGCTGCGCGCCGGCTGCGGCTGGGTCCAGTGGATATAACGCAGCGGCCAGGGCAGCGCCAGCAGCAGCAGCGCGGCGGCAGCGCTTTTGGCGCTGCGCTGATGAACGGCGTAAGCCAGCAAGCCTGCGGCCATCATCAGCATAAAGGTGAGGGTTTCCACACCCGCCAGCGGAGCCAGGCCTTTCAGCGGGCCGTCGATCTGGCTATAGCCGAACTGCAGCCAGGGAAAGCCGGTCAGCACCCAGCCGCGCAGAAACTCGCTAAGCTGCCACAGCGCAGGCGCCGCCAGCGCCAGACGCCAGAGCGTCGCGCGCGGCCAGATGCGGTTAAGCACGCCGGCGAAAAGCGCCGGGTAGAGCGACAAATAGGCGGCCAGCAAAATCACCAGGAAGACGTTGACCGGCCCGGGCATGCCGCCAAAGGTGGCGATACTGACGTAGACCCAGTTTACGCCGCTGCCGAACAGGCCGAAGCCCCAGGCGAAACCGATAGCGGTGGCCTGGCCGCTGCGCCGATCCAGCGTCAGCAGCTGCAGGCCGCCCAACGACAGCAGCGCGGCGGGCCAGAAATCATAGGGGGAAAAGGCAAGGGTGCCGAGGGCACCCGTTAACACCGCCAGCAACAAACGTACCCGCTGGCGCGGGTAAAGTAAGTCCAGGGACATAGGGTTATTCGTCATCCAGTTGGGGTAGCGGCGCGTTTTCAGGAATCTTTACGTGCACCTGGATGATGCGACGGCTGTCGGACATCGCGACCTTGAAATGATAACCGTCGATGTCGATGCTCTCTCCCCGTCCGGGAAGATGGCCGAATCCCTGCATGACAAGTCCGCCAATCGTGTCCACTTCTTCGTCGCTGAACTGCGTGCCGAACACTTCGTTGAAATCTTCAATCGGGGTCAGGGCGCGCACCGTATAGGTCTGACGGTTCAGCTGACGGATATCGCGATCTTCTTCGTCATCATACTCATCTTCGATTTCGCCAACGATCAGCTCAAGGATATCCTCGATGGTGACCAGGCCGGAGACGCCGCCGAATTCATCAATAACGATCGCCATATGATAGCGCTGAGAACGAAACTCTTTCAGCATGCGGTCGACGCGCTTGCTTTCCGGCACCACAACCGCCGGGCGCAGCACTTTTTCCATGCTGAACGGCTCTGATTCGCTGCTCATAAACGGCAGCAGATCTTTCGCCATCAAAATGCCTTCCACATGGTCTTTGTCTTCGCTGATTACCGGGAAACGCGAATGCGCGGATTCGATAATCACGTCCAGGCACTCGTCCAGCGTCTGGTTGCGCTTCAGGGTAATCATTTGCGAACGCGGGATCATGATGTCGCGCACGCGCTGCTCTGCAATATCCAGCACCCCTTCGAGCATGTCGCGGGTATCTTCGTCAATCAGCTCTTTTTGCTCGGAGTCGCGGATTAGCTCCAGTAGTTCATCACGGTTTTGCGGTTCGCCGTGAAACAGTTGGTTGATAAGCAGGGAAAAAAATCCCTTTTTACTACTGGGTGCATCGCTGTTTTGAGAATGGTCGTCGCTCATGGCGTTTTTTTAGAGATCTCTCTGGTGAGGGTGGTTGCTGTCGGCGTCCTCGCCGACAGCGGGATAAACTGAGCCAGCGGCTCAGGCGTCTTCTTTTTCCGAAATGTACGGATCGGGATAACCAAGAGCAAGCATTATCTCAGTCTCGATCCCTTCCATCTCTTCAGCTTCGTCATCTTCGATATGGTCATAGCCGAGCAGATGCAGCGTGCCGTGCACCACCATGTGGGCCCAGTGCGCCTCAACGCTTTTCCCTTGCTCCGCCGCCTCTTGCTCCACCACCTGGCGACAAATGATCAGGTCGCCCAGCAGCGGCAGCTCAATGCCCGGCGGCGCCTCGAAGGGAAAAGAGAGCACGTTGGTCGGCTTGTCTTTGCCGCGATAAGTCAGATTAAGCTCATGGCTCTCCGCCTCATCTACCAGACGAATAGTGACTTCGCTTTCCGGCTGAAAAGGGGTAACCGCCGCTTCCAGCCAGCGCTGGAAAGCGGTCTCGTCAGGCAGGCCGCCGGTCTGTTCGCACGCCAGCTGCAGATCAAGAATTACCTGGCTCATTTACTCTCCTGCGCCTCGCTCTGCGCCGCCAGCGCGTCGCGTTTGCGCTCTTCCGCCAGCTTGTCGCGGCGTTTCTGATCCGCTTCTTCCCAGGCTTCATAGGCGGTGACGATTCGCGCCACAACCGGGTGACGCACCACGTCTTCGCTGTGGAAGAAGTTGAAGCTCAGCTCCTCGACATCGGAGAGCACTTCAATGGCGTGGCGCAGGCCCGACTTGGTGCTGCGCGGCAGGTCGATCTGCGTGACGTCGCCGGTGATCACCGCTTTGGAGTTGAAGCCGATACGCGTCAGGAACATCTTCATCTGTTCGATGGTGGTGTTCTGGCTCTCATCAAGAATGATAAAGGCGTCGTTCAGCGTCCGGCCGCGCATATAGGCCAGCGGCGCGACCTCAATGACGTTGCGCTCCATTAACTTTTCGACGCGCTCGAAGCCGAGCATTTCGAACAGGGCGTCATAGAGCGGACGCAGGTAGGGATCGACCTTCTGGCTCAGGTCGCCGGGCAAAAAGCCGAGCTTTTCGCCGGCTTCCACGGCCGGGCGCGTCAGCAGAATACGGCGAATTTCCTGGCGCTCCAGCGCATCCACCGCTGCGGCGACCGCGAGGTAGGTTTTACCCGTACCGGCCGGGCCGACGCCGAAGGTAATGTCGTGGTCCAGGATATTGGCGATGTACTGCGCCTGATTCGGCGTGCGCGGCTTGATGACGCCGCGCTTGGTCTGGATATGCACGGCTTTGCCGAACTCCGGCACGCTGTCGGCGGTCTGCTCCAGCACGCGGCTCTCTTTAATCGCCAGATGGATCTGCTCTGGATCGATATCCGGGATGACGCCGCGCACCGGCGCGGTATTGACGTAAAGGGTACGCAAGATATCTTCGGCGGCGTTGACGCAGAGCGCGCGGCCAACCAGCTTGAAGCTGTTGTCGCGACGGTTGATTTCAATGCCCAGACGACGCTCAAGCTGTTTGACGTTGTCGTCGAACGGACCGCACAGGCTCATCAGTCGGCGGTTATCTGCCGGTTCAAGGGCGATTTCACGAGTTTCGATATTCAAACGAATCCTTTGGGTCACTCAGGGCCAGTTAGAATGTGTGCTAATGCCGGGTTGATTAACGACGGCACTTGAAGGAATTATTTATGGCATGTCGCCGGGGCGCAAGCGTAGCTAGTGATATTTGGGCCGCGCAGCCAGAAAGCAAGGGCGTGCAGAAGAAAAGAGCGGCGACGCAGCAGGCGCCGCCGCTGAATGAAGCGCGTATCAAGGCTGGAAGGTGCCGACGCCGATCTCGTTCTCTTTGCGCGTGCGCGCGATAACGGATGCCGGGCTTTCTACGATGCGCAGGCCCATCTCATCTTCGGTACGCACCACTTTGCCGCGCAGCGAGTTGGTGTAGACGTCGACGATCTCCACATCGACGAACTTGCCGATCATCTCCGGCGAACCTTCGAAGTTCACCACGCGGTTGGTTTCGGTACGGCCCGACAGCTCCATCACGTTTTTACGCGAGGTGCCTTCCACAAGGATGCGCTGCACCGTGCCGAGCATACGGCGGCTCCAGGCCATCGCCTGCTGGTTGATGCGATCCTGCAGGATATAGAGGCGCTGCTTTTTCTCCTCTTCCGAAACGTCATCCGGCAGATCCGCCGCCGGCGTGCCGGGACGGGCAGAGTAGATAAAGCTGAAGCTCATGTCGAAGTTGACGTCGGCGATCAGCTTCATGGTCTGCTCGAAGTCCTGCTGGGTTTCACCCGGGAAGCCGATGATAAAGTCGGAGCTGATCTGGATATCCGGGCGCGCGGCGCGCAGCTTGCGGATAATCGCTTTGTACTCCAGCGCGGTGTGGGCGCGCTTCATCAGCGTCAGAATGCGGTCTGCGCCGCTCTGTACCGGCAGGTGGAGGAAGCTCACCAGCTCAGGCGTATCGCGGTAGACCTCGATAATATCCTCGGTGAATTCGATCGGATGGCTGGTGGTGAAGCGAATGCGGTCGATGCCGTCAATAGCGGCCACCAGGCGCAGCAGTTCGGCAAAGGTGCAGATTTCGCCGTCGAAGGTCGCGCCGCGATAGGCGTTGACGTTCTGGCCGAGCAGGTTTACTTCTCGCACGCCCTGCGCCGCCAGCTGCGCGATCTCCAGCAGAATGTCGTCGCAGGGACGGCTGACCTCTTCGCCGCGCGTATAGGGCACGACGCAGAAGGTGCAGTATTTGTTACAGCCTTCCATGATGGAGACGAAGGCGGTGGGGCCTTCCGCGCGCGGCTCCGGCAGACGGTCGAATTTTTCGATTTCCGGGAAGCTGATATCCACGACCGGGCTTTTGCTGCCGCGCACGCTGTTGATCATTTCCGGCAGGCGATGCAGGGTTTGCGGGCCGAATACGATATCCACGTAGCTGGCGCGCTGGCGAATATGATCCCCTTCCTGCGACGCCACGCAGCCGCCGACACCGATAATCAAATCAGGGTTGCGCTCTTTTAAGCTTTTCCAGCGTCCAAGCTGGTGGAAAACTTTTTCCTGCGCCTTCTCGCGAATCGAGCAGGTGTTGAGCAGCAGAATGTCCGCCTCTTCAGCTTCCTCGGTCAGCGTGTAGCCGTGGGTGCTGTTCAGCAGGTCAGCCATCTTGGATGAATCGTACTCATTCATCTGACAGCCCCAGGTTTTGATATGCAGTTTTTTCATTGTCGAACTAGCCATTGATTCAGTGCAGTGAGGTGCAGGGCGCGTATTGTAATGCTTTGACGCTGTTGTGACCAGCGCAGAGCCGCCATACTTCGCATATCTGCGGCGGCAGTGACAATCGGGCTCTCGTTGGGCAGGCCATTTCTGCCGCCCGGGCGTTTTTCCGGTACACTTTGCGCCAGTTATCCCGCTTTTTGCGGCGGGTAAAGATTCAGAAGGAGATGAGCAATGCAGGATAACCGCTTTGATGTGGTGGTGGTGGGCGGCGGCATGGTCGGCGCCGCGCTGGCGTGTGGTCTGGCGCTTCAGCAGTTTCGCGTCGCGGTGGTGGAGCGCGCGGAGCCTGCGCCTTTTGACGCCGACAGCGATCCCGACGTGCGTATCTCCGCCCTCGGCAGCGCCTCGGCGGGCCTGCTGAAGCAGCTCGACGTCTGGCCGCGCGTGCAGGCGATGCGCTGCGCGCCCTATCGCAAGCTGGAAACCTGGGAGTGGCAGACGGCTCACGTCAGTTTCGACGCGGCGTCGCTCGGCCTGCCGGAGCTGGGTTTTATGGTCGAAAATAGCGTGTTGCAGCGCGCGTTGTGGGAAAGGATGGAGCAGCTGGGTATTGCGCGGCGCTGTCCCGCGACGCTCGCAGGTTTGCAGCAGGAGAACGGCGGCTGGCGGCTCGACCTCAGCGATGGCGAAGCGCTGCACGCCCGGCTGGTGGTCGGCGCCGACGGCGCCAACTCGCAGGTGCGGCAGATGGCGGGCATCGGCATTGACGGCTGGAGCTATGCGCAGTCCTGTTTGCTGATTAGCGTGACCTGCGAGCATCCGGCGGGCGATGCGACCTGGCAGCAGTTTACGCCGCAGGGGCCGCGCGCTTTTCTGCCGCTGTATGATAATCGCGCCTCGCTGGTGTGGTATGACGCGCCGGCGCGCATTCGTCAGCTGCAGGCGATGCCGCTGCCGCAGCTGGAGAAAGAGATCGCCGCGACCTTTCCTGCCCGGCTGGGACGATTTAAAGCGCATGCGGCGGGCGGTTTTCCGCTGGTGCGCCGTCATGCGCAGCGCTATGTGTTGCCTGGCCTGGCGTTAATCGGTGATGCGGCGCATACCATTAATCCGCTCGCGGGGCAGGGCGTTAATCTGGGCTATCGCGATGTAGACGCGCTGGTAGAGGTGCTGGTGGAGGCGCGCGCCAACGCGCAGGACTGGGCGTCCGAGAATGTGCTGCGTCGTTATCAGTCACAGCGTCGTCGCGATAATCTGCTGATGCAGGGCGGGATGGATCTGTTCTATTTCGCCTTTAGCAATCGGCTGCCGCCGCTGAAATTCGCCCGCAACCTGGGGCTGATGGCCGCTGAGCGTTCGGGCGCGCTGAAGCGCAAGGTGCTGCGCTACGCGCTGGGTTTGTAGACGCGGCTGCGTCTTTCGGGCCGAAGAGCGGGCATGGCTATAATATGGGGCCTGAGAACAGGTGTGGCTGTGGTATCCGTGCGCGGCCACAGAGGGGCTCCCCGATCGCAAAGTCGCTGTTCGTCATCCATGACCGCTCGGCCCGCGCAGTTACGCACCTCATCCCTGAGGTGCGCCCGTAAACGGGCCAACGCGCTGCGTTGTTCAAAAACGCTCCCGGCGTTTTTGTCCTTGCGCTGGACGCTTTGCTCTTCGGTGAGCCCCACGGCGGCCGGATTTGGCTGCGACGTTGCTGTTTAAAAAGAACGTGCTGTATAAAAATTAGCAGACGACAAAAACAACAAAGCCCGCAAAAGCGGGCCTGTTGTCAATTTGGCTGGGGTGCAGGGATTCGAACCCCGGAATGCCGGAATCAGAATCCGGTGCCTTACCGCTTGGCGACACCCCAATAGTGTCTTTTCAAATTGTCTTGTATGGCTGGGGTACGAGGATTCGAACCTCGGAATGCCGGAATCAGAATCCGGTGCCTTACCGCTTGGCGATACCCCAATAA
>NZ_MLJJ01000017.1 GCF_002095575.1 Pantoea septica | reverse complement strand
AACATCGCGGCTGAGCACTCAGGTTACTCGGTATTTGCCGGCGTGGGCGAGCGTACTCGTGAGGGTAACGACTTCTACCACGAAATGACCGACTCCAACGTAATCGACAAAGTTGCGCTGGTGTATGGCCAGATGAACGAGCCGCCGGGTAACCGTCTGCGCGTGGCACTGACCGGTCTGACCATGGCGGAAAAATTCCGTGACGAAGGCCGCGATGTTCTGCTGTTCATCGACAACATCTATCGTTACACCCTGGCCGGTACGGAAGTATCCGCGCTGCTGGGTCGTATGCCGTCAGCGGTAGGCTACCAGCCGACCCTGGCTGAAGAGATGGGCGTGCTGCAGGAGCGTATTACCTCCACCAAGACCGGTTCAATCACCTCCGTACAGGCCGTTTACGTCCCTGCGGATGACTTGACTGACCCGTCTCCGGCGACCACCTTCGCCCACCTGGACTCAACCGTTACCCTGAGCCGTCAGATCGCGTCTCTGGGTATCTACCCGGCCGTTGACCCGCTGGATTCCACCAGCCGTCAGCTGGATCCGCTGGTGGTTGGCCAGGAGCACTACGACGTTGCGCGCGGCGTGCAGTCTCTGCTGCAGCGTTACCAGGAACTGAAAGACATCATCGCCATCCTCGGTATGGACGAGCTGTCTGAAGACGACAAACTGCTGGTGGCTCGCGCACGTAAGATTCAGCGCTTCCTGTCTCAGCCGTTCTTCGTAGCGGAAGTCTTCACCGGTGCGCCAGGTAAATACGTTACGCTGAAAGACACTATCCGTGGCTTTAAAGGCATTATGGACGGCGAGTTCGACCATCTGCCGGAGCAGGCTTTCTACATGGTCGGCGCTATCGAAGAAGCCGTGGAAAAAGCGAAGAAACTGTAATAACGGTTTCCCGGGAGGACAGATATGGCTATGACTTATCACCTGGACGTCGTCAGCGCGGAGAAACAGCTGTTCTCTGGCCTGGTGCAGAAAATTCAGGTGTCAGGTAGCGAAGGCGAGCTGGGCATTTTCCCTGGCCACGCGCCGCTGCTGACTGCCATCAAGCCTGGAATGATCCGTATCGTGAAGCAGCACGGCGAAGAGGAGTTTATCTACCTCTCTGGCGGCGTGCTGGAAGTGCAGCCGGGCAGCACTACCGTTCTGGCCGATACCGCTATCCGCGGTACCGACCTGGACGAGGCGCGTGCGCTGGAAGCGAAACGCAAAGCAGAAGAGCATATGAACAGCAGCCACGGCGACGTGGACTACGCTCAGGCCTCTGCGGAGCTGGCGAAAGCCATTGCTAAACTGCGCGTGATCGAGCTGACCAAAAAAGCGATGTAATCAGGCTTTATGCGTCACGAAATGCCAGCCCCTCGGGCTGGCATTTTTTTTGCCCGCGCCTCTGGCAGCGCGCGCCTAATTTCGACCTGAGAAAAATGTAGTAATCTCAGGGGTAAACCGTTTAACTTTCGCATGTCAAAAACTCTGTCAGGATGGTTATGTCTAACAGCGCAATGAGCGTGGTGATCCTTGCTGCCGGCAAGGGAACCCGTATGTATTCCGATCTGCCCAAAGTTCTGCATACTCTTGCAGGGAAACCCATGGTTCAGCACGTGATCGACGCCGCAACCGGCCTCGGCGCGCGGCATATTCACCTGGTCTACGGCCACGGCGGCGACCGCCTGAAGGCGACGCTGACCGAACCGTCGCTCAACTGGGTGCTGCAGGCGGAACAGCTCGGCACCGGCCACGCGATGCAGCAGGCCGCCCCCGCGTTCGCTGACGACGAAGATATTCTGATGCTCTACGGCGACGTGCCGCTGATTTCTCAGGAGACGCTGCAGCGTCTGCGCGACGCCAAACCTGAAGGCGGCATCGGCCTGCTGACGGTGGTGCTGGACAATCCCAGCGGCTACGGGCGCATCGTGCGCGAAAACAGCGCCATCGTCGGCATTGTCGAGCAGAAAGACGCCACGGCCGATCAGCTGAAGATAACCGAAATCAATACCGGCATCCTGATTGCCAACGGCGGCGATCTGAAGCGCTGGCTGGCGCAGCTCACCAATAACAATGCGCAGGGCGAATACTACATCACCGATATCATTGCGCTGGCGCATCAGGAAGGGCGACAGATCAACGCGGTGCACCCGGCGCGCGTCAGTGAAACCGACGGCGTTAACAACCGTCTGCAGCTGGCGACGCTGGAGCGGGTCTGTCAGAGCGAACAGGCGGAAAAACTGCTGCTGGCGGGCGTGATGCTGCGCGATCCGGCGCGTTTCGATCTGCGCGGCGTTTTGCGCCACGGCCGCGACGTCGAGATCGACGTCAATGTCATTATCGAAGGCGAGGTCAGCCTCGGCGACCGCGTAAAAATCGGCGCGGGCTGCATCATTAAAAACAGCGTCATTGGCGACGATTGCGAAATCAGCCCCTATTCGGTGATCGAGGATGCGAACCTCGCCGCCGACTGCACCGTCGGGCCTTTCGCCCGTCTGCGTCCAGGCAGCGAGCTGGCGCAGGCCGCCCATGTCGGCAACTTCGTCGAAATGAAGAAGGCGACGCTGGGCAAAGGTTCGAAGGCGGGACATCTGAGCTATCTCGGCGACGCGGAGATAGGCGCCAACGTCAACATCGGCGCGGGTACCATCACCTGCAACTATGATGGCGCGAATAAATCCAAAACCGTTATCGGCGACAACGTCTTCGTCGGCTCCGATACGCAGCTGGTGGCGCCGGTCAGCGTGGCGGCGGGCGCGACTATCGCGGCGGGCACCACGGTAATGAAAGACGTTACCGAGGCGTCGCTGGTCTACAACCGCAAAGAGCAGAACAGCAAAGCGGACTGGCAGCGTCCGGCGAAGAAAAAATAATTTTTAGCGGCCAGCCGCGTGCTGGCCGCCGCAGTAACACAATAATAATCCCCACTCTCTACAAGGCTCGGGGAGCCCGGCAAAGCCGGTTATCAGGTCGTATGACAACGAAAGATGGTCGAAAGCCATCAGGTCAGGAATAACATTTATGTGTGGAATTGTAGGTGCAGTAGCGCAGCGCGATATCGCAGAGATTCTGCTGGAAGGCCTGCGTCGCCTGGAGTATCGCGGTTATGATTCGGCCGGTCTGGCCGTCGTTGATCGTCAGGGCCACGTGACGCGACTGCGTCGCGTCGGCAAAGTGCAGATGCTGGCGGAGGCTGCTGAGCAGCAGCCGCTGATCGGCGGCACCGGCATCGCTCATACGCGCTGGGCGACGCACGGCGAACCGTCGGAGGCCAACGCGCATCCGCATGTCTCCGGGCAGATCATCGTGGTGCATAACGGCATTATCGAAAACCATGAGCCGCTGCGTGAAGCGCTGATCGCACGCGGTTATCGCTTCGCATCTGAAACCGACACCGAAGTGGTGGCGCATCTGGTGCACTGGGAGCAGAAACAGGGCGGAACGCTGCGCGAAGTCGTGCTGCGCGTCATTCCTCAGCTGCGCGGCGCCTATGGCATGGTGATCATGGACAGCCGCGATCCGTCGCTGCTGGTGGCCGCGCGTTCGGGCAGCCCGCTGGTGATTGGCCGCGGCGTCGGCGAGAACTTTATCGCCTCCGATCAGCTGGCGCTGCTGCCGGTGACGCGCCGCTTCATCTATCTGGAAGAGGGCGACATTGCCGAGATTAGCCGTCGCGACGTCACTATCGTCGATCGTGCGGGCAATGCGGTGCAGCGCGCCGAGATCGAATCGAGCGTACAGTATGACGCGGGCGATAAAGGCGTATATCGCCACTATATGCAGAAAGAGATTTACGAACAGCCGATGGCGATTAAGAACACCTTAACCGGTCGTTTCAGCCATGGCGAAGTCGATCTCAGCGAGCTGGGCCCGCACGCCGAAGCCCTGCTGAGCCAGGTCGAGCATATTCAGATCATCGCCTGCGGCACCTCGTACAACTCCGGCATGGTGGCGCGCTACTGGTTCGAGTCGCTGGCGAATATTCCCTGCGACGTCGAGATCGCCTCTGAATTCCGCTATCGCAAATCCGCCGTGCGTAAAAACAGCCTGCTGATCACCCTGTCGCAGTCCGGCGAAACTGCCGATACGCTGGCGGCGCTGCGCCTTTCCAAAGAGCTGGGCTACCTGGGCTCGCTGGCGATCTGCAACGTGGCTGGCTCTTCGCTGGTGCGTGAATCCGATCTGGCGCTGATGACCAAAGCGGGCACCGAAATCGGCGTCGCCTCAACCAAGGCGTTCACAACGCAGCTTACCGTGCTGCTGATGCTGGTGGCGAAAGTAGGCCGCCTGCGCGGCATGTCGGCGGAAATCGAGCATGAGATCGTGCACGGCCTGCAGGCGCTGCCAAGCCGCATCGAGCAGATGCTGGCGCAGGACAAACGCATTGAGCTGCTGGCGGAAGATTTCTCCGACAAGCATCACGCGCTGTTCCTCGGCCGCGGCGATCAATATCCGATCGCCATGGAAGGGGCGCTGAAGCTGAAAGAGATCTCCTATATCCATGCGGAAGCCTACGCCGCTGGCGAGCTGAAGCACGGCCCGCTGGCGCTAATTGACGCCGATATGCCGGTTATCGTGGTGGCGCCGAACAACGAGCTGCTGGAAAAGCTGAAGTCCAATATTGAAGAGGTGCGCGCGCGCGGCGGCTTGCTGTACGTGTTTGCCGATCAGGACGCCGGCTTCAGCGACAGCGACGGCATGAAGATTATCTCTCTGCCGCACGTGGAAGAGGTGATCGCGCCTATTTTCTACACCGTGCCGCTGCAGCTGCTCTCTTATCACGTCGCGCTGATTAAAGGCACCGACGTGGATCAGCCGCGCAACCTGGCGAAGTCAGTGACGGTAGAGTAAACAAGCGGGCCCGGAAACGGGCCCTTTTGCTTTTTGCTCGCTGTCATATAACTGTCATATTTCCTACATTTCACTGTCATCAAACTGTCCTATTTTCCCTCCTGCAGCAATCACTGACTCCAACTACAACGGCTCCGAGCCTGAGATTAACTCCCCTGGAGGGAACATGACACTGATGCGTAGCACCGTAGCCCGAATCCTTACCGCCACTCTCGCCGTAAGCGCGGTTTCTGCCTTTGCAGCCACCGATCTGACGGGCGCGGGCGGGACTTTCCCGGCGCCGGTTTATGCCAAGTGGGCAGCAGAATATCAGCAAGCCACCGGTAGCAAAATCAACTACCAGGGCATCGGTTCATCCGGCGGCGTTAAGCAGATCATCGCGAAAACCGTGGATTTTGGCGCGTCAGATGCGCCGATGAAAGATGAAGACCTGCAGAAAAACGGCCTGTTTCAGTTCCCGACCGTCATTGGCGGCGTCGTATTGGCCGTTAACATTCCGGGCGTGAAATCAGGCGAACTGACGCTCGACGGCAAAACCGTCGGCGACATCTACCTGGGCAAAATCAAAAAGTGGAACGACGCGGCGATCGCTAAGCTGAACCCGGGCGTGAAACTGCCAGATACCAACATCAACGTGGTGCGCCGCGCGGATGGTTCCGGCACCTCATTCGTCTTCACCAGCTACCTGGCGAAGGTCAACGAAGAGTGGAACAGCAAAATCGGCAAAGGCAACACCGTTAACTGGCCGGCCGGCCTGGGCGGCAAAGGCAACGACGGCGTCGCGGCGTTCGTACAGCGTCTGCCGGGTTCAATCGGCTATGTCGAATACGCCTATGCCAAGCAGAACAACCTGACCTATACCAAACTGGTCGATGCGGACGGCAAGCCGGTCGCGCCAAGCGAAACCAGCTTCTCTAACGCGGCGAAAGGCGCGGACTGGAGCAAATCCTTTGCTCAGGACCTGACCTTCCAGAAAGGCAACGACGCCTGGCCGATCACCTCAACCACCTTCATTCTGGTCTACAAAGATCAGGCTAACGCCGAGAAGGGCAGCGAAGTGCTGAAGTTCTTCGACTGGGCGTACAAAAACGGCGATAAAACCGCGACCAGTCTGGATTACGCCACCCTGCCGGACAGCGTAACCCAGCAGATCCGCGACGCCTGGAAGGCCAATATCAAAGACAGTTCTGGTAAAGCGCTGTATCAGTAAGCGAACAACTCCGGCCGGACGCGCGTCTGGCCAGATCGAGAAGGGCGGCTTCGTGCCGCCCTGACAACCTCTGAAGAATGAGACTTCTATGGCTGCAACGAAGCCGGCATTCAAAGCCCCCGGTAAGCAAGGTGACATGATTTTCGGCGCGCTGGTTAAACTGGCCGCGCTGATTGTCCTGTTGCTGTTGGGCGGCATTATCGTCTCCCTGATTTTCTCCTCCTGGCCAAGCATCCAGAAATTTGGGTTCTCCTTCCTGTGGAACAAAACCTGGGATGCGCCGAACGAAGAATTTGGCGCGCTGGTGCCGATCTACGGCACTCTCGTGACCTCGCTGATTGCGCTGATTATCGCCGTGCCGGTGAGCTTCGGCATCGCGCTGTTTCTGACGGAACTGTCGCCCGGCTGGCTGCGCCGTCCGCTCGGCACCGCCATTGAACTGCTGGCGGCGATCCCCAGCATCGTTTACGGCATGTGGGGCCTGTTTATCTTCGCGCCGCTGTTTGCCGAATATTTCCAGACGCCGGTCGGCGAAATCATGTCGAACATCCCCTTTGTCGGCGCGCTCTTTTCCGGCCCGGCCTTCGGCATCGGTATCCTGGCGGCGGGCGTCATTCTGGCGATCATGATCATTCCTTACATCGCCTCGGTGATGCGCGACGTATTCGAGCAGACGCCGGTAATGATGAAAGAGTCCGCCTACGGCATCGGCTGCACCACCTGGGAAGTGATCTGGCGCATCGTGCTGCCGTTCACCAAAAACGGCGTGATCGGCGGCGTGATGCTCGGCCTGGGACGCGCGCTGGGCGAAACCATGGCGGTCACCTTTATCATCGGCAACACCTATCAGCTCGACAGCCCTTCGCTGTTTATGCCGGGCAACAGCATCACTTCCGCGCTGGCGAATGAGTTCGCCGAAGCCGAGTCGGGCGTGCATGTCGCCGCGCTGATGGAGCTGGGACTGATCCTGTTTGTGATCACCTTTATCGTGCTGGCCATTTCTAAATTAATGATCCTGCGCCTTGCGAAAAGTGAAGGAGCGCGCTCATGACGACGATTGAACTGCAGGCTCGCGCCGAACTGGACGCGTCGCGCCGTAAAATGCAGGCCTGGCGCAGCACCAAGAATAAGATCGCGCTGGCGCTGTCGCTGCTGACCATGGCCTTTGGCCTGTTCTGGCTGGTGTGGATCCTGTTCACCACCGTGACGCGCGGCGTGGACGGGCTGAGCTGGTCGCTGTTTACCGAATCGACGCCGCCGCCCAATACCGCCGGCGGCGGTCTGGCCAACGCCCTGGCGGGCAGCGGCCTGCTGATTTTGTGGTCGACGGTAATTGGCACGCCGCTGGGCATCCTGGCGGGCGTCTATCTGGCGGAATATGGCCGCAAGTCGGCGCTGGCGGAAGTGATCCGTTTTATCAACGATATTCTGCTTTCGGCGCCGTCGATCGTGGTGGGCCTGTTCGTTTACACCATCGTGGTGGCGCAGATGCATCACTTCTCCGGCTGGGCTGGCGTGATCGCGCTGGCGCTGCTGCAGATCCCTATCGTTATCCGCACCACCGAAAATATGCTGCGGCTGGTGCCGGACAGCATGCGCGAAGCGGCCTATGCGCTCGGCACGCCGAAGTGGAAGATGATCTCCGCGATTACGCTGAAGGCGTCGGTATCGGGCATTCTGACCGGTGTGCTGCTGGCGATTGCCCGTATCGCGGGCGAAACCGCGCCGCTGCTGTTTACCGCTTTGTCGAACCAGTTCTGGTCCACCGACATGATGCAGCCGCTGGCGAACCTGCCGGTCACCATCTTTAAGTTCGCGATGAGCCCCTTTGCCGAGTGGCAGAGTCTGGCCTGGGCGGGCGTGCTGATTATCACGCTCTGCGTGCTGCTGCTGAATATCCTGGCGCGCGTAGTCTTCACCAAGAGCAAAAACGGTTAACCTTCGGCGCTGCCTGGCGCGGCGCCGTTTAAGAGAGACGAGCAATGAGTATCGCGACTTCCAACAGCGGTAAAATTCAGGTGCGTAACCTGAACTTCTATTACGGCAAATTTCACGCGCTGAAGAACATCAACCTGGACATCGCGAAGAACCAGGTCACCGCGTTTATCGGTCCGTCAGGCTGCGGCAAATCCACCCTGCTGCGCACCTTTAACAAAATGTACTCGCTCTATCCCGATCAGCGCGCCGAAGGCGACATTTTGCTGGATGGCGACAATATTCTGGCCTCCAGCCAGGATATCGCCCTGCTGCGCGCGCGCGTCGGCATGGTGTTCCAGAAACCGACCCCTTTCCCGATGTCGATCTACGACAATATCGCCTTTGGCGTGCGTCTGTTCGAAAAACTGTCGCGTGCCGATATGGATGAGCGCGTGCAGTGGGCGCTGAGCAAAGCGGCGCTGTGGAATGAAACCAAAGACAAGCTGCATCAGAGCGGATACAGTCTCTCGGGCGGCCAGCAACAGCGCCTGTGCATCGCGCGCGGCATCGCCATTCGCCCGGAAGTGCTGCTGCTGGATGAGCCCTGTTCGGCGCTGGATCCGATCTCCACCGGCCGTATCGAAGAGCTGATCACCGAGCTGAAGCAGGACTACACCGTGGTCATCGTGACGCATAATATGCAGCAGGCGGCGCGCTGTTCCGACCATACCGCCTTTATGTATCTGGGCGAGTTAATTGAGTTCAGCGATACCGACAGGCTGTTCACCAAACCGGCGCAGAAACAGACCGAAGATTACATTACCGGCCGCTACGGCTGATTTTCAGGAGATAAATATGGATAACCTCAATCTGAACAAGCATATCTCCGGTCAGTTCAATGCGGAGCTGGAACACATTCGCACTCAGGTGATGATTATGGGCGGCATGGTGGAGCAGCAGCTCACCGACGCCATCACCGCGATGCACAATCTGGACGGCGAACTGGCGCAGCGCGTGATCGACGGCGACCAGAAGGTCAACATGATGGAAGTGGAGATTGATGAAGCCTGCGTGCGCATCATCGCCAAACGTCAGCCCACTGCCAGCGACCTGCGCCTGGTGATGGCGATCATCAAAACCATCTCCGAGCTGGAGCGCATCGGCGACGTGGCGGAAAAAATCAGCCGCACCGCGCTGGAAAAATTCGGCCAGCAGCATATGCCGCTGCTGGTCAGCCTGGAGTCGCTGGGCCGTCACACCGTAGAGATGCTGCACGACGTGCTGGACGCCTTCGCGCGCATGGATCTAACCGAAGCGATTCAGATCTACCGCGAAGACAAAAAGGTCGACAAAGAGTACGAAGGCATCGTGCGTCAGCTGATGACCTACATGATGGAAGATCCGCGCACGATTCCGAGCGTGCTCACCGCCCTGTTCTGCGCTCGCGCCATCGAGCGTATCGGCGATCGCTGTCAGAACATCTGCGAAATCATCTTCTATTTCGTTAAAGGTCAGGATTTCCGCCACGTCGGCGGCGACAAGCTGGATGAGCTGCTCTCCGGCGACGACGGCTCCAATAAACCCTCCTGATGATTCACCGCCGTGCGCTGGCTGGCGCACGGCTCGCCGCTTTTTCTGTCCCGCGCAACCGTTTCCTTTATATAATTGGCGCACTTTTTCTCTATCAAGGTGCTGATTCATGTCTCTTTCCCGCAGTAAGCAGAGCGTGACGCCTGCAAAGGCGATGCTGGCCGCGGTCAGCGGTTACGCGATGGATGGATTCGATCTGCTGATCCTGGGGTTTATGCTGCCGGCGATTAGCCTGTCGCTGGCGCTGGATCCGTCGCAGGCGGGCTCGCTGGTTACCTGGACGCTGATTGGCGCGGTGGTGGGCGGTATTCTGTTCGGCCATCTCAGCGATCGCTTTGGCCGCATTCGCATCCTCACCGTCACCATTCTGATGTTCTCGATTTTCACCGGGCTGTGCGCGGTGGCGCAGGGCTACTGGGATCTGCTGGCGTACCGCACGCTGGCGGGCATGGGGCTGGGCGGCGAGTTCGGCATCGGCATGGCGCTGATTGCCGAAGCCTGGCCAGCGGAAAAGCGCAACCGCGCCTCGGCGTGGGTCGGCATCGGCTGGCAGCTTGGCGTGCTGCTGGCGGCCTTTATCACGCCGCCGCTGCTGGGCGTCATCGGCTGGCGCGGCATGTTTCTGGTCGGCCTGCTGCCCGCGCTGTTCTCATTTGTATTGCGGCGCAGCATGGGCGAGACGGAGGCCTTTACCCGGCAGGCGAAGCTGACGCCGTCGCTGTCGTTCGCCGCGCGCCTGAAAATGCTGGTGCAGGATCGTGCCACGGCGAAAGCGAGCCTCGGCATCTTTATCCTGACGTCGGTGCAGAACTTCGGCTATTACGGGCTGATGATCTGGATGCCGAGCTATCTCTCCGCGAACTTCGGCTTCAGCCTGACCAAATCGGGATTATGGACCGCGGTCACCGTGGTCGGCATGACCTTCGGCATCTGGCTGTTCGGCGTGCTGGCGGACCGCTTTGCGCGCTGGAAAATTTTCCTGCTTTATCAGTTCGGCGCCGTCGCGATGGTGGTGATTTACGCGCAGCTGCGCGATCCCACCGTGATGCTGTTTACCGGCGCCCTGATGGGCATGTTCGTCAACGGCATGATTGGCGGCTACGGCGCGCTAATCTCCGACACTTTCCCGCCGCAGGCGCGCGCCACGGCGCAGAACGTTCTGTTCAACCTCGGGCGCGGCGTCGGCGGTTTCGGCCCGCTGGTGATAGGCCTGCTGGCGACGAAAATTTCGTTTGCCGCGGCGATCACTCTGCTGGCGCTGATCTACCTGCTGGATATCGTCGCCACGCTCTTTTTGCTGCCGAAAAAGCAGGGCAACGACGATTCGCTGGGCGCGATTGGTTAAATCGCGGGGGATGAGTCTTCGACCAGCCGCCAGCCGCGCGCGCGCCACAGCGCGGGCAGCTCGGCCATATCGGTAAAGCGCGTCACCAGCGGGTGATCGATTTCAGGGTTGTGCGCGTCCGCGCAGTAGTAAAATACCGGGATGCCCGCCGCGATGCCGGCGCGGGCGCCCGCTTCGGAATCGTCAACCAGAATGCAGCGCTCGACAGGCACCTGCATCTGTTCGGCGGCGTAATGCATCAGCGCGGGATCGGGTTTCCAGCGCGAGATGTCGTAGCCGCTGTAGAGGCGATCGCGAAACCAGGGCAGCATGCCGGTCAGCCCCAGCGAGTGCTGCATCTTCTTTACCGTGCCGTTGGAGACGACGCACATCGGCACAGTTAGCTTCTCCACCAGCGCTTTCGCGCCGGGAATTTCCGTCAGCGACGCGTCGAACAGGCGCGCTACCTCGGCGCGGTAGTCGGCCTCAAACGTCGCCTGCGGCAGCGTGGCGTGATGCGTTTCTCCGACGTCGCGAATAATGTCGTAGAGCTGGACGCCTTTGTACTTTTCGAACATCTCCTGTAACGAGCAGCTAATTCCGTAGCGGGCGAAGGTGTTGACGTACGCCTGGGTGCAGAGCAATTCGCTGTCTACCAGGGTACCGTCGCAGTCAAAAAATACGCACTCTACTGCCATCTGTCGCTATCCTTCTGTTTTCGAGAGAGCACACACTTTAACCTAATCGACGCAGATTGCGATCCCGGAAACGGTTGCGAAAAATCATTGTATTGCCGCTGCAAAGCGGTCAGGATACGCGCCGAGTTCTTTTCATCAGGATCGTTGGCATGAGTAAACAAGGCCTTTTGCAGCGCGTTTTTAAGCTGCAGGAACATGGCACTACGGTGCGCACCGAGATTATCGCCGGTGTCACCACTTTCCTGACGATGGTCTACATCGTCTTTGTTAACCCGCAGATTCTTGGCGTGGCAGGCATGGATACCCAGGCGGTATTCGTCACGACCTGCCTTATCGCCGCATTCGGCAGTATTCTGATGGGCCTGTTCGCCAACCTGCCGGTGGCGCTGGCGCCGGCGATGGGGCTCAACGCCTTTTTCGCCTTCGTGGTGGTCGGCGCGATGGGCTACTCGTGGCAAGTGGGCATGGGCGCGATTTTCTGGGGCGCGCTGGGGCTGCTGATCCTGACGCTGCTGCGCGTGCGCTACTGGATGATCGCCAATATCCCGCTGAGCCTGCGCGTCGGCATCACCGCCGGTATCGGTTTGTTTATCGCCATGATGGGGCTTAAGAACGCCGGCATCATCGTTGCGAATCCCGATACCATCGCCGCCGTCGGCAACCTGACCTCGCACAGCGTGCTGCTGGGCGCGCTCGGCTTCTTTATCATCGCTATTCTGGCGTCGCGCAATATCCATGCGGCGGTGCTGATCTCGATGGTGATCACCACGGCCATCGGCTGGGCGCTGGGCGATGTGAAATTTGTCGGCCTTTTCTCCGCGCCGCCTGCGATCGGCAGCGTGGTCGGTCAGGTGGATATCAAAGGCGCGTTCAATATCGGCATGGCGGGCGTTATCTTCTCCTTTATGCTGGTTAACCTGTTCGACTCTTCCGGCACCCTGATCGGCGTAACCGACAAAGCGGGCCTGACCGATGAGACGGGCACGTTTCCGCGCATGAAGCAGGCGCTGTTTGTCGATAGCTTCAGCTCAGTGACCGGTGCGCTGGCGGGTACCTCGTCAGTGACCGCTTACATCGAGAGTTCGTCCGGCGTGGCGATCGGCGGCCGCACCGGCCTGATGGCGGTGGTGACCGGCGTGCTTTTTCTGCTGGTGATGTTCCTGTCGCCGCTGGCGGCGATGGTGCCGGGCTATGCGGCTGCAGGCGCGCTGATCTACGTCGGCGTGCTGATGACCGCCAGCCTGTCTCGCGTGCGCTGGGACGATCTCACCGAAGCGGTGCCGGCTTTCGTGACCGCGGCGATGATGCCGTTCAGCTTCTCAATTACCGAAGGTATCGCACTGGGTTTTATCGCCTACTGCGTGATGAAGCTCGGCACCGGCCGCTGGCGCGAGATCAGCCCCTGCGTGGTGGTCGTGGCGCTGCTGTTCGTGTTGAAAATCGCCTTTATCGACGCGCATTAAGAAGAAGGTCGCTTACGCGACCTTTGAGTTGATGGGGCAGAGTGCCAACGCGGGTGAGACGGACCGATCGCAAAGACGCAAAAAGCGGCATCCCTGCCAGCTCGGCCCGCGCCATCCATGGCGCGGGACGCTTTGCTCCTCGGTCCGTCTCACCCGCTTGCCGGCTTTGTTAGCCGTTTGAAGGGCCGCGTAAGCGGCTTTTTTTATGCCTCTGGATGGAGGCTGCGCTCCCGTGGCGAGCTGGTCAGGCGCAGCGTGCGCGGT
This sequence comes from Pantoea septica, assembly GCF_002095575.1. Classification (GTDB taxonomy): domain Bacteria; phylum Pseudomonadota; class Gammaproteobacteria; order Enterobacterales; family Enterobacteriaceae; genus Pantoea; species Pantoea septica. The sequence continues at coordinate 85,369 of NZ_MLJJ01000017.1, read as the reverse complement.
CCGATATTAGGCTTGCTCATCTCTACGTCGCGCAGCGCATGCCACTCGCGCGAGGCGTCAATTTCCCACAGGTGCAAACGCTGGGTCGCGGGCGACAGAGCGCATGACCACACCAGCGTCGGCTCGGCGTCGCACACTGCCTGAATATCGGGATAGCTTGTCGAACGCAGACGGCCTGCCGCGGGCTGCAGCCGCAGCGAGGCCATATTATCGTTACCTTCGCCGGTCAGCTTGAGAATGCTCTGGCGCAGCGTCCAGATTTGCGTCACCGCTTCCATAAAATCCTGTTGCGCATTAATCCAGGCGCGTTCGCCCGACGTAAGCGACTGCATCAGCTGCTCCTGCGTCTGGCGGCTATGGGCGCGTACAATCTCCATATCCAGCCCCGCGCGTCCGCCCTCTTCGGCCAGCAGCACGCCGACCATATTGCCGGCATAGGCGATGCTGAAGTCGGGCAGATCGCGATCGGCAAAAGCGGGACGGCCGTTACTGTGGGTAACGAGAGCCGGAAGGGTGCTGATACCGTAAACGCGCAGCATCAGCTGCGCCAGCATCAGACGAGCAAGCAAAAAACGGCCTCGTTATCTGTCAGGCAGCTGTCGCGCCTGATCGAGGACATCCTGCGGCATGCGCATGGCGTCGGCGACAATGCCGCGATCGCCCATCCAACGTACAAAATGACCCGCCATCTGTCGCTCCGTGAAAATGGTCACTTAATCATCAGGGCGCATTGTAAGAATTTTCTGAGCACATTGCATCTGACATGAAACAGAATGACGCATATTCAGAATCGGCTGATAAAAAGCGGCGGGAAAAGAGAGGCCGCTACGCGCTTGCGCAGCGGCAGGGTATCGTCAGGCCAGTTTGCACGCCTGTTCAAAACGCAGGCGCGGCAGGCGCGGATGCAGCTTCTCGTTATCGCCATAGCCGAGGTTAATTAACATATTCACCTGCCAGCTGCTGTCGGCGAAGAATGCCTCGTTAACTTTCGAGGGATCGAAACCGGACATTGGACCGGCATCCAGCCCGAGCGAGCGCGCTGCCAGGATCAGATAGCCCGCCTGCAGGCTGCTGTTGCGAAAGGCAGTCTCTTTCACCAGTTCCGGGCTGCCGGTAAACCAGCTACGCGCATCGGCATGCGGAAACAGCTGCGGCAGCCGATCGTAAAACGCCATGTCGTGGGCGACGATGACCGTCACCGGCGCGGTCATGGTCTTTTCCACATTGCCGGATGAGAGCGCTGGCTTCAGTTTCTCTTTGCCTTCCTGCGAGGTGACAAATACAAAGCGGCCTGGCGAGCAGTTGGCCGAAGTCGGGCCAAGCGCGGTCAGCGCGTAGAGCTGCTCCAGAATGCCGGCTTCCAGAGGTTTGTCCTGCCAGTAGCTATGGGTGCGTGCTTCGTTAAATAGTTGGTCGAGCGCGGTGTTGTCGAGCGGTGTATGCATTCTACTCTCCTTGGTCAGGCGGAAGCAGCCGCCTGAGACATGCCATTGTGAAGGCGTATCCGGGAAAACCGGTGCTTACCGTTTATACCCCAATGGCGGTTCGTCGCCAAATAGCAAAGGTGCAAACAGGCGACGTTTGGCTGAGGAGGTGCGTGTAAGTGCACAAATTGACGCTGAGGTGAATGGCCAGCTTCTGTCTGATGGCGGAAGGCTAAAAGGTAGAGACGATCTTCGCATTGTTCGTAGCGGTAGAGCGCGACGTAGCCTGAACCACCGAATTCAATCCGCCAGAGGCGCCTCGACAAAATGAACAGTCGAGGCGTCCGGTTTAGATCATTTCCCGATGCAGAAGCTGGAGAATATCCGTCCCAGCAGATCGTCAGAGGTAAACTCGCCGGTGATCTCGCTCAGCGCCTGCTGCGCCAGCCGCAGCTCTTCTGCCAGCAGTTCGCCTGCCCAGGCTCCCAGCAGCTGCGCCTTGCCCTGCTGTAAGTGAGTGGCCGCCAACTCCAGCGCCTGAAGATGACGTCGACGCGCCAGGAAGCCGCCTTCCATATTGCCGGAAAAGCCCATCGACTGTTTCAGATGGTCACGCAGCGCATCCACGCCCGCGCCGGTGCGCGCTGAAAGACGAATAAGTGAGTGATGATTTACTTCTGTCAGACCCAGCGTTTCGCCAGTGACGTCCGCCTTGTTGCGCACGACGGTAATCGGCAACGCCGCAGGCAGGCGCGAAACGAAGTCGGGCCAGATCTGCGCCGCTTCCGTGGCGTCGGTGGTCGTGCCGTCTACCATGAACAGCACGCGATCCGCCTGCTCGATCTCCTGCCAGGCGCGCTCGATGCCAATACGTTCGACCTCGTCGCTGGCTTCGCGCAGTCCGGCGGTATCGATGATATGCAGCGGCATGCCGTCGATATGAATATGTTCGCGCAGCACGTCGCGCGTGGTGCCGGCGATATCGGTAACGATTGCCGCTTCGCGTCCCGCCAGCGCATTCAACAGGCTTGATTTACCCGCGTTCGGCCGACCCGCGATCACGACTTTCATGCCTTCGCGCAGCAGGCTGCCCTGACGTGCCTCGGCGCGTACGGCGTCAAGATCGACAATCACTTCATCCAGCTGCGCTTCGATTTTACCGTCGGAGAGAAAGTCGATCTCTTCATCAGGGAAGTCGATGGCCGCTTCGACGTAGATGCGCAGGTGGGTCAGCGCCTCTACCAGCTGGTTGATGCGAGTCGAAAAGGCCCCCTGCAGCGAATTGACCGCAGAACGCGCCGCCTGCTCGGAGCTGGCGTCAATCAGATCGGCGATCGCCTCAGCCTGCGCCAGGTCGAGCTTGTCGTTGAGAAAGGCGCGCTCGGAAAACTCGCCCGGCTGGGCGATGCGTACGCCAGGCAGCGCCACGATGCGCTTCAGCAGCAGATCGAGGATCACCGGGCCGCCGTGGCCCTGTAGCTCCAGCACATCTTCGCCGGTAAAGGAGTTCGGGCCGGGAAACCACAGCGCGATGCCCTGATCCAGCACGCTGCCGTCGGCGTCTTTAAACGGCAGATAATCGGCGTAGCGCGCCTTCGGCAGCTTGCCGAGCACCTGCTGCGCCACCTCGGCGGCGCGCGCGCCGGAGATACGCAAAATACCGACGCCGCCGCGTCCGGGAGGCGTCGCCTGGGCAACGATAGTATCGCTGTGGCTCATGGGATTTTCTCTCGCTAAAAAATAAGGCGGTCTTATTGACCGCCTCAGGGTAAACCAGATTGTCAGACGAGCGTAAGGGCGTTACGCCTTCTTCTTGTCGCGGCTGTGCAGACCGCGTTTTTCCAGTCCGCGATAAATCAGCTGCTGCTGGAGAATGGTCACCAGGTTGCTGACGATGTAGTACAGCACCAGACCTGACGGGAACCACAGGAAGAACACGGTAAAGATAACCGGCATATAGGTCATGATCTTCTGCTGCATCGGATCGGTCACGGTGGTCGGTGACATCTTCTGAATGAAGAACATGGTGATGCCCATCAGAATCGGCAGGATGTAGTAGGGGTCCTGCGCCGACAGGTCATGGATCCAGAGGATAAACGGCGCATGGCGCAGCTCCACGGAACCAGACAGCATGTAGTAAAGCGCAAGGAAGATCGGCATCTGAATCACCAGCGGCAGACAGCCGCCCAGCGGGTTGACCTTCTCCGCTTTATAGAGCGCCATCATCTCCTGGCTCTGCTTCTGCTTGTCGTCGCCCAGGCGCTCACGCATAGCCTGAATCTTCGGCTGCAGCATGCGCATTTTCGCCATCGAGGTGTACTGCGCCTTCGTCAGCGGGTACATAATGCCGCGCACGATAAAGGTGATGACGATGATGGAGAAGCCCCAGTTGCCGATAAAGCTGTGGATAAACTTCAGCAGCTTAAACAGCGGCTGAGAGATAAACCACAGCCAGCCGTAGTCGACGGTCAGGTCGAGATGCGGCGCGACGGCAGCCATCTTGTCCTGAATTTCCGGACCGACCCACAGCGTTGCGCCCAGATCCTGCTGCTGACCCGCTGCCACGGTGACCGGTGCGGATTTGTAGCCGATCGCCGCAATGCCGTTGCCCAGATTGCTGGTATAGAGCGAATTGTTGCCAGCAGTACGCGGCACCCATGCGGTAGCGAAGTATTGCTGCAGCATCGCGACCCAGCCGTTGCTGGTGGTCGCGTTGAGGTTTTCGTTATCCGCGATGGTGTCGAATTTGTACTTTTCGTACTTCTCTTCGCTGGTGGAGTAGGCCGCGCCGCGGAAGGTGTGCAGCGCGAAGTTGTTGCTGCCGGTATCGCGGTGCTTAGGCAGATCGATAGTCTGCTTCAGCTGGCCAAACAGCGACATCTCCAGCGGCTGCTGCGTGGTGTTGTTGACGTTATAGTTCACGTCTACCGCGAATTCGCCGCGTTTGAAAACGAAGGTTTTGGTATAAACCACGCCGTTTTCCGCGGTGTAGGTCATCGGCACGCGCAGTTCGGTCTGGCCGTCGGCCATTTCGAAGTGATCCTGTGCGGCGGTGAACAGCGGACGCGCGCCGTTGTTCGGGTTATCCGGACCGTTGCGGCCAGTGAGCCCGCTCTGTGCCTGATAAACGAAGGATGGCGTGGTCTCCAGCAGCTGGAACGGCTGGTCGGAACCCAGTTTGTCCGGGTAGGTCAGCAGCTGAGCTTGCTCGACATCGCCACCGCGGGTGTTGATATTCAATGACAGGACATCAGTCTTAACGGTGATCGTTTTGCCCTGGCCGCTGGCCGGTACGCCCTGGCTGGCGGCATCACCTGCTGCGCTGTTGGTGTTTTGCGTGGTCTGGGTCTGCTGCGGCTGCGGAGCGTGGTCCGTCTGCCAGGCTTGCCAGATCATGAAAGACACGAACAGAAAAGCGATGAGAAAAAGATTGCGTTGCGAATCCATCGTTAATGTTCTCTGGTATCAAAGGTTTTTTGGCGGCACAGGATCGTCACCACCCGGGTTCAAAGGGTGGCATTTTAATACGCGTTTGAATGTCAACCAACTGCCTTTTATCAGGCCAAACCTGCGTAACGCCTCAATTCCATAATGAGAGCAGGTTGGCTGAAACCGACAGTGTGGTCCCAGCAAGGGGCTGATGCCGCGCTGATAGACGCGGATCAGGACGATCAGGAGCCGCGCGCCAGGCGACAGTGACGACGCCATAACTTCTCCAACGCTTCCGCCAACATACGGTTGTCGAGATCGGCAATCCCCTTTTTCGCCACAACGACGAAATCCATCGCCGGCAGTTCATGCTGAAGCAGACGAAAGCTTTCGCGGGTCAAACGTTTGATCCGGTTGCGTTCGTGCGCGCGCTTGACGTGCTTTTTAGCGACGGTAAGACCGATGCGGGGATGCCCCAGCGAATTAAGGCGGCCGAGGATGGTGATTTGCGGCGTGCCAGCCCGTTGTGGCTGCTGGAAGACGAAAGTGAAATGAGTGGGAGTTAACAAACGTAACTCCCTGGGAAATGCGAGCTTAACCACGAGGGTTAGCTTTTATTACTTAGAAACGGTCAGACGAGAACGGCCTTTAGCACGACGACGTGCCAGAACCTGACGACCATTTTTGGTTGCCATACGAGCACGGAAGCCGTGAGAACGGTTGCGCTTCAGTACGGACGGTTGAAAAGTGCGTTTCATGGCGATTTCTACCTAAACTTGAAAAATTTCACTGGGTGACGCGTTTTTGGGCCAGTAAAACGACCGACGCCTCAATGTGTCTTTAATAAAGAGGCGGGATTGTAATAATTGTACAGTCCGGAGTCAATTTACTTCGCTGGTCGCGGTACCTGGAAGCCCGGATACAGCCCGCTGAGTCCGGGCATTGGGCATAACGCGACAACGCCGGGGGAAGAATTATACGGTCTCCGCTTTAAAGCGCAAGGATCCCGCGGGATCTTCTTACGATCGGGCCGATGAAAATTACCGCAAAAACGAGAGGCCGCCTGAAAAAGCGCCTCTTTTCCGACGATCCCCGCAGCTTTTTTCGCCAGCAGGCGTAAACTGTTTTACCTGTCCACGGCCTGTGGATAAAAAGGATCAAAACTGTGTAGAAAGTGAAGATCTCTGCCTCGCTTTGCGCTATGATCCGCCCTTCCGCTGACGATCCGGTCGCGATCCCAGGGACGGAAACCGCTGATAGCGGTCGCAGGCGCTTTCTACCGTCTGTGTCAAAAATGAACGTTTCTTTATTAGCGCCTACTATTTCTTATCGATTTTGTACAAGTGGAGTCCGCCGTGTCACTTACGCTCTGGCAACAGTGTCTTGCCCGTTTGCAGGATGAGCTTCCTGCCACCGAATTCAGCATGTGGATTCGACCGCTGCAGGCGGAGTTAAACGACAATACGCTGGCCTTGTATGCACCAAATCGGTTTGTGCTCGACTGGGTACGAGATAAATACATCAATAACATCAACGGGCTGCTGAACGAATTCTGCGGCGTGGACGTGCCTTTGCTGCGTTTCGAAGTCGGCACGCGTTCTGTACAGCAGCAGCCTGCGGCGATGAGCCAGCCGGCGATGGCGAGCGTCAGCGCGCCCGCCCCGGTCGAGAGCCGTCCCGCGCCCGCGCAGATCCTGCGCCCAAGCTGGGACAACGTCCCGGCGCCGGCCGACGTGACCTACCGCTCTAATGTGAATAACCGCCACAACTTCGATAACTTCGTTGAGGGTAAATCCAACCAGCTGGCGCGCGCGGCGGCGCGTCAGGTGGCGGACAATCCCGGCGGCGCCTATAACCCGCTCTTCCTTTATGGCGGCACCGGCCTGGGTAAAACCCACCTGCTGCACGCGGTCGGCAACGGCATTATCGCGCGCAAGCCGAATGCCAAAGTGGTCTATATGCACTCCGAGCGCTTTGTGCAGGATATGGTGAAGGCGCTGCAAAACAACGCCATTGAAGAGTTCAAGCGCTACTACCGCTCCGTCGACGCGCTGCTTATCGATGACATTCAGTTCTTCGCCAATAAAGAGCGCTCGCAGGAGGAGTTTTTCCACACCTTCAACGCGCTGCTGGAAGGCAATCAGCAGATCATTTTGACCTCAGACCGTTATCCCAAAGAGATCAACGGCGTGGAAGATCGGCTGAAGTCGCGCTTCGGCTGGGGACTGACGGTCGCCATTGAGCCGCCGGAGCTGGAAACGCGCGTGGCGATTCTGATGAAAAAAGCGGACGAGAACGATATTCGTCTGCCGGGCGAGGTCGCCTTTTTTATCGCCAAACGCCTGCGCTCCAACGTGCGTGAGCTGGAAGGGGCGCTGAACCGCGTGATCGCCAACGCCAACTTTACCGGCCGCGCCATTACTATCGATTTTGTGCGCGAAGCGCTGCGCGATCTGCTGGCGCTGCAGGAAAAGCTGGTCACCATCGACAATATCCAGAAGACGGTGGCCGAGTATTACAAAATTAAGGTTGCGGATCTGCTGTCCAAACGCCGTTCGCGCTCGGTCGCGCGCCCACGCCAGATGGCGATGGCGATGGCGAAAGAGCTGACGAACCATAGTCTGCCGGAGATCGGCGACGCGTTCGGCGGCCGCGACCATACCACGGTGCTTCACGCCTGCCGTAAAATCGAGCAGCTGCGCGAAGAGAGCCACGACATAAAAGAAGATTTCTCTAATCTCATCCGAACTTTATCCTCCTGACGCTATGAAATTTATTGTTGAACGTGAGCAGTTGCTAAAGCCGCTGCAGCAAGTCAGCGGCCCGTTAGGCGGGCGCCCGACGCTGCCGATCCTGGGAAATCTGCTGATGCAGGTCAACGATGGCACGCTGTTGCTGACCGGCACCGATCTGGAAATGGAGATGGTGGCGCGCGTGGCGCTGACCCAGCCGCACGAGCCGGGCGCCACCACCGTCCCGGCGCGTAAATTCCTCGACATCTGTCGTGGTCTGCCCGAGGGCGCGGAGATTAACGTCACGCTCGAAGGCGAACGCATGCTGGTGCGCTCCGGGCGCAGCCGCTTTTCGCTCTCGACCCTGCCGGCCAGCGACTTTCCCAATCTGGACGACTGGCAGAGCGAAGTCGAGTTTACGCTGCCGCAGGCGACGCTGAAGCGTCTGATCGAGGCGACGCAGTTCTCGATGGCGCATCAGGACGTGCGCTACTACCTTAACGGCATGCTGTTTGAGACCGAAGGCGAAGAGCTGCGCACCGTCGCTACCGACGGCCACCGTCTGGCGGTCTGCTCGATGCCGATTGGCCAGGCGCTGCCAAATCATTCAGTAATCGTGCCGCGTAAAGGGGTCATCGAGCTGGTGCGTCTGCTGGACGGCGGGGAAACGCCCTTGCAGCTGCAGATCGGCAGCAGCAATATCCGCGCGCACGTCGGCGACTTTATCTTTACGTCGAAGCTGGTGGATGGCCGCTTCCCCGACTATCGCCGTGTCCTGCCGAAAAACCCGGACAAATCGCTGGAAGCGGGCTGCGATATCCTCAAGCAGGCGTTCGCGCGCGCCGCTATTCTCTCGAATGAGAAATTCCGCGGCGTTCGCCTCTATATCACCGAGAATCAGCTGAAGATCACCGCCAACAACCCTGAACAGGAAGAAGCGGAAGAGATGCTGGACGTGACCTATGGCGGCAGCGAGCTTGAGATCGGATTTAACGTCAGCTACGTGCTGGACGTACTGAACGCGCTGAAGTGCGAGAATGTGCGTCTGCTGCTGACCGATTCGGTGTCGAGCGTGCAGATAGAAGATCTTGCCAGCCCAGCCGCCGCCTACGTCGTGATGCCCATGCGGTTATAGAATATATCGGCCTGGCTTACTTGCCATTCTGGCCGCGGGCAGTGCTCGTCCCTGGTCACATACTTTAGTATGCTCCCAGTGCCTGTGCGCTGGCCGCAACCAGACTGGCTGCGACGCCGACGGCCTGGTGAGGTAGAATCGGCCTGGCTTACTTGCCATTCTGGCCGCGGGCAGTGCTCGTCCCTGGTCACATACTTTAGTATGCTCCCAAGGCCTGCGCGCTGGCCGCGACCAGACTGGCTGCGACGCCGACGGCCTGGTGAGTTAGAATCGGCCTGGTCATGCTGAGGCCGTTATCGGGCTTCGCCATTGACGGCCAGATCGCTAAAAGGCGATACCTCTTTGTGCCCTTCACGCTGGACTGATTCATGGCTTTAACCCGCCTCCTTATCAAAGACTTTCGTAATATCGAGCAGGCCGATCTGGCGCTGGCGCCAGGGTTCAACTTCCTGGTCGGCGCGAACGGCAGCGGCAAAACCAGCGTGCTGGAGGCGATCTACACGCTTGGCCATGGCCGTGCGTTTCGCAGCCTGCAGGCGGGACGCGTGATCCGCCACGACGAAGCCGCTTTTGTGCTGCACGGCCGCATTGAGGGCAGCGAGCGGGAGATCTCGGTCGGCCTGACCAAAAACCGCGCGGGCGACAGCAAGGTGCGTATCGACGGCAGCGACGGCCATAAAGTCGCGGAGCTGGCCCAGCTGCTGCCGATGCAGTTAATTACCCCCGAGGGGTTTACTTTGCTCAACGGCGGCCCCAAATACCGTAGAGCCTATGTCGACTGGGGCTGTTTTCACAACACGCCCGGTTTCTTCAACGCCTGGAGCAATTTGCGGCGCCTGCTGAAGCAGCGCAACGCCGCGCTGCGCCAGGTCACGCGCTATAGCCAAATCCGCGCCTGGGATCAGGAGCTGGTGCCGCTGGCGGAACAGATCAGCCAGTGGCGCGCGGAATACAGCGAAGCCATTTCGGCGGAAATCGTCGCCACCTGCGGTCAGTTTTTACCGGAGTTCGCGCTGAACTTCTCTTTCCAGCGCGGCTGGGACAAAGAGAGCGCCTACGGCGATCTGCTGGAGCGCAATTTCGAGCGCGACCGCGCGCTGACCTACACCGCCAGCGGCCCGCATAAAGCGGATTTTCGCATTCGCGCCGACGGCACGCCGGTCGAAGATCTGCTGTCGCGCGGCCAGTTAAAACTATTGATGTGTGCATTGCGTCTGGCGCAGGGCGAGTTCCTGACGCGCCAGAGCGGACGCCGCTGTCTTTACCTGATTGATGACTTCGCCTCCGAGCTGGACGACAGCCGTCGGCGCCTGCTGGCGCAACGACTGAAAGCCACGCAGGCTCAGGTGTTTGTCAGCGCTATCGCCACCGATCATGTCATCGATATGAGTGACGAAAAGGGCAAGATGTTCCGCGTGGAACAGGGTAAAATAGCGGTTCAACCTGAAGATTAAATGAGCGAGAAACGTTGATGTCGAATTCTTATGACTCCTCAAGTATCAAAGTTCTGAAAGGGCTGGATGCGGTACGCAAACGTCCGGGTATGTATATCGGCGATACGGATGACGGCACCGGTCTGCACCACATGGTATTCGAGGTCGTGGATAACGCAATCGACGAAGCGCTCGCCGGTCACTGTAGTGATATCGTCGTGACCATTCATGCCGATAATTCCGTTTCCGTTCAGGATGATGGCCGTGGCATTCCCACCGGCATTCACGAAGAAGAGGGCGTTTCCGCTGCGGAAGTGATCATGACCGTGCTGCACGCAGGCGGTAAGTTCGACGACAACTCCTATAAAGTATCGGGCGGTCTGCACGGCGTAGGCGTTTCGGTCGTCAACGCCCTGTCGCAGAAGCTGGAGCTGACCATTCGTCGCGAAGGCAAAGTGCACCAGCAGACTTACGTGCATGGCGTGCCTGAGGCACCGCTGAACGTCACCGGCGAAACCGATCTGACCGGCACCCGCGTGCGTTTCTGGCCGAGCCACGAAACCTTCACCAACGTTGTCGAGTTCGAATACGACATCCTGGCGAAGCGCCTGCGCGAACTCTCGTTCCTGAACTCCGGCGTATCGATTCGCCTGGAAGACAAGCGTGACGGCAAAAGCGATCACTTCCATTACGAAGGCGGCATCAAGGCGTTTGTCGAGTATCTGAATAAAAATAAAACCCCTATCCATCCGAATGTGTTCTATTTCTCTACCGAGAAAGACGGCATTGGCGTGGAAGTGGCGCTGCAGTGGAATGACGGCTTCCAGGAGAACATCTACTGCTTCACCAACAACATTCCACAGCGCGACGGCGGTACGCACCTCGCGGGCTTCCGCGCGGCGATGACGCGTACCCTGAACGCCTATATGGACAAAGAAGGCTACAGCAAGAAAGCGAAAGTCAGCGCCACCGGCGACGACGCCCGCGAAGGCCTGGTCGCGGTCGTGTCGGTTAAAGTGCCGGATCCGAAGTTCTCTTCGCAGACCAAAGACAAGCTGGTCTCGTCCGAGGTGAAATCGGCGGTGGAACAGCAGATGAACGAACTGCTGAGCGAATACCTGCTGGAAAACCCGAGCGACGCCAAAATTGTCGTCGGCAAGATCATTGACGCCGCCCGCGCCCGTGAAGCGGCCCGCCGCGCTCGCGAAATGACGCGCCGTAAGGGCGCGCTCGATCTGGCGGGTCTGCCGGGCAAGCTGGCGGATTGCCAGGAGCGCGATCCGGCGCTCTCTGAAATCTACCTGGTGGAGGGTGACTCCGCAGGCGGTTCGGCCAAACAGGGCCGTAACCGTAAGAACCAGGCGATTCTGCCGCTGAAGGGCAAAATCCTCAACGTAGAGAAAGCGCGCTTCGACAAGATGCTCTCTTCGCAGGAAGTGGCGACGCTGATCACCGCGCTGGGCTGCGGCATCGGCCGCGACGAATACAACCCGGACAAGCTGCGCTATCACAGCATCATCATCATGACCGATGCTGACGTCGACGGCTCGCACATCCGTACGCTGCTGTTGACCTTCTTCTATCGTCAGATGCCGGAAATCATCGAGCGCGGCCACGTCTATATCGCGCAGCCGCCGCTTTACAAGGTGAAGAAAGGCAAGCAGGAGCAGTACATCAAAGACGATGAGGCGATGGATCAGTATCAGATCGCCATCGCGCTCGACGGCGCGACGCTGCACACCAACGCCAGCGCACCGGCGCTGGGCGGCGAGCCGCTGGAAAATCTGGTCGCGGAGTTCAACAGCACGCAGAAGATGATCAAGCGTATGGAGCGCCGCTATCCGGTCGCGCTGCTGCGCGCGCTGGTTTATCACCCAACGCTGAGCGATCTGAGCAACGAGGCTGACGTTCAGGCCTGGCTGGACAAGCTGGTGGCCTTCCTGGGCGAGCGCGAGACGCACGGCAGCAGCTATGTTGCTCAGGTACGCGAAAACCGCGAGCAGAACATCTTCGAACCGGTTCTGCGCGTGCGCACGCACGGCGTCGACACCGATTATACGCTGGACGCCGAGTTCATTCAGGGACCGGAGTACCGTAAAATCAACGCGCTGGGCGAGAAGCTGCGCGGCCTGATTGAGGAAGACGCCTACATCGAACGCGGCGAGCGCCGTCAGCCGGTCGCCAGCTTCGAGCAGGCTATCGAATGGCTGGTGAAAGAGTCGCGTCGCGGTCTGTCGGTACAGCGTTATAAAGGTCTGGGCGAGATGAACGCCGAGCAGCTGTGGGAAACCACGATGGATCCGGACAGCCGTCGCATGTTGCGCGTCACCATCAAGGACGCCATTGCCGCCGATCAGCTCTTCACTACGCTGATGGGCGATGCGGTTGAGCCGCGCCGCGCCTTTATCGAAGAGAACGCCCTGAAAGCGGCGAACATCGATATTTAAGCGAACAGACGACGACTAAAGCTAAAGCGTGGGTGACTGAAACCGAAGAGCAAAGCGTCCCGCGACAGCGACAAAAACGCCGGGAGCGTTATTGAACAACGCAGCGCGTTGGCCCGTTTACGGGCGCGCCTCAGGAAGAGGCGCGTATTTGCGCGAGCTGAGCGGTCAGGGATGACGAACAGCGACTTTGCGATCGGTTCCAGTCACCTACGCCGGCTCCAGCTTGCATACCCTTCCCATCCGGAAGGGTTTTTTTATGCCTGAAATGCCGCGAAACTGGTCACAGTGAGCTGAATCGCGCTAGCATTTAAGCCAAACCCTGACTCAACGAGGAAGCTATGGCGATTAAACTGGTTGCAATTGATATGGACGGCACGCTGCTTAACCCGCAGCATGAGATCACCGCTGGCGTTAAATCGGCTATCGATCGCGCGCATAAAAAAGGCGTAGCCGTGGTGCTGGCGACCGGTCGTCCATACGTAGGGATCCAGCGCTACCTGATGGAGCTCGGCCTGGTGGACGACGGTCAGTACTGCATTAGCTACAACGGCGCGCTGGTGCAGCAGGCCAAAGATGGCGAGTGCGTGGCGGAAATCACGCTGGGTTTCGACGACTATCTCTACATTGAACAACTGTCGCGCGAACTGGGCGTGCATTTCCAGGCATTCGACAAATCTTCGCTCTATACGCCGAACAAAGATCTTAGCGAATACACCATTCATGAGGCGAGTCTGACCGGCATTCCAGTACGCTATCGCGCCGTGGAAGAGATGGACCGTGCCACGCGTTTTCCCAAGCTGATGATGATCGACAAACCCGATCTGCTGGATGGCGCTGTTCAGCGTCTGCCCGCCAAAGCGCAGCAGAACTATACCATTCTCAAGAGCGCGCCTTATTACCTGGAGATCCTCGATCGCCGCGTCAACAAAGGCCAGGGCGTTAAAATGCTGGCGGAGAAGCTGGGTCTGGCGCGCGACGAGGTCATGGCGATTGGCGATCAGGAGAATGACCTGGCGATGATCGAGTACGCCGGCACGGGCGTCGCAATGGGCAATGCCATCGACTCCGTTAAGCAGATTGCGCAGTTTGTCACCAAAACCAACATGGAAGATGGCGTCGCGCACGCTATCGAAGAGCTGGTGCTTTAATCCTTCCCGGGCGGCATTCCGCCGCCCTGCGTCGCACTTTTCACTTTCAAGGCGGGCCAGCTGGCTCGTATTGTCTGTTTTGTGATCTCCATTGTAGTACAAATTTATTTTTGGGTACTACAATCAGCCTCACTCCTGTCAGCTGAAATCAACCCGCTAGTAAGGTCGGTCGCGCAGCGTCGCAGCGCTGATGATCGAACGCAGCTGTAAAGGCGGTGTCCTGTTGCCACAGGCTGCGGCATGACGACATAACATTTTGAAATCAATTGGTTAATTTCTTCTGCTGCGCTATCCGAACTGAGGACCTTGCGATGAACCACTCTCTTCACCTCAGCACCATTAAGAAAATGAACCTGCGCATCATGCCCTTTATCATGGTGCTTTATCTCATTGCCTATATCGACCGCGCCAATATCTCCGTTGCCGCGCTGCAAATGAACGCCGACCTGGCGATGACTGCCGAGATGTACGGCATCGCCGCCGGTATATTCTATGTCACCTACATCATCTTCGAAGTGCCGAGCAACGTGCTGTTGACGCGCGTCGGCGCGCGGCGCTGGATCGCGCGCATCATGGTGAGCTGGGGCATCATCGCCGCGGGCATGAGCCTGGTGCAGACGCCGACGCAGCTCTACGTGATGCGCTTTTTGCTCGGCGCGGCGGAAGCGGGCTTTACGCCCGGCATTATTTTCTACCTGAGCTGCTGGTATCCGCGCAGCGACCGGGCGCGCGCCATGTCGCTGTTTTATATCGGCGCGGCGCTGGCGTCGGTGATCGGCCTGCCGCTCTCCGGCAGCCTGCTGAATCTGCACGGCATGCTGGGCGTCGAAGGCTGGCGCTGGCTCTTCCTGCTGGAAGGCATTCCGGCGTTCGCGCTGGGCGTCGTCACCTGGTTCTATCTCGACGATGCGCCCACTAACGCGCGCTGGCTCACGGCGGAACAGCGCAGCTACCTGCAACAGACGCTGGCGCGCGACGAACAGCACTCGGCGATACGCGATCATAACTGGCGCGTGGCGCTAAAAAGCCGACGCGTCTGGATGCTCAGCCTGCTGTGGCTGCTGCAGGCTTTCGGCACCATCGGCATTACGCTCTTTCTGCCGATGATCGTTAAAGCGGTCGCGGCGGAGCGCAGCAATCTGACGGTTAGCCTGCTGTCGGCGGTGCCTTTTCTCTTTGCCTGCATTTTTATGTACCTTAACGGCCGCCATTCCGATCGCACCGGCGAGCGGGCGCGCCATCTCGGCTTGCCGCTGATGGCGGCGGGCCTGCTGCTGCTGGCGGCGCTGGCGGCGCCGCAGCAGTGGATGGCGTATCTGCTGCTGGTGCTGATGGTCGGCCTGAACTGGGCCATCACGCCGGTGTTCTGGGCGGTGACCACCGAAACGGTTTCCGGCGTGGCGGGCGCCGCGTCGGTGGCGCTGATTAATGCGGTGGCAAATATCGCCGGGCTGGCTTTTCCGCCGGTCATGGGACGCATCAAAGACGCCACCAACAGCTATAACGACGGCCTGCTGATCGTGGCAGGCGCGCTCATCCTCGGCGGCGTGCTCGGGCTGTTGGTTGGGCGTAAGCGGGCGATCGAGGGCGCTGCCGCGCCGCAGCCAAAATCGAAGCTGCATCTTTAGCGCTTTTGGCGTAGCGTGTGGGGCAACATTTTTAGCCAGGTTGCCCTATGCGCGAAAAACAGATCACCTTTAACCCGCGACATCACCAGCTGACCAACAGCAACGTCTGGACCGCCGACAGCCAGTGGCTGGCCTTCGACGTGCGTCCGTCGGGCGCCTCTTTTACCAGCGACACCATTGAGCGCGTCAATGTGCAGACCGGCGAGGTCGAGGTGCTCTATCGCGCGACGGACGGCGCGCACGTGGGCGTCGTCACCGTCAGTCCGGATCTGCCGCCGCGCTATCTCTGTATTCACGGCCCGGAACAGCCTGACGAGAGCTGGCATTACGATTTTCATCACCGGCGCGGCGTAATCGTGCAAAACGGCCGCGCGCAAAACCTCGACGCCTGCGACATTACGCCGCCCTTTACGCCCGGCGCGCTGCGCGGCGGCTCGCATGTGCATCTCTACAGCCCGGACGGCACGCGCGTCAGCTTCACCTATAACGATCATGTGATGCACGAGAGAGACCCGAAAGAGGATCTGCGCAACGTCGGCATCGCCCTGCCGCTGCGCGCGGTGGAGCCGATCAAACAGCATCCGCGCGAATACAGCGGCAGCCACTTCTGCGTGCTGGTCAGTCGCACCACCGCGGCGCCGCGTCCGGGAAGCGACGAGATTAACCGCGCGTATGAAGAGGGCTGGATCGGCGCGCGCGGCTACCAGAGGCCGGACGGCAGCTGGCAGCGCTGGGCGATCGCCTTTATCGGCGATACGATCTCCGCCGCTGGCGAAAAACAGCCGGAGGTTTTTGTTGTCGATCTACCGGAGGCGCTGGAGGCATACGCCATGGCGGGCGACGAACCGCTGGAGGGAACGGAGAGCCGCCTGCCTGCGCCGCCTGCCGGCGTGCGGCAGCGCCGGCTGACCTTTACGACGCGCGGGCTTGCCCAGCAGCCGCGCCACTGGCTGCGCAGCGCGCCAGACGGCAGCGCCATCGCCTTTTTAATGGCGGACGAGCAGGATGTGGTGCAGCTCTGGACGGTGTCGCCCAACGGCGGCGCGCCGCGTCAGGTGACGCGGCTGGCGCATTCGGTGCAGTCGGCGTTTAGCTGGCATCCGCAGGGCGCGGCCGTCGCCTTTATCAGCGGCAATCAGGTGATGCGCTGTGATATCGAGAGCGGCATGTGTCAGCCGCTCACCGCATGCAGCGAACAGCCGCCGAGCGGCGACGCGGTCGTCTGGTCGCCGGATGGCCGGCTGATCGCCTTTATGCGTGAGGTCGACGGCTGGCGACAGCTCTTTACTGTGTCGGCGTAACCGCAGGATAAGGCGCGGCCTGCGCCAGATTCTCCTGCGTGTGGTTCAGCTTTTCGCTCTGAAGAATGCGCTCACGCGGGGAATCGATCGATTTATCGTCGTCGCTGCGGGCATAGTCCCACGGCAGCAGCAGCGTATCCAGCACGGCGGAAAAAGGCAGATCGATCAGCGCCAGCGGCTTAAGCGCCCAGCTGCTGTTCTCGTCGACCAGGATATCGGCGCTGGCGCGCGTGCCCGGATAGTAGCCCTGATTCGGGCCGGTATGTGACATAACGCTGGAACATCCTGCAAGCGTAAAGGTGCAGCAGGCCAGCGCGCCTGCCAGAGGAAATGCTTTCAATAATTTCATCTTCATCATCCCTTCAACTGTGGCGTCCGCCCCGGCTGAGTTAGCTTGTCCGCTTACGTCCTCACTCTACGGCGAGGTGCGCTATGTCAGACGAAAGGTCCCCTGAGTGTATGCCACTTCAGCTGATTGGCGAAAAAAATTGCGTTTCGCCTCTTGAAACCGGTCTGGACATACCCACTTTTAAGCTACGGACGCGCTCGGACATCGGGGCGCCGCACAACCTGTCCATGGTGGAAGGTTGCCAAAACTTGCTGAATATCAGGAGTCATTCCATGCGTAATTTTGATCTTGCTCCACTTTATCGCTCTGCTATCGGTTTCGATCGCCTGTTTAACCTGCTCGAGTCCAACCAGAACCAGAGCAACGGCGGCTATCCTCCGTACAACGTCGAACTGGTCAGCGAAAACCACTATCGCATTACCATCGCGGTGGCGGGCTTTGCCCAGAACGAGCTGGATATTACCGCTCACGATAACGTCCTGATCGTGCGCGGCGCGCATCCTGAAGAGCAGACCGAACGCAAATATCTCTACCAGGGTATTGCCGAACGCAACTTCGAGCGCAAATTCCAGCTGGCCGACCACATTGTGGTACGCGACGCCCGACTGGAAAATGGCCTGTTGAGCATCGATCTGGAACGCATCGTCCCTGAAGAGGCGAAACCGCGCCGGATTGAAATTCTGAACTAATCAGAATCAACGAGAAGAAAACGCCGCCTTCGCGGCGTTTTTTATATCTGAGCCGCACGCCGCGCCGTTAAGGATGCGTACGCATCGCCAGGCGCTGGCTCACCAGGCCGCCGAAGACATTCACCAGCAGGCCGAAGATAATCACCGCCGCGCCCAGCATCTGCTGCGCCGAGAGCCGCTCCCCCAGCACCAGCGCCGCGCTGAGAATGCCGATCACCGGCACCAGCAGCGACAGCGGGGCGATGCGCCAGGTCTCATAGCGGCTAAGCAGGTTGCCCCAGATGGCGTAGCCGACTATGGTGGCGATAAAGGCGAGATAGATCAGCGCCAGAACCGTTTGCAGCGAGATGTGCGTCAGGCTGAAAACCATCGCCTCTTCTCCTTCGAACAGCCAGGAGCAGGCGAAGAAAGGCAGCACCGGCACCAGCGCGCTCCACACCACCAGCGACATCACTGGCACCTTGCGATTGCGCAGGATGATCTTGTTGGTGATATTGCCCAGTCCCCACGACAGCGCCGCCGCCAGCGTCAGCATCATGGTTGTCAGCGTAATGCCTGCGGCCGACTGGCCCTCCATGCCCGCCGTCGCCAGCATAAACATCCCCAGCGTCGCGATCAGCACGCCGGCGATATGGTTCCAGCGCAGCTTTTCGGCCAGCAGCAGCGCTCCCAGCAAGAGCGTGAAAAACGCCTGCGCCTGCAGCACCAGCGAGGCGAGCCCGGCGGGCATGCCGAGCTTGATGGCGAGAAACAGAAAGGCGAACTGGCCAAAGCTGATGGTCATGCCGTAGACCACCAGCCAGCGCAGCGGAATAGCCGGGCGAGAGACAAAAAAGATCGCCGGAAACGCCACCAGGGTAAAGCGCAGGCCCGCCAGCAAGAAGGGCGGCATGCCTTGCAGGCCGAGTTTGATCACCACGAAATTGACGCCCCACGCCACCACGACGCAGAGCGCCAGCAACATATCTTTGACTGACATAACTTTTCCTCTGCCGTCAGGCGCTAACCGCCACGGGCGTGGCGATATCGGCATAACAGGCTTCGCCGACGATACGGCGATAGTCGTTTGCGTTAAGGGCGATCGATTTTTCCAGCGCGCCGGCGTTAAACCACAGCGTGCCGACGTCGCGCAGGCGCGCATCGACGCGCAGCGTCAGCCGGTCATCAAAACTAAAGGGCGGCACTGCGCCCATCACGCACTCGGTCAGCGACTGCGCCATCTCGGGCGAGGCGAAGCTCGACTTTTTGCCGCCGATGGCGCGCGCGGCGCTTTTAAAATTGATTTTGCAGTCGCCCGGCACAATCGCCAGCAGAAAGCGCGATGCGGCGCCGTCCGGCATCGCGACCTCCAGCACCATCGCCTTCGCCGCCTGGCTCAGCGCATTGCCGCGCAGCGCGCTGATGGCGTCGGTCTGGCCGATGGCCTCGTGCTCTACCACGCGATACTCCGCGTCGTGCCCATCCAGCAGTTCGGTAATCTTTGCAAATGTCGTCATCTCTTCTCCTCGTCTTGCAAGGCTGCGCGTCGGGCGTCAGCTCCACGCTATCGCGTGTTTCATTTTTTTGTCGGTCAGGCCAAAAAAGAAGCCCATCGTGATGCGGGTATCGCCTTCGACCCGATCGATCTCGTGGTAAAAGGCGGGATTAAACAGATAGATATCGCCGCTGCGCGGCGAAAATTCGCAGGTTTCGCTCTGCATCACCACGCCGCTCTGATAGCCAAGCTCGCCCGGCGTTTTGAAACGCTCATCGTCTGGCGACCATTTTTTGTTGAAAATGCGCAGCCCGCCGCCCGCGTTGCACTCCTGCAGGCAGACCACGCAGCTCAGCTGATGCAGGATCTGCGTCACCGCCAGGCCGGTTCCGGCCGCGTCGCGGACGATATTGTCGTTGTGCAGCGGATTGGCGACGCCGTCGGCATGGAAACGCACGATCGAACCGGCGTAGCCGCCCAGCCCTGGCTCATGGGCGGTTTGCAGGCTCTCCAGCTTTAGCGCGTGGCGCACCCACTCATAGATCTGCAGGCGCAGCGCCGCGAGCGACGGCGGCAGCGCTGACGCGATGTCGCGCCATTCGGTAAAGTAGTTTTCCGGCGCGGCGGTATGTTTCGCCAGATAGGGCCCGAGCGTGGTGAGCGCGCCGTTGGGATAGTGCGACACGCGGATCTGTTCGCGGCAGCGCTGCAAATCGGTCACCACCCCCTGGCGATCTTCATCGGTGAGGAAGTTGCGCAGCACCAGCAGCGGCACGCGCGCCGTGACGATATCGTCCAGCCAGGTGCGCTCCACATACATGTTGGGATTGATCACGCGTATCTGATTAAAAATGGCCATGATGTTTACTCCCCCAAATGAATTTCGCGTAGTTCATGGTTAGCCATGCGTCGCCAGCTGGCGGCGTCGCCCAGGGTTGGAACAGGTTCAGACGAAATGTACGTACAGCGCTCCTGCTGCAAAACGTGCAGCGTGAAGTAGTGTGGCCAGGGCGTATCCTGCGGATGCCACTGCCAGGCCCATGCCCGGTCGCGCGTGACGAAAATCGCGTTGCCCGCGCTGCCGCCCGGCTCGACCTGCGCCAGCTTGTCGCGCAGGTAGTCGCGCGTGAAGTCGGCAGGCGTGATGCGATCCACCAGATATTCCAGATACTCCGCCGAGTCGAAGCGGGAGGCCGCCATGCCGAGGCGGGCGTAGACCTTCGGCATAAAGCCGTTGTGCATCATGTACCAGCGCGTGCCTGCGCTATCGCGCAGCAGCGGATGGGCAAACTCCAGCCCCTGGTTTTTACTCAGCGTGGCGTGGCGCACATGCACCGCCAGAAAGCGGCCTTTGATGCGATCGACATCGATATCGGGCAGCGCGTCGGCAAAGGGACCGCTGCCGCGCAGCGTGCGGATCTCCCCCGCGTCCAGCCACAAACATCCCCAGCCGTTCGGATGCTCTTTGATCGGCCCATCATGACAGGCGGTTTCCCCGCAGCTCATGGCGCGCGCCGCCTCCAGCACCTGCGCCGCGTCGAATTCGCCCTGCGCCAGAATCATTCTGCACACAATAAATTTCCTTCTGAGAGGCGAGATGCCGTGCGCACCACGCTGTTAAAAACGGCCAGAACGTCGTCGCGACCGCCAGCCGTCAGGCGCAGCGTGCCGAGTATGCCCGCATGGCGCGTCAGATCGGCATAGAGCGACGAGCGCCGCGACACCTGTAAGCCGGCAAAGGTCAGCGGCGGCAGCAGCGCCCCCTGACGATGTTCGGCAATCCAGCTTTCCGCCTGGCGCAGCTGGGCTGGCTGGCGCAGGCGCAGCTGGCCGACGGCGCGCGGCGGCGCGACGAAGCGCAGCGCGGGCATCTCGCCGCCCGCTTCAAGCCGAAACGCGACGGCCACCCAGTCGATGCCGGTCGCCTCTTCAACCAGACTGGGCACGCCCATGCCGGAAAGGCGAAAGCCCATCTCAAGGAAGTGCGGCACGCCATCCACCACGATAAAGTCGATATGAAAGGCGCCGAGCCGGTAGCCAAAGGTTTCGCAGCAAAATTTCATCAGGCTGGCGAAGGCGGGCGGCAGCGTCTCGGCGGCGACGGCGACGTGGCCGGATTCGTAAAAACTGACGCCGCCTTGCGCATCGCGATGGTGCTCGATCACCTTCTGGCAGCAGGTCAGGGCGTGCGGATGGCCGTCGTGCACCACGCCCTGCAGCGAATATTCGTCGCCGTCCAGCCAGCTTTCGACGATAAACCCGCTAAAGCTGCGCCCGCCGTAGTTCATGGTCTCTTCCAGCATCTGCACCACGCCCGCCAGCCGTTCGGGCGCTTCCACCAGCCAGATCCCCAGCCCGCCGCCGCTGTCCACCGGCTTGATCACGCAGGGATAGATCAGCGCCTGATGGGCGTCGAGAATGCTGAGCGGCGAGGCGAAAAAACGAAACTCCGGCTGTGGGAAGCGCGGCCAGGCTTTTTTCAGCGCCATCCGCTGGGCATATTTATCCAGCGGGATAAAGGTGCGCGGCGCATCGGGTCCAGCCAGTATTTCCCGCACCCGGCCGGCGCTGGCGTTGTAGGCTTCAAACCCGGCCAGCACCACGCGCGGATGCTCCAGCAGCCCGGCGTGCAGACAGGCCTGCAGCACTTCCCAGGGATTTTCCGGCCGGTCGAGGCGAACGATCAGATCAAACGGCAGCGTCAGGCTGAGCGACTGGTAGTCGACGAAATCGCTCATCTCCGCCAGTACGGTAAAGTAGCCGTCGCGCTTCGCCACCTCGCAGTAGGGGTTCTGGCCGTCGCGCGTTGCGCCTATTTGCAGGAAAATTTTTCTCATCGCTTCGCCTTACCGGGATCAGCGCCCGGAGATCACTTCGGTCACGGTATCCTGCAGGACGCCGTGGTTTACCTGAATCACCGCCTTATGCGGATCGAAGCGCAGCACGCGCGACAGCGGATCGGCGCTTATGCCCTCCAGCAGCGAGCTCACCTGGCGGCTTTGCCAGCAGTGACGTAACTGATCGATATCCAGTCCGGAAAGCTGGCCGAGCTGCTGCGCCAGCGCCGCGTCGTCGCGCTCGCCGGCGAGCAGCTGACGAATCGCTCCCTCGTCCAGCCCGATCCGCTGCTGCGTCAGCCAGCTGTGCAGCTGGCTGCCCTGGGCGATAAAGGGCGAATAGATCATGCAAATCAGCTGGGTTTCGTCGAGGCCGAACGCCTCGGCGGCAAAGCGCGCCGCGCGCTGGCGCTGCTGTTCGATAGCGGCCTCGTCCTGATAGCGCGCCGCCATCTCGGCGATCAGCTGAGGCGGAAAATCTTTCTGCGCCATCAGCCCCAGCGCAAAGCGGACATATTCGCGGATGCCTTCCACGTAGCTGCGCTGCAGCAGGGTTTCCGCGCGCAGGCCGCGAATATGGGCCATTAGTGTCGGGTTGCCGCAGTCCGATTCGGAAAAGCTGAACATCAGCGGGTCGAAGCGGAAACGCATAAAGTCGTTGAGCAGCGCCCAGTGCGCGCCGGCTTCGTAGGCGGTGTCCTGATAAATATTGAAGAACAGCGGATCGCGCGTCAGCTGATGCATGATGCGGCGCGCGGGCGTAACCGCCGCCTCGCCGTGGATAGCGGCCGAATAGCGATGGGCTACGCCGTCGAGCGTCTGCAAAAAGCCGCGAAAACCCCGATCTTTCTCCGCCGTTGGCGCATCGAACAGGCGCGAAAGGTGCCGCGCCCAGGCGACGTAGGCGGTCTGCTCCTGCGGCGAATCGCCGGTGATAATCATGTCCACGCCGCCGTTATAGTGCGCCGCCAGGCCGAACGAGTTGACCATGCTGAGATTGCAGGCGTTGCAAAAGGTCGAGCGCGCGTCGGCGCGAAAGCGGTGGCCGTTCATCAGCACGTCGCTGCGGTTTTGCTGGCGCACCGGCTCGGGCAGGGGAAGATGACGTTCGAAGGGGCGGATCTGCTGGCCGTCGACGATCAGGCTCTCTACGAAGGCGTCATGGTGAATAGCCAGCGCGCGGTAAACGCGGTCGATATTCTCCATCACGCTGTCGCTCATGGCGGCATGGCGGTTGGTGCTGATGCGCAGGCGAAAAGTGTCGCCGCGCTGCCGCCAGATCAACCCCTGAATGTAACGCACATAGGCCACCATATAGCTGCTGTCCTTCCCGCCGCCGTAGGCGAGCAGAACGCGGTTGCGCGACAGCTGCTCGCTATCCGGCAGCGCGGCAAGCAGACGATGAGAGCACCGTTTAGCGGAATCGATGATTGCCGGCGTCAGATAGCCTTCGATTTCTCTCATCATGGCGGACAGATTATTCATTTTTCGCGTTTTCCTTTGGCTGATAAATTCGTTTAAATGCATGGAACCTACTGATTCCATGAAAAAAAGGCCATTAAGCGGTATAGCAATGAATGCCGGAACGCAGGCAGACGACAGGGCGCCGGACGCAGAAAGCGGAGCGGCCGCGCGTCACAAATAATTAAGAGATGCAGCCTAAAGTACTTTGAATGTACTCTCTTGAATACGCACAGATCAGTACGATATGGGGTGGAACAGATGCCCGGTGAAACGGACGAGCAGGAGAGTCAGAGCAGTCGTTACCGCCAGATAGCCGAACAAATTAAGCAGGCTATCCGCAGCGGATCGCTGCTGCCCGACAGCCGGTTGCCCTCGGTGCGCACGCTGGCGACGCAGTACAGCGTCAGCCTGACGACCGCGCTGAAAACGCTGCGCACGCTGGAGGATGAGCGCTTTGCGGTGGCGAAGCCGAAATCGGGCTTTTTCGTCGCGCCGCGTCTGGCGCAGACAGAGACGACGCCGACGCCGCTGGCGCAGCCGCGGCTGGTGGCGCCGCTGGATGAACAGACGGAGATGCACCTGGCGATCCTCGGCTCGGAGTGTCGCGTTCGTCTCGACCTGGCGAACGGCGACAGCTCCCTCTATCCGGTGAAAAAGATCGGGCTGCTGATGCGCCAGATGGGATACAGCAAACCGGCGCTATTGGGCAACACCGTTAAGGGCACCGGCTATCTGCCGCTGAAGCATGAGATCGCGCGTCGCGCGGTAGAGTATGGCTGCAATATCAGCGCCGACGATATTCTCATCACCAACGGCTGCATTGAGGCGGTGTCGCTGTCGCTGCGCGCCACGCTCAGGCCCGGCGACGTGGTGGCGGTGGAGTCCCCCTGCTACTTCGTGCTGCTGCAGATGCTGCATAATCTCAACCTGCGCGTCATTGAAGTCGACTCCGGGCCGGAAGGCTATGTCGACGTCGAAAAGCTCACCGCGCTGTTCCGCCGCAGGGCGGTACAGGCCTTTCTCACCATCAGCAACGTCAACAATCCGCTCGGCAAATCGATCCCCAACGAACAGAAGGCCTATATCGCCCGTCAGGCCGATGAGAATGACGTGGTGATCGTCGAAGACGATATTTTCGGCGATACCGCGTTCGGCGAACGGCGGCCTTTTCCAATGCGCGCCTTTAGCCCCAACGCCATTCTGTGCAGCGGCTTTTCCAAAACCGTCGCGCCCGGCATCCGCATCGGCTGGGTGCACAGCGTCAACTACATGCGCAAGATCGCGTCGCTGAAATACACCTCGACCATGGGTACCTCGACGCTGTCGCAGGCGGCGATCGCCGAGCTGCTGCGCAGCGGCGGCTATGACGCCCATCTGCGCAAGCTGCGGCGCGAGCTGGCCGGCCAGATTCAGCAGATGCGTCAGTCGCTGCTGCGCGAGTTTCCGGCGGGCACGCGCGTCTCGGATCCGGAAGGCGGTTATGTGCTGTGGGTCGAGATGCCGCACCGGGCGCTCAACGTGCGCGCGCTGTTTCTCAAAGCGCGCAACGCCGGCATCGGCATTGCGCCGGGCCATATTTTCGCGACCGACGATCGCTACGACCACTGCTTTCGGCTTAACGCCGGCTTCGGCTGGAACGAAGAGGTTGAGCAGGCGATCCGTCAGCTGGCGCAGTGGTGCCGGGAGTCGCTGCTGGAGGCGAAAGAGGAGTGAGCGCGCCGGTCAAACCGGCGCGCCTCCGACATCGCGAATTAAAGCTGCTCCGCGAACGCTTTTTCCACCTCTTCCGCCAGAATTTGCACCGCGCGCTCGATATTCTCGGCGTCCGGCACATAGTTCATGCGCATGCACTGGTGCGTGTGCGGCCATGCCTGCTCCAGGCCGGGGAAGAAAAAGTGCCCCGGCACCATCAGCACGCCGCGCGCCTTAAGCCGCTGGTAGAGCGCCTCGGTGCTGATCGGCAGATCGCGGAACCACAGCCAGAGGAAAATCGCGCCTTCCGGCTTATGGATCAGGCAGCGATCTTCCGAAAGATAGCGACGAAGGATAGCGATGGTTTCGGTCACTTTGGCCTGATAGAAAGGTTTAATCACCGTTTCCGACAGCCGCAGCAGATCGCCGCGCTGGATCATCTCGGCGGCGATGGCGGGGCCGATGCTGCCGGGCGCCAGGCTAATAATGCCGTTCATATTGCTGATGGCGCCGATAATCTTTTCGTCGGCGACAATAATGCCGCAGCGCGCGCCGGGCAGGCCGAGCTTCGACAGGCTCATGCAGAGAATAATATTGGGATTCCACAGCGGGCGCGCGTCGCTGAAAATAATACCGGGGAAGGGCACGCCGTAGGCGTTGTCGATCAGCAGCGGCACGTCGTGCTGCTGCGCCAGCGCGTCGAGCTGCATCAGTTCGTCGTCAGTCACCACGTTGCCGGTCGGGTTGGTGGGGCGCGACACGCAGATCAGGCCGATATCGTCATGCATCGGCAGATGTTCGAAATCGACGTGATACTTAAACTGGCCTTCCGGCAGCAGCTCGATATTGGGCTTAGCGGAAACGAACAGCCCTTCGTCCAGTCCAGCATCGGCATAGCCCAGGTATTCCGGCGCCAGCGGAAAGAGCACGCGCTTTTTACTGCCGTCGGCGCGGCGGCCGGCGAACAGGTTGAACAGATAGAAAAAAGCGCTCTGGCTGCCGTTGGTCAGGGCGATATTGTTTGCGGTCACCGGCCAGCCCAGCTCGCTGCTGAGCAGCGTCGCCAGCGCGTTCAGCAGCGTGGCCTTGCCGCGCGGGCCGTCGTAGTTGCAGAGCGCTTCGCTCAGCTTGCCCTCGTCATGCATTTGTTGCAGCAGCTGCTGAAAATAGTCATTCATCGCCGGGATCTGCGCCGGATTGCCGCCGCCGAGCATAATCGTGCCGGGCGTGCGCAGTCCTGCGCCCATATCTTCCATCAGACGTGAAATGCCGGTGTGCTGGGTAAATTTGTCGCCGAACTGAGAAAAAGACATATATAGAAGTTAAAAACATGTGACGAATGGGGAATCAACGATAACGCCCGCCAGCGGCGGGCGCAATGGGAAGGGCGGATTACTTGAGAATGTCTGGATTAACGCAGTTCTTTTCCACCTTGCCGGTCAGCGCGGCGATCAGGTTCTCCACCGCGTCCTGCGCCATGCCGTAGCGCGTCTCGTGCGTGGCGGAGCCGATGTGCGGCAGCGCGACAACGTTAGGCAGCGAGAAGAGCGGCGATGCGGTCAGCGGCTCCTGCTCGAACACATCCAGGCCCGCCGCGTGAATGGTGCCCTCTTTCAGCGCGGCGATCAGCGCCTCTTCGTCCACCACCGGACCGCGTCCGGCGTTGATCAGGATGGCGCTCGGCTTCATCAGCTTCAGCTGCGCCGCGCTGATCATATGGTGCGTCTGCTCGGTCAGCGGCAGGCTGATGCAGACAAAGTCGCTCTCTTTCAGCAGCGTTTCCAGATCGCAGCGCTGCGCGCTAAAGCGCGACTGCGCCTCTTCATGTTCGCGGCGCGCGTTGTACAGCACCTTCATGCCGAAGCCGAAATGCGCGCGCTGCGCCAGCGCCATGCCGATGCGGCCCATGCCGAGAATGCCCAGCGTTTTATGGTGCACGTCGATGCCGAATTTGTCCGGCCCAATGCTTTTGTTCCACTGCCCCGCCTTCACCCACGCGTCCAGCTCGGTCACGCGGCGCGCGCTGCTCAGCACCAGCGCCATCATGGTATCGGCCACCGTTTCGGTCAGCACCGTCGGCGTATGCATTAGCAGCACATGACGCTGGTTGAGCGCCTCGACGTCGAAGTTGTCGTAACCTACCGATACGGTCGAACAGGCGCGCAGCTTCGGCATTTTCGCCAGCAGGTCGCCGTCGACCTTGCCGCCGGAGCCGATCAGCCCCTCGGCCTGCGCCAGCGCGTCAGCGTGCTGCTGCTGGCTTTCCGGCGACAGATCTTTAATTTCGGTTACGCTGAAATGGGCGTCGAGCCGGGCGCGCAGATCGTCCGGCAGGCTTTTATACAGAATCACGGATGGTTTCATCGTTCGCTCCCTGTAAAACGTGTGACGGGCGACACGCAGGTCGCCCGGAGAAGAGGGCCAGCGCTTACGCTTTCAGGCGTGTTTCGCGCCGTGCAGCGGCGGCGTTTTGTTTTCGGCGGGCTTGACGATCAACGTCAGCCACACCGAGACCAGCAGCGCTGCGCCCATAAAGATATAGGAGGCCGCCGGACTACCCGTCGCTCCATTAAGATAGCCGACAATCCAGGAACCGACGAACGAACCCAGCGCGCCCATGCTGTTGATCAGCGCCATCGCGCCGCCTGAAACGTTGCGCGGCAGCATTTCCGGAATAATGGCGAAGAAGGGACCGTAAGGCGCATACATGGCGGCGCCCGCAATGACCAGCAGCGCGTAAGAGAGCCAGAAATTGTCGGAGCCGACCAGATAAGAGCCGAGGAACGCCAGTGCGCCGATCAGCAGCAGCGGCCAGACGAAGAGCTTGCGGTTCTGCATTTTGTCCGACGCCCAGGAGACGACGATCATCGCGATGGTCGCCGCCAGATAAGGCACCGCCGACAGCCAGCCCGCTTCCACCATGCCCATCTGCGTGCCGTTGCGCAGAATCGACGGCAGCCACAGCACGAAGCCGTAGACGCCGATGCTCCAGGCGAAATATTGCATGCAGAGCAGAATAACGTTGCGGTTGCGGAACGCTTCGCTGTAGTTGCGCACCGCTTTGATATTCTCCTGCTCTTTTTTCAGCTGGGCGGCCAGCGCGGCTTTCTCTTCTTCGCTCATCCAGCGCGACTGCTCGGGCTTATCCTGCACCATAAACCACCAGGCGACGGCCCAAATCACCGCCGGAATCCCTTCGAAGATAAACATTTCGCGCCAGCCGAACGCGTCGATCAGATAGCCGGAGACTACCGACATCCAGAGCACCGTTACCGGGTTGCCGAGGATCAAAAAGGTATTGGCGCGCGAGCGCTCCGACCTGGTGAACCAGTTGCTGATATAGATCAGCATCGCGGGCATCACCGCCGCTTCCACCACCCCGAGCGCGAAGCGGATCGCCGCCAGCATCGGGATGTTGCTGACCACGCCGGTTAGCGACGCGCAGACGCCCCACAGCACCAGGCACCAGAAAATCAGTTTTTTTACGCTGCGGCGTTCGGCATAGACCGCGCCGGGGATCTGAAAAAAGAAGTAGCCGAGAAAGAAGAGCGCGCCCAGCAGCGAGGACATGCCCTTGGTGATGCCCAGGTCGTCGTTAATGCCGGCGGCAGAGGCGAAGCTAAAGTTTGCGCGATCCAGGTAGGCCAGACTGTAGGTGATAAACACGATGGGCATGATATACCACCAGCGTTTTGGCGCGATTGTCTGCGTTTTCATGCGGTTCTCCTCTGATATTGCGGTTCGGATGCAGGCTAGAAATCGCCTAACTCGCTGCGCGTCGGCAGCCCTTCGCTGTCGCCGATCACCTGAATCGCCAGCGAACCGATTCTGTTGCCGCGCTTAATCGCCTGCGGCAGCGTTTTACCTTCCAGCAGCGCGCTGATCACGCCGACGGCGAAACCGTCGCCCGCGCCAACGGTGTCCACCACGTTCTCGACGCGAATCGCCTCGACCTGGCCCTGCTCGCCCTGGGCGGTTTTATACCAGGCGCCGTCGCAGCCGGTTTTAATCACCACCGCTTTCACCCCTTTATCGAGGTAGAAATCGGCGATCGCTTCCGGCTGGCGGTAGCCGGTCAGGATATAGCCCTCTTTTTCGCCCGGCAGCACCCAGTCGGCGTACTCCGCCAGGTGGTTGAGCTGCTGGCGCATCTCCTCTTCGCTGCGCCACAGCACCGGCCGCAAGTTAGGATCGAAAGAGATGGTTTTGCCGCGCGCGCGCATCTCTTTCGCGCTGTGCTTCAGCAGCGCCAGCGAGCTGGCGGAGAGCGCGGCCGCGACGCCGCTCAAATGGAGATGGCGTGCGGCGCCGAAGTAGTCGCTGTTGAAATCCTCGACGGAGAGATGGCTGGCGGCGGAGCCTTTACGGAAATATTCCACCAGCGGATCGGAGCCGTCGTCGACTTTGGATTTCAACTGAAAACCGGTGGGGTAGCGCGCATCTTTCGTCACCTGGCGGCGATCGACGCCTTCGCTCTCCAGCACCTGGCAGATAAAGCGGCCGAAACTGTCGTCGCCGACGCGGCTTACCCAGCCGACCTTCAGACCGAGACGCGCCAGACCGATGGCGACGTTAAGCTCCGCGCCCGCCGCGCGCTTGATAAAGGTTTCAGCGGCGGCGAGATCGCCGGTTTCACGCGCCACGAACATCGCCATCGCTTCGCCGATGGTGACGACGTCCAGCGCGCCGTTATGCAAAGTAGTCATCTTCTCTCCTTACAGCGTGCGCAGCAGCGACACGTAGCGGCGGGTTACCGCCAGCAGATCCTCGCCTTCCAGCGGGAATTCGATGCCGCGCGGCGCATTGTCCGGCAGCTGGCGCAGCAGATCGCGCCAGTCCGCTTTCGCCTCGTCCAGCGCCACCGCGCGATAGCTGTCGCCGTGCGGTTCGGCCGCCTTGACGTGAATGTAACGCACGAAGCGCCCAAGCTGCGTCGCCGCCGCCTGCGCGTTCTCCTGCGTCCAGAGCCAGTTGCCCATATCGAATGTCATTGTCACCGGCAGGTCCGCCTGCTCCGCCGCCTGGAAAAAACGCAGCGAAGGCGCGAGCTTGCCGTTATCGGTTTGATCGTTTTCTACCGCCAGCTCCACCGGATAGCGCTCCGCAAGCGCGCGCAAATCCGCGCCGTGCAGCTCGCCGTTAAATCCGCCTAGCGCCAGCTTGAGGCGCTGCGCGTTCAGCTGCTGAGCTTCTTTAAGGTAGTTCTCCAGCTGGGGATTTAACGCGCCGTCGTCACAAAACAGCGTGTCGGGTACCGAGTAGCTGGCGCGCAGCTGATGGTGCTGAATGGCCTGAGCCAGCGCGGGCAGAGTGGCGAGCGTAGCGGCGTCGAAGAGTTCGCGGCGGATTTCGACGCCGTCGGCGCCGGCCTGCTGGATTAGCGGCAGCAGCGCCTGCTGACCGCCCAGCGCGGCGACCTGTTGCTGTCCGTAGGCGGCGGTCACCACAATAATTTCAGCGTTCATCGTTACCCCTGGAATGCGCGTTAAGCAAAAGTTACAGAGAAAACGTTAATTGGAACCGGTTCCAAAGCAAAGGAGCAGAGGCTGAAACTATGATCGTGCTCACGAAGCGAGCACGAGAGAGGGGAAAGAAAAGGGATCAGGCGAGGGGCTGGCTGGAGCCGCGTACCACCAGCTCGCCGGAAAAAACCTGTTCGGCGGCGGGCCCGGCGCTGCCGTCGATGCGGACGAGCAGCCGCTCCAGCGCCGCATAGCCGATTTGCCAGGTGGGCTGCCGCAGCGTGGTGATGCCGACGCCGGCCAGCGCGGCCCACTCCAGCTCGTCGAAGCCGAGCAGGCCGATATTTTCGCCCCAGCGC
Organism: Pantoea septica; assembly: GCF_002095575.1. GTDB lineage: Bacteria > Pseudomonadota > Gammaproteobacteria > Enterobacterales > Enterobacteriaceae > Pantoea > Pantoea septica. Next base: position 54,366 of record NZ_MLJJ01000017.1, on the reverse strand, counting down.
AGGCCGACGCGCTGCATCGCGCGCGCCACCTGCAGCGTCATGGCGCCGTTCGCCACCATGACCGCCGCGCGTTTTCCGCGCTGACGCCGCGTATAGTCCAGCAGCAGCGCATCCAGCTCCGCAGGCTGATGCAGCGGCACCTCGGCGTTCTCATGCGCAATCTGCGGCCAGGCGGCGAGCCGCTGACGGAACGCCTGCAGGCGTTCGCGGCGCGTGTTGACGCTGCCCAGCGGCTCGCTCAAAAACAGCAGCGCTTCATAGCCGTTATCAAGCAGATGCTGCGTAGCGATCTCCGTGGCTTCAGCGTTGTTCAGGCCGACTACATCGCAGGCGAAATCGGGAATTTTTCGGTCGATCAGCACCATCGGCAGCAGCGACTGCTGCAGGCGGCTCAGCGCCTCTTCGCGCATGCCGACGGCATTCACCACCACGCCTTCCACCTGATAGCTGCTTAGCAGCTGGAGATAGTGCTGCTCCAGATCCACCTCATTGTTGGTGTTGCACATCAGCAGCGTAAAGCCGCGCTCGCGGCAGGCGGCTTCGATGCCGCACATCACGTCGACGGAATAGGGATTGGTGATGTCTGCGATAATCAGTCCGATCAGCCGCGTGCGGCCGCGCTTCAGCCCGCGCGCCATCTGGCTGGGACGGTAGTCGAGCTCGGCGATCGCCTGTTCGATGCGGGCTTTTAAATCGGCGGAAAGAAGATGCTGCTCGCCATTGAGATAGCGAGACACGCTGGTTTTACCGGTTCGCGCGCTGCGAGCGACATCGCTAATGGTGGCGCGAGGCGGTCTGTTCTTCATGTCGGTACCTGTAAAAAGAGAAACAGGCAGAGACTAGCACAGGCGCGGTCCGTCGCAAAAAGCACGATTAACGCGGCTTACTATCCAGCCAGGGCTGACGCAACAGCTGAAGCGCTTCCAGCGGCGCGCCGTCAAGCATCTGCACCACCAGATCGGCAAGCTGATCGCCGGTTTCGCGATCCGAGGCCTGACGGATGGCGATCGCCGGCGCCTCGACGATCGCTTCGCGCGGCAAGCCTTCCCAGGCATAGAGGCGGATCGCCTCGCTGCCGTGAAGCCGGTTCGCCTGCTGCACCGCCAGCGCCGCGCCCTCCGCCAGCGCGCTGCTGTCGGCGATGATCGCCTGCAGCGACGCATCCTGCGCCAGCCAGGCGGCGGTTTGCTGATAGCCGACGCGACGCGACGGCGGCACGGCGACGATATCGAACGGCGCGACGGCGCCCATCGCGTCAAGGAAACCCTGACGGCGATCGCGTACGAAGGTGGTGCCTTCGTCGCTGCCCAGCCAGGCGATGCGCGTCAGCCCCTGCTGCAGACAGGCTTCTACCGCCAGGCGCGAGCCGTGGTGGTGATCGACGTCGAGCCAGGCGTAGGGCTGCGGCAGGTCGCTGCGGCCGAGCGTGATAAAGCGAAAGTTTTTTTGCTGCAGGCTCAGCAGGCGCTCATCCTGCGGCAGGGTGTGGGTAACGATCAGCGCATCCAGCACGCGGCTGCGCAGCAGGCGGGTCAGGGTGCGCGGCCCGTCGTGGGGCTTGTCCACCAGCAGCATCAGGTCGATCTCTCTCTGCGCCAGGCGTTGATCGAGCGTCAGCAGCATCTCGCTGAAGCGGCAGTCGCTGATGGGCGAAGTGCTGACGGGGAAAACCAAACCTACCGCATTGGCGCGGCCGGTTTTCAGACGGCGCGCGGCGGCGTTGGGGCGATAGCCGCGACGCTGCGCTTCTGCTTCGACGCGTTTACGGGTCTCCTCCGCCACATCTTCATAGCCGTTTAACGCCCGGCTAACCGTGGTAACGGACAACCCTAATTCGCTGGCAATGGCTTTTAGTGACATGCTGGACGACTCGCTGAACACCTTTTTTTCACGCTAACATAAAGTCTGTTTTGGCACTACAGGTTGCATGCCATCCGCCTTGTTTTGTCGAAAAAAGCGCGTAAAAATGCCAAAAAAAACCACATTATGGCGAAAAACGCCCCGCTCAGGGGGCGTTTTCACATCAGCCGATCGGGCTAAGGGTGATTTCCACGCGGCGGTTTTGCGCCTTGCCTGCTTCGGTGCTGTTGGTGGCGACCGGATTGTCTGGACCCAGGCCCTGGGTGCGCAGACGATCCGCCGCGACGCCCTGGGTAATCAGCGCAGCGGCGACGCTCTCGGCACGCTGCTGCGACAGACGCATATTCAGCGCGCGCGAGCCGGTGCTGTCGGTGTAGCCCACCACGTTTACCGCGGTTTTCGGATACTCTTTCAGCACCATGGCCACGCCGGTCAGGGTATTGGCGCCCGCCGCTTTCAGGCTGCTGCTGCTGGAGTCGAAGGTGACGTTATTCGGCATATTCAGCACGATGTTGTCGCCCTGACGGGTTACGCTGACGCCGGTGCCGCGCATTTTTTCGCGCAGTTTGGCTTCCTGCACATCCATGTAGTAGCCGATGCCGCCGCCAAGCGCCGCGCCGGATGCCGCGCCAATCAGCGCGCCTTTGCCGCGATCTTTCTTCGAGGAGGAGAGTACGCCCACCCCGGCGCCCATCAGTGCGCCAAGACCCGCGCCGATGCCGGATTTTCCGGCCTGGGATTCATTGGTGTATGGGTTAACGGTACAACCCGACAGTACCAGACTGCCGCTCAGTAACAGGCAAAGCGAAAACGATTTTTTATACATGCTCATTCCCTAAATCAAACAAAGACATTACGTCTTTAAAGCGGCGAGATTATGCCGCTTAAAAAGAGAGAAGGAGTGAGGGAAACTCTTATTTTGTCTGGTTTGCGCGTAAAAGGTTGTCAGGATGGCAAAAACAGTCTGTCTGATGATCGCTAATCAGCCCGCAGGCCTGCATAAAGGAGTGGCAAATTGTCGGGCCGACGAATTTAAAACCACGCTGCTTTAAGGCCTTCGACAGCGCGACAGCCTGCTCTGAGGTGGTCGGCGCCTCGCTGTAGTGGGCAAAGCGATGCACAACCGGCTGGTTATCGACAAAACCCCACACGAAGCGCGCAAAATCTTCGCCTTTCGCCTCCATCGACAGGTAAGCGCGCGCGTTGCCGATAATAGCGGCGAGTTTGCCGCGATGGCGTATCAGGCCGCTGTCTTGCATCAGGCGCGCCAGATCCTCTTCATCCATTAAGCCGACCGCCTGAGGGTCGAAGGCGTGGAAGGCGCGCCGGTAATTTTCTCGCTTCTTCAGTACGGTGATCCAGGAGAGCCCCGCCTGCTGACCTTCCAGACAGAGCATCTCAAACAGCGCCTGCTTATCGTTTTGCGCAATGCCCCATTCCCGATCGTGGTAGGCCAGGTAAAGCGGGTCCTGAGTGACCCAGCCGCATCGTTGCATGTTCTTTATCCTGATAAAGAGAAAATTTTGTGACGTCGCTTGATCTTACGTTTAGTCGGTTAATAGTTAAACAGCAGGCGTGATAAAACAGTTTCTTAAATAGCGCCGATCGTTCTCTTCAGCGTCGTCTGGAGTTTTTCATGTTGCAGAAAAGTCAGTGTGCCAGCCAGCGCCTTGCGACGCTGGGGCTGAGTAGTGCGTTGCTTTTTTGTTCTGCGGCGCCCCTGTTTGCCTGGAGCGGCGAGACCCTGTCATCGCCGGCCGATCGCGTGCGCGATCGGCCCGATTACGACACTATCCTTGCGGAAAAGATTTCCCGAAATCATCTGATTGTCGGCAGCGACGCGCGGATGAACTTTCTGGACGCGGCGCTCAATTCGCCCCAGTCCGCCTTCGCGCTGCGCGCCGAGCCGGTACCGACCGGCACTCGCTACAGCGCAGGCTGGGAGCTGCCGCTGGGCGCGTCGCTGACGACCGGGCCGGTGGCGCAGTATGCGCCCGCGACCGCGCCGCTCAGCTGTCCGCAGTGCGATTTCAGCCGCGACGGCGTCGCGACCTTAGGCTGGCGGGTCGATACCCGGCTGGGCGGGATCGCGCCTTACGCGCAGTTTAGCTATAGCTATCAGCCCGGCGATAGCCTGACCGGCGAGTCGCGCGAGCGTTCGTCGGACGATCCGGCCGCGCGGGAAGCGGGCTGGGTCGACGTCAGCGTCGGTGCGCACATTCCCCTGAATCATAACGTTGCGGCATTCGCGGCATTTTCGCAAAACGACGCGCTAAACAGCGGCGAGCAGTTTATTTACAGCCTCGGCGTTAGCGCCAGTTTTTAACATGGGGCATAAAATGAGAAAGGGCGAGTGAGTAACGCCATATAATAAGCGCGCTAATCATAATAGTGGTAATAATATGCGCGAACAAATTTCAATCCTCTGCCGTGAAGGCGCGGCTTTTTTATTTGCAACACTGTTTCTTATGCTGATGATGTCGAGCATCTATATCGACGTAAACTGGATGAACGACGCCATGCATGAAACGTCGATCACGGAGACGCTGCAGGAAGTGATGCTCGCCTCCGTGGCGGCGATGTTCTTCTGGTCGGCGCATCGGCGGCCCGATCAGCGCGGCGCGCTGATCCTGATCGGCGGCTTCTACAGCTGCATGCTGATCCGCGAGCTGGATTTTGTATTCGACGTTGTCGAGCACGGCAGCTGGGTGTGGTTCGCGCTGGCGACCGCCGCGGCCTGTCTGGCGATGGCGCTGCGGTCGCCGCGCAGCACGCTGGATGGGCTGGTCGCCTTCGTGACGGATCGCTGCTGGCTGATGACCGCCAGCGGCATGTTAATCGTGCTGGTGTTCTCCCGTCTGTTCGGCATGCATCAGCTGTGGCAGCACCTGATGCTGGACGGCTACAACCGCGTCGTGAAAAACATCGCCGAAGAGGGCACCGAACTGCTGGGCTACAGCATCTGCTGGCTCGCCTCGACGCGCTATCTGTGGCAAACCCGCCCGGCGCGCGTCAGGGCAGCAGCAGCCGAACCGGTTCAGACGGCTCTTTCCGCGGAGTCCGCTTCCTGGTCCTCCTGACAGGCGCCTTTTTTGGCGATCCAGGACGCTAAAAAAGGTACAATAAAGACTTGTGCGCCGACGCTCTGTCGGCGCAGCGTGCAGGTCAACGTCAGGTTTCATCATGTCAGTCAAAATTCTTACTTCTACGCTTATTGGTCTGGACGCCTTCCGCCAGGATCCGCGTCAGGCGCTGCAGCAGGCGGAAAACGGCACGCTGGCGGTGCTGGATAATTACGCGCCGGCGTTTTACGCCGTAACGCCCGAGCGGCTGGCGCATCTGCTGGCGCTGGAGGCGGCGGCTGCGCATCCCAGCGACGTAACGCTGGACGATAGCTTATATGACGACCTGCCAGCCTCTCTGCCGACGCCGGCGGGCAAGTTCGCGATGTATACCGGCTGGCAGCCCGACGCCGATTTTCAGCGCCAGGCCGCTATCTGGGGCGTGGCGCTGAGCGAGCCGGTAACGCCTGCCGAGCTGGCCGCTTTCGTCGCCTACTGGCAGGCGGAAGGCCGCCTGTTCCACCATGTGCAGTGGCAGCAAAAGCTGGCGCGCAGCGTGCAGATGAACCGCGCCGCCAGCGGCGGCCAGCCCAAACGCGATATCACGCAAATCAGCAATACTGATTACCACATTCCCGATGGGTTTCGAGGTGAGTAATGAAAACGCCGACCGATCTGTTCAGCCGTTTGAAAAAAATGATGCCCGCCAACGTCCAGCCGAAGTTCACCAGCGGCGAAGAGCTGCTGGCCTGGAACCAGGAGCAGGGTCGCCTGCGTTCGGAGTCCATCGTGCGTGAGAACCGCGCCATGAAAATGCAGCGCGTGATGGGACGCTCCGGCATTCGCGAGCTGCATATGAACTGCTCGTTCGATAACTATCGCGTCGAGAATGAAGGGCAGCGCAGAGCGCTGACGATGGCGCGCCAGTATGCGGACGATTTTGAGGGCAGCATCGCCAGCTTCGTCTTTTCCGGCCGTCCCGGCACCGGCAAAAACCATCTGGCGGCGGCTATCGGCAACGATCTGATCCTGCGCGGCAAAAGCGTGCTGATCGTCACCGTCGCGGATCTGATGTCGAGCATGAAAGGCACGTTCAGCGGCGGCAGCGACATCACCGAAGAGCGACTGCTGCAGGATCTCAGCAGCGTCGATCTGCTGGTGATCGACGAGATCGGCATGCAGAGCGAGTCGCGCTACGAAAAGGTGATTATCAACCAGATCGTCGATCGACGCTCCTCTTCGAAGCGTCCGACCGGGATGCTCTCCAACCTCGATCCCGCCGGTATGAATACCCTGCTGGGCGAGCGCGTGATGGACCGCATGCGTCTCGGCAACAGCATGTGGGTGCGCTTCGACTGGGAAAGCTACCGCAGCCGCGTGCGCGGCGACGAATATTAATTTTCTCTTCCCTGCAAGAAACCGGGCGCGACCCGGTTTTTTTACGTCGCTTTCCTCTGCGCTATCCTCTGCTGCGACTTGTGTGAAACAGCGCGCAAAAGTGTCAGATAAGAGGCCGCCTGGCGCTGTTACACTGAAAGATACGTTGCCCGTCACATGAGCGCTGTAATGATTATGGGTAAAGGCCCCGCACTACTCAGACTTAACAACCATAAACGCGTGATGACGCAGCTTCGCCGGTTGCGCGTAACGTCGCGTCAGGATTTAGCCCACATCCTGTCGCTCAGCAAAAATACGGTGTCGCTGATCGTAGACGAACTGCTGGAAAAGTCGCTGCTTCAGGAGCTGGGGCCGATCAGCGTGGCCGCCGCCGGACGCCCGAAAATTGAGATCGCCCTGCGCCCGGAACAGTTGAAAAGCGCGGGCGTGATGGTGGAGCGCAACGCCATTTACTGGCGCGTCTGCGACTACTTTTCGCAGGTGATGGTGGAGCAGACGCGTCGCGTTGATACCGCTAACCCTAAAAAGCTGCTGGATGAGGTGGCGAGCCTGTGCGGCGAACTGGCGGAGAAGCATCCGCAGCTGCTGGGCATCGGGCTGGGTTTTCCCGGCATCGTCGATCCCGAACGCGGCTGGATGCACCTGTCAACCCATCTCGGCTGGCAGGATGTCGATCTGCTGACGCCGATCAGGCAAAAAGTGGATGTGCCGTTGCGCGTGATGAATAACGTCAAGGCCTCGGCGCTGCTGGCGGTACAGCAGCTTGGGCTGAGAGCGGCGGGCAGCCACTTTTACCTGCGAATAGCCGAAGGCATGGGCGGCGCGCTGGTGCAGCAGGGCGAAGTGGTGACCGGCAACAGCTGGACCGCGGGCGAAGCAGGTCACCTTAGCGTGCAGCCGGACGGCCCGCGCTGTCGCTGCGGACGTCAGGGATGCGCCGAAACGCTGCTCAGCAAACCGGCGATAGAGCAGCAGCTGGCCCAGCGCCGCCCCGGTTTAAGCTGGCAGACGCGCGACGAGGCGCCGAAAGTGGTGGATGAGGTGATGCAGCAGGCAGGCGGTTTTCTCGCTAAGGCGATGAGCCAGATTATCCTGCTGCTCAATCCGGCCACGATCATTATCGACGCGCCCTGGAATGCGCACCCGATGTTTTGCGACACGGTGCGCAAAAGGATCGCATCCAGTACGCCAGCCTTCACCTTCCAGAACACCACGCTGCATTTTTTACAGACGCGTCTCGATCCGGCGGTAGGGCTGTCGCTGGCGGTGATTGAGCAGTATGAACAGCGTCTGGGGTGAAGAGAGGAGGAGAGGACGCGGGTGACGGGGAGCGATGGCGAAATCGCTCAGGCATCCTTGCTCGGTCGGCCCGCCGCTTCGCCTTTATCACGCCGCCGCCATTCTACATCAGGCTTTCGCCGTGATGCTGTCGGTACTCTTTTGGCGTGCTGGCATAGCTTTTCTTAAATACTGAATAAAAATATTGCAGCGAAGGGTAGCCGCACATCTGGGAAATTTCGTTGATGTTCAGCGAGGAAGAGGCCAGCAGTTCGCGCGCTTTTTCCAGTTTCTCGCGGTGGATCATGGCGTGGATCGTATCGCCGGTTTCATCGCGAAAGCGTTTCTCCAGATTAGAGCGCGACAGGCCGATCGCATCCAGCACCTGTTCTACTTTGATGCCTTTACAGGCGTTGAAGCGAATATAGTGCATGGCCTGGATCACCGCCGGATCGCGCAGCGAGCGGAAATCGGTCGAGCGGCGGGCGATCACTTTCATCGGCGGCACCAGAATGCGCTGCAGCGGCAGCGGCTGTTTATCCAGCAGGCGATGCAGCAGTTTAGCGGCCTGATACCCCATCTGCCGCGTGCCTTGCGCCACCGACGAGAGCGCGACGCGCGACAGATAGCGCGTCAGCTCTTCGTTGTCGATGCCGATCACGCTCAGCTTTTCCGGCACCGGAATTTTAAGATATTCGCAGGCCTGTAGCAGATGACGCGCGCGGGCGTCGGTGACCGCGATAATGCCGGTCTGCTGCGGCAGGGTTTGCAGCCAGTCGGCCAGCCGGTTCTGCGCGTGCTGCCAGTTTTCCGGCGCGGTATTCATGCCCTGATAGACCACGCCCTGATAGCGTTCGCGCTGCACCAGCTGACGAAAAGCGTGTTCGCGCTCCTGCGCCCAGCGCTTACCGCTGGAGGCGGGCAGCCCGTAAAAGGCGAAGCGGTTAATGCCCTTCTCTTTGAGATGAAGAAAGGCGCTCTCCACCAGCGCCGCGTTGTCGGTGGCGATATAGTGCACCGGCGGATAATCCTGCTGGCGATGGTAAGAACCGCCGACGCCGACAATCGGCACCTCGACGTTCGCCAGCAGCTGCTCGATCGAGCTATCGTCATAGTCGGCGATCACGCCATCGCCCAGCCATTCGCGGATATTGTCGATGCGGCAGCGGAAATCCTCCTCGATAAAAATATCCCAGTCGGTCTGCGACGCTTGTAAATATTCGCCGACGCCCTCTACCACCTGACGGTCGTAGACCTTATTGGCATTGAACAGCAACGTAATGCGATAGCGTTTTTCATGCATAGTGGCGCGCTCTCCTGAATCCCAGCGCAATGCATAGCACGGCCGGATGAACAGCAGAAATTGTTTGCGCCAGGTTGTGATCCCCGACGCGATTAGACCCGGCGGCGCGTGGCGGTATCCATCCACACCGCCAGCAGCAGAATTGCCCCTTTGACGATGTACTGCCAGAAGGTGGGCACGTCCATCATGCTCATGCCGTTATCCAGCGAGGCCATAATAAAAGCGCCCATCACCGCGCCCGCGACCGATCCCACGCCGCCCGCCAGGCTGGTGCCGCCGATGACGCAGGCGGCGATGGCGTCCAGCTCGGCGATATTGCCTGCCGACGGCGAGCCGGCGCCGAGGCGCGAGCTGAGTATCAGCCCGGCGATGGCCACCATCACGCCGTTGATGGCGAATACCGCCAGTTTGGTGCGCGCCACGTTAATGCCCGACAGCCGCGCGGCATCCAGATTGCCGCCGATGGCGTAGATGCGGCGGCCAAAGGCGGTGCGCGTCGCCATAAACATGCCGCCCAGCAGCAGCAACGCCAGCAGCAGCACCGGCGTCGGCACGCCGCGGTAGTCATTCAATAGCCAGATCGCGCCCAGCACCAGCACCGCGGTAAGCGCCTGACGCGCCATAGTGCCGCCGGCGGCGGACTGCGTCAGTCCGAGCTGCTGACGGCGCAGCCGCAGCCGCCACTGCCACAGCATAAACAACGCCAGACCGGCGATGCCGAAACCGAAGCCGACGCCGTCTGAAAGATAGCTCTGCCCGATCTGCGACATGGCAGGGGTGGTCGGCGCGACCGTGGTACCGTTGGTGATCCCCACCAGAATGCCGCGGAACGCCAGCATGCCGGCCAGCGTAACGATAAACGACGGCACTTTGCGGTAGGCGACCCACCAGCCGTTCCAGGTTCCCAGCAGCAGCCCCATCAGCAGCGTCACCGCTATCGTCAGCGGCAGCGGCCAGCCGAGCCAGACGTCGAAAATCGCCGCCGCGCCGCCCAGCAGGCCCATCATCGAGCCTACCGACAGATCGATCTCCGCCGAAATAATGACGAACACCATGCCGACCGCCAGAATGCCGGTGATCGCGGTCTGCCGCAGCAGGTTAGAGACGTTGCGCGGGCTAAGCCAGGCGCCGTCGGTGGTCCAGGTGAAAAACAGGGCGATGACCAGAATGGCGCCCAGCATCACCAGCACCTGCAGGTTGGGCAGCGAGAATTTTCCCGGCGACGGCGCGCCCGGCAGCGCGCCCTGACGACTTTCGGTTTTAAGCATAATGTTCACTCCGCAGGGCCGCTTCCATTACTTGCTCCTGAGTCAGGTTGTTGTTTATCAGATCGGCTTTGATCCGCCCTTCGTGCATCACCAGAACGCGATCGCTCAGGCCCAGCACTTCAGGAAGTTCGGACGAGATAACGATCACGGCGATCCCCTGCTGCACCAGGCTGTTGATCAGCTGATAGATCTCCTGACGCGCGCCGACGTCGATGCCGCGCGTCGGCTCGTCGAGGATCAGGATCTGCGGGTTCAGCAGCAGACATTTGGCGATAATCGCCTTCTGCTGGTTGCCGCCGCTCAGTCGGCCGATCGGCAGCTCCGGCGATGAGGTTTTGACCCGCAGCCGCGCGATAGCGTCATTAATGACGTGCTGCTCGCGCGTCTCGTCGAGCGGCGCGAAGCGGCGGCTGAACTGATCCAGCGCCGCGAGGGTGATGTTTTTGCCGACGCCCATCAGCGGCACGATGCCATCTTTTTTGCGGTCCTCCGGCACCATGGCGATGCCCTGGGCTATCGCCTGCTGACAGTCGCGAATCTGTACTTTCTTATCATTAATCCAGATATCGCCCTGCCAGCGCCCCGGCCAGACGCCGAACAGGCACTGAACCGTTTCGGTGCGGCCGGCGCCGACCAGCCCGGCGATGCCGAGGATCTCGCCGCGCTTCAGGGTGAAGGAAACGTCGTTGACGCGGCGCACGTGCCGGTTAACCGGATGCCAGGCGGTAAGGTGTTCAACGCGCAGCACCGCGTCGCCGATGGCGTGCCGCTGATGCGGATAGAGCGCGGTCAGCTCTCGTCCCACCATCATGGTAATAATGTCATCCTCGCTGAGTCCGGCGGCTGGCCGGGTGGCGATGGGCTTGCCGTCGCGGATGACGCAGATGGTATCGGAGATCGCTTTCACCTCGTTGAGCTTGTGGGAGATGTAGATGCAGGCGATGCCATGATCGCGCAGGTTGTTGATAATGCTCAGCAGCACCTCGGTTTCACGCTCGGTCAGCGACGAGGTCGGCTCATCGAGGATCAGGAGCCGCACCTGCTTATTCAGCGCGCGGGCGATCTCGACCAGCTGCTGCTGTCCCAGGCCCAAATCGCCGACCCGGGCGTCGGGCGAGACGTCGAGCCTGACCCGCGCCAGCAGCTGCTGGCAGCGTAGCGTCATGGTTTCGTCGTCGACGATGCCGAAGCGGCCCAGCTCCGCGCCGAGAAAGATGTTCTCCATGACCGTCAGCTGCCGCACCAGCGCCAGCTCCTGATGGATAATCACAATTCCCCTGCGTTCGGTGTCGCGGATGGTCTGCGCCTGGATTTGGTCTCCGGCGAAAGTGATCTCGCCCTCGAACTCGCCGTGCGGGTAGAGCCCGCACAGGATTTTCATCAGCGTGGATTTGCCCGAGCCGTTTTCGCCGCACAGCGACATCACTTCGCCGCTGTCCAGCCGCAGGCTGACGTTATCCAGCGCCTTCATCGCGCCGAAACGCTTGGTGATATTGTTCATTTCCAGCAGCATCGATCTCTCCTCTTCGCGGCCGTGCGCGCTCAGAGCTCGCTCTTTTTATGGAAACCGTCTTTCACCACGGTGCTGTCGATGTTCTCTTTATTGACCGGGATCGGCGTCAGCAGGCGCGAAGGCACCTCTTTCAGACCGTTATTCAGCTTGCCGTTGCTGGCGGGCGTTTTGTCGTTGCCGAGTTCGATGGCGATGTTGGCGGCTTCGGTCGCGAGCTGGGTAATAGGCTTATACACCGTCATGGTTTGCGTGCCGTTGATGATGCGCTTGATGGCGGCGAGATCGGCGTCCTGGCCGGAGATGGCGACTTTGCCCGCCAGCCCCTGCGCGCTGAGCGCCTGGATTGCGCCGCCCGCGGTGGCGTCGTTGGAGGCGACGACGGCGTCAATGTGATTGCTGTTGGCGGTCAGGGCGTTTTCCATGATTTTCAGCGCATTTTCCGGCAGCCAGGCGTCGACCCACTGGTCGCCGACAACTTTAATGCTGCCGTTGTCGATATAGGGTTTTAACACCTTCATCTGACCGGCGCGGAACAGATGGGCGTTATTATCCACCGGCGATCCGCCCATCAGAAAATAGTTTCCTTTTGGCACCTGCTTAACAATACTTTCCGCCTGCAGCTCGCCGACTTTTTCATTATCGAACGAAATATAAAAATCGATATCCGCGTTATTTATCATACGGTCATAGGCCAGCACTTTAATGCCTTCTCGTTTCGCTTCGGCGACGACGTTGCTTAATACCTGGCCGTTATAGGGAATGATCACCAGCACATCGACGCCGCGATTGATCATATTTTCTATTTGCGACATTTGCGTTTCTTCATTGCCGTTGGCCGACTGCACGAACACTTTCGCGCCCTGCGATTCCGCCTGCTTAACGAAGATGTCGCGATCTTTTTGCCAGCGCTCGAGGCGCAGGTCATCAATCGCCATGCCGATCTTCACTTCTTTCGCTGCGCCGGCGTGGCTGAAAAGCGCCAGCGCGGCGCAGGCGGCTAACAGCGTAAGTTTCATTTTCATGATGTTCATCCTGTCTGTAGGTTGAGGCTGTTGTCGTTATCGCATGAGTCCAGGCGGTTGAATTGTTGACCTGGCTCTCCGGCAACATCAATTACTGATTTTTATCCGGCGATTACGTTTTTTGGTTTATTTCCGTTTTTATGAGCGGGATCGAGATTTAACGCTTTTAAGAGCGGCGGAGGGCGAATATGCGCGGCTTGATTATTAATTTGCGAACGGGCGCACAAATATTAATTATCTCAAGTGTGGTGTGAAATATCGTAATTGAGCCAGCGGAAAAGGCGCAAGCAATATAAAGGCTCACGGCCGACTGTCCGGGTTTTCACGCTGAGGAGCGAAACATGCACGCCTATTTCGACCAGATCGAACGCGTTCGTTTTGAAGGGGTAAAGAGCACTAATCCACTGGCTTTCCGCCATTACAATCCTGACGAGGTCATCCTCGGCAAAACCATGGCCGAACACCTGCGTTTCGCCGCCTGCTACTGGCATACCTTCTGCTGGAACGGCGCGGATATGTTCGGCGTCGGCGCATTCGACCGCCCGTGGCAAAAGCACGGCGACGCGCTGCAGCTGGCGAAGCTGAAAGCGGACGTGGCGTTTGAGTTTTTTCACAAGCTGAACGTGCCTTACTACTGCTTCCACGACGTCGACGTCGCGCCGGAAGGGGATTCGCTGCGCAGCTATCAGGAAAACTTCGCGGTGATGACCGACAAACTGCTGGAAAAACAGCAGGAGAGCGGCGTGAAGCTGCTGTGGGGCACCGCCAACTGCTTTACCCATCCGCGCTACGGCGCCGGCGCGGCGACCAGCCCCGATCCGGAAATCTTCGCCTGGGCGGCGAGCCAGGTGTGCAGCGCCATGCAGGCGACGCAGACGCTGGGCGGCGAAAATTACGTGCTGTGGGGCGGCCGCGAGGGCTATGAAACCCTGCTGAATACCGATCTGCGTCAGGAGCGCGAGCAGATTGGCCGCTTTATGCAGATGGTGGTGGAGCATAAGCATAAAATCGGCTTCCAGGGCATGCTGCTGATCGAGCCGAAGCCTCAGGAACCGACCAAACATCAGTATGATTATGACGTGGCGACGGTGTACGGCTTCCTGAAGCAGTTCGGGCTGGAGAAAGAGATCAAGGTTAACGTCGAGGCGAACCACGCCACGCTGGCGGGCCACTCTTTTCATCATGAGATCGCCACCGCCATCGCGCTGGGCATTTTCGGCTCGGTGGACGCCAACCGCGGCGACGTCCAGTGCGGCTGGGATACCGACCAGTTCCCGATTAGCGTCGAGGAGAACGCGCTGGTGCTCTATGAGATTATCAAAGCGGGTGGCTTCACCACCGGCGGCCTGAACTTCGACGCCAAAGTGCGTCGCCAGAGCACCGACAAATATGACCTCTTTTACGGCCATATTGGCGCGATGGATACCATGGCGCTGGCGCTGAAAGCGGCGGCGCGCATGGTGGAAGCGGGCGAGCTCGATAAGCGCGTGGCGCAGCGCTACAGCGGCTGGAATGGCGAGTTCGGCCAGCAGATTCTGAAAGGGGAGTTTTCCCTCGCCTCGCTGGCGGCGCATGCGCAGCAGCAGCAGTTCAACCCGCAGCATCACAGCGGCCGCCAGGAGCTGCTGGAGAACCTGGTGAACCACTATCTTTATGATTTCTGAGATAACCGGGAGCAAGACATGTATATCGGGATCGATTTAGGCACGTCCGGGGTTAAGGTGGCGCTGCTGAATGCGCAGGGCGAAGTGGCGGCGATCGGCAGCGCGCCGCTGCAGGTGTCGCGTCCGCACGCGCTCTGGAGCGAGCAGGATCCCGAAAGCTGGTGGCTGGCGACCGACCAGGCGATGCAGGCGCTGGCGCAGCAGCATGCGCTTAGCGAGGTGAAGGCCATCGGCCTGAGCGGTCAGATGCACGGCGCGACGCTGCTGGACAGCGCGCATCGCGTGCTGCGTCCGGCCATTTTATGGAACGACGGGCGCAGCGGCGAACAGTGCCGCGAGCTGGAGCAGCGCGTGCCCGCATCGCGCCAGATCACCGGCAACCTGATGATGCCCGGCTTTACCGCGCCCAAACTGCTGTGGGTGCGGCAGCATGAGCCCGACATTTTTCAGCGGGTGGCGAAGGTGCTGCTGCCGAAAGACTACCTGCGCTGGCGGCTGAGCGGCGACTTCGCCAGCGACATGTCCGATGCGGCAGGTACCCTGTGGCTGGACGTGGCGCGCCGCGACTGGAGCGACCTGATGCTCGACGCCTGCGGCCTGACGCGCGACCAGATGCCGCGGCTGTTCGAAGGCAATAGCGTGACCGGTTCGCTGAGCAGCGAGATTGCGGCGCGCTGGGGCATGCCGGCGGTGCCGCTGGTCGCGGGCGGCGGCGACAACGCCGCGGGCGCGGTGGGCGTCGGCATGACCGAGCCGGGGCAGGGCATGCTGTCGCTCGGCACCTCCGGCGTCTATTTCGTGGTCAGCGACGGCTACCTCAGCAATCCGCAGCGTGCGGTACATAGCTTCTGCCATGCGCTGCCTCAGCGCTGGCATCTGATGTCGGTTATTCTCAGCGCCGCCGCCTGCCTTGACTGGGCGGCGGCGCTGACCGGCTGCGCCGACGTGCCGCAGCTGCTGGCCGAAGCGGAACGCGCCGATGAAAACGTGGCGCCGCTGTGGTTTCTGCCCTATCTCTCCGGCGAGCGCACGCCGCATAACAACCCGCAGGCGACTGGCGTCTTTTTCGGCCTGACGCACCAGCACGGTCGGCCGGAGCTGGCGCGCGCGGTGCTGGAAGGCGTCGGCTACGCGCTGGCGCAGGGCATCGACGCGGTGCACGAGTGCGGCGTCGCGCCCTCCAGCATTATGCTGATCGGCGGCGGCGCGCGCAGCGCGCTGTGGCGGCAGATGCTGGCGGATATCAGCGGCCAGACGCTCGATTACTGTCAGGGCGGCGAGGTCGGTCCGGCGCTGGGCGCGGCGCGCCTGGCGCAGCTGGCGCTCGAACCGCAGACGGCGCTGCCCGCGCTGACGCGGGTGCAGCGCCATGAGCCCGATGCGGCGCGCCATCAGCGCTATCAGCCGCTGCGCGACACCTTTGCCCGGCTTTACGCGCAGCTGGGGCCGCTGATGCGGTAAGCTTGTCCCGCACTGTCGCCATCTTGTCCCGATTTGGCCTTCTTCCTGCGCGTCAGGCCCGTCATGATGGGCCTGAATTCATTTCTCAGGAGGCCGAAAATGGCACAGGCAGCGCTGTTGGTAATAGACGTTCAGCACTCTTTTTTACACCGCGAATTCTGGCAGGAAGCCGATGTTCCGGCGTTTCAGCGCAATATCAGCGCGCTGATTGAAGGCTGTCAGGCGAAAGGGATGCCGGTGGTGGACGTGTTTCACGTCGCGCCGCAGGGGCCTTTCTCGCTGGCGTCCGGTTGGGTAAAGCGAATGGACTTTTTACGGCACGAGGCGACGTTCAGCGTGCAGAAGCGGGTACATAACGCCCTGACCGAATCGGGATTGCTGCCCTGGCTGCAGGAACGCTCGATCGATACCCTGATTATTAGCGGTATCCGCACCGAACAGTGCTGCGAAACCACCGCGCGCGTGGCGTCCGATCTCGGATTTAAGGTACTGTTTGTCTCTGAGGCGACGCTGACCTTCCCGATGACGCACAACGGCGTCACCCTCAGCAGCGCCGAACTGATTCACCGTACCGAAACCGTACTGGCTAACCGCTTTGCCGAGGTGGTGAGCGTGGAAGCGTGCCTCGCGCGCGTTTAATCACAAGGAGTAGCGCGATGCCGCAAACCGTCCTGTTTCTTATTTTGCCTGGCGTGATGGCGCTCGATCTGACCGGACCGGCGGAGACGCTGCGGCTGGCGGGAGATCGCTTCGCGCTGCGCTATATCGGTCCGCAGGAGTCGGTTGTAAGCTCCACGCAGATGACCATCGCCGGCATCGAGCCGCTGCCGGAAGCTCTGCCGCCCGACTGCCTGCTGGTGGTGCCGGGCGTCTGCGACTCTGCCATCTGGTTCGCCACGCCGCAGGCGGAAACGGCTCGCCGCTGGCTGCATCGCCAGCAGCCGCTGCTGCGCGCGCGGCAGCTCTCCTTGATCTGCGTCTGTTCCGGCGCGCTGCTGGCGGCGCAGGCCGGGTTGCTCGACGGCGTGCAGTGCACGACCCATCATGAGGTGCTCTCAAGGCTGAAAGCCGCTGCGCCCGCCGCGCTGGTGAAGGAGAACCGCGTTTTCGTCGACGACGACAATATCTGGACCAGCGCCGGCATCACCGCCGGCATCGACCTCTCGCTGCACCTGATTAACCGGCTATGCGGCGCGCAGACTGCGCTGGAGGTCGCGCGCGAAATGGTGGTGTGGTTCCGCCGCTCCGGCGACGATCCGCAGCTGTCGCCCTGGCTGCGCTACCGCAATCATCTGCATCCGGCGATACATCGCGCGCAGGACGCGATGATCGCCCATCCCGAGCACGGCTGGTCGCTGGAGGATCTCGCCGCGCGCGTCCACGTCAGCGGCCGCCATCTGGCGCGGCTGTTTCGTCAGCATCTGGGCATCAGCGTACGCGACTACCACGAGCAGCTGCGGCTGGGCATCGCGCGCCAGCGCCAGCAGCAGGGCGAAGGCGCGGAAAAAGCGGCGCTGGCGGCGGGATTCTCTTCGGCGCGCCAGCTGCGGCGCGCCCGCGATCGCTGGCGCGATCAGCTGACCCAATGACGCCTGTCGAGGCGCTGCAGGCCGATTGCCAGCAGCAGGCTACCTGCCAGCGTGACGCCGAACACCCAGGGCATATCGAGCAGCGGCCGCGACATATCGTCATAGTGGCGGGTACGCAGGAAGTGAATAAAGAGCGCGTGAAAGCCGTAGATCGGCAGCGAGTAGCGTGAAAGCGTGCCGAGCACCGGCAGCGTGCGGGCGTTCAGGGCGTTCTTGAACAGCACCAGCAGGCTGATGGCGGCGATAAACACCAGCGGGCCGCAGTAGAGATACCAGCGGTCGTTGAAGGCACCGTTGGCAATCAGCGCCTGTTTCGTGCCGAAGGTAATGCCGATAACGCAGGCGGCGAATAGCCCCGCCGCCAGCGGCGTCACGCCGCGCTTTGCCGTCTCCATGGTGCCGATGGCGCGCCCCAGCAGGGCATAGAGCAGATAATAGATACTGTCGCCGCTGACGTAGAGATTCACCGGCAGCCAGTGAAACGGCCCCACCGCCTGATCTACCGTATTCGGGTTCGCCAGCACCGCCAGCACAATCACCAGCAGCGCCACATAGCGCGCCTGCACCGTTTTCACCTGAATCAGCGGCGACAGCAGATAGATGCCGATCAGCGCAAAGAAAAACCACAGATGATAAAACACCGGCTTCTGCAGCATCTTCAGCAGCGAGCGCCCTTCGCTAATGGGCGTCAGCCAGGTGATATAGGCCAGCGCGACCGCGCTGTAAAACAGCAGGCAGAGCACCAGCCGGAGCAGATGGCGCGGCTGCGCGCTGCGTTCGCCGAAGAACAGGTAGCCGGAGATCATAAAAAAGAGCGGCACGCAGACGCGCGACGCGGAATTAAGCAGGTTGGCGATATCCCACCAGTGTCCGGTCACCGCCATCGGGCCGGTGATATACCAGGTGGTGGTATGGATCACGATCACCATCAAACAGGCGACCGCGCGTAAATTGTCGATCCAGCAAATCTTGTGCGACATCGGGTCCTCTTGCACATCACGATAGTGCGAAGAAGGGTAGACAGTCGCGATGCGCGCGACAACTTTTCGCGGCAGGATTCGGAGCCGTCTGGCACGCCCGCGCCCGGCAGGATTTCCGGCTGCACATCGCGCGGTCAAAGGGTATACTGGCGCACTCTTTTTTCATCTACCCGAATCGCGTGCGAAATCATCATGCAAAAGTTTGATACCAAAACCTTTCAGGGCCTGATCCTGACATTGCAGGATTACTGGGCGCGTCAGGGCTGCACCATCGTTCAGCCGCTGGACATGGAAGTGGGCGCTGGCACTTCACACCCTATGACCTGCCTGCGCGCACTCGGACCTGAGCCGATTGCCGCAGCCTACGTGCAGCCGTCGCGCCGTCCGACCGACGGGCGCTACGGCGAAAACCCGAACCGCTTACAGCACTACTACCAGTTCCAGGTGATCATCAAGCCGTCGCCGGACAACATTCAGGAGCTGTATCTCGGATCGCTGAAAGAGTTGGGCATCGATCCCACCGTGCATGATATCCGCTTCGTGGAAGATAACTGGGAAAACCCGACGCTCGGCGCGTGGGGCCTCGGCTGGGAAGTGTGGCTCAACGGTATGGAAGTGACGCAGTTCACCTACTTCCAGCAGGTGGGCGGTCTGGAGTGCAAGCCGGTGACCGGCGAGATTACCTACGGCCTTGAGCGCCTGGCGATGTATATCCAGGGCGTCGACAGCGTTTACGATCTGGTCTGGAGCGACGGCCCGCTGGGTAAAACCACCTATGGCGACGTCTTCCATCAGAACGAAGTCGAGCAGTCTACCTACAACTTCGAATACGCCGACGTCGACTTCCTGTTTACCTGCTTCGAGCAGTACGAGAAAGAGGCGCAGCAGCTGCTGGCGCTGGAAAAACCGCTGCCGCTGCCGGCCTATGAGCGCATCCTGAAAGCCGCGCACAGCTTTAACCTGCTGGATGCGCGCAAGGCGATCTCCGTGACCGAGCGCCAGCGCTATATTCTGCGCATTCGCACCCTGACCAAAGCCGTGGCTGAAGCCTACTACGCCTCCCGCGAGGCGCTGGGCTTCCCAATGTGCAATAACAACAAGTAAGAGGCAGCCATGACTGAAAAAACGTTTCTGGTGGAAATCGGCACCGAAGAGCTGCCGCCGAAAGCATTGCGCAGCCTGGCCGAAGCCTTTGCTGCGCAGGTTACCGCCGAGCTGGACAGCGCCGGCCTGGCGCACGGCGAAGTGCGCTGGTACGCCGCGCCGCGCCGTCTGGCGCTGAAAGTCGCAAGCTTAAGCGCCGCGCAGCCCGATCGCGAAGTCGAAAAACGCGGCCCGGCGGTCTCCGCCGCTTTTGACGCCGACGGCAATCCGACCAAAGCGGCGGAAGGCTGGGCGCGCGGCAACGGCATCACCGTCGATCAGGCCGAGCGCCTGAGCACCGACAAAGGCGAATGGCTGGTTTACCGCGCGCAGGTGAAAGGCGAATCCGCCCAGTCGCTGCTGCCCGGCATGATCGCCACCGCGCTCGGCAAGCTGCCGATCCCGAAACTGATGCGCTGGGGCGCGAGCGACGTGCAGTTCGTCCGTCCGGTGCACACCGTGACGCTGCTGCTGGGCGACGAGCTGATCCCGACGACCATCCTCGGCATTGCGTCAGGACGTACGATTCGCGGCCACCGCTTTATGGGCGAGGCTGAGTTCACTATCGACCATGCCGACCAGTATCCGGAGATTCTGGAAACGCGCGGCAAAGTTATCGCCGACTATGCCGTGCGCAAGGCGCAGATCAAAGCTGATGCCGAAGCGGCGGCGCGCCAGCTGGGCGGCAACGCTGACCTGAGCGACAGCCTGCTGGAAGAGGTCACCTCGCTGGTGGAGTGGCCGGTAGTACTGACGGCCACCTTTGAAGAGAAATTCCTCAAGGTGCCGGCGGAAGCGCTGGTCTACACCATGAAGGGCGATCAGAAATATTTCCCGGTCTATGACGACGCGGGCAAGCTGCTGCCGAACTTTATCTTCGTCACCAATATCGCCTCAAGCGATCCGCAGCAGATCATCGCCGGCAATGAGAAGGTGGTGCGTCCGCGTCTGGCGGATGCTGAATTCTTCTTTAATACCGACCGCAAAAAACGCCTGGAAGATCATCTGCCGCGCCTTGAAACCGTGCTGTTCCAGAAAGAGCTCGGCACGCTGCGCGACAAAACCGATCGCATTCAGGCGCTGGCGGGCTGGATCGCCGCGCAGACTGGCGCGGACGTGAATCACGCGACGCGCGCCGGCCTGCTCTCCAAGTGCGACCTGATGACCAATATGGTGTTTGAGTTTACCGACACCCAGGGCGTGATGGGCATGCATTATGCGCGTCACGACGGCGAAGCCGAAGATGTGGCGGTCGCGCTCAACGAGCAGTATCAGCCGCGCTACGCCGGCGACGATCTGCCTTCTAACCCAGTGGCCTGCGCGCTGGCGATCGCCGACAAGATGGACACCCTCGCGGGCATCTTCGGCATCGGTCAGCATCCGAAGGGCGACAAAGATCCGTTTGCGCTGCGCCGTGCGGCGCTGGGCGTGCTGCGCATCATCGTTGAGAAGAACCTGCCGCTCGATCTGCAGACCCTGACGGAAGAAGCGGTGCGCCTGTACGGCAGCAAGCTGAGCAACGACAACGTGGTCGATGACGTTATCGACTTTATGCTGGGCCGCTTCCGCAGCTGGTATCAGGAAGAGGGCCACAGCGTCGATACGCTGCAGGCGGTGCTGGCGCGTCGTCCGACCCGTCCGGCTGATTTCGACGCGCGTATGAAGGCGGTATCGCACTTCCGCACGCTCGACGAAGCGGCGGCGCTGGCGGCAGCGAACAAGCGCGTCTCCAATATCCTGGCGAAATCGACCGAAACGCTGAACGACAGCGTGCAGGCGTCGCTGCTGAAAGAGAACGAAGAGATCCAGCTGGCGACCTTCGTGACCGCGCTCGGCGATAAACTGCAGCCGTACTTCGCAGAAGGCCGCTATCAGGATGCGCTGATCGAACTGGCGCAGCTGCGCGAGGCGGTCGACAACTTCTTCGACAAGGTGATGGTCAACGCCGACGACGCTGAAGTGCGCGTTAACCGCCTGACGCTGCTGGCGAAGCTGCGCGAGCTGTTCCTGCAGGTTGCGGATATTTCGCTGTTGCAGTAATGGTCAAAGATTAAAACGGCAAAGGGCGACGTGATGTCGCCCTTTTTTACAGGCAGGCTGCGCAAACGCGCTAGCCCTGACGTGCGCTACGCAGCCGGCGGCGCGGTGCGCGCAAAGCTTTCGCGTTGAAACAGCTGCTCCGCCAGCTTCACCAGCGCCGGGCGATCCACACACCAGTTCGGCACCACGTGACGAAAGTTGATATAGCCGATAGTGCAGCCCACCGCGATATCGGCAAGATTCAGCGAGCCGTTATTCAGTAAGCGGCCTTCCGCCGCAATCGCTTCCAGCTTATCCAGCCCCCGCAGAATCTTCTCCCGATGGCGCGTCAGCACCTCGGCGGACTGCTGCTCCGGCGCGCGCAGCTTCTCGCGCACGATAATGCTGGCGCAGTCGCTGACGCCGTCCGCCAGCCGCTCAACCTGGCGTATATGCAGCGCCAGCCAGGCGTCCTCCGGCAACAGCGCGGGCGCGTCGCCGCGCAATTCCAGGTACTGCGCGATAATCGAGGAGTCGAACCAGGCCTGCTGGCTATCGTCAATCAGCGTCGGCACCTTGCCCAGCGGATTGTGGAGCGCGACGTGGCTGTCTGGACTGTAGGGCGCATCGTTAACAAATTCGAACACGATGCCTTTTTCCAGCAGGATGACAGATATTTTCCGTACAAAAGGGCTGGTATAGCTGCCGATCAGTTTCATCGCACTCCTCCGCCGTTAAAGGGGTTGTTTAGCTCTCATCCGGGAAAAGAAAAGGGTTCAGGCTGCTGCGTGAGAAGCCTTCCTGCTCCATGCGCGCATCCAGCACCAGCGAGGCGAGATCGTCCGCCACAGGGTCTAGCGCCGGATCTTTTTCCTGATAGAGCATCTTCAGATAGGTGCCGCAGTCGCCGCAGCTCTCCGCTTTGACCGCCGCCTGCTCGCTGTCCAGCGACCAGTAGTGCAGATCGCGCGTCTGATCGCAGTTGCTGCACTTGCTGCGCGGCACATACCATTCGCTTTCGCACAGGTTGCAGTGCAAATAGCGCAGGCCCTGCTGCGTGCCGAGGTGCACCACGCTCGCGACTGGCATGCTGGCGCACACCGGGCAGAACTGGCGCTGCTCGCCATATTCGGCGCGCGCTTTGCCGGGGATCAGCGCCGCCATCTGTGCCCAGTAAACCGACAGCGCCGCCCAGATAAAGGGCGCTTTGTCGCTGCTGACCAGCGCGAACTCGCTCGCCAGCAGCGCGCTGGCCAGGGTTTCCAGTTCGCCTGCGGCGGTTTTTTCCAGGTTTTC
The DNA here is from genome assembly GCF_002095575.1 of Pantoea septica. Classification (GTDB taxonomy): domain Bacteria; phylum Pseudomonadota; class Gammaproteobacteria; order Enterobacterales; family Enterobacteriaceae; genus Pantoea; species Pantoea septica. Next base: position 31,510 of record NZ_MLJJ01000017.1, on the reverse strand, counting down.
CAGCACCGCCAGCGCCTGGCCAGTCATCTCCGGCTTCAGCTCGGCAATCAGCGAGTGCAGCAGACGCTGCCAGTGCGCGTCGCGCGGCAGGCTGTGAATATCGAGCGGCGGTTTGCCCTCGGCGGCGCTTTGCACCAGGCGATCGTAGAGATCGCGGTGCAGCGGATGGTCGTACAGGACGATCTCCTGCGCCTGCGCGATCTTGGCGGCGAAACGCAGATAGTCGCCCAGCGGATTTTTAGCCGCCAGTTCGCGCAGCCGCGCGGCGCGGCGGCTATAGAGGTTCTTCAGCCGTGGAAAAAGTAACGGCGGAATGGTATCCGCCGTGTGTTTTTCGCTCTTCTCCAGCTGGTCTTGCGGGATGATGCGAATACTCATCAGGGGCGTTTTTCCTGTTGTGTTGAGCGGTTACGCTGCTCGCGATACCAGCGAGGATGGTGCTTTTTCGCCCATGCGGGGCTTACCCAGCCTTCGACCATCGCCGTAATGGTGCCTTTGACCCACAGCGCCGCATAAATGTGCACCATAATCACGACGATCAGGCCCACGGCGGAAAGAGAATGCACCAGCAGCGCCGCGCGGATCAGCGGAATGCTGAAGGCGTCGGCGAACCAGGGCCGCCAGATCGCTACGCCGCTGATCAGAAGCAGCACTAAGCTGATGATAGCAGCCCAGAACACACACTTCTGGCCAAAATTATAGCGGCCCGTATCGCCGACCTCTTCATTAAGGGCAATTTTGTGAATATTGCGCGCCCACAGCAAATCCTCTCTGTTCACCAGATTATGATGCCAGTAGCGGAAAAACATCAGCATAAAGGCAGCGAACATGGTCACGCCGATAAAGGGATGCAGAATACGCGCCAGCTGCGGCGTGCCCAGCACATTCATCAGCCAGTTGAACGAGGGGAACAGAAAGCCCAGCCCGCTCAGCGCCAGCAGCATGAAACAGATGGCGACAATCCAGTGATTGATACGCTCCGCCGCGCGGTAGCGTATGATGCGCTCGCTTTTTTTCATTCTTCCTCCTCCTTATGCTGCTCCTCGTCGACCCGGTTCGGGCCCACGCCGACATAGTGGAACACCGATGCGGCGAAGGTGGCGGCGAAGCCTATCGCCGCCAGCGGCTTCCAGACGCCTTTCCAGAAGGTCACGGTCGGGCTGATGCCTGGGTTCTCCGGCAGCCCGTGGTAGAGCTGCGGCTTATTGGCGTGATGGAGCACATACATCACATGGGTGCCGCCAACGCCTGCCGGATCGTACAGGCCGGCCTTTTCGAAGCCGCGCGATTTAAGATCGGCGACGCGCTCCGCCGCCAGTTGCTGCATCTCCTCTTTGCTGCCGAAGTGAATCGCGCCGGTCGGACAGGTTTTGACGCAGGCAGGTTCCTGCCCGACATTGACGCGATCGACGCAGAGCGTGCACTTATAGGCGCGGTTGTCCTCCTGGCTGATGCGCGGCACGTTGAACGGGCATCCCGCGATGCAGTAGCCGCAGCCGATGCAGTGGTCAGACTGAAAGTCGACGATACCGTTGGCGTACTGCACGATGGCGCCCGCCGACGGGCAGGCTTTCAAACAGCCGGGATCGGCACAGTGCATACAGCCATCCTTGCGGATCAGCCATTCCAGTCGGCCATTCTCCTCAACCTCCGAGAAACGCATCACCGTCCAGGCTTTGGCGTCGAGATCGGTTGGATTGTCGTACACGCCGATATTGTGCCCAACCTCGGCGCGAATATCGTTCCACTCCGAGCAGGCGACCTGACAGCCTTTACAGCCGATACAGGTGGTGACGTCGATCAGCTTGGCGACCTGCTGCCGGTGATCGCGTGCCTGCGGCGCGGGCGTGAGCGAGCTGGTCGCGGAGCGACGAATAATGTCCTGTGTGGGGTAAGCCATGTTCGTTCTCCGTTACGCCTTTTCCACTTTCACTAAAAACCCTTTATATTCCGGCGTTTGCGAATTAGCGTCGCCCACTGACGGCGTCAGCGTGTTGGCAAGGAAGCCTTTGCGCGTCGCGCCTTCGAAACCCCAGTGGCAGGGAATGCCGACGGTATCGACCGGCTTGCCGTCAATATGCAGGCGCTGCAGGCGCCGCGTCACCACCGCTTTGGCTTTGATATAGCCGCGGTGGGAAGAGACCTTAACGCTGTCGCCCGCCTTGATGCCTTTCTCCGCCGCCAGCTCCGCGCCGATTTCCACAAACTGCTCCGGCTGCGCGATGGCGTTCAGCAGAGCGTGTTTCGTCCAGTGGCGGAACAGCTCGGTAATGGAGTAGGTGGTGGCGACGCAGGGATACTCGGCCGCTTCGCCCAGCTGGGCGGCGTCGCGCGCAAAGAGGCGCGCCACCGGGCTGTGGCTCTGCTGCGGATGCAGCGGATTGGCCTTCAGCGGGCTCTCCATCGGCTCGTAGTGCTCGGGGAACGGACCGTCGGCCATTTTGTCGAGCGCGAAGAGATGGCCCAGACCGTCCGGCTGCATGATAAAGGGGCCCGCCTGCTGCTGCGGCGCCAGCGTCAGCGGATAGTCCGGCACGTCAATGCCCTGCCAGCGCTGGCCGTCCCACTCGATCAGTCGCCGATTCGGGTCCCAGGCTTTGCCCTGTTCGTCGGCGGAGGCGCGGTTATAGAGAATGCGGCGGTTTGCCGGCCACGCCCAGGCCCAGCCGGAAACGGCGCCCAGCCCGGAGGGATCGGCGTTGTCGCGACGCGCCATCTGGTTACCCTGCGGCGTCCAGCTGCCCGCATAAATCCAGCAGCCGCTGGCAGTGCTGCCGTCGTTGCGCAGTTCGGCGAAGGAGTTAAGCTGCTGGCCTTTTTTCAGCAGCAGCTTGCCGCTGGCGTCGTAAACGTCCTGCAGCGCGCGGCCGTTGCTCTCCTGCGCCACCTCTTCCGGCGACGGATCGGCGGGATTGCTGTAGTCCCAGCGCATCGCCATCAGCGGTTCCGGCGCGACGCCGCCTTCCTGGCGGTAGAGTTCGCGCAGACGCAAAAAGAGATTGCCTAGGATTTTTCCGTCGTGCAGCGCCTCGCCCGGCGGCTCGGCCGCCGCCCAGTGCCACTGCAGCCAGCGCGACGAGTTGGCGACCGAGCCGTCCTCTTCGGCGAAGCAGGAAGAGGGCAGGCGGAACACTTCCGTCGCGATCTGCGCGGGATCGACGTCGTTGAATTCGCCATGAGGCTGCCAGAAGCTGGCGGTTTCGGTGCTGAGCGGATCGATCACCACCATATACTTCAGGCGCGAAAGCGCGCGGCAGGCTTTGTTCTTGTCGGGGAAGGCGGCAAGCAGGTTAAAGCCCTGAATAAGCGCGCCGTTTATTTCGCCTTGCTCCATCATCTCCGCCTGCGCCATGCAGTCGTAGCTTTTATCCCACTTGGGCAGCCAGTCATAGCCCCACTGGTTGTCCGCCGTGGCAGCGTCGCCATAGAAGCTCTTCATCAGGCTGACAAAGAACTTATCGGTGTTTTGCCAGTAGTTGACCTGGCCCGGCAGCGACGCGGCAGGCGTCGCTTTTTGCAGGTAGTCCGCCAGCGTCGCCATCTTTTCCGACGGCAGCGGCAGATAGCCCGGCAAACTTTGCGACAGCAGGCCGAGATCGGTATAGCCCTGCACGTTGGAGTGGCCGCGCAGCGCGTTGATGCCGCCGCCCGGCATGCCGATATTGCCCAGCAGCAGCTGGATCATCGCCGCGGTGCGGATAATCTGCGAGCCGTTGGTGTGGTGCGTCCAGCCCAGCGCATAGAGAACAGTGGCGGTGCGATCAGGCGCGCTGGTGGTCGCCAGCTGCCGACAGATAGCGAGGAAGGCCTCACGAGGCGTGCCGCACAGGCGCGTCACCATCTCCGGGGTGTAGCGGCTGGCGTGCGCTTTCAGCAGATTCAGCACGCAGCGCGGATGGCTAAAGCTGTCGTCGCGGCGCGCATGGCCGTTTTCATCCAGCTCATAGCGCCAGCTGGCGCGGTCGTACTGGCGCGTCTCCGCGTCGTATCCGCTGAACAGTCCCTCTTCGAAGCCATAGCCCTCGCTGACGATCAGCGCGGCGTTGGTGAAGGCGCGCACGTACGGCTGCTGAATCTGATTGTGCTGCAGCAGATAGTTGATGACGCCCATCAGAAACACCACGTCGCTGCCCGCGCGCACCGGCGCATAGAGATCCGCCACCGACGCCGAGCGGTTGAAGCGCGGATCCACGACGATGACCTGCGCGTTGTTGCGCGTCTTCGCCTCGATCACCCACTTAAAGCCGACCGGATGCGCTTCCGCCGGGTTGCCGCCCATGATCAGCACTACGTTGGCGTTTTTGATGTCGTTCCAGTTATTGGTCATCGCGCCGCGGCCGAAGCTGGGCGCCAGCGCGGCGACCGTCGGGCCGTGGCACAGCCGTGCCTGATTCTCTAGCGCGACGATGCCGAGCGCGCGCGCGAATTTATGGTCGAGCAGGCCGGTTTCATTGCTGGCGGCCGACGAACAGAACATGGTGGTAGTCGGCCAGCGGTTGACCGTGACGCCGGCAGCGTTGGTTTGCTGGAAGTGGGCGTCGCGATCCTGCTTCATCAGCCGGGCGATGCGCTCAAAGGCCTCCTGCCAGCTGATGCGCTGCCACTTGTCGCTGCCCGGCGCGCGATACGCCGGATATTTCAGCCGCTGGTCGCTGTGAATATAGTCGAGCACGCCCGCGCCTTTCGGGCAGAGCGAGCCGCGGCTGACCGGGTGATCGGGATCGCCTTCGATATGGTAGATAGCGGCGCTGGCGTTTTTGGCACCGTCGCCGAGGCTGTAGATCAGCATGCCGCAGCCGACGGAACAGTAGGTGCAGTTATTGCGCGTTTCTCTGGCGCGTACGAGCTTATATTCCCTGACGCCAGCTAGCGCGGATTCCGGGGCGAAGCCCAGCAGCGCCGCGCTGGTTCCCGCCATTCCGCCAGCGCAGATTTTGAAAAAACTCCGTCTGGTAATTTGCATTTATCTTTCTTCTTTATTGGCTCCATTGCGAAGCTATGCAAAATAACAAGCTTGTCTGCGTCTTTTTTGATGCAGGTCAATAAGTTAGCCTTTAGTAATGCTTTTTTTAAATTCTGTTTAAATTGGTTTAGAGTGCGGTCAGCGGAGCGCGCCTTTTTTCAGTGGCCAATAAAAATAGCATTCCTTTATTAAAATGGATGTTAAAGCCTAATGGGAAATTATTCTTGTTTGCCTCGCAAAGGCGCGCCGTAGCGCTATTGGCTATCTTTTCACCGCATAATTTGTATAGCGGTTTTTTTGCGCTGCCGGTGATAACAGGGCAAACTTAACCGCGCGGCTGGTCGCCTTTGCGCCCATGCAAAATTTAATTTCTTGTTAAAAACAGGTTGTCCTCCTTGAACGTTATCCCGCAAACTCCCGGCGAAAATTTAACAACTCAGCGCGGTGCCAGCGAAATGCCGGTGTGGCAGCGTGCCGATCTGACCGTGGCACAGCCCGACTGGCTGGCGGACGAAGTGCCGGTCGCCCTGGTCTATAACGGCATCTCCCACGTGGTGATGATGACCACGCCGAAAGATCTGGAGGCGTTTGCCATCGGCTTTTCCCTTTCAGAGGGCATCATCGACGCGCCGGGCGATATTTTTGGTCTGGACGTGGTGCCGGGCTGTAACGGCATTGAGGTGCAGATCGAACTTTCCAGCCGTCGTTTTATGGCGCTGAAAGAACAGCGCCGCGCGCTGGCGGGACGCACCGGCTGCGGCATATGCGGCGTCGAGCAGCTGGATCAGATCGGCAAGCCGGTGCAGCCGCTGCCTTTTACGCAGACCTTCGATCTGGCGCAGCTGGATCGCGGCCTGAGCCAGCTGAAAAGTGTTCAGCCGGTCGGCCAGCAAACCGGCTGCACCCATGCGGCGGCCTGGCTGCGTCCAGACGGCGAGCTGGCAGGCGGCTGCGAGGATGTGGGGCGCCACGTTGCGCTGGATAAGCTGCTCGGCTACCGCAGCCGCGCGGCATGGGGCGACGGCGCAGTGCTGGTCTCCAGCCGCGCCAGCTATGAGATGGTGCAGAAATCCGCGATGTGCGGCGTCGAAATCCTGTTCGCCGTCTCGGCGGCCACGCGCCTGGCGGTCGAGGTGGCGGAGCGCTGCAACTTGACGCTGGTCGGCTTTAGCAAGCCGGGACGCGCCACGGTCTATACCCATCCGCAGCGCCTGCGTTAAAGGGCATTCAGCGGCGGCAGGCTGTAAAAACAACAGTTTGTTTATAACAGATTTGTAAATTCCTTATGTTTAATGGGGCATTGATTACCCTTTTCCGGATCATGAATTTAACTATAATGGTTCGACTGCTTACGCGGCACGCCATCAGGCGGCGCCGCTCAAATATGAAATGGAGAGGAAGAACATGAGTTATTCACTGCCATCCCTGCCTTACGCATACGACGCACTGGAACCGCACTTCGACAAGCAGACGATGGAAATCCATCACACCAAACACCACCAGACCTACGTTAACAACGCTAACGCAGCGCTGGAAGGAACCGAATTCGCTGACCTGCCGGTTGACGAGCTGATCACCAAACTGGATCAGGTTCCGGCAGACAAAAAAACCGTGCTGCGCAACAACGCTGGCGGCCACGCTAACCACAGCCTGTTCTGGAAAGGCCTGAAAATCGGCACCACGCTGCAGGGCGACCTGAAAGCGGCGATCGAAAAAGATTTCGGCAGCGTTGAAAAATTCCAGGAAGAGTTTGAGAAAGCCGCCGCTACCCGCTTTGGTTCAGGCTGGGCATGGCTGGTGAAAAAAGGCGACAAACTGGCCGTGGTTTCCACCGCTAACCAGGACAACCCGCTGATGGGCGAAGCGATCGCCGGCGCATCAGGCTACCCGATTCTGGGCCTGGATGTCTGGGAGCACGCCTACTACCTGAAGTATCAGAACAAACGTCCTGACTACATCAAGGCGTTCTGGAACGTGGTGAACTGGGACGAAGCCGCAGCGCGTTTCGCCTCTGCAAAATAAGTTCGTCCGTTAAAAAAGCCAAAACCGGCGAAGCGATTCGCCGGTTTTTTTATGGCTAAAACAGCGGTAATTAAACCGCAGCTAAACATGCGCACAGTAGGCTTTTAACCTTTCAGGACATTAACCTTCCGTTGACTTTCACACCGGTAGGCTAAATAACATTCCACCAGAGAATGTAACATCATGTCCATTATAACTACGCCTGCGCCGACCACCGATTCGTCGGCTTCGCTGTTTTTTCAGTTAATCAGCGGAAAATATATTCCGAATAAACTGTGGTTGAGTAAACAATTCCGCCTGAAGTTCGCACTGCGAACGGTGGCGTTTCCCGTAACGACGCTGCGCTATTTACAGCAGCTGTCGCGTCTGCCCGATTTGCATCAGGTGATGAGCGTGCAGGGGCTGTTGCCCGCGAAGCCGCATCGCCCCTATTTGCGCGCGGGGTTTAGCGTGGCGGCGCGCGCTCAGGCGATTCTTGATCATTATCAGCTGGTCGCCGCATTGCAAAACGGCCGGCTGCGCCAGCTGTTGCAAAGCCCTGGCGATAATTTACTGGCGACGCTAAGCGGGAAAAACGGCGAGACGTTCGAGCTCTTCTCCTGCCCGGGGCGTTTCGATCGCGAAGGGGAAATAACGCTGGTGCTGCGCTATCAGAATGAAGCTATCGCATCGCTCTCGTTTTCGCTGATCAAGGAAGCGGGGCTGCGCACTCTGCTGATTGGCGGCCTGCAGGGGCCGCGCAAACATGTCTCCAACGAAGTGATCCGCGAGGCGACGAAAGCGGCGCACGGGCTGTTTCCTAAACGCATTGTGATGGAGGTGGTTTGTATGCTGGCGCAGCGCTGCGCGGCGGAGAAGATTATCGCCGTCGGCGATACGACGCATGTGTTCCGCAGCCTGCGCTATCGTCACAGCAAAAGCGATTACTTTTTTGCCAGCTACAGCGAGTTCTGGACTTCGCTGGGCGGCGAGGCGCGCAAAGACGGGCTCTATCAACTGCCGCTCAGCCTGCCGCGTAAAGCGCTGGAGGAGATCGCCAGTAAGAAGCGCGCAGAGTATCGTCGACGTTATGAAATGCTGGATGCGCTGGCGCAGCAGGTGTCAGCTGCCGCCGGCCAGCGCGGAGAGGATCAGGCGGCCGCCTGATCCCGAACTCAGAACGGCTTCTTCGAGAAGCCGGTCATGACCTTCAGGCCCATTTCGCGGCCCAGCGCGGTCATTGGATGCACGACCACCAGACCGCGCACGCTTTTCTTCAGCGTACCCATATCGGCCTGTTCTTTCTTAGTGATCTCGCGGCTGAACGGCAAATCCATCAGCTTTTGCGCTTCTTTGCTCAGCTTGTCGTCGCGCTTGTCGCGCAGACGTTCTATCTCGGTAACCAGCTTCTCTTTTTCTTTCAGCAGCGCGCCCAGCTTCTCGGCGTCGCCCGCTTCCAGCAGCTGCGGCTCTTTGCGATTCAGGGCGTCCAGCTGATCGCTCAGACGTTTAATCTCGGCTTTTTCTTGCTCTTTCATGGCGAAAACTCGTTGTGGAAAACAGGCAAAGGATACACGAAAAGCGGCGCAAATTCGCGCGCGGCGAGAGACCAGGGCGCCTGAACTTCAGGCGCCGGGACGTTTGAACGCCTGTTTCAGGCTGATACGCGAGATCAGTTCGGTCAGGGAGAGCACCATGGTCGAGCGCACCATTTGCAGATAGCGCTGCTGCTGCATGGCGCGCAGCTCGGCGTCATCGGGATGAAAGTCCGGTTTCGGCGGCCAGGCGGCCACGCAGTGCAGCTCGCCGAAGGGGCCGAGGATCTCATCGTCGGTAAAACGGTAATCGTTTCGATCGTGGTTCAGCTCTTCGCGCAGCGCCAGCAGCAGCTCGCAGTCTTCATACTCGTGGCGGCTGATCACCCCCAGCCCGTAGATAAGCTTAAGGCGCACCGGCAGCTCGCCGAGCGGGCCGTCGCCCAGCAGCAGCGGCTCAACCGCATACTTTACCGCGTAATCGTCCTTGCGAAACACCTGCAGCACCAGCAGATTGACTGCTTCGGCCAACAGCTCGACGGCGGCGATCAGAAAGCTTCTCACCGAGCGTCCGGCGTTCAGGCGCTCAAGCACCCGGTTTTCAAAAGCTTGCTTCTCTTCCATTTTCGCCTGCAGAATTCTGATACCGTCAACGGGCGCCGCATCGCCGCGCCCGTACCGCTTGTGCGTGACTGACACGCGCCTGTCAGGCCATCGCGTTGTAGGCGCTGACCGCCGCCGCCACCACTTCGCTGTCGGCATCCAGACCGGATACCTGCGCCAGCGTCGCCTGCGGGCCTTTCTCGTTAATCAGCGCTTCCAGCTCCTGCGCCTGCGGATCCTGCGCGCTGCGGTAGTGCATCGCGGCGGCAATGCCCTGCACCAGATGCGCGTTCGGCAGCTGATACTCCAGCGTGCCCAGCGTCGGTTTAATCAGGCGATCGCCCGCGCTCAGCTTACGCAGCGGCTGACGGCCTACGCGCTCTACGTCATCTTTCAGGTAAGGGTTCTCGAAACGGCCGAGAATTTTTTCGATATAGGCGGCGTGCTTGCCGGCGTCGAAACCGTAGCGCTTGATCAGCACCGCGCCGCTCTCTTCCATCGCCCCTTTGACCACCGCGCGGATTTTATCATCCAGGATGGCGTCACGAATGGTCTGATGCCCGGCGAGCTGGCCGAGATAGGCGGTGATGGCGTGGCCGGTGTTAAGGGTAAACAGTTTGCGCTCGACGAACGCCATCAGATTGTCGGTAAGCTCCATGCCCGCAATGGCAGGCAGCTCGCCTTTGAACTGGGTTTTGTCGACAATCCACTCGCTAAAGGTTTCCACGGTGACTTCCAGCGGATCGTTGCTGCCCGCTTCGGACGGCGGCACGATGCGGTCCACGGCGGAGTCGACAAAACCGACGTGCTGTTCGACCCAGGCGTGATGCTGCTCCGGCAGCGCTTTCAGCACGTGCTGCTTCAGCTGGCTGGTGCCGCGCACCATGTTTTCGCAGGCGATAATATTCAGCGGGCGATCGTTGCCTTCGTCATGGCGTTTCGCCAGGCCCTTCGCCACGCTGCCCGCGATGCGCTCCAGGATTTGCGGGCCGACGGCGGTGGTCACCAGATCGACCTCCGCCACCAGCGCGATAATGTCGTCGCTGGTGCTGTTAACGGCGCTGACGCCCTTCACGATTTCCACTTTCGCCTGCTCGCCAACCACATGTACTGGATATTCATGACGCGCGTTCAGTGCATCCAGCACCACCTGGTTAACATCGGCGAACACCAGTTCAATGCCTGCATCTGCCAGCAGCTTGCCAATAAAGCCGCGACCGATATTACCTGCTCCAAAATGTAACGCTTTCATAATATTGACCCATATCAAATGACGATGGGGCGGGCACGCCCGCCCCGGAAATCGGGACGGGCTTACCCGCCCCAGGGAAATTCACGCAGGACGTTTAGGCGGTCGCCGGGCTGCCCGACAGCAGATCCAGCACTTCCTGCACGCTGGTGGTGTGCGCCAGCTTCTCAATCACGCTTTCGTCGTCCAGCGCGTTGGTCAGGCTGGTGATCACCTGAATATGCTCGTTGTTGCGCGCCGCGATGCCGATCACCAGGCGAGCCACGTCGTCCGCATCGTCGCCGAACAGCACGCCCTGCGGATACTGACAGAACACCACGCCGGTTTTCAATACGCGATCTTTCGCTTCAACCGTGCCGTGCGGCACTGCGATCGACTCGCCGAGATAGGTCGGGGTGAGTTTTTCACGCGCCAGCATCGCTTCAACATATTCCGGCTGAACGTAGCCGCCTTTCACCAGCTGCTCGCCGGCAAAGCGGATCGCCTGCTCTTTGTTGCTGGCGCTCAGGCCGAGGAAGACGTTGTCCGCGCCCAGCTTAAACAGATGCGGGTTGCTGGTGTCGTAGCTGTCCGCCAGCGCGGTCTGTACTACTTCGCGGTGCGCTTCGCTGCGGTTCGCCGCCACCAGACGATCGGTCAGGTTGGCGTAGAGCGCGCTGTCGAGGAAGTTGTTCAGCGAGATATGCTGCGCCTGCGGCGCCTGGCGCATCGCGCGCTCGGTGAGATCGCGGTGGGTAATCACCAGATCGACGTCGCCCGGCAGCGAGTTAATCGCGCTGTTGGTGACGGACACGTTTGTGAGTCCCGCATCCTGCACTTTCTTACGCAGCACGCCTGCGCCCATCGCGCTGGAACCCATGCCGGCGTCGCAGGCGACGATGATTTTACGCACGTGGCTTACGTCAACGCTGCTGGCGTCGGCGACAACCGGCGCGCCCGCCACGGCCTGGCCTTTCGACTGCGCTTTCATGTCATGCATGCGTTTGGTTGCCGCTTCGATATCGTCTTCCTCTTTAACTTTGCTGGTTTTCAGCAAGATAGAGGAGACCACGAAGGAGACCGCAAAGGCCGCGATAATCGCCGCGATATTGGCGAAGTAGGCCCCTTTCGGCGTCATCGCCAGCACCGCCAGGATAGAGCCCGGAGAGGCCGGAGAAACCAGTCCGCCATTGAGCAGCGTCAGGGTGAAGACGCCGGTCATGCCGCCCAGAATTACCGCGAGCAGCAGACGGGGCGCCATCAGCACGTACGGGAAGTAGATTTCGTGAATGCCGCCCAGGAAGTGGATGATCGCTGCGCCGCCCGCAGACTGCTTAGCGCTGCCGCGGCCAAAAATCATATAGGCCACCAGCACGCCCATGCCCGGGCCCGGGTTCGCCTCGATCAGGAAGAAGATCGACTTGCCTGCTTCGCTTGCCTGCTGGATGCCCAGCGGCGAGAAGATGCCGTGGTTAATAGCGTTGTTGAGGAACAGGATTTTCGCCGGCTCAACAAAAATCGAGGTCAGCGGCAGCAGGTTGTTCTGCACCATCAGGTTGACGCCTGCGGCGAGGATATGCGACAGACCTTCCACCAGCGGACCGATAGCCAGAAACGCCAGCAGCGCCAGCAACATGCCGATAATGCCGGCGGAGAAGTTGTTGACCAGCATTTCGAAGCCGCTTTTGATTTTACCGTCAACGGCGCGGTCGAAAGATTTGATCGCCCAGCCGCCCAGCGGACCGGCAATCATCGAGCCAAGGAACATCGGCATATCGGCGCCGACGATGACGCCCATGGTCGTGATCGCGCCGACCACGCCGCCGCGATCGCCGCCAACCAGACGTCCGCCGGTGAAACCGATCAGCAGCGGCAGCAGGTAGGTGATCATCGGGCCGACCAGCTTCGCCAGCGTCTCGTTAGGAATCCATCCGGTCGGGATGAACAGTGCGGTGATGATACCCCAGGCGATAAACGCACCGATGTTAGGCATCACCATATTACTCAGAAAGCGACCAAAGCTTTGAACCTTGACCTTGACTGATGAGGACATAAAGCCACCCCTTATCGAGACGCGCTGCAATAAGAGAGCGCGTTTGTTTTTGTTGAGCCAGCACGGCGTCGAGCCGTTGCTATTACTGTATGCAGGCGGACTCTAGCACGCGAATATGACGCTGCGTAGCGGGCGGCTTAAGTGTGATACAGATCACTGAAATAAGGTGGGGGCAGGGGATGTTTTAGTGAGACAGATCACATAATAACGGTGTAAAAAAACAACAAAGGTTATTTTTCCGCCACAAAACAGGGGTAAATGTGACAGATGTCGCATTTCTATTTGTTCTGTTTGTTTCATATATGTGACTAAGATCACAAACTATTTTTGGGCGAAAATGCGCCAGATCACACTCCTGACGGCGCGTTTCTCCGGCTGGCGATAATCTGAAAGGAAGGAACGACAGAAAGGCCGAGACAAGCGCGGGGCTTGTCTCGGAAGAGAGATTACTGCAAGCCGTTTTGAACGGCGGTCTGCGCCTGGGTCAACGCCTGCGCGTTGGCGGAGATAGTGCTCATCAGCGCGTTATATTGCGTGACCTGATCGGGGGTCGGGAACTGAACGGCGTTATTGTTGAAGCTCACGCGCGCTCCCTGCTGCTGCAGGAAATCGCCCGCCTGCGCCGCGCCCTGGCTCAGCGCCTGTAGCTTCGGCAGCAGCGGCACCAGCTGAGTGGCCGGCTGCGTGACGACTTTGTCGTAAGCGGCGTCGTAGACCTTTTTCAAATCCTCTTCCTGCTTAAGCGCGGCTTTGCTGCTGTCCGCCTGCATTTTGGCGCTCTCCAGCTGCTGCGTGACAATCACCAGCGCGCCGTTCGCCTGGCGCAGCGCGTCGCGGCGCGTCAGATAGTCCTGCGGCACGCGGATCGTCGACAGCTCATCGACCACCGGACGCATGCCCTGATCGATCGCCTTATTCACCTGCTGGGAAAAGCCGTAAAGAATGGCGTAGTCGCCCGCATATTTACCAAAATTCTGCTTCTGGCTTTCGCTCAGGCTCGGCAGATGTTCGCCGCTGCGCATGACGGTGTTTTGCAGAAAATCGATAAAGGCCTTGCGCTGATCGCCCTCTTTGTCGCCGCACGCGGTGAGGTTAAGCACCAGCAACGCGGCGCCGAGCAACATGCCGGTACGCATCCAGATGCGAGAAATTCCTGATGCCATAAGGGCAACTCCTGTAAATGAGAATGTAGATAACCGGGGAATGGTCCTAAAGAATAGAGCAAAGTAGCGCTCAGGCACAACGCCGGCAAGCGCGAAACGCGCAGCGGCAGAGAGGTATCCGGGCAGTCACCTGCCCGGAAGGGACGGAAGGATTAACCGGTATTACGCATGCCTGCCGCGACGCCCGCGATGGTCACCATCAGCGCCTGCTCCACGCGCGGATCGGCCTCTTCGCCGCGCGCTTCCTGCGCGCGCGAACGCTGCAGCAGCTCCGCCTGCAGCACGTTGAGCGGATCGGTGTAGACGTTACGCAGCGCGATCGACTCGGCTATCCACGGCTGATCCGCCATCAGATGCGCGTCGTTGGCGATGGTCAGCACCGCTTTGATGTCGGCGTCAAGCTGGTCGCGCAGCTGTTTGCCCAGCGGCCACAGCGTGGTGTCTACCAGACGCTGATCGTAATATTCCGCCAGCCACAGGTCGGCTTTGGCGAAGACCATCTCCAGCATGCCGAGCCGCGTCGAGAAGAACGGCCAGTCGCGGCACATCGCTTCGAGCTGATCCTGATGACCCTCGTCCATGGCCTTTTGCAGCGCCGCGCCCGCGCCGAGCCAGGCGGGCAGCATCAGACGGTTCTGCGTCCAGGCGAAAATCCAGGGAATGGCGCGCAGCGACTCGACGCCACCGGTCGGGCGACGTTTCGCCGGACGCGAGCCGAGCGGCAGCTTGCCCAGCTCCTGTTCCGGCGTGGCGGAGCGGAAGTAGGGCACGAAGTCCGGATTTTCACGCACGTAGCCGCGATACATGGCGCAGGAGTGCTGTGAAAGCTGATCCATAATGCTGTGCCACTCTTTTTTCGGTTCCGGCGGCGGCAGCAGGTTCGCTTCCAGAATCGCGCCGGTGTAGAGCGACAGGCTGGCGATGGTGACTTCCGGCAGGCCATATTTAAAACGGATCATCTCGCCCTGTTCGGTCACCCGCAGGCCGCCCTTAAGGCTGCCGGGCGGCTGAGAGAGCAGCGCCGCGTGCGCGGGCGCGCCGCCGCGACCGATGCTGCCGCCGCGTCCGTGGAACAGCGTCAGGGCAATGCCGGCTTTCTCGCAGGTTTTGATCAGCGCGTCCTGCGCCTGATACTGCGCCCAGCTGGCGGCCATCACGCCGGCGTCTTTCGCCGAGTCGGAGTAGCCGATCATCACCATCTGCTTGCCCTGAATAAAGCCGCGATACCAGTCGATATTCAGCAGCTGGCTCATTACGTCGTTAGCGTTGTTGAGGTCGTCAAGGGTTTCAAACAGCGGCGCCACCGGCATCGCGAAGGTGATGCCCGCCTCTTTCAGCAGCAGATGCACCGCCAGCACGTCGGACGGCGTCTTCGCCATTGAAATAACGTAGGCGGCGATGGAGCCCTGCGGCGCTTCAGCGGCGACGCGGCAGGTTTCCAGCACTTCGCGCGTTTCGTCGCTCGGCTCCCAGTGGCGCGGCAGCAGCGGACGCTTGGAGTTAAGCTCGCGCACCAGGAAGGCCTGCTTATCCGCTTCCGACCAGCTTTCATAGTCGCCGAGGCCGAGATAGCGGGTCACTTCGGCGATCGCTTCGGTATGGCGCGTGCTCTCCTGACGCAGATCGATGCGCACCAGCGGCACGCCGAAGCACTTCACGCGGCGCAGCGTATCCAGCAGCTGACCGTTGGCGATAATGCCCATGTCACACTGCTGCAGCGACTGATAGATAGCGTAAAGCGGCGTCCAGAGCTGATCGTTGGAGACCAGCAGATCGGCGGGACGCGGCAGACGCTCGCCCTTCAGGCGGCGCTCAAGGTAAGCCTGCGTATTTAGCAGCTGGCTGCGCATACGCTTCAGGATGACGCGGTAAGGCTCAATGGCTTCCGGATCGCCGCACAGCTCGCGCACCTCTTCGCTGCATTCGGACATTGAGAGCTCGGAGATCAGCACGCCGATATCGCGCAGGAAGAGGTCGGCGGCTTTCCAGCGGCTGAGCTGCATGGCGTGGCGCGTCACCGTAGCGGTCACGTTCGGGTTGCCGTCGCGGTCGCCGCCCATCCAGGAGGTAAATTTCACCGGCACGAAGTCCACCGGCAGCTTCACGCCGAACGCCTCTTCAACCTGTTCGTTCAACTCGCGCAGAAAGGCGGGCACGCCTTCCCACAGGCTATTCTCCACCACGGCGAAACCCCATTTCGCCTCGTCGATCGGCGTCGGGCGATATTTGCGGATCTCGTCGGTGTGCCACGCCTGCGCCACCAGCTGACGCAGGCGACGCATAATCTGGTTGCGCTCGTAGTCGGAGATATCGCTGTGATCGAGCTGTTTCAGGCAGCTATTCACCTCGACCAGCTTATGGATTAGCGTGCGGCGGGTGATCTCGGTCGGGTGCGCCGTTAGCACCAGCTCCAGCGACAGCGATTCGATGGCTTCACGGATCGCGCTTTCGCTAACGTCGGGCTGCTGTTTAAGACGATCGAAGGTGGTTTTCAGCAGTTCGGGATGATTTGCGCCGTCGCCGCTGCGTGAAATGGTTTGATACTGTTCGGCGACGTTGGTCAGGTTAAGAAACTGGCTAAAAGCGCGCGCCACCGGCAGCAGCTCGTCGTTCGACAGGTTTTGCAGCGTATTAAGCAGTTCCTTGCGATGAGTGTCATTTCCTGCGCGGGATGACTTTGAGAGTTTGCGGATGGTCTCCACCCGGTCGAGGATGTTCTCTCCTAGTGCATCCTTGATCGTATCCCCGAGCAGTTTGCCGAGCATACTGACATTACTTCGCATTGCGGAATATTGTTCGTTCATGTGACCCTGACACCCTTATCGTCTTTGTAAACTTCTACACCCACAGTTGGCGGCAAGGCCGAAACTGCATGAGTAATCACCCACCGGGTATAACATCGTCTTTTATCTAGCCACGTAAACCCTGCGGCGTCAATGTGCATAAGCGCCCGGTAACATGCGCCTAACTGCTGGAAATTCAAAGATTTTAACTGGAGAGGAGCGGGATAATTTATTCTTATCAACAAATCCCGCGCAGAGATCAGGAAATTTACTTTCTTAACAGTGAATTGCCCTGTTTATTGCTTATCAGCGACAAAAGTGCTGCACAACCTGCGCGATCAGGGCGCGAGTCGGCTTAATAAATGCGGTATCGATAAATTCATCCGGCTGATGCGCCTGGTTGATCGAACCTGGCCCCAGCACCAGCGTCGGGCACAGCTCCTGAATAAACGGCGCTTCGGTGCAGTAGTTCACCACCTCGGTCGGCGTGCCGAGCAGTTTTTCCACCACGGCGACCAGTTCGTGGTTAGCCGGACATTCGTAGCCCGGGATCGGCGGATGCAGCTCGCCGACCGTAAGTCGGCCCGGCCAGCGCGCGCTGACCGGCGCCAGCGAGTCGTTCAGCAGCCCTTCCAGGTCGTTTAGCGACAGGCCCGGCAGCGGGCGAATATCCATATGCAGCTCGCAGCAGGCGCAGATACGGTTCGCCGCGTCGCCGCCGTGAATATGGCCGAAGTTCATAGTCGGATAGGGAATGGCGAAGCCGTCGTGGTGATAGCGCTCTTTCAGGGTGTTGCGCAGCTGCATCAGATGACCGATCGCGTCGTGCATCAGTTCGATAGCGTTGACGCCGCGAGCCGGATCGCTGGAGTGGCCAGACTGGCCCTGCACGCGAATCACATGGGAGAGATGGCCTTTGTGCGCGCGCACCGGCTTCAGCGAGGTCGGCTCGCCGATAATGGCGCAGTCCGGACGGATGCTCGCCGTTTCAGAGAAGTACTTAGCGCCCGCCATGGTGGTTTCTTCATCGGCGGTGGCGAGAATATAGAGCGGCTTGCTCAGCGTGCTGACATCGACGTCGCGCAGCGCGTCGAGAATAAAGGCGAAAAAACCTTTCATGTCGGCAGTGCCCAGGCCGTAGAGCTTGTTGTCATGCTCCGTCAGGGTAAAGGGATCGCGCGTCCAGCGCCCGTCGTCGAACGGCACCGTATCGGTGTGACCCGCCAACAGCAGGCCGCCAGCGCCGCTGCCGCTGCGCGCCAGCATATTGAATTTATGGCGCGTACCGGGCACCGGCTGCACTTCGACGCTGAAGCCCAGATCGCGAAACCAGCCTGCCAGCAAATTGATTAAAGTTTCATTGCTCTGATCGAGCGCCGCATCGGTCGCGCTGATGGTCGGAGTCGCAATCAGCTGGCGGTAGAGTTCGATAAAAGGCGGTAATTTTGTCTTCACTGTTGACGGTCCTTGAGTTAGGATGTATCAATATTCATGCATTAATAGTGAATAAAAATACATTAACGCCGCTTGGCTGGGAAGCAGAAATCCTTCGCAAACGGCATCGTGGGCCACGGGGCAAAGCCGCGACCCGGAACGTGTGACTGTAAAAAGGGTTACAGCCTGATGTTGAATACGCTGATCGTTGGTGCCAGTGGTTACGCTGGCGTAGAGCTCGCCACCTTCATTCATCGCCATCCACATATGAACATAACCGCTTTGGCGGTTTCAGCGCAAAGCCCGGATGCCGGAAAGCCTCTGTCGGATCTGCATCCGCAGCTGAAAGGCGTGGTGGACCTGCCGCTGCAGCCGCTAAGCAGCGCGGCCGAGTGGGCGGATAAGGTGGACGTGGTGTTTCTGGCGACGGCGCACGAAGTCAGTCACGATCTGGCGCCGGAATTCCTGAAAGCCGGCTGCGTGGTGTTTGATCTCTCCGGCGCGTTCCGCGTTAACGACGGCGAATTTTATCAGCGCTATTACGGCTTTACCCATCAGCACGGCGACTGGATCGATAAAGCGGTCTACGGGCTGGCGGAGTGGAACCATGCGCAGATCAAAGAGGCGCAGCTGGTGGCGGTGCCAGGTTGCTATCCTACCGCGGCGCAGCTGGCGCTGAAGCCGCTGGTCGCAGGCGATCTGCTTAACGCCGACCAGTGGCCGGTGATCAACGCCACCAGCGGCGTGAGCGGCGCGGGACGGAAAGCGAGCGTCGCCACCAGCTTCTGCGAAGTGAGCCTGTCGGCGTATGGGCTCTTCAATCATCGCCACCATCCGGAGATTGTCGCACACCTCGGCGTGCCGGTGATTTTCACGCCGCACCTCGGCAACTTCCCGCGCGGTATTCTGGCGACCATCACCTGCCGCCTGAAGCCGGGCGTTACGCACGACGACGTGGCGACGGCGTTCCATAACGCTTACCACGACAAGCCGCTGGTGCGGATCTACGAGCAGGGCGTACCGGCGCTGAAGGCGGTTATCGGCCAGCCGTTCTGCGACATCGGCTTCGCGGTGCAGGGCGAGCATCTGATCGTCGTCGCGGCGGAAGACAACCTGCTGAAAGGCGCCGCGTCGCAGGCGGTGCAGTGTATGAATATTCGCTTCGGTTTCCCTGAAACGCAGTCGCTGATTTAACGGACAAGGATGCACATGACAACGCCATTAATTATCAAACTGGGCGGCGTGCTGCTCGACAGCGAAGAGGCGCTGGCGCGCCTGTTCGACGCGCTGCTGGCCTATCGCAGCGCCCATCAGCGTCCGCTGCTGATCGTTCACGGCGGCGGGTGCGTGGTCGACGAGCTGATGAAAAAGCTGTCGCTGCCGGTGAAAAAGAAGAACGGCCTGCGCGTGACGCCTGCCGATCAGATCGACATTATTACCGGCGCGTTGGCGGGCACCGCCAACAAAACCCTGCTCGCCTGGGCGAAAAAGCACGGTATCAAGGCGGTCGGGCTGAGCCTGGGCGACGCCGATCTGGTGAAGGTGGCGCAGTTCGATGAAGAGCTGGGACACGTTGGCCACGCCGAGCCGGGCGATCCGGCGCTGGTTAACACGCTGCTGGCCGCGGGCTATATGCCGATCGTCAGCTCTATCGGCATCACCGACGGCGGCGCGCTGATGAACGTCAACGCCGATCAGGCGGCGACCGCGCTGGCGGCTACGCTGGGCGCCGATCTGGTGTTGCTCTCCGACGTGAGCGGCATCCTCGACGGCAAAGGCCAGCGCATCGAAGAGATGACGGCCGCCAAAGCCGAGCAGCTGATCGCGCAAGGCATCATTACCGATGGCATGATTGTAAAAGTGCACGCGGCGCTCGACGCGGCGCGCACGCTGGGCCGCCCGGTGGATATCGCCAGCTGGCGCCACGCGGAGCAACTGCCCGACCTGTTTAACGGCGTGTCGATCGGCACCCGGATCCTCGCTTAACGACTTAGATTTAGGATGACGACATGAGCACGCAAAATATCAAAAAAATCGTACTGGCCTATTCCGGCGGCCTGGATACCTCGGCCATCATTCCGTGGCTGAAAGAGAACTACGGCGGCTGCGAAGTCGTGGCATTTGTGGCGGATATCGGCCAGGAGCGTAGCGATCTGGAAGGCGTGGAGAAGAAGGCGCTGCAGTCCGGCGCTTCTGAGTGCCACGTAGTCGATTTGCGTGAAGAGTTTATCAGCGACTACGTTTATCCGGTGCTGCAGACCGGCGCGCTTTATGAAGGCACCTATCTGCTGGGTACCTCGATGGCGCGTCCGATTATCGCCAAGGCGCAGGTCGAACTGGCGCTGAAAGTCGGCGCGGATGCGCTGTGCCACGGCGCGACCGGCAAAGGCAACGATCAGGTACGTTTCGAAACGACCTACACCGCGCTGGCGCCGCAGCTGAAAGTGGTGGCGCCGTGGCGCGAATGGAACCTGCGTTCGCGCGAAGCGCTGCTGGACTACCTGAAAGAGCGCAACATCCCGACCACCGCGTCGCTGGAAAAAATCTACAGCCGTGACGAGAACGCCTGGCACATCTCGACCGAAGGCGGCGTGCTGGAAAGTCCGGCTAACGCGCCGAACAAAGATTGCTGGGTGTGGACCGTGGATCCGCTGGAAGCGCCCGATCAGCCGGAAAACGTTACCGTTACCGTAGAAAAAGGCCGCGTTGTCGCCGTCAACGGCGAAAGGCTGAGCCCGTTCCAGTGTCTGGAAGCGCTTAACGCCATCGGCGCGAAGCACGGCGTAGGTCGTATCGACATCGTGGAAAACCGTCTGGTGGGCATTAAATCGCGCGGCTGCTACGAAACCCCTGGCGGCACCATTATGGTGAACGCGCTGCGCGCGGTCGAGCAGCTGGTGCTGGATCGCGACAGCTTCAAATGGCGCGAGCAGCTGGGCCATGAGATGTCTTACGTGGTTTACGACGGCCGCTGGTTCGCGCCGCTGCGTAAGTCAATCCAGGCCGCCGCCGAGTCGCTGGCCGAAGAGGTAAACGGCGAAGTGGTGCTGCAGCTTTATAAAGGCCAGGCGACGGCGATTCAGAAGCGCTCCTCCAACAGCCTCTACTCGGAAGAGTTCGCCACCTTCGGCGAGGACGAGGTTTACGATCACCGTCACGCAGGCGGATTTATCCGTCTGTTCTCGCTCTCCTCGCGCATTCGCGCCCTGAACGAGCAGAAGAAGAAGTAATAACCGGCGAGGCGTACGCCTCGCCCAACCAGATTTCGCAGAGGCGGCTTCGGGCCGCCTCTGCTTTAAGGATTGAAGGAGTTTCACATGGCACTTTGGGGCGGACGTTTCACCCAGGCAGCAGACCAACGTTTCAAACAGTTCAACGATTCGCTGCGCTTCGACTATCGTCTGGCGGAGCAGGATATTATCGGCTCCATCGCCTGGTCCAAAGCGCTGGTGACGGTCAACGTACTGAGCGCCGACGAGCAGCAGCAGCTGGAGCAGGCGCTGAATGCGCTGCTGGCTGAGGTGCAGGCGGATCCGGAACAGATTCTGCAAAGCGACGCCGAAGATATTCACAGCTGGGTTGAAGGCCAGCTGATCGAGAAAGTCGGCGCGCTGGGCAAAAAACTGCATACCGGCCGCAGCCGCAACGATCAGGTTGCGACCGATCTGAAACTCTGGTGCAAAGCGCAGGTCGAGGCGCTGCTGGGCGCGACGCGCGAACTGCAGCAGGCGCTGACGGCGACCGCCGAAGCGAATCAGGATGCGGTGATGCCGGGCTATACCCATCTGCAGCGCGCGCAGCCGGTAACCTTCGCCCACTGGTGTCTGGCCTATGTGGAAATGCTGGCGCGCGATGAAAGCCGTCTGCAGGATACGCTTAAGCGTCTCGACGTCAGCCCGCTCGGCTGCGGCGCGCTGGCGGGCACCGCCTACGCCATCGATCGCGACCAGCTGGCCGGCTGGCTGGGCTTCGCCTCCGCCACGCGCAACAGTCTCGACACCGTGTCCGATCGCGATCACGTGCTGGAGCTGCTGGCCGACGCCTCTATCGGCATGGTGCATCTGTCGCGCTTCGCCGAAGACTTAATCTTTTTCAATACCGGCGAAGCGGGCTTCGTCGAGCTGTCCGACAAAGTGACGTCCGGCTCGTCGCTGATGCCGCAAAAGAAAAACCCGGACGCGCTGGAGCTGATCCGCGGCAAGTGCGGCCGCGTGCAGGGCGCGCTGACCGGCATGATGATGACGCTGAAAGGGCTGCCGCTCGCCTACAACAAAGATATGCAGGAAGACAAAGAGGGGCTGTTCGACGCGCTCGATACCTGGCTGGACTGTCTGCATATGTCGGCGCTGGTGCTGGACGGCATTCAGGTGAAACGCCCGCGCTGCCAGGAAGCGGCGGAGCAGGGCTACGCCAACTCGACCGAGCTGGCTGACTATCTGGTGGCGAAGGGCGTGCCGTTCCGCGAAGCGCACCATATCGTCGGCGAAGCGGTAGTGGAAGCGATCAGGCAGGGCGTGGCGCTGGAAGCGCTGTCGCTGACGCAGCTAAAGCAGTTCAGCGCGGCGATTGAAGAGGACGTTTACGCTATCCTGGCGCTGCAGTCCTGTCTGGAAAAACGTAACGCCAAAGGCGGCGTTGCGCCGCAGCAGGTGGCGTTTGCCATCGCCGAGGCGAAAAAGCGTCTCGGCTGATCGACAGGCAAAAAAAAGGCGGGCAATAATTGCCCGCTAACCTCTAGCTTCGGAATCTAATTACTATTTTTATAGGCACATCATCAGAGGGCCAGCGCTCCGGCTGACACAGTGATTCTTTTACGCTGACAGCAGGTACTGCTCCAGATCGTCGCTGCCGCCGATATGACGGCCGCCGATAAAGACCTGCGGGACCGTGGCGCGGCCCGATACGGCGCGCAGGCTGACGGTGGTGGCATCCTGACCCAGCACAATCTCTTCAAACTGCATGTTGTTGTCGATCAGCATCTGTTTCGCTTTGGTGCAGAACGGACAGCCAGGCTTGGTGAAGAGCGAGACGGACTCCTGTACTTTGAACTCAGGCGCCAGATAGCGCAGCAGGGTATCGGCGTCGGAAACCTCAAAAGGATCGCCCGGCTTGTTCGGCTCAACGAACATCTTCTCGATTACGCCGTTGCGCACCAGCATCGAATAACGCCACGAGCGCGCGCCGAAACCGACGTCCGATTTCTCGACCAGCATCTCCATCCCGCGTGTGAATTCGCCGTTGCCGTCCGGAATAAAGGTAATGTTTTCCGCACGCTGCTCCGCTTTCCAGGCGTTCATCACAAAGGTATCGTTGACCGATACGCAAAGAATAGCGTCAACGCCATGCTGCGCGAACACGCTATAAAGCTCGTTGTAGCGCGGCAGATGGCTCGATGAGCAGGTAGGCGTAAAGGCGCCCGGCAGCGAAAAGACGATAACCGTCTTGTCTTTAAACAGTTCATCTGTGGTGACGTCTACCCAGCGATCGCCCTGGCGGGTGTGAAATATAACCTGCGGAACCGGCTTACCTTCCTGAGTTGCAAACATATTTTCTCCTTGAGAGCAGATCGCCTGAATTTGATGCGTGCATTAT
The DNA here is from genome assembly GCF_002095575.1 of Pantoea septica. Taxonomy (GTDB): domain Bacteria; phylum Pseudomonadota; class Gammaproteobacteria; order Enterobacterales; family Enterobacteriaceae; genus Pantoea; species Pantoea septica. The sequence goes on along the minus strand of NZ_MLJJ01000017.1, from coordinate 8,155 downwards.
TCTGATCATTGCTTGATAGGGCTAATCGTTCATTGCTATCCTATCTATCGCCACGGGCTATCGTGGTCTGGAGGATAACAATGAACATTCGCGATCTTGAATACCTGGTTTCGCTTGCCGAGCATCGCCACTTCCGCCGGGCGGCGGACGCGTGCCACGTCAGCCAGCCGACGCTTAGCGGACAGATCCGCAAGCTGGAGGATGAGCTAGGCGTGATGCTGCTGGAGCGAACCAGCCGTAAAGTGTTGTTCACCCAGGCGGGCATGCTGCTGGTCGATCAGGCGCGCACCGTGCTGCGGGAAGTTAAAGTATTAAAGGAGATGGCGAGCCAGCAGGGCGAAGCGATGTCCGGCCCGCTGCATATCGGGCTGATCCCCACCACCGGCCCCTACCTGCTGCCGCAAATTATTCCTATGCTGCATCGCACCTTTCCCAAGCTTGAGATGTATCTGCACGAAGCGCAGACGCAGCAGCTGCTGGCGCAGCTCGACAGCGGCAAACTCGACTGTGCGATTCTGGCGCTGGTGAAAGAGAGCGAAGCCTTTATTGAGGTGCCGCTGTTTGACGAGCCGATGAAGCTAGCGGTCTATCAGGATCACCCGTGGCGCGATCGCGATCGCGTGCCGATGTCCGATCTGGCGGGCGAAAAGCTGCTGATGCTGGAAGACGGCCACTGCCTGCGCGATCAGGCGATGGGCTTCTGCTTTGAAGCGGGCGCTGACGAAGATACCCATTTCCGCGCCACCAGTCTGGAGACGCTGCGCAATATGGTCGCGGCCGGAAGCGGCATCACGCTGCTGCCTGCGCTGGCGGTGCCGCAAGAGCGGGTGCGCGACGGCGTCTGCTATCTGCCGTGCTATAAGCCTGTGCCGCAGCGCACCATCGCGCTGGTCTATCGTCCCGGTTCGCCTCTGCGCAGCCGCTATGAGCAACTGGCAGAAGCGATTCGCACGCACATGCAGGGCTATCTCGACACCACGTTAAAACAGGCGGTTTAAGCCGTTTAGCGCGGCCACGCGATAGGCTTCGGCCATGGTGGGGTAGTTAAAGGTGGTATTAACGAAGTACTCGATGGTATTGCCGCCGTTTTTCTGCTCCATAATCGCCTGGCCGATATGAATGATTTCCGCCGCGCGCTCGCCAAAGCAATGAATGCCGAGGATCTCTTTGGTTTCGCGGTGGAACAGAATTTTCAGGCTGCCCACGTTCATGCCGACAATCTGCGCGCGCGCCAGATGCTTAAACTGCGCGCGGCCCACCTCATAAGGCACTTTCATCGCCGTCAGCTGCTGCTCGGTTTTGCCCACCGAGCTGATTTCCGGAATGGTATAGATACCGGTCGGGATATCTTCCACCAGATGCGCGCTGGCTTCGCCTTTGATAATCGCCTGCGCGGCGATGCGGCCCTGATCGTAGGCGGCTGACGCCAGACTCGGATAGCCGATAACGTCGCCCACTGCATAGATGTGGGGCTGCGCGGTCTGATACATGCTGTTTACCTTCAGCAAGCCGCGTCCGTCCGCCTCAAGCCCGACATTTTCCAGCGCCAGCGAATCGGTGTTGCCGGTTCGGCCATTGGCGTAGAGCAGGCAGTCGGCTTTCACCTTTTTGCCCGACTTCAGGTGCATAATCACGCCGTCTTCAACGCCTTCGATTTTCTCGAACTCTTCGTTGTGGCGAATCACGACGCCGCTGTTCCAGAAGTGATAGGAGAGCGAATCGGACATCTCCTGATCGAGAAACGCCAGCAAACGGTCGCGGGTGTTGATCAAATCGACCTTGACGTTCAGCCCGCGGAAAATCGACGCATACTCGCAGCCGATGACGCCTGCGCCATAGATAATGACGTGGCCGGGTTCGTGATGCAGGTTGAGGATGGAGTCGGAGTCGTAAATGCGCGGGTGGGTAAAATCGACATCCGCCGGATGGTAAGGACGAGAGCCGCAGGCGATAACGAATTTTTCCGCCGTCAGGCGCTCGCGCGTGCCGTCATAATGCTCGACTTCGATGGTGTTGGCATCGATAAAATGGGCGTTGCCCTGAAACAACTCGCAGCGGTTGCGCTCGTAAAAGCCCTGACGCATCGCGGTCTGTTGGCTGATGACGTTCTCCGTGTGGTTAAGGATGTCGGCGAACGAGGAGCGCAGCAGGCGAGTGTGATCGCTGTAAAGCGGGTTTTGGTTAAATTCGATAATGCGACTGACTGCATGGCGAAGCGCTTTGGAGGGAATGGTGCCCCAGTGGGTACAACCGCCGCCGATGTTATGGTAGCGTTCGATCACTGCGATGCGCGCTCCCTGCTTCACCAGGCCCATGGCTGCACCTTCACCTCCAGGACCGGAGCCAATCACGATGGCATCGTAATCGTAAGACTTTTGCATACCAGTACGTCCTATTTTCTATACATTTTTACAACGAGATTCTAACATCTCGCCGCGCACATCTGAATTCTAACAGCGAAATTCCCCTCGGTTTGACAAAGCGTGAGGTTCACAGGCGGTCACAAACTTTGACCTATGTACGCTGAAAATTTTGTTATAGTGCCCTCTTAACTCGTCACAAGGCAGAGAGAATGGGCGTCAGAGCGCAACAAAAAGAACGTACAAGACGTACGCTGATAGAGGCGGCTTTCAGCCAGCTCAGCGCCGAGCGCAGCTTCGCCAGTTTGAGTTTGCGCGAGGTCGCCAGGGAGGCCGGTATCGCGCCCACCTCTTTTTATCGTCATTTTAAAGATGTTGATGAGCTTGGTTTGACCATGGTCGACGAGAGCGGCCTGATGCTGCGTCAGCTGATGCGTCAGGCGCGTCAGCGCATCGCCAAAGGCGGCAGCATCATCAAAACGTCGGTCTCCACCTTTATGGAGTTCATCGGCAACAATCCTAACGCGTTTCGGCTGCTGCTGCGCGAACGTTCCGGCACCTCCGCCGCGTTTCGCGCCGCCGTGGCGCGTGAAATCCAGCATTTTATCGCCGAGCTGGCGGACTACCTTGAAGTCGAAAATCGCATGCCGCGCAGCTTTACCGAGGCGCAGGCGGAAGCGATGGTGACGATTGTCTTTAGCGCAGGCGCGGAAGCGCTGGATGTGGATATCGAGCAGCGTCGCAAGCTTGAAGATCGCCTGGTGCTGCAGCTGCGCATGATCGCCAAAGGCGCCTATTACTGGTATCGCCGCGAGCAGGAGCGTCTGGCGGTCACCCTGGAAAAACCCGAAGAGTAAACGATAAGGATAATGCCATGACACAACCGACTTCCCGCGATAGAGGCACGCTGCTGCTGGCTTTTATTACCGGTTTAGCGATTAACGGCTCGTTTTCCGTGCTGTTCAGCGCCTTTGTACCCTTTTCTATCTTCCCGATTATCGCGTTGGGGCTTGCGGTCTGGAGCCTGCATCAGCGTTATCTGAACCGCAATATGCCGGATGGCATGCCGGGTCTGGCGGCGGCGTTTTTCCTGCTGGGCATTCTGGTGTATAGCGCGCTGGTGCGCGCCGAGTATCCGGATATCGGCTCCAATTTTATTCCGACCCTGCTGATGGTGGCGCTGGTGTTCTGGATCGGCGTGAAGATGAAGCGTCGTAAGAACAACGACTGATAAACAAAAACGGGAACCTCAGGTTCCCGTTTTTGTCAGGTGCCGACGCAGGCGGTATAGAGGGATCGCAAAGTCGCTTAGCGCATCCATGCTCGCTCGGCCCGCGCAGTACGCGCCTCATCCCCGGCGCGGGACGCTTTGCTCTTCTGTCCTCTTCCCCTGCGTACTGCGTTAATCCGCGATCTGTTTTTATGCTTCTTTACGCGTCAGCCACACGCCGCACTCCATATGGTGCGTATAGGGGAACTGATCGAACAGCGCCAGACGGGAAACGTTATGGGTTTGCGCCAGCGTTTGCAGGTTGTCGCACAGCGTCTCGGGGTTGCAGGAGATATAGAGGATGCGCGGATAGGCCTGCACCATCTTAACCGTCTCGTCATCCAGCCCGCTGCGCGGCGGATCGACAAAAATGGTTTCGCATTCATAGCTCTTCAGGTCGATGCCCTGTAAGCGATTGAAGCTGCGCACGCCGTTCATCGCCTGGGTAAACTCTTCCGCTGCCATACGAATAATCTGCACGTTATCGATCTGGTTGGCCTCGATATTGAACTGCGCCGCCGCCACCGAGGGCTTGGCGATTTCTGTCGCCAGCACGCGGCGGAAATTGCGCGCCAGCGCCAGGGAAAAGTTGCCGTTGCCGCAGTAGAGTTCCAGCAGGTCGCCGCGCGATCCGCTGGTGACGTCCAGCGCCCACTCCAGCATTTGAATGTTCATCGCCGCGTTGGGCTGCGTAAAGCTGTTCTCTACCTGACGGTAGATCATCTCGGAGCCCGCCACCGGCAGGCGCTCGTCGATAAAGTCGCGATCGAGGCAAATTTTGGTTTTCGTGGCGCGACCAATCAGCTGCGCCTTATAGCCTTTGGCGCGCAGCGCGTCGCGCAGGGCGCTCGCCGCTTCCACCCAGTCCGCCTCCAGCTTGCGGTGGTAGAGCAGCGAGATAACAATCTCATTGCTCATCGTCGAGAGATAATCGATCTGAAACAGCTTATGGCGCAGCACGCGGTTATCGCGGATCGCCGCGATCATTTCCGGCATTACCGCATTGATCAGCTCGCTGGCGGCGGGAAAGCGATCGACGCGAATACGCTCGCGCGTCGCCTGATCGAAAATGATGTGGTAGAGATCGTCGCCATCGTGCCAGAGACGAAACTCCGCGCGCATCCGGTAGTGGCTGACCGGCGAACGAAACACCTCCGCTTCAGGCGCGGCGAACGGCGTCATCATCGTTTGTAAACGGCTGACTTTCTCGGCCAGTTGCGCGTCGTACTGTTCAGTCGGGAGATGTTCGGGTGTCATGTTCGATCCTGGTTAATAGCAAACTTGCCGGGCGATTGTAGGCATTCACCTGGCATTGTCCAGTCCTGCGCGCGTGAGGCGGTCTGGCTGTCTGGACTTCCATTATGACTCCTGTAGACTGCCTGCGCCGGCCTCAGCCTGAGTTAATAGGGAATCCAGTGTGAATCTGGAGCTGACGCGCAGCGGTAAGGAACGTCGTGGCGATCGCCTTGCAGACACTGTCCAGCTGGATGGGAAGTCTTTGCCACTTATGGTTCCCAGCCCGAAGACCTGCCGGCGTGACGTCGCAACTCGTACGGTCATCGCGTGCTATCGATCGTATACCTGCGGCATCCTGTTTCGTCTTTTGGATGCTCATAACAATGAAAAAACACTCCGCTTCGCTGTTTGCGTTTAGCGCAACGGCGCTTGCTCTCTGGGCGCAACCTGGTTTCGCTCAGGATAATGATGATACGCAGGTTGTTACCGCCAACCGTTTCGCCCAGCCGGCCTCCTCGGTGCTGGCGCCCACCACGGTGGTGACGCGCGCCGAGATTGACCGCTGGCAGGCAAAAAGCCTGACCGATGTGATGCGTCGTCTGCCAGGCGTCGATGTGGCGCAGAACGGCGGCCTGGGGCAAACCAGCTCGCTGTTTATTCGCGGCACCAATTCCAGCCACGTGCTGATCCTGATTGACGGCATTCGCCTCAACCAGGCGGGTATCTCTGGATCGTCCGACCTCAGCCAGATCCCGCTTTCGCTGGTGCAGCGCATCGAATATATCCGCGGCGCGCGCTCGGCGGTTTATGGGTCGGACGCTATCGGCGGCGTGGTGAATATCATTACCGGCCGTGCGCAGCTTGGCACCACGCTCACCGCAGGCGTTGGTTCGCAAGGCTATCAGTCCTACGACGGTGCTACGCAGCAGATGCTGGGCGACGCCACAAAACTGACGCTGGCCGGCAACTACACCTATACTCGCGGCTTCGACGTCGGCGCAGGCTATCCTAACGACTATGGTCCGGCGCAGGGCGATAGAGACGGGTTTATGAGTAAGACCCTTTATGGCAACCTCGAGCACCAGTTCAGCGATGAGCTGAGCGGATTTGTGCGCGGCTACGGTTTCGACAACCGCACCGCCTATGATGGGTCCTTGACCTACGACAAGGATTTTAACGTCGTCGGCCTGGCGGATACGCGTCAGCTCTATAGCCAGACCTGGGATACCGGCCTGCGCTACAACCGCGACATCTATTCGACGCAGCTGATCGCCAGTTACAGCCGCACTAAAGATATCAACTACGATCCGCGCAACGGGCGCTACGGCGCCGCCTCCACCTTCGATGACGTTACCCAGTACAACCTGCAGTGGGGCAATACCGTGCAGGTCGGCCAGGGCGCGATGAGCGGCGGCATCGACTGGCAGAAAGAGACCACCGAACCGGGCACTAACTATCTGGCGGAAGGATATGAGCAGCGCAACACCGGCCTCTATCTCACCGGGCAGCAGCAGTTCGGCAGCGTGACGCTGGAAGGCGCGCTGCGCGGCGACGACAATAACCAGTTCGGCTGGCACAACACCTGGCAAACCGCCGCGTCCTGGGAGTTTATTTCAGGCTATCGCGTCTTCGCCTCGTATGGCACCGCCTTTAAGGCGCCGAACCTGTCTCAGGTTTATAGTCCGGGCTATGGCAATCCCGACCTTGAGCCCGAAAAGAGCAAGCAGTGGGAAGGGGGCTTTGAAGGGCTAACCGGACCGGTTAACTGGCGGGTATCGGGTTATCGCAACGACATTGATAACCTGATTGACAGCGATCCCGCCACCTATCGCTACTACAACATCAGCAAGGCGCGTATTAAAGGCGTCGAGGCAACCGCGTCATTCGATACCGGCCCGCTGGGTCATCAGATCTCCTATGACTACGTCGACGCGCGCGACGGCGAAACGGATCAACCGCTGGTGCGCCGCGCTAAACAGCAGGTGAAGTATCAGCTCGACTGGACGATTTATAACCTCGACTGGTCGGTGACTTATCACTATCTCGGCGATCGCTTTGATAACGACTACAACAGCTATCCTGCCCGTCGCGTTAAACTGGGCGGCGTCAGTTTGTGGGATCTCGCAGCGTCGTATCCGGTCACATCTCAGCTGACGGTTCGTGGTAGAATTGCCAACCTGTTTGATAAAGACTACGAGACAGCGTATGGCTATCGAACTCCAGGAACGGAGTATTACCTCAGCGCCAGCTACAGCTTCTGATCTGCGCCCCACCGTGCTGGTGTTTGACTCCGGCGTAGGTGGGCTCTCTGTCTATGATGAGGTCCGACAGCTCCTGCCGGACCTGCACTATCTTTATGCGTTCGACAACGCCGGTTTTCCTTATGGGGAGAAGAGCGAAGAGTATATTGTCGAGCGCGTTGTCGATATCGTCGGGGCGATTGCCAGCCGTCATCCGCTTTCGCTTTGCATCATCGCCTGTAATACCGCCAGCACGGTCTCCTTGCCGGCGCTGCGCGCGCGCTTCGGCTTCCCCGTCGTGGGCGTTGTGCCGGCGATTAAGCCTGCGGCGCGCCTGACGCGCAATGGCGTGGTGGGGCTGCTGGCGACGCGCGCAACGGTGCGACGTCCTTATACGCACGATCTGGTAGCGCAATTTGCCACCTCATGCCGGATTGCCATGCTGGGCTCGGCGGAGCTGGTGGAGCTGGCTGAACGGAAGCTGCATGGTCAGACTATCGCGCTGGAGGATGTGCGACGCACGGTCCAGCCCTGGCTGCGTATGGCCGAACCGCCTGATACGGTGGTGCTGGGCTGCACGCACTTTCCTTTACTGCGTGAAGAGCTGCAGCAGGTCTTGCCCGAAGGCACCCGATTAATTGATTCGGGCGCGGCAATAGCGCGCCGCACCGCCTGGCTGCTGGAGCATGAATCGCCTGGTGCGCACTCTTCTCAGGCGAACTGCGCATTTTGCACCGATCTCAACGGCGAGGCGCTGCAATTGTCGCCGGTTTTACAGCGTTATGGCTTTCCGTCGCTGGAAAAAGTGGCAGTTTAGGGCGGTTTTGCTGAAAAAATCGGCACTCGGAAATTAATTTGAAATTAGCGCTTGTCAGCCCGGAAGAACTCCCTATAATGCGCCTCCACTGACACGGCACAACGGCTTACGGAATGCGGTGTTAAGTAAGGTTCGACAAGGTTCGAATCATCAGGAAAGCAAAAATAAATGCTTGACTGGTAAAGCGGAAAGCGTAATATACGCAGCCCGCGCCGCTGAATAATCGCGGCAT
>NZ_MLJJ01000016.1 GCF_002095575.1 Pantoea septica | reverse complement strand
TTCACTCCAGACCCGGAGTCTCTTTATCCAAAGGTGCATACAGCGCTAAAAAGCACTTATCACGAGCATCTTCTTGATGGTCTTTATGTTTTGCATAATCCTTTTGCCGATCACCCATTACCACCTAACACGCTGCGGCATGACAGAACTGCTCTGTGCTATAGGGAAAGTGACGGCTACCTGAATGTTGAAGCACCTGATGATTTTCTGCTTGTGAGATACCTGACAGGGATAACGGATACAAAATAATTTTAACATACACCTGTGTAATGCAGATGTATTACACAGATGGATTACCTGATTCTTTCAGCTTTCACTTTATGAATATATAACACAAAATTTATTACAGTGAGTCATTGAAAAATCATTAATACGGGAAGCGTTTTGTTGCGTTACTACCCCGTTTTCGTGTTCAGCCACAAATGCCATGTTTCTTGTAATTGGAATTATCCAAGTCAGCTCTTTTTCCCAGAGATTAACGTTCCAGAAGTCAGGCAGGATAAAGTTCTCTTTCGGCGATTTAACTAAACCCCACGTCCTATCCTTAAATATAATATTTAATTTATTCAATTCCATTTTGAACGTTAAGCCACGAAACATATCATCATGCATAGTTCCATCTGGCTTCATGAAATAATACCCTTTCTGCTCTAATGTATCTTGTTCCTTAAAGGATAACCTGCTTCCAATTATACGAAAATTGACGCTCTCTGGGCGATCATTGGCTAACCTCCCCCTGATGTTCCACATCAGGTAATAATCCGTTATTTTTCCAAAGTTGAAATCTGTATTACTATTTAATGCTTTATCGATTTCTTTTTTGAAAGCATCCTCTATGCCTTTCATAAGTGCTTCTGTGGATTCATCCCATACTTTTTTGGAATAAAAAACTTGGTCGTTAACTGATTTTTGTTTTACCACCCCATTCTTATCTACTATTTTCACATAAACTTTATTTGCATCCTTTGAAAATAGTTTCAGGAACTGTCGGCCTAGGTAATGTTGTTTAAATGTGAACTGTACGGTTTTGGTTCTGTTCCTGCGCGGTTTGTTCATATTGCCTCAGAAATTTTTTGCCGGATTACACCCAGCTTAACTTAATGTGTTTTGGTTCTGAACCGTCCGGTAAGCCGCCGCCAGGCGGTTTTTTTACGTCTTTTTTGCGGCATTCGGTAAAACGCCCATAAGACCGAACTGCACACGCTGCGGCGCGCAATACTATATGTTGTGCCTTTCTCAGCTTGGAACCATACCAGATATAGTAGTCCGGCCCTCAGCGCCGGGGCAGGCCGCGCCGATTAACTGGCTGCGCCATTCGGTAAAACTCCGGTACAGGCGGATTTCCCCGAATGCGATTTAACGCCAGCGGAGTTTTTCTTGGCGCACTGCTATCAGATCCATGCTGAGCATCACAGGCCGTGCGTATTTATCTCATTTGTCTCTTCAGATGGATTTAGCTCAGGACACAAAACATTAATCCGACTAAGATGTCGCCGACCCTCACAGGGAGACAATATTCTTTTCTCCCTCATCCCGTCCCCGGGAACAGACGTGTGTATTTAAAACCCGCTACGGCGGGTTCTTTTTGAAAGATAAAAAAAAGACGATGCCGCGAAGCATCGTCTAAACGAATTTGCCATCAATGTTTATCCCTGGTGAAGGACCTGAATACTATCGGCGCCACGATCTGAAACATTAACAGGTCTGACCGGTTAGAGTATTTTGTCTCTCGTCATTCAGTCCGGGCACGCTGGCGCCATACCCACGTCATATCCAGCAGGTCGTTCACCTGTACGCCCCGACGCCGCCAGTACGAGTACCACCGCCGGTATGTGCGAACAGACTGGCTGGCCAGTGCAGTTTCGGCCTCACAGATAAGCTTTTCCTGCGCCTCAGCTATGTACATCATCGCCTGGGGCGTTCGTTCTGACGCTGCCGGAGCGGACCGCCCGATAATATCAGTCAGGTTCTGCAACGTGGGCACCCGAGGATACGCCCTGATCTTTGTTTGTTCCCTCGCTACCGGTGCTGAAATCACTGCAGAGCATGAAGCTATGTTGTGCAGCCTGCAGGCCCTCTGCCGCTGCACATAAAAACGTGGCGTCGCTGCCGGCATCATCATGATCGTGTTCATGCGCGCCCTCCCTTTCGGCCCAGTACCGCCACGATTTCCGCTGGCGTAATGCCTGCTGACACCATCTCTTCAATACGCGTCAGCAGCCGGCCGATGGTTTCCGGCTCAAACTGTTCGGTATTCAGAACGTACAGCCCGGTGTGATCGGGATTTATCCAGATAAGCCCGTGCCAGAACGGCGACTCGCTGCCCGGGCTCAGGATGTCGAGCGTGACGAGCGGATTTTTTCGGTGCGTCAGGCGGAGATGAACCGGGAACACCCCGCCCCACTCTCCCCGGCACTCGCAGTCGGTAAGCCAGGCTTTGCTGAGCTGCAGGGCGTTCAGTACGGTCCCGCACAGGCGCCGGCGAAACTCCTCGCCGCGCGCGCTGTAGGCCTCAAAGTCGCCCGGCGTGAATGCCTTAAGACGTTGCAGTGTCACGCTCTCATCGCGGGTCAGCTCGCTGCCGCAGCAGCTGCGGTAGCCGCCGCGCCGGCGGCCGTAATACGCGGGGGTCTTGCCGTGACGAATTTTTTCTTTAGACTGAGTCGCTGACATATCGGATTCCTCATAATTTGATTGTCATGCCCTGCGCGGAGTGCCAGCTCCGCCAGGGCAACCATCCCGGCCGTTCCGGCCGCCTTCCAGCTTCATTTACCTTCTGTTTTCACCTCTGTCGCAGCCTCGCGTAAGCAAAGCCGCGTCATTCAGAACGGGATGTCGTCGTCAAAATCTGCTGGCGGATAATTACCCTGCGGCGGAGCCTGGGGTTCCGGCTGCGGCTGAGCCGCGCCGCGACTTCCCTTACCTGCCTTACCGCCTTTGCCGCCGTTACCTGCAGCTGGCTGTGCCGGCTGAGCGTTTTGCTGCCCGCTGAACTGCTGTCCGGTCTGCCCGCCGGCGCCATTGCCGCGCCCGCCCAGCATCTGCATGGTGCCGCCAACGTTCACCACGACTTCGGTGGTGTACTTGTCCTGTCCATCCGAGCCCTGCCATTTACGCGTGCGCAGCTGGCCCTCGATGTAAACCTGTGAGCCCTTGCGCAGGTACTCCCCCGCCACCTCTGCCAGCTTTCCAAACAGCACCACGCGGTGCCACTCCGTGATTTCTTTGTTCTCACCGGTCTGCCTGTCGCACCAGCTTTCCGACGTCGCCAGCATGATGTTTGCGACCGCGCCGCCGTTTGGCATGTAGCGCACCTCCGGGTCCTGTCCCAGATTGCCGACCAGGATGACCTTATTGACGCCTCGTGAAGCCATGTTCGTTCTCCTCATGCAGTTGGGGGTTTAAACACGTCACCCGTTGAGTTTCGGGAGCCGCGGTGTTGACGTTTTGTGGAAATCGGCTGGTTTTTTCCTCCGGTATTCACTTCACCCGTTTGAGATCCTTCGCCGCGAGGGCGTAAACCAGCGCGGGTGACGGCAGGCGTCCAGGGCGACGGGGAAATTTATTTCTGGTCTGACGCAGTGGCCGGAAATAAATTTTCCCGGCGTTCACTTCACCCTGGAGGACCACGGCGCCTGTGCTTGTCTCAGCCCCGGCGAAAGGACTTAAACCGGTGAAGCCCGGCGGAAAAGCACAGCACGATGCAGCGGCAACGGCGGCTGAGCGGCAGCGAAACGGCGTTGCGCCTCAGAGCGACGGCGGATTCAGGCCGTCGCGGTTCGCGCCAGCCTGTGGGCTGGCTGCAGCCCTTGCCCTGCCGTGTATGTGTCTGGTCCGGGTTTTATGCGGCACTGCCGGCAACAGTTCAGCCGGCAGCCTCCCGGCGCACGCGCGACGGGCAAATACAGATGAGAATGAGAAAAGCGGATTGGAAGGGTTTCAAGACATACTCCTTATGCGACAGCTCCCTGAAAATGAACAGTAATCATACACATCAGGCTTCGCTTAAAAACCCTGCAATGATCTTTTCAGATGACCGCCAGCACGCCTTGCCTTTAGCCCTCAGACCCCAGCCGACAGGCCCGGAACGCGTGGCGCGGTCCGGTGAAGCTTGCTGGCTCTGCCGGTTAGCTGAATGGGGCTGACGACCCGATCAGGGGAGCCGAAGGGGGCCCTTATCCACATCTTCCCTGCACATCCCGCGCGCAAAGCTGTGGATAAACATTTGCAGCCCTTTGCCGATGGTGCATGCAAACAAACGGTTAATTTATGAGCTGTCGTTTCGCTGTAAATCTTTATAAATCAATGGCTGTGTTTTCTTCCCGACGGTGAGGATCAAGCGACTTCTTGCGCGTAACAGGAAGCCAGCTAATAATACTGTAAATACATACAGCGCTTTAACAGGGATTTTCGCTATGTTTAACGCCTTTGAGTTGATGCACCCGGCGGACAATCCGCCGCCCAGCTTCAGGCCTCTTTTCCTGGAACGTGTGCCCTGCGGGTTTCCCTCACCCTGTCAGGACTATGCGGAGCAGGAGCTCGATCTCAACGAATATCTTATAGCCCACCGGGCAAGCACCTTTTTCCTGCGCGCGCAGGGCAACAGCATGCAGGACATTGGCCTGTATGACGGCGACCTGCTTATTGTCGATCGCTCCCTGACGCCGGAGCACAATGACGTGGTTATCGCCGAGCTTTATGGCGAATTCACGGTGAAGCGCCTTTTGCTTACGCCGAAGGGACCCGTTCTGCAGCCCATGAATCCCGCTTATCCCGTTATTATTCCGGACCCGGACACGCTTGAGATCTTCGGCGTAGTGGTGCACTTCGTGCATACCCCTCGCAAAAGGAACTGACATGTTTGGCCTGATTGACGTGAACAGCTTTTACGCCAGCGCGGAGAAGGTATTCCGGCCCGACCTGAAAAATGCGCCGGTGGCCATCCTGTCGAACAACGACGGCTGCGTTATCGCGCGCAGTAAGGAAGCCAAAAAATACGTGAAAATGGGCGATCCGTGGTTCAAGATAAAGAATCAGCACTTCCCTGAGAAAATACATATATTTTCAAGCAATTATGCCTTATACCACTCGATGAGCACGCGGGTAATGTCCTGCATCGAGGAGATGGTGCCCCGGCTGGAGGTGTATTCGGTTGACGAAGGGTTCTGTGACTGCACGGGTATGGAAATGGCTATGCCATATGAGGACTTTGGCCGCATGATCCGGGCGCACGTCAGGACCTGCACAGGCCTGACGGTCGGCGTCGGGCTTGGGCCAACGAAGACCCTGGCGAAGTCAGCACAGTGGGCCGGTAAGGAATGGCCCCAGTTTGGTGGGGTGCTGGCGCTCACGCCAGGCAATCCGGGGCGGACCGAAAAGCTGCTGTCTCGTCAGCCCGTAGGTGAACTCTGGGGCGTGGGTTCCAGGCTTGAAAAACGCCTGCAGCTGCTCGGCGTGACAACGGCGCTCGATCTGGCACGCGCCTCCCCTTCTTTCATCCGCAAGAATTTCGGGGTGGTACTGGAGCGCACGGTACGTGAGCTTAACGGCGAATCCTGCATCCCGATGGAGGATGCGCCCCCGCCCAAACAGCAGATAGTCGTAAGCCGCAGCTTCGGCGAGCGCATCACGGAATACGACGCCATGCGACAGTCGGTCTGCGCGTATGCCGAACGCGTTGCAGAAAAGCTTCGCGAGGACAGGCAGTTCTGCCACCACATCTCTGTGTTTATCCGCACCTCACCTTTCGACACCGGACAGCCAGGCTACGGCAACACGGCGTTTGTGAAGCTGCGCGTTGGCACGCAGGACACGCGGAACATCATCGAGGCAGCAGTGAAATCACTGGATACCATCTGGCGCCCGGGCTATCGCTATGCGAAAGCCGGCATCATGCTGAGCGAGCTTCGTCCGAACGGTGTGGCCCAGCTCAATCTGTTTGACGATGAAGTGCCGCGCGCCGGCAGTGAGGCGCTCATGAGTCTGATGGATTCAATGAACCGCTCCGGGCGTTACAGCATCGGCTTTGCAGGTAAAGGTATCGATCCGGACTGGAAGATGAAGCGGGAGCTACTTTCCCCTGCCTGGACTACGAGCTGGGATGACATACCGATAGCCACCGTTTGCTGAGCACTCATGAGAGTTGACAACAAGTTGAATTGATAAATTAACAAGATATTATCTTAATAAGAAAGGCTTGCAGATTCAGCTGAATTATACCCAACAAGTTAATAAGATATTATCTTAATATTTCAACTCATACACAGGTTCTGGATTTCACATTATCAGAATTGATTGTCTTCTTGCGGGTTTCAGGTTGCTTCAGACCTCCATTCATCACCGGAAGATATCTATTGATAGAAAGAAGCAAAAGCCATTCAGACAACGACCTGCATGTTAAAGTAAAGTATTGCTTCCAGTATCACGCAGTCAAAAAAGCAATAACATAACAAATTAATATGTTATCAACCCCTCATTAAACAGACAGTTAAACAATAAAAATTATCTTGTTAAGATAACATATTGCTATTATCATAAGGGGATAACTTATTAACTAGCGAGGTTGTTATGATCATCGTTTTGGGTAGTCAGAAAGGCGGTGTAGGTAAAAGCACACTAGCGGTTTCGATTGCTGCCTGTCTGAAATCAACCGGTAAATCGGTCATCATTGTCGATGCCGATGACCAAAAATCGGTGCTTACCTGGTACAACAACCGACCTGAATCTTTACCTCACATTCCAGTGACAGGCGCGACAGGTAACATCAAGGCAATGCTCAAAGAGCATGCGAAATCCTATGATTATGTCATTGCCGACTGCGCCGGACGAGACAGTGCTGAAATGCGCAGCGGTTTGATGTCAGCAGATGTCTTTATCTCTCCTCTGCGCCCCTCACAAATGGATTTGGACGTTGTGCCTCATACCTGTGAAGTTTTTACCGCAGCCAAAGACTTTAATGAAAATGTTAAAGGGTACCTGGTTCTGAACATGGCTCCGACTAACATGTTTGTGAATGAAGCTCATCAGGCTGCAGAAGTACTTGCTGACTATCCACAGATGCAACTGGCTCAGTCGCGAATCTGCGATCGTAAAGCTCACAGGGACGCTTGGGCAGAATCTTTAACAATATTCGAAACCCAGAATGATAAAGCTCGCGAAGAAGTAGCAGCTCTGGTAAAAGAGGTGATCCTGTGAGAAATCGAGCAAATACTCCACCAAAAGATGAAAATGCATTTATCAATGGTGGTACGGCTGGCCTCAATGCCGTGCCGGAAAAAGTCAGCACAGTTAAATCCAAAGCTAAGCCGGTAAGTATTTCTTTCGCAGACACAAACCTGAAATCGATTGATAACTGCATCCGTGATGAAATGAACAATACAGGTCATCGTGTAAATCGTTCAGATGTGGTTCGGGCAGCAGTTATGGCCTTCGAGAGTCTTAACCAGCATGAGAGATCTGAACTTATTCAGAAGGCCAAGCTGCAATAACTATTACAAAACACACCATCTTAGTATCTTAGTATCTTAGTAAGATATTAAGATGTGTTAACTATTATTTTGCTCGTTTTGGCTAGTCAATATGCCTGTAAACGCCTGCTTATTAATTCAACACAAAGTATTGATATATCTCAAATATTAAAACTAATCTTTCAGTTTATACCTATCATGATGGTGCCTGAAAATATAGTGCGTCCACAATGAAGTAATTAACATATTAACAAGCTAATAACCTGTTAAGTTACTAAGGGATATGATGTACTTAGAACCATTCAGACAAGGATAAAAAAGGAACAAAGAGCGTTGAAAGTGAGCCCATTGAGGCCCAATTGGGTCATATATTGCTTTTGTCTGCCGATCAACCAAAAAACAACAAACGTTATTTTAAGGTCATTATTTCAGCAAGACAGGTTGTATAGCGTGGAGACAGCATTTCACGTTTCATTTGCCAGGCATTATCCGTGCCCTGACCTGCGAACCAGACTTTACCCAGCCCGGACCTGTTAATTTGATCCACAGCAGACATAAGTGCATCAGCATTAGCTCGGGGCAGCTGCTGGCTGAACATATCAAGCTGGGCCACGCCCGACTGATAAAAATCACTTAAAGTGACACCGGCTTTTGCATAGCGGTATTCGTCACGCCATATACGCTTAAGGGCCTGCAGGGCAAAGCCGATAATATCCCGGGTATCGCTGGTGGGATATTCGCAAACCATTGCTGCTGCATTAGCATACTGGGGCTCGTTTCCGTATCTGCCAGTTGCTACCGAGACACTGATGTGTCGGCATTTAGAACTTTGCTCACGCAGTTTTTCTGCCGCGCGAGTGGCATACGTAACAACAGCCTGCTGTAGCTCGTCAATGCTTGTGACGCGCTGCCCGAAACTGCGGCTTACCACTATCTGCTGCTTGGCCGGCGGCGGCGCATCTTCCAGCGCCAGACAGGATTCGCCGTTAAGCTCGCGCACTGTACGTTCTACTATCACGTCGAAGCTTTTGCGGATGACGCTGATATTACTGTCAGCAAGCTGCAGTGCCGTACTGATATTCATGGCATGGAGTCGTTTGCTGAGTCTGCTACCAATGCCCCATACATCATCTACACTAACCAGCGCCAGCAGCTTGCGCTGCCGGACAGGGCTAGAAAGATCAACAATGCCATTCGTCCGGGTCCATTTTTTAGCAGCAAAATTAGCTAGTTTGGCCAGCGTCTTGGATGGACCAAATCCTATACCGATGGTCAGTCCAATCTCTTTCTTTATCCGGTCGCGCATCTGCCGGCCAAATTGCTCCAGCGGCATATATGCAGCTATGCCGCTGACATCTAGAAATGACTCATCTATCGAATAAATTTCCTGCCCAGGCGCCATTTCACCTAAGATAGCCATCATTCTGGCGGACATATCGCCATATAGGGCATAGTTAGAGCTGAAGATATGAACGCCGTTCTCCTGAAAGTAACGCTCATTTTTGAAAAGCGGAGCACCCATTTTAATACCCATGCGCTTGGCTTCTGCAGAACGGGCAATCACGCAGCCATCATTGTTTGACACTACGCATATGGGTTTACCTCGCAAATCGGGTCGAAACACCGTTTCGCAGGACGCATAGAAATTATTGGCATCGGCCAGTGCGAACATTTTTAAACTCCGGCTGATCTCGCTCATTACAGCTTATACACACCATAGCTTATCTGGGTCTTTCACCTGGCGGATGATTGAAACCCAGTCCTGCGACATCTGTAAGTGCATAGGCTACAACGCCCCAAACAGGCAGCTCCTGACTTTCATCGAGTAAAGTAATGGTCTCTTCGCCTCTAAGCTCTTGCAGCGCTGGTACAGGGGTTATAAGGAGCCTGCGCAGTACTAATTCGCCTTCTACTTCAGCGACAATGATGTGCCTGTGTTGAGGGATGATCGCGCGATCGATGGCCAGAACTGAGCCCTGCATAATTCCTGCCTCCGGATAACTGTTGTCGCTACGTACCAGAAAAGTGGAATGAGGAGACAGCGTGACCAGATCGCCCAGGCTGAGCCGCTGTTCAGCAAAGTTCTGTGCCGGGTTCTGAAATGCCATTTGTTACTCCACAATTAAATAACATTTGAAAGCCTTGCTGGGGTTTTACGGGAACGGCTCAGAGAGCCGCAAATTTTTGTGGTTCTCTGAGCCGTTGAACAAGCCGCAGGCGCGTTAGTTGCTTCATGCAGCCTGACTGCTGCCTAAATTGCATTTATCCACAAATCCACAGTCTCGATCCAATAGATCATCCAATCAGATCCTAATAGTACCAGAAAGATCCCGGTAGCTCGCAGGCCACGCCACGTCTGGCCTAGGGCCTGATCACGATGTGTGCTGACGGGAAGAGTATGTGTGCTGGCGGGAATTTAATGTGCGCTGGTGGGATGGTAATGTGCGCTGGAGGGATGTATCGTGTGTGCTGGCGGGACAGAAACCTATTTAATTCACATTTCATACTGACGATTAAACTGTGAGATAACTCTATGACGGATAAGTCATTTATTTCTGACGCGCTGTACAGCGATATGATCACAAAGGAAAAACAACTCACCGTTAATTCCAATAATACCGTTCAGCCTGTTGCTCTGATGCGGCTTGGCGTTTTTGTCCCAAAGCCATCAAAATCACAGGGCGAAAATAATATCGTAGATGCATCTGAGCTGTTTTCTCAGCTGGAGATAGCGAAAGCCGAGGGGTATGACAATATCAATATCTCCGGGCCGCGCCTCGATATGGACTGTGACTTCAAAGTATGGATCGGCGTTATCTATGCTTTCAGCAAATACGGGCTGAACTCCAACAAGATCGAATTAAAATTTACTGAATTCGCTAAAGGCTGCGGTTTCGCTTCCAAGCGTATCGATGCCCGCCTGCGTAGCTCAATCCATGAATCTTTAGGCAAGCTGCGTAACAAGTCTGTTTCGTTTAAGCGCGGTGCTGATGTACGCGGTAGTTATCAGACTGGCCTGCTTAAAACCGGTTATTTTGATGCAGATAAAGACATAGTTCAGCTTGAAGCAGACGAAAAACTGTGGGAGCTCTTTCAACTGGACTATCGTGTACTGCTGCAGCAGCACGCGATTAAAGCCCTTCCTAAAAAGGAAGCTGCTCAGGCGATCTATACCTTTATTGAAAGCCTCCCCGCCAATCCTGTTCCCGTGGGTTTTTCACGCCTGCGCGAGCGTCTTTCCCTCGCCAGCTCAGTAAGTGAACAAAACCGCACAATCAAAAAAGCGCTTGAACAGCTTCAAAAGATTGGTTACCTGGAATTTTCACTGGTGAGAAAAGAACGTGAGAATTACTTAATCATTCACAAGCGGAACCCCAAGCTCAAGCCACCAGGCTTATAAATGTGTGCTGACAGGAATCCGGTGCCGATGATATGTGCGCTGGCGGGATGAAGGCATTAACAGCATCAAAAGCTATGTCTGGAACGGCTTATCTTTTGTTTCAGTCCCGCAAGGAATGTGTGCTGCGAGGTAATACACCTTTGACTTCCCGCCAGCACACATTTTCATGAGAGTACTACCCGCCAGCACACATCTTAATACAGGCTCTTACCCACCAGTGCACACTCAGAGTATCCGAAAGCTGGGTTTCCCCCACAGCGCACATCGTAATGCGATTTTAAGCTCCTCTTATTCCCTTCAGCACACATCAGGTAATACTTACCAGCGCCTTAACTTATCCGCATTCATCCAGTCGTCGTAAGTTCATGCCATACCCGCCAGCACACATGCATCTGCTTCAGAACCCGTAAGGTGGTTTTTGTCTGCGGCCGGGAAGCGTACTGGCAACCCGTTTCCGGGGCTGGCCAGAAAAAAGCGCATGCTTTAAATATGGCGCTCTGCCGAGTTTGTCTGTGCTCGTTTAACCGGGAAAACAGCTCTCCGTTAGTTAAAGTATGGAAATTGAAAAGAACAGATGGAACATGTGACGTATCATCGCCAGAACAGACAGAACTGAGGAAGGATACAATGCAGAGCGTTTTTATCTATGTCACCGGCAGCTGCAATGCACAAACGCGTGAGGGATCGGCTATGGTGCTGACAGAACAGGGTAGTGAAAAGAGGCTGCAGAAGTTTAATTACAGCGACACTACGGTGAACCGCTGCATCATTCAGGGACTCATTGACGGCGTACTGCAACTTGACGCTCCGCATCATGTAGTGCTGGTAACGTCGACACCTGTTGGCGTTGTCAGTGCATCGAAAGGTAAGGGGCCGAATCATGCTCTGATCAATGAACTCCTTCGCGAACTTACGGCTCGGCAATGCACCTACTACTTCGAAGTTCGTCAGGGAGAGGGGATCGCGCTAAACAAGTATGTAGCAGATCATCAGGTATAAGGAAAAGAGCTTATCCGGGGCTCTTATACTCGCAAAGCTCGTAAGTCGCTGACTACTCTTGCCCGGGTTATTGCAACCTCATGACAGGAAAAAAGTCACAGGCTTTACTGGGCTAATACGAAAATTGATTGAAAGACGGTTAGCTGACAAATATGTGTTCTTAGAAATGCAAAAGGGAGAGCAAAAGCTCTCCCTTCGTTACGACAGTTATACACAAATGTATAACCGAAGGATTAGCCGCTGCCTAATCTGCAGATACTCGTTCTTTACGAACCGACCTCTGCGGGT
The DNA here is from genome assembly GCF_002095575.1 of Pantoea septica. Lineage (GTDB taxonomy): Bacteria > Pseudomonadota > Gammaproteobacteria > Enterobacterales > Enterobacteriaceae > Pantoea > Pantoea septica. The sequence continues at coordinate 87,681 of NZ_MLJJ01000016.1, read as the reverse complement.
GCCTACGCGGGACCCATCTGGATTTAAAGAGCGGGGGGCCTCAAGCACACTCTGTATATAAATATACGCCCTTGCTCTTTTTTGAGCAACTTATTATTCAGCGTCCGGCAGATCCGAACAGACAGGCACCGCAGATACTGGCACGGGGAATGGTCTGCCGGATTAGCTCAGCAGCCGTGACCATGGTTGTGCCGGTTGCCAGGAGGTCATCGACAAGCAGTACACGTAATGTAGTAAGGCTTAACGCACCCGCATTGATTTTGAGTGGGGTGAAAACGTGCCGGAACACGACGGGAATATCTTTCAGGGAAAATGCACCGTGGAAACCTGCAGACTGCAGCTGTTTACCGATCCTGAAAGCGAGACGCTTATGATCCGCCACATCAATGTCAGCCCGATCCAGCATGGTGAGTGCTTCCTCCACCGTAATTTTCCTGAAGACGTTTCCCAGGTGTGGAGCTGAAAATTTACGCGCAAATCGTGTTGCGACCATCGCACTCAGGGGATGGGAAGAGGGCATTGAGATCACCGCGTCGTAACCGTCAGTGTCCCGGTTCGCAATGTCGTCAAGAATAACGTCAAAGCTCCTGCTGAGGTGCAGGATACTGGCAAGATCGGTCGTTAATCCCTGCTTGCCTTTGAGAGCATAAATAATAGGGCAGTTATCACCCAGCATTTTCAGCCGGCGATCGCGCTGGAGCTTCGCAGAAGCCAGTCGTCTTCTGAATACGGACCAGATCCTCAATTCCCCCACCCATTCTTCGGTAGGATTACCTGCCGGTTCCGTCACGAGCCAGTCTTTACAGGCATGATCAACAACTACGTGTGTTCCATGAATGACTAATCCCACTGTCCCGTTCCTGTCCTGATGAGGCCTGCAATGATTATGTGAATGCCGTCCGTTTTAACTGAATTTCATGTGTCTATGCAACTCACTGCCGCTTTTGGGGCCATCAGCGTGTGCGTGCATCATTAGGGGGGAGCCGCCAGGTCCCCAATTTTCAATCCCAGTCGGCCGGGAAAGATAACTTACCGGAGGTAATCGTGCCGGGATAGGAATATGACATTCATGGCGCCGTAAGTGCTTTTCGCAAAACCTGTCAGCGTGGGACTGCCTGTCCAGCAGTCAGAATTTAAGCCCCCCGCCGTCATTCGCCTCTGGTTCGGGCTCCATCAAATCCTTAAAGGAAATGGTATGACTTCTGGGTTTCTGTTCTGGTGGAAGTTCAGCAACCCTGAGTTTCAACGGCATGGGACTTACGATGCCACTGAATATACATGTCCCTGTGGAAAGGGTAGGGATGGACTCTTCTGTCAGTCGGTCTATGTATGAGACGGACTTTTCGATGGCATAAAGATCGTTCTGGTTAATGAGACGATGAATAAAGTAGTTGTGCGCCTGTGAAATAATGGTGGATGAAATGTCATTAGGCCGCTGGCTGGAGATAGTGACAAATACTCCGAACTTGCGTCCTTCTTTAATTATTTCTTCGAAAGTTTCGAGCCGGTAGTCTTTCCAGCTCTCAGTTTCGCGGAAGGAGGTGTTAGACAATATATTATGAGCTTCATCAATAATGAGGTGGAGGGTAGAGGGGATCAAGGATAGTTTTTTTAAATTATAAGCCCATTTTGCCAGAAGGAGCGGTAATGTTTTTTTCATGGTTATATTTACCATGTTAAGATTTACGACGGAAAAGTTCTTCTCGTTCCAGAAATCCCGTTTTCCCGACGTGTCAAATATCTTTGCAATATCTTTCCGGTTTGCATTCATTCTGTTTATGACGGGAGATATATGCTCAGGATTAGACTTGTTAGATAAGTATTCCTGTATTAGCTGGAGATACATAAAGTCAAGAAGATCTTCAATCATATCAACCTTGAATTGAAAATCGCAAGCCAATCTGAAGATATACGATCGCTCGGTATCGACTTCAGCATTAAATATGTTTCCGCCTATCAATCTCCACTTACAGGCAACGGAATGAAACTCCAGGTCAGCTATCAGTTCTTGGTCATCTTTAAAAATAGGCCCAAAAAGCTGATTGACAATATCACATTTTGCCTTATCACCACTAAAGAGATTTTGTCTGACTTTTTTCTTAAGAATATTTCGAATAAACTGAAGTGGATCCTCGCTGCTCATCACTTTATGGCGAAAATCAATAACCCGTTTCAGAAATGGCTTCTGTGTTTTATCCGTCGCATCGGTCAGAACGGAAAGCATGTCATGTTCCAGCAATACCTCTCTGGGAAGAGGAAGCTTATCGCCGTTTGCATGATGCGTATTCAGATTATACACCATCTTCTCAGCTGTGATACAGTCCGGAGCGGTATATTCTCCGTTAAAGTCAAATAGGATAAATTTACATCTTTCTTTATAACGCTCGCCAAGCATGCGCTTTATCTGAGCCGTTCCGGCTTTATAAATTGCGGCCAACGTGTTGGATTTTCCGCTGCCGGTGTTACCGAAAATGGCAATATGCGAGTTAATCAACCCGTTGACCGGCAGCGCGATCTCGATATCTTCAAGATCCGTGCGGGTGAATAACATCACCGTTTCATCTGCGTCTGCTATCTGATGAACGGTCTGTATCATTTCCTCCGTCACCACAAAGGCCTCGTTGCCGATAAGAGGAAGCTCACGCGAACCGCCGGTGAACCTCCCCCCGCGATCAATGTATCCCGTGAGCGTTGCCGTCAGGTAACGCCGGTATCGCCAGGTATCGCTGCCGCTGCCAGAGGGGTGCTTTTCCTCGATTATCTTTTCTGCTTCCACTTTACCAATCAGGCTCATAAAGCCTTTTTTAATCTCAATGAAGCTGCCTACTGACACGTTCCTCAGGACTTTTCCCTGATAAAACAGGTCGCTGAGATTTTTATTTTTATCCACCAGAATAGTAACTGCGCGTCCGGAGACCTCGCAGACTTCGCCGATGCGCAATACTGCTTCCTCATCGGTAAAATGTCCGCTCATCTTGCCCCTCCCAGATAGCAGGTAATAATGTTATTCATTGCCGGGAAATCCAGGTTTCCACCGGGACGGTAAATAACTTCGACATTGGAATAATCACGGAATTTTTCCATGAACCCCTCGGTACTGGCCTCATTAAAAGCAAAGATTAACAGCTTGAGCGTCGCATTACGCAGGGCTTTCCTGGTGAGCGTTTCAAGATGCTCGTCTGCAAAGGAAAAACCAAATACAGCCAGCAAAGTAGCTTCTTTATCCAGCTCGTTTGAATAGGTTCTCAATAAATCGTAATAAACGTTTTCTAACAGCGTTTCTTTAAATTTTTCTTTTCGGGGTAAAATTAATTTATGAGACAGTACCCAGGCCTTTTTCGCTTCTTCATTTTTGAAAGCCAGTGGTTCAAAAGGCGGGAGTTCATAAATGATTTTGTTGTTTTCATTTAGCCAAGATAAAGAGCCGTGCATTTTTATCAGATTAATAGTCGGGAGCTCGACCTTGTAATTGTACAGATTGCCTGTTGCGTTTATTGTGTGATAAAAACTCCCGCCATCAAATGAGCATCCCCCCCATAAATCCGCGCGCTTACTGAAACCATCATTCAGCACAACATTACTGTTCCTTATCGAGGCATCCTCGATGAACAGGTCATAATTCGTTGTGAAGATATTAATACGTCTTGGCAAGAGCCCGGTTCGCCTGCGGGTCAGTATTTTCTCAAGCGAAGAAATAAACTTATCGTAATTCCCCCGGGTGGTGCTGATGTTCTGTTCAAATTCTGGAGTGACTATTACTTTCCCTTTCCGCCCAAGCAGGTATTCATGCGGACGCCACACTGTACCTAAAAATTCTGCAGCTTTATTAAAATAATTTTCTTCATCATCTTTATTGATGAGCTCCTGCAATTCGTTTTCGATATTTCCCAGCACTGAAATCGCCGGAAGCGATGCCCCGGACCCGATAAGAAAGTTGATGTTGGCTGACTGGAAGACCCGCTCGAAGTAGTCCAGGTCGTTATCATTACCGTAATAGGCGCGCTTGACTGCCATCTGAACCATCCCTGATGCATTAGGATTAATCTGTATCCTTCATCTTAACGCTGCGCTGAACACTTTGACATCACTTCTTCGTTACCTTGGCATTACCCCAATTATACCAAACGGCGGGATCGGGCCCGCAAGCCTTGCGCCGCGCGGGTTTGCGCGGTTTTACGCAGAAAAAGGATCCTTTACGTGGTTTGGATAACCCTCTATATTGCGGGTAAAACCAAATTTCGGATCCAGTCTGCGCGATTTATTGATCTGGCTCCGGCCGCGCCGGTGCGGGAGAATAGCCGGATAAATGCACAGACAACGCTACGTGAAAATTAACGCATGAACAGCCTCCATTCCCCTGCAGAATTCACCAGAACGCGTCACCGCGCTGGCCTTCGCCCCGGGCGCGGATTTTGTGGTCACGGTGACGCGGCAGAGGGAAGGTGCTAAGCGCGTTTTATATCTGTTATATTAATTTTATTTCAGTGAATTAAGGCCCCCGACCCAATGTTCAACCTGTTCGGATGGATCCCCCTAACAATCAGAAACCACCCTGTCATAACATGGATTGTCTGGAGCGCTGCTCTGGCCACCGTTTCGACCATTATCACTTCAGAGGTGCTGAATAACACTACATTGGCTGAAATGAAGGTACGCAACGAAGGGCTGACTTCAGATATTGCATACTTACGTGAAGAGAACCGGACTGCGCAGAGTCGCTACGATGCGGCGCAGGCAAGCCGTGAAGAGACTATCAGTAAGCGGGTCGCCGAGCTGTCAGCCGGCTATCGGGAGAACGTTAAAAGCCTTGAGGAGCGGAATGAAAAGCTCATGCTGGAGAATGCTGATCTGAAAAGCACGCTCAGTGCGCTGAGCAGCGGAGAACGCCGGCAGGAGATGGAACGCAAGGAAGCCCGGATCAGCAAACTGAGCGCCGCCCTTGCGCTGAACAACCGACAGATTGCTGAGGTTCAGAAACTGCTCTATGAGACCAGCGCCAGCGCCGGCTACGACAGAGCAGCGTGTGGAAAGGAAAGTACAAATGTTTATTCAAACATCTGCGAGCAGGCTTCAATGCAGGAATCACAGGTCCGGGCTTTGCAGGAAAAAATCAGCCTGCTTGAAAGACAGGGCAAAAATCTGAGCGACCAGATGACGGCACTCGAAGGGAAAGAGTGACAGCCGCCTGCTGCAGGCCGGCCCGGGAACATTCCGCATCCACGAATTCTGGCCGATCTGAAGCGCGATAAAGCTCGACAGATCCTGACTCCGCTAATTGTAAAACAACCCCGGACGGACCCGGATCCGCCGTGCTGCTTTCAGGAAAACAGCCCCCGGCCATGGACAAGGGATCAACGAAATGAGGGCTGACCGGGCAGCAGGAGCCGGCCGGCTTCGTCCGGATCCATGGAGAACCGGACGCCGAGCTGGCGGGTGACGTCCAGCGCGAACACCCGCGTGTACCACTCGGTGGACTTCGCGTCCTTATGGCCCATCAGCGTCTGAATGACCTTCTGCGGCACCTGGTGCTGCACGAGGTGCATCGCAAACGAGTCCCGGAACGTCTTGGGCGTCACCGGCCGGATGGAAAACGTCACACCGTCACGCGCCGCGGCCGTCACGGCCTGGCTTATCCAGCTGCGCGCGGTGTCCTCGCTCCGGATATCCCAGAGTCGGGCGCCCGGTGCCAGCTGCGCCGTCGCAAACCACTCCCTTAAGCGCTGCACGAAGCCCGGATCGGTGAGCGGCACCGCGCGCGGCGGGTTGTCACGAATTTCCGCCTCTGTTTCGCGCTCCGCCCGCTGCTCCTCCTTCGTCGGGCGGCCGCGCCGGCGGCTACGGCTGCGCGCGGCCTCTTCCAGCCGGCGCTGCTTGAGGGTGCGCAGCACCACGAACGGCGAAGAAAGCGGCGCGCCGGTCAGCGAATCGTCCAGCACAAAATCTTCCTTCGTCAGCGGCAGAATTTCATTCAGCCGCCCGCCGGTGTTCCAGAGCGCGTCAATAAAGAGGCGCTTTTTCAGGTCGGGCACCTTCGAGAGCAGCACGGCCACCTCGGGGGCGAGCAGGTAGCGCGGCATGTCGGTGCCGTAGGCAGCGGCCAGGTTACGCAGGGCCACGGCGCTCTCATAGTCAAAGTAGCGTGCGGCGCCGGATCCGGTCACGTTCTGACCAGTGACGTCGCTACGTGAAATCTGCACGACCTCTCGGGGTAAAGTACTCAAATTTTCATTCTCCGTTGCCTGGCGTCATGGAACGTATTTTCCCCTGTCTGTCCAGCGAAAACCACGGGAATAAATCGATCTGGTCTGGATCCGTTTCGGATCGGTTTTTCGGCTTTTCTCCCGTATGCGGAGAATAACCTGGATGTCCGGAAATAAAAAGGCGTGGGCCCCGGCGCGTTTCGGGCGTGGAAAAGAGGGTAAGTGTCTGCCGGGTAAGGGAATAGAGAAAAAACGGCGCCGGCGGGATCGTACCAGGCACTCTTGGCTACATGCCTGGTAGGTAAGGCATTAGGAAAATAAAGAAGACAACAACCGTGAGCTTAGCGGAATCTGGCGAGGTTTTAACCCCTGCGACTTTCTCAGATTTCATGTAGCGACACCTGCTCGTTATCTGCTCATATTCACTTGGGTCATCACAGCAGGACTGTCTGTGCTACTCAAAAATAAAAAATTTTAGTAGGAAAATAAATAAAGCGGAAATAAAAAATTGATGAGGAAATGATCACTGTTATCCGGCGCACTGACTTCGGTAAATACGCAATTTTTGAAGCTGTGGATATTTTTAAGCGGAAAGGATTAAGGCTGACCGAAATGACATGAACTGCTTCAGCATGAGGGAGGCTGCGACCCGTTTTAAATCGCATGTGAGTTTGATGATCTGCCGGAGTTTGTTTTTATCGACGAACGCGTGCAGACAATACTTGCTGCTGAACACCTTTTCAATAAAGACGTTAATTTCACGATCGTAGAATCCTTTAAAGCCACAACTACAGGTAAATCGGAACAGACCTGCATCCGCTGTCTGCATCTTGCGCAGAAACTCCTGAGAAATTAATTGGGGATGAACATGGCTGAGCTCAGGGCCGAGCGAAAAACCGTTGAAGAAAATGTGGCAGATAAACACACTGCATCCTTATGGCTCCAGAATATTTAGAATGCAGCCGCCTCTATGACTGTGCGAAAATTTACGAGATATCGACATGCAGATTACCCCGTGTGACGCATCTTCATTTCAGAATTTTCAGCAGAATTAGCAGGCATGGGTAACATTAAAATAACCAGGAGGGATGTTTTGATTTTCATGCAATTAATCCTTATTCAGGTTGATAAAGGATAATTGTAGCTGAGAGGAATAAAAAGCCCCCGTGCGGGGGCGAAATGCAGCAGCATGTCCGGTTAAGGGAATAACTATTAAGGAAAGGGTAACAGCACCCATACTACAATGGCACTCAGCCAGCGTTGATCATGCGGCGATGCGCTTCAGCCATCGCCTGGTGTGCCCCGGACTGGCCGTTATTCATGGTTTCATGGGCAACGGCTGCTCTTTCATGTTCATTCATCGCTGCGAGCGAGGCTGACGGGTGGGTATCGTTGACGGCAATGTTTCCCATCATCTTTTGATGGTTTTCAGCCATTTTCTGGTGGGCTTCCGCAGAGCCATTATTCATGGTTTTATGAGCAATTATGGCCTTTTCATGCTGATTCATTCCGGTCATCCGGGAGGGCTCCCCCTGGATAGCAGATGGGACAGAAGCTGACTGTATCTGGTGAGCCGAAGCCTGGGTATTGTTGAAACGATCGTGAATATTCACAGTTTGAGCGGCCCATGACGCAGATACCACGCCAAAACCTAAAAAAGTTGCAAGTACAATTTTTTTCATGATAATTCTCCATTCCTGAATTAGTGATGTCCGGTTACTGAAGTCAGCGCATCCAGTGACAAACAGAATATTGTTTCGCTGAACCTGTTTACCGGGTGGCCGGCTGTATATTCATAACGGGAATATTTCCTGACAAGTAATACAGCCTTCCTGAGAAGTTGCACTAACTATATCGAATGACTTCTGTTTGCCACGTGACAGGCTGATGACAACTTTGTCATTTATTCCTTTAAATTACGATTGTGGGGTGGCATTCATTATTTTTTCAAGCCTTGGCACTGATAATATGAAACGTGTCGAGCGTATATCCGATTCCACATGGACCCTGCCGTGATGCGCTTCCACGATTGACTTTACAATAGCAAGCCCTATTCCACTGCCTTCATCTTTCCGTTGCCTGGAAGGATCCACACGATAAAAGCGGTCAAAAAGCCTTGATAAATGTTCTTCAGGAATTGGTTTCCCGGGATTTTCAATCATGAGTTCGAAATAATTTTCCTGTTCCTTTATCGATACGGTTACCGCATTACCTTCCGGCGTATAGCGCAGGGCATTAGAGAGCAGATTGTTGATGGCGCGTCTGAACATCTGGGGATCACCTTCGATAAGGCAATGCATCCCGTTGAATTTCAATGTGATGTTCCGTTCCTCCGCCCAGGCGTCGAAGAAATCGAAGACTTTGATGATCTCCGCACTCAGGTCAAACATGACCCAGTTCGGGCTCAGCTGATTATTATCCGCCTGCGCCAGGAAAAGCATATCGCTGACCATCTTGGTCATCCGGTTATACTCCTCAAGACTGGAGTAGAGGACATCCTCAAGCTCCTTCTGCGTCCGGTCCTGACTCAGTGCAATTTCAGTTTGCGTCACGAGATTAGTAATCGGAGTTCTGATCTCGTGTGCAATATCGGCAGAAAAATTGGCCTGTCGGGTAAAAACATCCTCGATTTTCTCAATCATGTGATTGAAAGAGACGACCAACTGCTCCAGCTCAATAGGAACACGTGAGGGTTCCAGCCGCGCATCAAGATTTTCCGAGGTGATATTTTTAATGGCATTACTGACGTTACGCAGGGGCAGGTGTCCCTGACGAACAGCAATGCGGATGATGAGCACAATCAGCAGACTTATCGCCACAGCAATTGCAATCAGATTCTTTTTCAGTGCGTCGAGATAGTGAAGATGAAAGTTGATGGAGAGGCCCGTCAGCAGGACATAGTTCTGGCTTTTTCCCTGCAGTGTTGCGGTTCCTGAAGAGGCGATAATCCGGTATGTTTCCATCTTCATGCCTGGCCCGCCGTGCACGGGTCTGACCGGATCTTCCACCGTCCAGAGAAAAACATCCTTCGCGCGACAGTGTGAGCTGAAGTCAGCCGTCTTCATCGCCGGGCGTAATGCCGCTCCCTGTGCCGAACTGAACAGGATATTTCCCTGCGGATCCATCAGCAGAACGGCAACGTTACGGTAACTGGCAATCGACTCCTTTATTTTGCTTATCTTTTTCTCATCGGGATCGGCCGGCGACTGCAGTATGCCGTGCATTGTCGTGCTGATTTGTTGCAGATCGCTGACATCCTGTTCGGCAAAATGATTCTCTACGGAATGCAGCATAAACCATGTAAAGGCGATAAATGCCAGTATCGTGGACAGGCTGATAAAAAAGGTCAGCCGCAGGGCAAGAGAGAAAGGGCGCCTGGAGAGCATTTTACGCATCAGGAACCTCAAGCATGTAGCCCACGCCCCGAACCGTCTGGATAAGCTTCGGCTCGTAATCATTGTCTATCTTAGCGCGAAGCCGCTTTACCGCGACGTCAATGGCGTTCGTGTCACTGTCAAAATTCATGTCCCATACCTGGGAGGCAATCAGAGAGCGCGGGAGAACTTCCCCCTGGTGACGAAGGAAAAACTCCAGCAGACTGAACTCCTTACTGGTCAATAAAATGCGGTTCCCGGCGCGACTTACCTTTCTTGATACAAGATCAATCGTAAGGTCGGCCACCTGAAACTGGCTCTCCGTGATCACCGTATTACCCCGTCGCAGCAGTGTTCGTACCCGGGCGAGAAGCTCAGCAAACGCGAAGGGTTTTACCAGGTAATCATCTGCGCCAAGCTCAAGCCCTTTTACGCGGTGTTCAATCGTGCCGAGGGCTGTCAGTAATAATACCGGCATCCCTTTGCCGGCATTGCGCAGCATACGGATGATATCCCAGCCGTTCACATCAGGCAGCATGATATCCAGGATCACCAAATCATACTCGGCAGTCATGGCGAGATGATAGCCGGTCAGGCCATTATCAGCATGATCGACCACGAATCCTGCTTCAGTCAGCCCCTTGCTGAGGTATTCACCTGTTTTCATTTCGTCTTCAACGATCAGTATTTTCATCTTTCTCTCCGACGGGCAGCTAATGTCATTCTATTGCGCCCGCGACCGTTATCAACGAATGTCAGAATAATGACAACATTGTCATTATTCTGTCACCCGGCAAACAGAGAGCGTTCTGTAAAGTACCCCTATCAATATTCCGGACTTCATTTGAACCCTTTACCAGGTCGGCCTGGACGAGAAGCGTTATGTTCAAATTAAAACTACTTAGCATCAGCACGATATTCATCCTGGCAGGCTGTGTCTCTCTGGCGCCCGAATATCAGCGGCCGGCGGCACCGGTACCCCAGCAGTTCTCCCTGTCCCGCAACAGCCTGGAGCCGACGGTGGCGGGATACCAGGACACCGGATGGAGTAACTTTTTTGCCGATCCCGAGGTTACCAGACTGATCACTGAAGCCCTGACGAATAACCGCGATCTCAGAATGGCCGCCCTCAAAGTGGAAGAGGCCCGGGCTCAGTACAACGTCACGGATGCAGACCGTTATCCTCAGTTAAATGCTTCCTCAGGTATCACTTACAGTGGTGGACTGAAAGGAGATAAAACGCCCCCCCGGGAATACGACGCGGGTCTGACGCTCAGTTACGAGCTCGATTTTTTCGGCAAACTCAAAAATATGAGCGAGTCTGACAGGCAGAACTATTTCGCCAGCGAAGAAGCCCGTCGTGCCGTACATATCCTGCTGGTCTCAAATGTTTCCCAGAGCTATTTCAGTCAGCAGCTGGCTTATGAACAACTTCGTATCGCCCGGGAGACGCTGAAGAATTACGAACAGTCCTATGCGTTCGTTGAGAAACAGCTGGTGACCGGCAGTACAAACGTTCTGGCACTGGAGCAGGCTCGCGGGCAGATAGAAAGTACCCATGCAGAGATCGCCAAGCGAGAAGGCGACCTGGCTCAGGCCAATAATGCCCTGCAGCTGGTACTGGGAACGTATCATGCGTTTCCATCGGAAAAAAAGATGAAAGGCAGTGTGATAAATCCAGTAAAACTGCCACCAAACCTGTCATCGCAAATTTTGCTGCAGCGACCGGATATTATGGAAGCGGAATATCAGCTGAAAGCCGCTGATGCCAATATCGGCGCAGCGCGTGCCGCCTTTTTCCCGTCCATCACGCTGACCAGCGGGCTTTCGGCAAGCAGCACGGAATTGTCCAACCTCTTCACACCGGCGAGCGGAATGTGGAATTTTATTCCGATAATTGACATCCCGATTTTTAATGCCGGCAGAAACAAATCCAATTTGAAACTCGCTGAAATTCGTCAGCAGCAGTCAGTAGTTAATTACGAACAAAAAATTCAGGCAGCATTTAAAGAGGTTGCCGACACGCTTGCGCTGCGGGACAGCATTAATCAGCAACTTGAGGCGCAACAGCGTTATCTTGACTCATTACAGATTACCCTTCAGCGTGCCAGAGGATTATATTCCAGTGGCGCCGTCAGTTATATCGAAGTACTTGATGCAGAACGATCTTTGTTCACCACGCAGCAAGCCATCCTGGATCTTACCTATTCCCGTCAGGTCAATGAAATTAATCTGTTCACTGCGCTGGGAGGCGGTTGGGCAGAGTAAATCTATTTAAATAGTCAGGAAAAATAAAATGCGTAATTCACTTAAAGCGGTTGTATTTAGTGCTCTTTCCGTAATGTTTTCAGCGGGGCTGCATGCAGAAACCCATCAGCACGGCGAAATGAATGCTGCCGGTAATGCCTCAGCACAGCAGATAATTAAAGGAAAGGGTATTGTCAAAGACATTGATCTCAGCAGTAAGAAAATCACGATTTCTCACGAAGCCATCCCGGCGGTTGGCTGGCCTGCTATGACCATGCGTTTCACCTTTGTGAATGCAGACGACAGTATTACGGCCCTGAAAGCGGGCACTCACGTTGACTTTACGTTTGTTCAGCAGAGCAATATCTCTTTACTCAAAAGCATCAACGATACGCAATCCTGATTGACAGTCCGGAGTGAATACAACCTGTGCGCCTGTTAATTAATTATCAGGCGTATATGCCAGGGGTTTTGATTTTTTATCGGAAAATTGTATGGCTTCTTCAAAGATAAAATATGCTGCAATAATTATCAGCAGCCTTATAGCGGGAGGGCTGATATCTGTCACTGCCTGGCAGTTTGTAAATTCCGCACAGGAAACAGGAAAAACAGAACATACCGAAAAGGAACGCAAGGTGCTTTTCTGGTATGACCCAATGAAGCCGGAAACCAAATTTGACAAACCCGGTAAATCCCCCTTCATGGATATGGATCTGGTGCCTAAATATGCTGATGAAAACGAAGATAAAAGCGGCAGAGGGATCCGTATTGACCCGACTCAGGTGCAGAATCTGGGATTAAAAACACAAAAAATTTCCCGAGGGATGCTGAATTATTCTCAGACAATCCCGGCCAACGTCAGTTATAACGAATATCAGTTTGTTATTGTTCAGGCGCGTTCTGACGGCTTCGTTGAAAAAGTCTATCCCCTGACAACAGGCGATCATGTGAAGAAAGGGACGCCGCTTATCGATATCACCATTCCGGAATGGGTGGAGGCGCAGAGTGAGTTCCTCCTGCTGTCCGGTACCGGAGGAACGCCCACGCAACTGAAAGGCGTCCTGGAACGGCTTCGCCTGGCAGGCATGCCGGAAGAGGATATTCAGAGACTGCGTTCCACCCGCAGTATTCAGACCCGGTTTACCATTAAGGCACCTATCGATGGTGTCATTACTGCGTTTGACCTGCGTACGGGTATGAACATTTCAAAAGATAAAGTGGTGGCCCAGATTCAGGGGATGGATCCTGTATGGATCAGTGCGGCAGTCCCGGAATCCATTGCCTATCTGCTGAAAGATACCTCACAGTTTGAAATATCGGTACCGGCTTATCCGGACAAAACATTCCATGTTGAAAAATGGAACATTCTCCCGAGTGCAGATCAGACAACCCGTACGCTGCAGGTACGTCTGCAGGTTACGAACAAGGACGAGCTGCTTAAGCCGGGTATGAATGCGTATCTGAAACTGAATACCCAAAGTCAGGAAATGCTGCTGATACCAAGCCAGGCCGTGATTGATACCGGTAAAGAACAGCGTGTGATCACCGTTGATGAAGAGGGCCGGTTTGTACCGAAACAAATTCACGTTCTGCACGAATCACAGCAACAGTCTGGTATTGGTAGTGGGCTGAATGAAGGCGACACCGTGGTGGTCAGCGGCCTCTTCCTGATTGACTCAGAGGCCAATATTACCGGGGCGCTGGAGCGCATGCGTCATCCAGAAAAGTCGGACGACACAATGCCGGCAATGCTTGGCCAGCCTGAAAATATGCATTCAGGACACTGAGGAGACGACGATGATTGAATGGATTATCCGGCGATCGGTCGCCAACCGTTTCCTTATAATGATAGCAGCCCTGTTTCTCAGCATCTGGGGAGCCTGGACTATCATCAATACCCCCGTGGATGCGCTGCCCGACCTGTCTGATGTGCAGGTGATTATCAAAACCAGCTATCCCGGCCAGGCTCCGCAGATTGTCGAAAACCAGGTCACCTATCCGCTCACCACCACCATGCTGTCGGTACCGGGCGCAAAGACCGTGCGCGGTTTTTCTCAGTTCGGTGACTCCTACGTGTACATCATTTTTGAAGATGGTACCGATCTGTACTGGGCCCGGTCACGCGTTTTGGAATACCTGAACCAGGTTCAGGGCAAGCTGCCTGCCGGTGTCAGTTCTGAAATAGGCCCTGATGCCACCGGTGTGGGCTGGATATTTGAATATGCCCTGGTCGATCGCAGCGGAAAACACGACCTTTCTGAACTGCGCTCCCTGCAGGACTGGTTCCTGAAATTTGAACTGAAAACCATTCCGAATGTTGCAGAAGTGGCGTCGGTGGGCGGCGTAGTGAAGCAGTATCAGATCCAGGTAAATCCGGAAAAACTGGTTCAGTACGGCATCAGCCTGCCCGAAGTTAAGCAGGCACTTGAATCCTCTAACCAGGAGGCCGGAGGCTCATCCGTTGAAATCGCGGAAGCGGAGTACATGGTCAGGGCCAGCGGCTACCTTCAGACCATCGATGATTTCAATAACATCGTTCTGAAAACCGGAGAGAACGGGATTCCGGTTTATCTGCGTGATGTTGCCCGCGTACAGACCGGGCCGGAAATGCGTCGCGGTATTGCCGAGCTTAACGGCCAGGGTGAAGTGGCAGGCGGCGTTGTAATTTTGCGTTCGGGTAAAAATGCGCGCGAGGTCATTACTGCCGTTAAGGATAAGCTGGATACGCTGAAGGCAAGCCTGCCTGAAGGAGTCGAGATCGTCACCACCTACGATCGCAGCCAGTTAATTGACCGGGCCATTGACAACCTCAGTTATAAACTCCTTGAAGAGTTTATTGTTGTTGCCATTGTCTGTGCGCTGTTCCTCTGGCATGTCCGTTCAGCACTGGTGGCGATTATTTCTCTGCCTCTTGGCCTGTGTATCGCCTTTATTATCATGCACTTCCAGGGACTGAACGCCAATATTATGTCGCTGGGGGGGATCGCGATTGCCGTCGGGGCGATGGTGGATGCGGCCATTGTCATGATTGAAAACGCGCATAAACGGCTGGAAGAGTGGGACCATCAGCATCCCGGTGAGGAGATAGATAACGCCACCCGCTGGAAGGTCATCACCGATGCCTCCGTGGAAGTAGGGCCAGCGCTGTTTATCAGCCTGCTGATCATCACCCTGTCGTTCATTCCTATTTTTACCCTTGAAGGGCAGGAAGGACGCCTGTTTGGGCCGCTGGCCTTCACGAAAACGTATTCCATGGCAGGAGCGGCCGCGCTGGCCATCATCGTCATTCCGATCCTGATGGGATTCTGGATCCGGGGAAAAATACCCGCTGAGACCAGTAATCCACTCAACCGGTGGCTGATTAAGGGGTATCACCCCTTACTGCTCAGGGTACTTCACTGGCCAAAAACAACCCTGCTGGTTGCGGCCTTATCCATTTTCACGGTGATCTGGCCAATGAGTCAGGTGGGCGGTGAGTTTCTGCCGAAGATCAATGAGGGAGACCTGCTCTACATGCCGTCAACGCTGCCAGGTGTATCCCCAGCTGAGGCTGCGGCACTCCTGCAGACCACGGACAAGTTAATCAAATCCGTGCCTGAAGTGGCGTCTGTTTTTGGCAAAACCGGTAAGGCAGAGACCGCAACGGATTCCGCTCCACTGGAAATGGTGGAAACAACCATTCAGCTGAAACCTGAAGATCAGTGGCGACCGGGCATGACGATTGACAAGATTGTTGACGAACTGGATAAGACGGTCCGTTTACCGGGTCTGGCAAACCTGTGGGTTCCCCCTATCCGTAACCGTATCGATATGCTCTCGACCGGGATTAAAAGCCCGATCGGTATCAAGGTTTCCGGAACCGTTCTGTCCGATATCGATGCGACAGCACAGAGAATTGAAGCAGTAGCCAAAACCGTGCCGGGAGTGGTGTCTGCTCTGGCAGAGCGTCTGGAAGGCGGCCGCTACATTGATGTTGATATCAACCGGGAAAAAGCATCCCGTTACGGGATGACGGTGGGCGATGTCCAGATGTTCGTTTCCTCAGCCATCGGCGGCGCGACGGTAGGCGAAACGGTGGAAGGCGTGGCCCGCTACCCGATTAATATCCGCTATCCGCAGGATTACCGGAACAGTCCGCAGGCCCTGAGGCAGATGCCGATCCTGACACCGATGAAGCAGCAAATCACCCTGGGGGATGTCGCTGATGTGAGGGTGGTTTCCGGACCGACGATGCTGAAAACGGAAAATGCCCGACCCGCCAGCTGGATCTATATTGATGCCCGCGACCGGGACATGGTGTCAGTGGTAAACGACATCAAGACGGCCATCAGCCAGAAGGTGAAACTGAGACCGGGTACCAGTGTATCCTTTTCAGGGCAGTTTGAATTACTGGAGCATGCCAATAAAAAGCTGAAACTGATGGTACCGATGACGGTGATGATCATTTTCATTCTGTTATACCTGGCGTTCCGTCGCGTTGATGAGACCTTACTCATTCTGATGAGTCTGCCGTTCGCACTCGTCGGTGGAATATGGTTCCTCTACTGGCAGGGCTTCCATATGTCTGTGGCCACCGGCACCGGGTTTATCGCCCTGGCCGGGGTGGCGGCGGAGTTTGGCGTGGTCATGCTGATGTACCTGCGTCATGCCATCGAAGCGCATCCGGAATTGTCCCGTAAGGAGGCGTTTACACCGGAAGGCCTTGATGAAGCCCTTTATCACGGTGCCGTGCTGCGTGTCCGGCCGAAAGCCATGACCGTGGCGGTGATAATTGCGGGTCTTCTGCCCATACTCTGGGGAACCGGCGCCGGTTCAGAGGTCATGAGCCGTATTGCGGCGCCGATGATTGGCGGGATGATCACTGCTCCCCTGCTGTCACTGTTCATTATTCCTGCCGCCTACAAATTAATCTGGCTGCGCAGACATAAAAAAAACGTGTCTTAATCCTGAAAGGGCACCCCGGGTGGGTTCCCTTCTGAACAAATTCGTGTGAACGACACGATTTATATCGCTAATTTACCGAGGTGAGTATGAATAAAGTGGTGTTAGTGGCTCTGGCTCTCGGCCTGTCACTGCCGGCAATCGCAAGTGAAAAAGTCATAGATATGTACAAGTCAGAACACTGTGGGTGCTGTTTCTTATGGGGCAAGGCGATGGAAAAAGACGGGTTTAAAGTGCGAACGCACGTCATGAACGATCAGGCGCTGTCAGCCCTGAAAGAAAAGTATTCTGTTCCGGCAGGACTACGCAGCTGTCATACAGCGGTTGCAGGCAAGCTGGTCATCGAAGGCCATGTCCCGGCGACGACGATACATCAGGCAATGCAGTCAGGTTCGGGCATTTACGGTCTCGCCACACCCGGCATGCCCGCAGGCAGTCCGGGAATGGAGATGGGCGACCGAAAAGAGGCTTACAATGTTATGGCCTTTGCCCCGGATGGAAGTCAGAACGTCTTCCAGAGAATCGAATAGACGCTGATAACGGGACGCCGGCATCATCCGGTCTGATGCCGGCATTATTCGTGGTAATCGCATCCGTGACATACTCTGTAGATATGAGACGCTCAGGTGTGCATAAGGAAAATTACTGTGAAAAATGATAATGCAGTGACACACGATCACCAGCCTGCTTCTGAACAGACGCGATCCGCAGACGCCAGTCAGTCAGTGCGTAAGGTAAGGGACCCCGTGTGCAGAATGTCCATCCTGCCGGAAAAGGCGCACAGCAGCATCAGATTCCATGACCATCAGTTTTACTTCTGCTCTGCCAGCTGCGAGAGCAAATTTTCAGCCCATCCCGATCATTATCTGAGCGGAAACGCCAATGAAGCCTCCCATCATCATGAAGCTAGCCCTGAAAGGGTAAAACCGTCATACCGGCAGAGTGAGAAAACGATGTCTGACGGCGTGTGGACATGTCCGATGCATCCGGAGATACGTCGCAGTGGTCCCGGAAGTTGCCCCGTTTGTGGAATGGCGCTGGAACCGCTTGTTGCCACAGCATCCACGGGCCAGGGTGATGAACTTCGCGACATGACCAGACGCTTCTGGCTGGGATTGCTGTTGACGTTACCGGTTCTGGTGCTCGAAATGGGATCCCATTTGTTTCCGCGAATGATGCAATTACTGCAGCCACAGTACAACGTCTGGCTGCAGTTGCTTCTGGCCACTCCGGTGGTGTTGTGGTGCGGATGGACATTCTTCTCGCGTGCCGGAGCCTCGCTACGTAACCGCTCGCTGAACATGTTTACTCTCGTTGCAATGGGCACGGGAGTAGCCTGGGTGTACAGCGTCATCGCCACGATCTTTCCCTCTCTTTTTCCTGCGTCCTTCAGGATCATGAATGGCCAGGTTGCCGTGTACTTTGAAGCGGCCTCCGTTATCACGGTGCTGGTCCTGCTGGGGCAGGTTCTTGAATTACGGGCAAGGGAACAAACGTCAGGCGCCATTACCGCGTTGCTGAACCTCGCCCCCAAAACAGCCAGACGTCTGGATCCTGATGGCCATGAGACGGATATCAAAGCAGAAGACGTCCTGCCTGGCGATAAACTCCGTATCAGGCCTGGAGAGAGTGTTCCGGTTGATGGCATCGTGCTCGAAGGCCGTACCACCGTGGATGAATCGATGGTAACCGGGGAATCAATGCCGGTTACCAAAACGGAAAATGACCGCGTTATCGGAGGGACCATAAATCAGACCGGTAGCCTCATCATGCAGGCGGAGAAAGTCGGTGATGAAACAATGCTGTCCCGTATTGTAAAGATGGTCGCTGATGCGCAACGCTCACGCGCGCCCATTCAGAGAATGGCTGACAGTGTCTCGGGATGGTTTGCTCCCCTGGTAATACTCATTGCAGCCGTCACGTTTGTGGTCTGGGCTGTCTGGGGGCCTGAACCCAGGGTAGCGCACGGTCTGATAGCCGCGGTTTCGGTCCTGATTATCGCTTGTCCCTGTGCGCTGGGACTGGCCACACCCATGTCGATAATGGTGGGGGTGGGCAAAGGGGCCCAGTCAGGGGTTTTAATCAAAAGCGCTGAATCCCTGGAACGCCTTGAAAAAGTGAACACTCTGGTTGTCGATAAAACCGGCACGCTCACGGAAGGTGCGCCCTCGGTGACTGGTATAATCAGCCTGATACCGGGCGGCGAAGAGGCTCTGTTACGAGTGACGGCCGCCGTAGAAAAAGGATCACAGCATCCGCTGGGTATGGCAGTGGTCAACGCCGCACGTGAAAAAGGGATCACGGTACCGACAGTCAGTGATTTTAATGCCCCGTCAGGTAAAGGGGTCTCAGGGCATGTTGAAGGGCAACGGGTTATTATTGGTAATGAGCTGGCCATGCAGGATAACAGTATCGTTATTGATAACCAGAAGACCACTGCGGATGCCTTGCGCAGGGAAGGCGCAACCGTTATCTATGTGGCGAAAGACGGGCAGCTTGCCGGCCTGATCGCTATTTCGGATCCCCTTAAAGCAACCACGCCCGAGGCACTTAAGGCCTTACGTGGGGCGGGTATCCGTATTGTCATGCTGACAGGGGATAACCAGCTTACTGCTGAAGCCGTGGCGCATAAGCTCGGAATAGAAGAGGTCGAAGCCGGGGTTTTACCTGATGGTAAAAAAGCAGTGATTAGTCGGCTGAAAGCAACAGGCCATGTGGTGGCGATGGCGGGTGACGGCGTGAACGATGCACCTGCACTCGCGGCTGCTGACGTGGGGATTGCGATGGGTACGGGGACTGACGTGGCAATAGAGAGCGCCGGCATCACGCTTCTTAAAGGTGACCTGATGATGCTGAACAGGGCTCGCCATCTGTCCGAGATCACCATGAAAAATATCCGGCAGAATCTGTTTTTTGCCTTTATCTACAATGCCATCGGAGTGCCCGTGGCCGCAGGTCTGCTTTATCCGGCGTATGGCATATTGCTCTCGCCGGTAATTGCGGCAGCGGCTATGGCCCTTTCTTCCGTCAGTGTTATCGTTAATGCGTTACGTCTGAGAAGTATCAGGCTCGGCAAAGAAGGGCATTAATTAGTGCGCATTTGCTGACAGAAGGAGACCGTTATGAAAGTACCACTTATGCCGAGGTTGCAGTAGTCGAGCTCGCGGCATTTGTGCTTTTACGTTAGCACTGCTCACATCTGGTCGGCTACTGGGCTTATCTTTTACTGCTGATCCGGGGGGGATATTTCTTCCAGCGCCATCATTACGCGCTGGCTGAGGCTGTGATAAAGCCCGTAATTTGAGCTGAACACGTAAACCCGTTCCTGAAAATTCTGCGTCTTAATCTGGAACCATGTGGTGCCCATTTTTATTCCCAGCGCTTTTGCGCCAGCGCTGCGGGCGAGCACGCATCCATCATTGTTACTCAGCACCACCACAGGCTTCCCCCTCAGGTCGGGGCGGAATAAGGCTTCACAGCTGGCATAAAACGAATTTACGTCGGCAAGGCCAAACACAGGCATAGCTACCTCCGGCGTGCGCGCGTGCTGTTAAAAAACCATGTGACCACGCTGAGCAGCTGCAGCTCTTCAGGATAGATAATGGAATAAGACGGATTCATTGGCAGAAGTGCGAGCCGCGGGAACAGCTGAAGACGTTTGACTGTGAACTCACCATTTACCTCAGCAATAACGATATCCCCGTGGGTGGCTTCCTCTGCGCGATCAACCACCATGACGTCGCCATCACACAATCCCAGATCGCGCATACTGTGTCCGCTGGCACGTACGAAGAACGTTGATGCTCGTCGGCGTATGCAAAGCTCATTGAGATCGAGTTCTTTCTCCACGTAATCCTGAGCAGGGGAGGGGAAGCCAGCTGCGCAGGGCTCCGCATAGAGCGCTACGCGGACAGGCGGTGTGAAGACCGGTGGCCAGAGTAAGGTCAGGCCCTGTGCATAACGGCCCGGTTCATAATCCCGGCCCCCGGATGTACTGCCGTATAACGGTAATTGCGTTTGAACAGACCATAGAAATCCTCCTCTTAATTATACTGTTTATGCGCACAGCATTAATGAGGCAGTTTTATCTGGCAAGCAGAGCGAAACGGCTGCAGGCATTTAACCTGCTCATCTGTATGAAGGGTGACCGCTTTATTTCTTTTTGGCGCTGAACATTCACACACCATAAGCAAGTGGGGCAAATGTACGCAAGGCCCGGCGGTGTCTTGCATACCCTGCAGGGTAAACGATCAGGTTCTGATTCTGAGGTATGTGAGAACAAAAAAAGCAATGACTCGCCAGGGCGAGCCACTGAAAGACAGGAAGGTAACTTATACGGCGCATATACTGACGGTGAAATGTTACTTTTTAAGCCAGTTTTCCATCTGCTTTATCTCTTCTTTCTGAGCACTGATAATATTTTCAGCCATTTTTTTCATCTCAGGGTCTTTGCCATATTTGAGTTCTGTTTCAGCCATAGCGATCGCCCCCTTGTGATGCTCAATCATGCCTTTTGCAAAGGCCCTGTCGGCATCCTTGTCTTTTACCGCGTTCATCATGCCGTCATGCATCTGCTGCATACCAGACATGTAGTCCTTTGACGCCGGGGACATGTTCATGTCATGCGACATTTTCATATCCGGCTTCTGGGCCATAACGGCTGCCGGCAGGGCAAGCATCAACGCAGCCAGTGTCAGAGAAAATTTCTTCATGATTCGTTCCTTCTCAGCATCAGATAAAATCAGGGTTTCAGATCGTCATCAATTATCCCTCCACTCTTTTCGGAAGAGTCTACTGATGCAGATCAGAGAGTTGTCGTTACAGGTATAAGTCTGGAACAAAAAAGCATAAGCGCAAAGTCAGGCTGCTGGCAATTCCACCGTAAAGGTTATTAACTCGCCGTTCATCACAGCCTGTAACGAACCATTGTGTGCCTGCAGAATGGATCGCGTGATTGAGAGACCGAGCCCTGCACCGTCCGTATTATGCTGACGTGACGTATCTGCCCGGTAAAACCGGTCGAAAAGTCTTGTAATATTTTTATCAGTGATGACACGGGTGCGGTTCGATACGTGTATATAAGCCAGCGTTTCCCCCTGCTCTGCGCAAATCAGGATCTCATCGCCCTCTAAAGAATATTTTATTGCATTTGTTATGAGGTTACTCAGCGCCCGCCGAATCATCAGCCGGTCACCGGCAAAGCAGGCATCGCCCTCAAGATTAAGGGATTTTCCATTTTCAGCTGCCAGGGGTTCAAAATACTCAATCAGCTCGGTAATTTCAGTATGTGCCATGATTGTCTCCTTTTTGAGGGAGAGAAGGCCATTATCTGACTTAGCCAGGAAAAGCATATCGCTGCTCATTCTGGCAAGCCTGCCCAGCTCTTCTAGATTGGAAAAAAGGATCTCCCTGTAACTGTCAGCATCACGCTCCCGTGACAACGCGACCTGCGTCTGCATCATCAGATTGCTGACAGGGGTGCGAAGCTCGTGAGCAATATCCGATGAAAATTCGGACAGACGCCGGAAGGAGCTTTCGAGCCTCTCCAGCATGCTGTTGAACTCTGCAACCGTAGGCAGGAGCTCAGCGGGTAGCCGGTGCGCCGGCAGGCGCTCGCCGAGGTTATTAACGGTTACTGCCGAGGCCAGGCGGTTAATTTCGTTAAGCGGCCGCAGCCCTATTCTGGTGACAATCCAGCCCAGCAGTATCGATATAAAAATCAGGCCCCCGTTAAACCAGATCAGCCACTTCTTTAGCTGGGCAATAAAGGCGTCGTGAAGGCTCGTATCATAGGCAGCGGTTATCAGCATATCGCGCTGCCCGCTGGCATCCGGCACACTCACTTTTCTGACGATAACGTTATAGCGCCACCCGTTATCTTCAGTCGTCTGAAGGACACCGGGCTGATGTATATTAACGGCAAAGCGCTGTTCCGGAACCGGAAACCCCGGAGAAACATAGTCGGTCAGTATCCGGTTGTCCGCAGTTCTGACGGACAGATAAAGTCCACTATGGCCTACCATCGCGTCGGCTAACTTACGTGCCAGTCCGGCGTTGTTCAGGCGACCGCTATGAAACTCTCCTTCAAGCAGCTCGGTTGCCAGCTCAAGCTTTCCGTTAAGCAGCGTCAGATCCTGATTACGGAAATAGCTGTCCAGCGCGGTCACCAGTAAGGCGCTCGAAAGCAGCCATACAGACATCATGACGCCTGCAAACACAATGCTCAGCCTGGACGTCAGGGACCAGTTACGCTTCACTCTTCACGGATCTCCAGTACGTAGCCGATTCCCCGTACGGTATGAATAAGCTTTGGGCTGAAGTCGTCGTCAATTTTGCTACGCAGGCGTCGGACAGCCACATCAATAACATTCGTGTCACTTTCAAAATTTATATTCCACACCAGCGAAGAAAGCAGGTTTCGGGGCAGAACTTCTCCACGACGCTGCAGCAACAGCTCCAGGAGAGAAAACTCTTTGGATGAAAGATGGATTCGTTTCCCGGATCTGCTGACACTCCGGCGGGCGACATCTATAGTCAGGTCTGCAATGGTAAGTATACCGCCCGTCTGTGAGCGGTTACGCCTCAGCTGCGTCCGGATGCGGGCCAGCAGCTCAGCAAAGTCGAAGGGCTTGAGCAGATAGTCATCGGCCCCCAGATCGAGGCCTCTGATTTTTTCGCTGATATTGTCTTTTGCGGTAAGAAACAGCACGGGTTCTTCATGACGGGCCATTCTCATCTGCCGCAGGATATCCCATCCGTCCATGGAGGGCAGCATAATATCCAGAATGATAAGGTCATAACGCTGCTTCAGTATGTGCTCAAGCCCCTGCAGGCCGTCATTGACCAGGGTCACGTTGTAGCCCGCCTCCTGGAGGCCTTGTCTGAGGTAAGTTCCTGTTTTAAGTTCGTCCTCAACGATAAGAATTGAGCTCATGGCGACATATCCCGTTTCAGCTTAATGATTACTCCATACCCGAGCCGGGCGACAGGGTGCCAAGCCATGCTACGGTTGCGAGGATCAGGATGGATACACTGAACTCTGTGATAATACTTCTGCGCATCAGTGCAATTCCTGTCTTATACCTGCCCTGACTCAGGGCGGTTTCCAGTCTGGGAGCCAGCCTGAAGCGGTTAGCGGCCGCCAGCAACAGCATCACAAAGAAAAGTGCGGTTTTGGTAAGCAATAGTAACCCGTAATGACTGCCCGGCAGCGTCCGGAAGGGATCGTCAACAATATAGAAAAAATTAATCCCGGCGGTCAGAACGATGCTGACAACAATCACAGACCCTGTTCTGCCAAATCCTGTCAGCGCATCAGAAAGCTGACGAGCGTGACCGGCATTTTCAACTTTTTTCAGGCACAGCAGGATACTGAATGCCGCCAGGGCTCCAACCCATGCTCCCGCTGCCGACAAATGAACTATATCACTCAAAAGGTGAAGCCAGTAATCAGGCCCGTCATTCATTGCAGCATGGCCACCCCAGGCAAGCGTAGACAGTGCAACGCCTCCTGACAGAGTCAGTACATAATGGGATATGCGGGCATTGCGCAGACGTAACCCCAGCCCCATAAAAGCGATTAACAGCGCAATCAGGCGTATAACCCAGCTCAGGCCGACGGCTGTTTCCCCGATTACCATCTCCATAATGTGAAGCGTAATTTCGCCGACATCAGTCATGCCGCTCATTGCCTTAGCGACAAGCAGCATATTAGCCAGCGATAAAACAATGCCTGCCGAAATCAACAGGAAGTAGAACGACCAGACGCTGAAAAGTGACACCGATTTTTTAAGTTTTCCCCTGACGGCATACAGTTCAAATAAGGGCAGACCAAATAAAACCATCAGGTCCAGATAAAGAAAAAAACGGATAACAATAAAGGTCTGATCGTTCATGATATTACTTCACATCAAAACTGTAGTTACCGGTGCGCGGATGCGTATCGGAAGAGACAGCGCGCCATTCCACTTTATAGGTACCGGCGCCAAGAGGCTTAGCTGGTGTAATCACCATCGTTTTTGGATCGCTGCCTGCTGCTACTTTCGCGGCTACAGGCATGGGTGAATGAGAGGACATGCCCGGCATTGCCGTCATGACCAGGCGGGCACCTGAAAATTTCGTAACCAGGTTTTCTGTAAAGTGCAGTTCAACTTTCGCAGGAGCGGATACCTGCGACTTGTCTGCAGGAACAGAGGAGGCCAGCTCCGGGTGTGCCTGTGCAGTGAATGCGGCAAAAGAAGCAGCAACAGCGATGGCGTAAGTAGCAAAAGAATATTTCATAGTCATACCTGTCTTGTTGTTTATTAAGATTAACTACTTCAGAACCACACGCGGGCTCCGAGCAGGAAACGTACTTCGTTATCCTTTTCTCCCTCGCGGGCGGCCATGTCGGCGGTATTGCCGTACAGCTGATTCCATGAAACTCCGATATAGGGCGCAAATTCACGCCTCACTTCATAACGAAGCCGCAGCGAGAGTTCGGTATTAGACAGCCCTTTTCCGATCTCCCGGTCTTTATCATCTTTGCTGAAGACATTCGCCTCCAGTGATGGCTGCAGGATCAGCCTGTTGGTCAGCAACACGTCATATTCAGTCTCAAAACGCAAAGCCGTCCGACCCCTTTCACCGGCAAACGCGGTCAGCTCGGTTTCCAGGTTATAAAGCGGCATCCCCTGAAAACCGGCAGCAAGCCAGGTCTGCTGCCGGCCGGGCCTGAAATCCTGACGCGCACCGGCGACGACGTCCCACCACGGTGAGACTGCGTGTCCCCAGAGAGCCTGAACTTCGGCGCTTTCCGTTTTTCCTTTGCTGGTTTCACCTTCACTGCGTAACCAGAGGCGATCTATATCGCCACCAACCCAGCCGCTGACATCCCAGCTGAACCCGCCGGAATCATTGTTTTTTTGCCACTCCAGCTGGTCGGCCAGCACATACCAGTTAATGCTGCTGTCGTGCACTTTATGCCCGTGTACATCCGGAAATGCTGCCCGCCGATCGGCATCGGTCAATGCCGGAATCGGTGTGCGGCTCTCAGTCGGGGCGGCTGGCTGCATAGACTCCATGCCATCCATTCCGGACATACTTTCCATACCCGCCATGTTTCCCATTCCGGAGTGATCCATCCCGGTCATGTTTTCCATACCAGAATGATCCATGCCACTCATTTTTGAATGGTCCATGCCTTTCATGTCGTGCCCCTGCATACTGGGCATCGATGCAGAATCTGCGGCCCGTGCTGTGGATATATAACTGCCAGAAAATGCTGATAAAATCAGCAGGCTGGCTGCAGGGCAGGAAATGATTTTTTTCTTGTTAATGCGTTCAGAAACTGACATCAGAAGTACCTCACTCAATTACCCGGACTTCGCGGAACATGCCGGTTTCCATATGAAACAGCAGGTGACAGTGATAAGCCCAGCGGCCCAGCGCATCAGCGGTAACCCGATAACTGCGGCGGGTTCCCGGTGGCATATCAATGGTGTGCTTACGGACAAGGAAATTACCCTCCTCATCTTCCAGATCGCTCCACATGCCATGAAGATGAATCGGGTGAGTCATCATGGTGTCATTAACGAGTACGATACGGACTCGCTCGCCGTACCGGAGTGTGACGGGCTCTGAATCAGAAAATTTTATGCCGTTAAAAGACCAGGCAAATTTTTCCATGTGCCCGGTGAGGTGAAGTTCGATGGTACGTGACGGCTCTCGCCCGTCCGGGTCTTCGAACGTGCTTTTCAGATCGGCATATGTCAGGACCTTACGTCCGTTATTACGCAGCCCGATACCCGGATCGCTGAGTTTAGGAGTGGGCATCATGGCCTGCATATCGACCAGAGGATTACCGGTTTCAGAAGCCGGATGCTTTTGCATGTCACTCATTCCAGCCATACTGCTGTGATCCATGCCCGCCATGCTGCCGGCTGCAGCGGCAGGCATGCTGTTGCCATCCATGCCCTGCATTTCACCGCCATCCATGCCCTGCATCTGCCCTGCATCAGCCATGCTGCTGTGATCCATTGCGCCCATGCTTCCATGATCCATGCCTCCCATGCCCATATCATCCATGGTCAGCCAGGGCCGGGCGTCGACAGAGGGGACGGGGGCTGAAAGCCCCTCACGTGAGGCGAGCGTCCCCCGTGCATAACCGCTTCGGTCCATCGACTGTGCGAAAATGGTATAGGCATCCTGAGCCGGTTCAACGATGACATCATAAGTTTCAGCAACAGCAATGCGGAATTCATCTACGGCGACAGGGTTGACATACTGACCATCAGCGGCAACCACGGTCATCTTCAGGCCGGGGATCCGCACGTCGAAGTAAGTCATGGCAGAGCCGTTAATAAAGCGCAGGCGAATTTTTTCACCCTTACGGAAAAGACCAGTCCAGTTTTTTGCTGGCCCCTGACCGTTCATCAGGTAGGTGTACGTAGCTCCACTGACGTCGGCGAGGTCGGTCGGGTTCATTTTCATTTCAGCCCACATCTTGCGGTCCGCCAGCGTATTGCTGAGGCCTTTTTCCCGGGCATCCCTGAAGAACTCACGTGCGGTAGGTTTGGCAAAGTTGTAATAATCAGACTGTTTTTTAAGCTTTGCGAGAATGGCAGACGCATTTTCATCAGACCAGTCCGTCAGCATGACCACATGCTCCCGGTCATATGTAAACGGTTCCGGATCTGCAGCATCAATAATGATTGGTCCGTACACACCTTCCTGCTCCTGCAGACCGGAATGACTGTGATACCAGTAGGTTCCATTTTGCTTTACACGGAAGGAGTAGACGTAGGTGTTATCCGGCTCTATGCCGTGGAAGCTGAGACCCGGGACGCCATCCATGTTGGCAGGCAGGATAATGCCGTGCCAGTGTATGGAGGTAGGTTCATCGAGTCGGTTTCTGACGCGCAGCGTAACGGTATCTCCTTCTTTCCAGCGCAGCAGCGGGCCCGGTAAACCGGCATTAATTGTTTTGGCATAACGGGGGTTACCCGTGATATTGAGCGGAGTTTCTGCGATAAATAAATCAAATTCAGTTCCGGTCATGGTGCGTGCGCTCATCAGACTCACTGCTGAAAACGCATCAAAGGATCGCAGGCCAACTCCTCCGACAATCCCGGCAACTGTAATCCCTTTTATAAAGTCGCGGCGTGAACTATTTAGCGGCATGACTGTGCTCCGAAATAGGTACTTCAGTCAGAAAAACATCCTGATTCTGATGTGCCAGTACTGTCTGTGAAAGAATGTTTATATGAATAACTGCAAACTATCACAGCCAGGCTGAGCAGATGATTACAATCCTGTCATGTTGAAAGAAGCTGATTTAAATTACATTTCTGTCATATTTAACCTGCGCTTTCATTTTTACTCTACGATAGAAACCACTGAAGCAGTGATACACCACCTGGCTAAAAGCTGGTTTTTATTATTGAATGCGAAGGAGTCTTAAATGAAAAAATTTATCCTTGTTACAGCCGTAACCATGCTGACTGTTACATCGGCATGGGCGAATCAGGTGCCGGAAAAAAACGGTGAATGTGCCAGTATGAATTGCATGTCAATGTCTAAGTCCACGTCTGTGAATGAACATGAGCAGGCAATTATTGCACATGAAACTATGAACAATGCAAATTCTCCGGCACACCAGAGCATTATTGATATGCATCGCAAAATGCTGCAGCAGGGACAATAGCTTTCATCACCCTGTTATACAGGAGTGCCTTTGGTTCTCATGAGCTTTCAATTGTGTCCCGGATGTTGTGTGATTTACCCTCATTAATCATATGGTTGTTAAAACTTTCTGGCTGAGTTCAGCCGGCCCGTCTGACTGTGGCGGGCCTTCTTTTTCTATCTGACCAGTAGTATGAAAGACAGTGTTAATGATTTTTTATTATTTATTTAGAGGTTTAATTCTACTTTGACTTGATTGTTAATAAGGTTTTTCAATAAGAAGATAACTAATGCATTATGGATCCTTTTTTATGGCTACATTCAGTTTCTGTATATATCTCTCAATTATCGTCTTTTCATCACTTGTCATAGGCACTTCCTCCATATAACGTTTTACGGACGAGTTGCTTTTAATAAGTAAGCTTTTTGCACTATTTTTGGGAAGGTTGAAGTCGTATCCGGTACAAGTCATACGATGCGGGCAATTACTCCAGAAAGAATTTGTGCAATAAGAATCACCCAAATCATATTACATTGCCGGACTTGTAAGACTGAAGGTGTCAGGGGCATGGTCAATAAATACGCTAATCATATGTGATATTCGATCAACCCCAACTTCCGGATAATCGCTGGCGCTGCGCATCAGGTAGATTGAGTGTGTGGAAAGGCTGACCATATCACCAAGGTTGAGCCGCTTTTCCTCATAGTTCTGCGCCGGGTTCTGAAATGCCATTTATCCTTCCTTTATCAGCTTCTTGACGTAGATTTTAGCCTTCCGTGGCCTGTGACGCCTGCTCTTATCCCAGAATTACTGCGATTACTGCAGTCAGAATATGCAGCACGACTGGCAGCAGGAGACCGCCACAATGCCAGAGATCGCTACAGAAAAGGCTGAGCTGTGAGTAAATTTTCCTGACGTTATTTCCTTGAGGCGGGCGAGCAGTGCGCAGCCTGCCCCTGAATGCCGCTTTAGCGGCATAGAGGCGCCAGAAGCAGCCACATATTGCACAAGAGCTGCATGGCGCCGGTAGCACGGCGAAGCCGGTTCCGTTTTGATAGGTTTCACCGCTCCCATCCCTTGCCCTTGTATCTAAGATTATGTGGTGATTAGCTACCACCACTGAAGCAGAGCGAGCCCGCCCTTGTCCTTAAGGTCATTAACAGACTGAACGTTGTTTAGCAGCATCAGGCCCTCCGCTTCACCTTTCACGCCAGCACATCAGGTTGAACGGTTACCGGGAGCTCGACTCCGTATGTACAAGGCAAACAGGCGTGACGGTTTATGTGAGAGGAGCGAAACTATGTTTCCAGTGGGTGTAGACGTAAGCAAAAGCACGCTTGATCTGTGCATGCTTTATGACGGTATCAAAGGTCGCATCAAAACGCGCAATATCCGGAATGATCGGAGCGCAACAGATAACATAATTCGCTGGCTCAGGCTCCAGCACTGCGGTCCGCAGGACGTTCATTTGGTTATGGAAGCAACCGGTGTTTATCACGAGCGGCTGGCCACTGACTTATATGACGCAGGTTTCTGTGTGTCACTGGCTAACCCTCACCGTAGCAGAGAATTTGCCCGCGGCATGGGGATCATGACGAAAACGGACAAAGTCGATGCATACATGCTGGCCTGTTACGCACTCCTGAAAAAGCCACATCGCTGGAAGCCGCCGGCACCTGAAATCAGACATCTCAGTGCGCTCTTACGTCGCAGGGATGTGCTGCTGGGCGATGCCGTGCGTGAGGAGAATCGCCTGGAAAAATACCTGTCAACCTATACGCCTGCAGATGTCATCAGTTCCTGCATGCGCATGGCGCATCTGCTTCGTGAAGAGGTAGACAGCATCGAGCGACAAATCAAAGCGCACATCCAGGCTTGTCCTGACCTGAAGCGGGATTTCAGCCTGCTGACATCGATTAAGTCTGTCGGGCCGCAGCTGGGAATGCACATGCTGGTCGTGCTGCGCAGCTATAATATTGAGTCAGCTGAACAGGCTGCAGCTTTTCTGGGGGTGGTGCCTGTGGAGAAGCGTTCAGGCACGTCGGTACGCAATCGCTCCCGCATGTCGAAAATAGGCCCTCCTCAGTTAAGAGCAAAGCTTTATATGTCAGCCCTTTGCGGAAAAATTCACAATAAGCGGATGCGCAATATGTACAATGAGCTGTGCCTGCGAGGAAAGCCAAAAATGGTGGCCATTGGTGCCCTGATGAGAAAACTGGTGCACTGGTGTTACGGTGTACTGAAAACAGGTACCGCATTCTGTGACGAGATTTCAAATTCCCTGGTACATACCTGATGTCCGTCCAGATATTAAAGGCGTAGTTCATAGAACAGACACTATGAACAAGGCAAAGTCCGCTAAGAGCGAAAAGCGGACATTAAGCGATTACATCCTCCCGTGATTAACGCTCGGTTGTATTACAGAACTGGTTTGCAAAAAAGAATATGCAACGGGGGTGATATATATTCTTTTTCGAATATATAGTTGATCGCCAGTCTGTACGTAGCGATACTACCTGTTGCTTCATACACAGGAGTTGTCATGGTTCACCTAAACCCCCTTCAGCTTTTCAAAGCGTTGTCTGATGAAACCCGACTCAGTCTGGTGCTGCTACTGCGGGAAAAGGGGGAGCTTTGCGTCTGTGAACTCACATCCATTCTCAGGGAAGCCCAGCCAAAAATTTCCCGTCATCTTGCGTTGCTCAGAGACAGCGGCCTGCTTATCGACCGGCGTGATGGCAAATGGATTCATTACCGGCTGTCACCTCACATGCCTGCCTGGGCGGCAGCCGTCATTGAACAGGCTTATCTGTGTCAGCGGGATGACATTCTGCACCTCAGCCAGCAGGCTGAGCGGGACAACGCAATGACTAACGGTAAACCTGTCTGCATTTAAAAATTTGACCATACATATATGCTTTTACGTATATGTATTCATTGGGTCGTTGTGCCAGTTCTGACAGGCGCAGTTTTGAAGGAGGGTATATGTTTCTGGCGGGTGCAATTTTTATTTTGACGCTGGTGCTGGTTATCTGGCAGCCGAAAGGGCTCAGTATTGGCTGGAGTGCCCTTATCGGGGCTGCGCTGGCGCTGCTGACCGGCGTAGTGCATATCGGGGATATTCCGGCCGTCTGGCAGATTGTCTGGAACGCCACGGCCACGTTTATTGCGGTCATCATCATCAGCCTGCTGTTAGATGAGTCAGGATTTTTTGAGTGGGCGGCACTGCACGTTTCCCGCTGGGGAGGCGGCAGGGGCAGGCTGCTGTTCACGTATATTGTTCTGCTGGGTGCGGCGGTGGCGGCGCTGTTCGCTAATGACGGCGCGGCACTTATCCTGACGCCCATTGTTATCGCCATGCTGCTGGCGCTGGGCTTCAGCCCCGGGGCCACGCTGGCATTTGTGATGGCGGCTGGCTTTATCGCGGACACGTCCAGCCTGCCGCTCATCGTGTCGAACCTGGTCAACATCGTGACGGCGGATTTCTTTAAGCTGGGCTTCAGTGAGTATGCGTCAGTCATGGTGCCGGTGAATATTGCCTCCGTGGCGGCCACGCTTGTGATGCTGCATCTGTTTTTTCGCAAAGACATTCCGGCAACCTATGACCTGGTTAAGCTGAAAACGCCACGGGAAGCTATCCGTGACATGCGCACTTTTAAAACCGGGTGGCTGGTGCTGCTCCTGCTTCTGGCCGGCTTTTTTGGTCTGGAGCCGCTGGGCGTGCCGGTCAGTCTGGTCGCGGCGGTAGCCGCATTTATTCTCTGGCTGGTTGCGCGGAAAGGACACGCTATTGATACCCGGAAGGTGCTGAAGGGCGCGCCCTGGCAGATAGTCATCTTCTCGCTGGGCATGTATCTCGTTGTGTATGGCCTGCGCAACGCCGGACTTACGGATTATCTCTCTGCCATCCTGAACCGCTTTGCGGAGCACGGCGTCTGGGGTGCCACGCTGGGCACCGGTTTTCTGACGGCCTTCCTGTCATCGGTCATGAACAACATGCCTACCGTACTGGTTGGCGCGCTTTCCATTGACGGCAGTACCGCTCAGGGAGTGGTAAAGGAGGCGATGGTTTACGCCAACATCATCGGCTGCGATCTCGGTCCGAAAATCACCCCAATCGGCAGCCTGGCAACCCTGCTGTGGCTGCACGTTCTGGCGCAGAAAAACATCACCATCAGCTGGGGCTATTACTTTCGCGTGGGCATCGTAATGACCCTGCCGGTGCTTTTTGTGACGCTGGCGGCGCTGGTCCTGCGCCTGTCTGTTTAACCTTAACCCCGGGGCTGCGTCTGCGCAGCACCGTAACGGAGTACCGTTTATGACTGATATCACCATTTATCACAACCCGGCTTGCGGGACGTCCCGTAATACCCTGGCGCTTATCCGCAACAGTGGCGTGGAGCCTTCAGTGATTATGTATCTGGAGACGCCGCCGACGCGCGACGAGCTGCAAAAACTGATTGCGGATATGGGGATTAGCGTGCGCGCGTTGCTGCGCAAAAATACAGAGCCCTATGAGCAGCTGGGTCTGGCAGAGGACCGGTTCAGCGATGAAGAACTGCTGGATGCCATGCTGGCTCACCCCATCCTCATTAACCGTCCGGTAGTTGTGACGCCTCTCGGCACAAAGCTCTGTCGTCCGTCTGAAGCGGTTCTGGACATTCTGCCAGATCCGCAGCAGGGGCCTTTTACAAAAGAAGATGGCGAGCAGGTTATTGATGAGCACGGAAACCGTATCAGCCGCTGACCCCTGAGCATGCGCCTGACTGGACGGGACATACAAAAACAAAAGCCGGCAAAATGCCGGCTTTTTTCATATGCTGCGCTGGTTGACCCGCTCTGAAAGCTGCGCGGCGCTTTCTTTCCTTTCGCTGTAGCGATCGGTCAGATATTCACTCCGGCCGCGCGTCAGGAGGGTGAATTTCATCAGCTCCTCCATCACGTCAACGATGCGGTCGTAATACGGGGAAGGCTTCATGCGGCCGTCCTCCTCAAACTCGGCCCAGGCTTTTGCTACGGATGACTGGTTCGGGATGGTAATCATGCGCATCCAGCGGCCGAGGATGCGCATCTGGTTGACGGCATTAAACGACTGCGAGCCGCCGCTCACCTGCATGACGGCGAGAGTTTTTCCCTGCGACGGGCGAACCGCGCCGGACGTCAGGGGTATCCAGTCAATCTGCGCCTTCATGATGCCGGTCATGGCGCCGTGACGCTCAGGCGAGCACCAGACCATACCTTCTGACCAGAGAACCAGCTCACGCAGCTCGACAACTTTTGGGTGCGTCTCCGGGGCATCGTCAGGCAGCGGCAGGCCGGACGGGTTAAAAATTTTAACCTCTGCGCCCATCGCCGTCAGGAGCCGGGCGGCTTCCTCCGTCGCCAGCCGGCTGTAAGAGCGTTCTCGCAGCGAGCCGTAGAGCATCAGAATGCGAGGCGGGTGCGCCACTTCTGTGGCATGCAGTTTCTCTTCCGTCAGCGGCATGTCCAGAAGCGCGGGGTCAATGTTTTTCAGGGTATTGTTGATGTTGTTCACAATGAGGTCTCTTCGTGAGTCGTCGCGGGTGACAGGCCGCAGCTGCCGCCTGCGCAGCATTCTTCTGTCAAAAAGGCCATCAGCTGCTCAAGCTGCGCATAACACGGTCTGCAGAACAGAGTACGGCTCTGCCTTTCCTGGTTGATCAGGCCGGCGGATATCAGCGCAGAAAGATGATGGCTGAGCGTGGAGGCCGGAATGCCGAGGCGCTTCTGCAGTTCGCCGACCGGCAGGCCATTATGGCCCGCCTTAACCAGTTCCCGATAAATGCCCAGGCGCGTCGGGTGTCCTAATTCACGGAGTGCATTTGCTGCAGTATTTAAATCCATACTTCCTCCATAACTGTATTTCCAGAATAATGGAAATATATTTATGGAGTCAAACGGGCAAAATCTTTTTATTTGAGTAATTGTTAAAGCTGAACGTCTGTTTCTGGCATAACACGGATGCATGCGCAGGACAGCGTTCACTATGAGTGAAAAGAGAACATTGCCCGTCATCCGACGGGCAACACATTAAGCAGCTATTTACGCAATAAACGCAGGCCGTTTGCCACAACAAGCAGGCTTGCGCCCACGTCCGCAAACACGGCCATCCACATTGTGCCCATGCCTGCGATTGTCAGAGCCAGGAATACTGCCTTTATTCCAATTGCCATGACAATATTCTGAACCAGAACGTTGTAGGTCTGTCGGGATAGCCGGACAAAGGCAGGTATTTTCCGCAGGTCATCATCCATCAGCGCCACGTCGGCGGTTTCAATTGCAGTATCGGTTCCCATTGCGCCCATAGCGAAGCCAATATCCGCACGGGCCAGCGCCGGGGCATCATTGATGCCATCTCCGACCATGCCCGTAGTGCCCTGAGCAGCAAACGACTCTACAGCGCGGAGTTTGTCTTCCGGCAGCTGGTCGCCCCGGGCTTCATCTATACCGACCTGACTGGCGATCGCGCTGGCGGTGTGCGCATTGTCTCCCGTAAGCATGACCGTACTGACGCCGAGGCTGTGCAGCGCTTTTATCGCCTCCCGGCTGCTTTCTTTAACCGTATCAGCCACAGCAAACAGCCCGAGCACCTGCATTTTATCACTGAGTAAGACAACGGTTTTCCCCTGTGTTTCCAGCCGGGCAAGTGCCTCTTTTACAGCGGGCGGGCAGGCTAACGTTTCTTCCGTCAGCCTCAGGTTTCCAAGGTTGTAAGTTTTTCCGTTGATCACTCCTCGGACGCCGCGCCCGGCCAGAGCTTCAAAACTGTCCACGGTATAACGTTGTGTACCTTTTGCCGCCGCCGCCACGGCCTGCGATACCGGGTGATCGGAATAACCCGCCAGGCTGGCAGCCAGCGCACGCCCTTCGCTTTCCGTGACACCGGCATAAATCACCACATCTGTCTGTACCGGCTTCCCGTGAGTAAGCGTACCGGTCTTGTCGAGCGCCAGCCATTTAAGCCGGCGGCCTTCCTCCAGGTAAACACCGCCTTTAATCAGGATCCCTCTGCGAGCTGCAGACGTCAGACCGCTGACAATAGTCACCGGTGTGGAAATCACGAGCGCGCACGGACAGGCAATAACCAGCATGACCAGCGCCTTATAAATCCATTCCTGCCAGCTTCCTCCGCCAGTCAAAGGCGGAAGAACCGCAACCGCAACCGCAATGATAAATACGACGGGCGTATAGATACGTGAAAAGCGGTCGACAAAGCGTTGTGTGGGGGCTTTTGCTCCCTGAGCTTCCTCTACGGCATGAATGATTCGCGCCAGCGTGGTGTTCCCGGCAGCAGCCGTCACCCGATATTCAAAGCCGCCCGAGCCGTTAACCGTGCCGGCAAATACAGGATCGCCTTCACCTTTATCTACCGGCAGACTTTCTCCGGTAATGGGTGCCTGATTAATGGCGGTGCGGCCCCGGGTTACAATGCCATCCAGCGCAATACGCTCGCCGGGCCTGACCCTGACCACGCTGTCCAGAGAAACAGATTTTGCATCAGTTTCTTTCCAGGAACCGTCCTGCTGCTGAACCGTAGCCGTATCTGGCGTCAGCTTCATCAGGGAGCCTATAGCATTACGGGCGCGATCAAGAGACTTTGCCTCAATCAGCTCTGCTATCGTGAACAGCACCATCACCATAGCGGCTTCCGGCCACTGCCCGAGCGCCAGCGC
Organism: Pantoea septica; assembly: GCF_002095575.1. GTDB lineage: Bacteria > Pseudomonadota > Gammaproteobacteria > Enterobacterales > Enterobacteriaceae > Pantoea > Pantoea septica. The sequence goes on along the minus strand of NZ_MLJJ01000016.1, from coordinate 51,563 downwards.
ACCGGTCACAGCAATACTCATCAGAGCATTGATGTTCAGATTGCCGTTACGCAGTGCTATCCAGCCTTTCTTGTAGGTAGTCAGGCCGCAGGCTGACACGGCAATCAGAGCCAGCGCAGCCTCGACCCACTCAGGCATGCCGACCCAGTGCATGGCCTCAGCGGCTATCGCCGCTGCGCCAGCCAGCGCCAGCGGCCACCAGGATTTTTTCTTTTCTTCCTTTACTGCATGCTGGCCACTGCTGTCAGGAAGTTCAGGTTCAAAGCCCAGTGAGCGAATGGCCACCAGAACCGGATCCAGCGCATCAGGAGTATGGACTACCGTCAGCACACGTTGCATCAGATTAAAGTCAAGCTCTTTGACCTCAGGCATGCCGTCCAGTTTTTTACGGATCAGGCCTTCTTCCACGGGACAGTCCATCTGCATAATCCGGATACTGGTACGCACCCCTTCAGCAGTAGTCTGCTGCGTCTGCAGCTCACTAAAAGTGACCGGGGACGGAGTACAGCAGGAAGCGGTCGTGCCTGATGGCTGACTGCCTGAACAAGAGCTCTTCTGACCAGCGGATTTTTCGCCCGTCAGTTGCGGATCAAATCCCAGCGAGCGTACAGCCTCAAGTACCGGTTCAAGAGCACGGGCCGCGTGAGTAACAGTAAGCGTCCGCTGCATAAGGTTAAATTCCAGATGTTTTACAGCAGACAGAGGCCCTAGTTTCTTACGGATCAGGGTCTCCTCTGTAGGACAGTCCATCTGCATAATGCGCAGGCGTGTCTGAATATCATTCCCGGCAGCATCTCTGGCTGAAGGGTTTATCGCTTCTGACGCGCAACAGCCAGTACCGCTGCAACATTCAGTGGCAGCGTCGTGTTCTGGCCTGCCTTCCTTCGCCGGAATATCGGAATTTACGACGTCCATATCTTTTACAGGCGAGTTTTTACCGGATGCGGTCGTTCCGCATTTACTGTTACTGCAGCAGTCACTCATGTTTTTATCCTGTTCATCGCTTATAGTGGCATTAAAGACCCTGAAGCAACTACAGGGTCAAGCATGAGTGAGGTGAAATATGAAAATTGGCGAACTCGCACGGCAGGCAGGGTGCCAGGTTGAAACCGTACGTTATTACGAACGGGAAGGATTATTACAGCCTGCAATACGCGACCAGACAAACAACTACCGGCATTATGACAGCACGCATCTGGAGCGACTGATGTTTATCCGTCGCTGCCGGGCGCTTGATATGACGCATGGTGAAATCCGGGTATTGCTGCAGGCGCGCAGTCAGCCAGATGCAGACTGCGGAACGGTGAACGCTCTGATAGATGAGCATCTTCATCATGTTCAGGCCCGGATTTGCGAGCTGAATATGCTGGAAAACCAGTTGAATGAGCTTCGGAGTCACTGCAACGCAAATCGGGCGACTCGCGACTGCGGCATTCTGCGTGAGCTGGAGCAGACTGAAGAGCCGGAATATGTGTCGCCAGTGATCACACCGGGCCACCTTGCAGGGAGCCATTCTCATTGATCTCTAAAAACTCCGCTCAAAAAAGCGTCTTAATCAAAAGTAAACGTCCGCTTTTGGCACAAAGCGGATATTGGCTTGAGAAGCACATACAGGCTGGCGAGCAGTGCGTAGCCAGCCCTTAAATGCCGCGAAGCGGCATGAAGGCGCCAGAAGCAGTTGCATATTGCACAAGAGCTGGACGGCGCTGGTAGCCCGGCGAAGCCGGTTCCGTTTTGATAGGTTTCACCAAACCCATCCCTTGCCCTGCTAAGCCAAACCTGCTAAACGCGATGTAAAGCCCCTGTGCGCCGTCGGAGTGGTCACGACAAGGCGTAGCCGCAGTCGGGGCGTATCTCCGCGTTAGCGGGCCGTCAGGGCCGCTTACGGGCGTGTTCTCCGGTGCTGAAGCGACAGTACTCACAGCGGCTTCAATTCCTAGTTACATCATCCATCTATAAAAGCGACTCCATCCCGGCCTCTGGCCGGGGCGGCGGCGCTTTTCAGGTGGGAGCCCCTCGATGCTGAAATGCGCACTGCGATCGTGATGTTATTTAATTAGCTTCTTATGATGACGGGCAATGCCCGTCGTTTTCGACGGGAGCTACTTTGAAGTACCGGCCCTTTGGGCAGGGCGGCGGGATCTGGTCAGTGGGGCAACCGGGCTTCAGGTACGGCTCCGGGATTTTGCCGGAGAGGGGCACGGGGTTTCAGGTTCGGCTCGGGTGGGGGTTAAATGAGAGTATTAATGAATGATGTAACTAATATGTATTGCCCGCCGCCTGTCGGCGGGAGCTACTTCAGGTTCTGAGCGGCGCGGACGCCTGCGGCCGCTGCAAGCGAAATCATTTAATTTATCTTCGCCAGATGTCTGCATGAAAACCTTATTTATTATTTTGATTATTCTTTCTGACGTAAGTCAGGACTGTATTGCGCGTAGTGCTGACTGTAATTGCAGGTAATTTTCTGATGTTGATTGCGGGTAACTGTGGGTAAAAAAGGCCGCAGTGATTTTGCGGCCACGATTCACTGATTGCCAGGAGAAATACCAGCGCAAAAGAGGGCGTTCAGTGCCCGGCACAAACGACTTCACCGCCAGTCAAGGCGGTTAAAATTGGGCGGGTATGTCAGTGAACTATATCAGGTACTTCAGGCAGCATGGGCTCATAGTCGAGCCCCAGCTCCAGCTGGCGCAGACATTTCCAGACCAGGCGATCAAAATCTTCCGGGGGAAGCGTTTTCCACTCGTGGACTGGACGCGTGCGCAGCAGCCTGGCCATCGCGTTACGCCTGTCATCAAGCGGCAGTTTACTCAGCCGTTTACGGCGCTTCTGCCTGGATGCTTTATCACGACGACTGATCAGCGTGGCCATGCGCATATTTTCATACCAGCGCCGGCGCGCGGCGCGAACTGAGGCGTGCGTGCCCGGTTCGATGATGCCGTCGGCTTCTGCAGCAAGACGTTCGTTGCGCTCAGCCAGAAATTTGTCCATATCGATGCCGCACAGCTGCCAGAACTGGTCGGTCAATACGATATGACGCGGCATGCAGTAACCGGTTACGGGGTCCATTTCAAGGTCCGGTCGCTCTATCAGGCCGTAACGCTCCCACTCTTCAAACAGGCGAGACAACCGGCTGGGTTCTACGCGCGTTTCCGGAATGACGTTGCCATTTTCGTCTTTCGGGCTCAGTTCATCGGCCAGCTTGCTGCCGTTAAAGGTGACAACAGAGGTGGCAAGATCCGCACGCTGGACACACAGCGGCCACATGGCGTCATACAGCGCCTGTTTTTCGGGACGAAAGTCACGTTTGCGCCCTGCGACGTCGCGCAGCTGCACAAAGTAGGGATGGCGGGATATGCGCTGACGCAGCGTCATTTTCCCTGTGCGCTTGTCCTTATTTACAAGGCGGCTCATGGCGTGGCCCATCTGACCCGGCAGGCGGCGATAGCCCTTCGGCGCGAACCATTCCGGATTAGAGCATTTGCAGGCAGTGGAATGATCGCCACGGTGGCGATTGTCAGGTCGGGAGAATGAATTGAGAGGTGTCTGCTTATGCATACCGCCCGGCGCTTATATTGCGCAGGCAGAGTATGCACAGTACGGATTGTCTTTTTCCGGGCATGAATCTATACTCCCCGCACAGGGCAATAATCCTGTGCAGTATAGTGTTGGGCCCCGTTAATCCTCATCCGTCGCCAAACTGAAGGGATTTTCGGGGTTTTTCTTTTCTGATTTGGTCCTGCCGCCTCAGATCCCTGCCGCTTTCCGGCGTGGCCAGCCATCAATTCTTAACTGTCCGTAATCTATCACTCAGAAACGCTTTCGGCAATAACGTGACCAGTCACAGCACTCCATTACTTCGTGCTTCCGCCTCAATCAGCTTTTCAAGCAACTCAGCCTGCGATATTCCCTTTAACTCACAAAGCTTAACCAGCGCCTCTTTCATCTCTGTATGGATAAAGAGACTGATGGCTCTGTGCGTTTCACGCTTTCGTGCCTTATAGGCGCGCGCGCGTTCCTTATCAGGAGTTGGCTGCTCTCTGTTACGGGTGCGTTTCTTTTCGGGAGCTGATGTTACTGAATCACGGGGGCTCATGCTCGTACCCTGCTGCAAAATAAGACTTTCCGCAGCATAGCATAAGCCAAATCAGTAATATGCCTTAATTGTGATACCTCACAGCCGCTGGCGAACGGGCTGATCCGGCGTTACGGACGGTTAACACGGTGGGTCAGTAAGACAGCCTGTACGCTGTACCTGCATCCCAGCGGGACTGCCAGTGCCGGAGGTAGCGATCAGCAAGCGCCGGCATATCTCCGATGACCAGCGCGTTTTCGCTGTTGTGCCGGGCACCTGAGCGGGTGTAGTTAAAACTGCCGGTTTCAACCATTCGTCCGTCAGCGACGATAAACTTGTCATGCAGGGCGGCGTACTGCCCGTTAAGACGAACCGGGATGTCGCGCGCTGCGAGCAGGTTAATGGCCGACTGGCTTATACGGTTCTGGTTCGCCTTTTCATCGAGCACCACGCGCACATTCACGCCGCGCGCTTTAGCTCTTATAAGGGCAGAGGCCACTTCAGGTGATGTAAAGCTGTAGCCGGCGAGCCGGATTTCCGTCTGTGCGCGATCAATGACATCGAGCACCAGCGCTACTGCGCTGCCTTCCGGGGAGAAGCCGACGCTGACGCCAGGCGCGTCCACGGCGTGAACTGCATCTGGCAGCAGCACCAGACTGCTTAACAGCAGTGGCAAAATAATGACCTTCATGGGGTTCTCCGGGGGTCGTGAGCGTGCGGGATTTTCAATCCTGGACGCGAGGGACCGGCCAACCGCAGGGCGGCAGGCCGTTTTTTCAGTCAGGCTTACCCGTCACCAGCACGTTCAGCAGGCCCATGTCAGAATATGCGTAGCGCAGCAGCTGCAGGCCGGCAAAAAACACCGCCGTGTTCAGAAAGGGCAGCAGCCACAGGCTCATGTTGTGCATGGCCATGCCGGCGAGCGGCGGCATGATAAGGGCGCTCACGCCCGTGGCCACAAACACGGACGTCAGGTTTCGCCCGCGCGTAAAGCGTCCTTTTTCCCGCCGCACCAGCTGCGGATGCAGCAGCAGGGTCACCGGCATCATGCCCGGACGGGCCTTCATCTCCCGGATGCGCGCCGTTTCGGCTTCCGCCAGGCGGTGCGTGGCTGAAAAATCCTTAATGAAGCCGTCAACCACGTTCTGTATGGCCTCACTGCAGCGGGGCTCGCCGCCTCCCTTACTCCAGCGGCGAAGCAGCGCGCCTTCTGCCCTTAACTCAGGCAGCCAGGCCATCAGCATCATCAGGGAAACGGCCACGGTGGCCGCAATAAGCAGTATTGTCATAGGGTCTACTCCAGCGTCTTTTGAGGTTTATGGCCAAACTCCGGCTCAGGTTCGCTGCGCTCGTGGCGCATCACGTTAACTTCATCGTTCATCATTGCGGTTCGGTCCTCACGCTCCGGCGACAGGTCGTAGTCGCGGTAATCAAAAGCCTCCTCTTCCTGCAGCTCTTCCAGCGCTGCTGCCAGCGCTGCCTCGCGCTCGCTTTCTCTGTCGTCCGGTGCGCTCCGCGCCTCTTCAGGCGCAACAGGCTCCGGCTCTTTCTCCTCCTGCCCCAGCGCGGCCTTAACGGCTTTCTCCAGCGCCTCGGCTTCGCGGCGGTCCAGCTCCTCCCCACCCGACGTCGCTGCTGCCGACGCGCCTCTGGCATCCGGACGTTCACTGTGGTCAGCAGAGAGCACGACAGGGCTTTCCGGGTTGTCCTTCATCAGCTGCAGCGCCTGCGCGACATCCGCGGCTTCCAGCACCTTTCCGTGCTTTTCCCCGCGCTGCAGCACGATGCGACTGCCGTCCGCTGCCCCTTCATAGTGGGCGGCTGAAAAGTCTACTTCCCCGGTGGAGGGGGATACCGGAACGTGCCAGTTTCCGCGCTGCCGGCCGTGCTCGTTGATAACCGGCCACAACATTTCCGGCGTTTTCCCGGCCATAAAGCGTGCGTCCACCGTCAGGTCCTGATCCACCCGGTCCGCCAGGCGCGTGCCTGATACCGGCAGGCTTTTGTCCCACGCCTGTATCTCCCGATCTGCCCGCACGTCTTCTGCCCGCATCAGCACGTCGTGCACCGTCTGGCGCCGCCCGCTTTTACTCTCCACCTTCGCTGCCCAGCCAGAAAGATTGTCGAAGTAGGTCTGAACGTGCTCCTTTGCCCTTGAGAGCTCTACGTATGTGCTGTCCAGCGCCGCCATGCGGCCTCTGGCGCCCTCTTCACCAAACAGGCCGATAAGGTACTTCACGGACGCGCCCTGCGAACTGTAGGTGGTGACGGCGTAGCCGTAGTCCATGTGGCGGTCGGCGTAGCGCGCGGCAGGATCGAATGACAGTTGCCGGTCGCCGGTATCGATGAGAATTTTTCCCTCCTCCGTAATGCCTGACACCACGGCCATGTCGCTGGCGCGCACGTTGCGGTCGCGGTCCGTTGCCGTCAGGCGAACTTTCTCACCGGTGCTGATTTCCCGCTCAACCTCTTTAAACACGGCAACATCCTCCTTGCGCAGCTCTGCGGGTCTGATCCAGCGGTCCGGCGCGCCATCAAGCCCCGCCATGCGCACCACGCCGCTTTCCTTATCCGTTTCCTCTACCCTGAAATACTGCTCGCCCCGGCGCACAACGTTGCCCTCCTGCGCCTCCCAGAACTTTTGCCGGCCCAGATCGGCATTGCTGTTGTTGACGCGTACCAGCAGCGGCACCGTGACGCCGTCACCCAGCGCCCCCTGTGCCTGCAGCCGGTTGTGCACCGCGCTGTTTATGGCCTCGCGGTCGGCGTTGAGTTCCGCCACGATGAGCGTATTGTCGCGCGCCTCCGGCGTCCGCCCGCTGTAGTCGTCTGCAATCATACCGATCAGGTCCGGACCCTCTTTGTCTGCCGGGGCCTGGCCCGGCCCGCTCGTCTCGTCAGCCACAGCCATCGTCTTGCCGTCCATCGCGCTGCTTTCAGGCACGTACGCGTCCGGCTGGCGCGGCACGCTCTGCGGGCTGGTATCTGCCGTGATGCGGACCGCCTCACGCACGTTGCCGGCAATAACCGCCTCCACGGCGGGCTTCAGCGCGGGGATCTGACGCACAATTTCCTTCATCACCGCCACGTCTGCGGCGCTGCGCTCAAGGGCCAGCGCAAACGGCGCGCCGGACTCCAGGGACTTCAGCTGGTCCTGGTCACCGCTCAGCACTGCACGGCCGCCGCCTTCGGCAATCACGTCCATCAGAGAGGCGAGCTGGGCGTTGCCGTTCATGGAGGACTCATCGATAACGAACACGGTGTTGCGGAAGTCGCGCGCCTGTCCGGCGGCCTGCCACTGGCTGCTTTCGCTCAGAAAACTGGCGATGGTCTGCGCCGGGATACCCGCGTCAGACAGCTCGCTGACGGCGCGGTGCGTGGGTGCCAGCCCGCGAATGTCCGGGGCGTTGTCTGCGGTGGCGAGTGCGGCTGCCACGGTGCGGAACTGCGTGGTTTTCCCCACCCCCGCATACCCCTGAATGGCGGTAAAGCGATCGCGGGTAGTCAGAATGAGGTTGCCCGCCTCGCGCTGGCCGTCCGTGAGCCCGGCGGCTTTCTCCTCACTCAGGCCGCCGGCCAGCAGGGGTTTTACGCTGTTTTTTCCTTCGGCAACGTGGCGCAGGATGGACACCTCATTCTCAAAGTTCTCGCGGGAGATGTACTTCCCGGCCGCGCCCTGCTCCCCGCTGAGTTCAAAAATCTCCCCGCGCTGCACCAGGCGTGACAGCTCCTCCTGCGCGCGCTCGGGCGTGATGCTGCGGTCGGTGTTAATCACCCCGGCCAGCGCCCGGACGCCCGTGAACGTCACGTCGGTGCCGGTGGCTTTCTCGATGGCCAGCCGCATCGCGCGCTCCGGCTGCGACATCTTCCGGGACTCCAGCTCCCGCAGGGCGTCCGTCAGCTCGCTTTCCCCGGCGAGCGATTTGATGCCCTGCGTCACGCTGACCACCGGGCGGTTTTCCTCCAGGCGGCGGCCGATGGTGGCCTCGTCCAGCGGGGTGAATGCAATCACGTCCGAGCCGCTGCGGCGCAGCATGTTTACGGTCGCGTCGTTCACCTCCTTGCCCGCCAGCACCGCCACCACGCGCCCCTCCGTGCGACGCGTGGCGCCAAAAGACTCGGCGTAGGCGTAGTCCGCGTAGAGCGGCGCGTTGCGGTCGAGCCTGACGCGCTCGCCCTTTGCGTTTTCCATCGTGATGGTGTCCTTAAACAGCCAGCGCCCCTCCTTCACGCCGGTGACGGTCAGCCGCTCCCCGCTGCCGGCCCGGCTGCCGAGATCGGCCGTGGCGCGCAGCTGCTCGCCCTCGCGCAGCTCCAGCTTTTTCTCCCGGTAAAGCCGGTAGTGGCTGTCGATGCTGCTGATGCTCACGCCCTGCGTCTGCCCCTTTTCGTCTTTCAGGGTCAGCAGGTTATGCCGCTCGCTGACGCCGGCGATGGTGAACACCGACTTCTGGCCCTGCCCCTCGTGATGCTCCAGCACCATGCCCGCGCGGTAGACGCTGCGGTCGTTGCGGTTGCTGGCGTCCAGCCACACCGGCACCCGCACCGTGGCTTCGCCCAGCACCCGGCCGAGCTGCCCCTCGTCGGCGAGGATTTCCCGGGTCCGGATCGTGAGCTGGTCGCGCGTGCGCGCGTTGCCCGCCTGCAGCGACACCTGCCGGCCCTGCGCTTTTTCCTGCGCGTAGTAGCGCGCCGCCACACTGAGCCGGTCCTCCACCGTGTCCTTCTGCACCATCGTCACGCGTACGTTTTCGGTCTTCGGTGAAGCGGTGAACTGTTTCACGCCCGCCGCGCTCAGCACTTCCGACGCAAAGCCTGCCGTGCGTCGGGCATGAGTATCGGTCACCAGCGTGGCGCCATCGTGCTGCGCCGCCGTCTTCAGCACGTCGTGCAGCCCGGAGGTGTTAAAGCGCTCGGCCTCCGCAACCAGCACCAGCGGGCGCGCCGGCAGCTCAGCGCTTTTCATCTCCTCCGCCGTCATAAGCTGTACGCCGGGCTTGTCGCCGAAGGTCGCCAGCTGGCGCTTGCGCGCGGCGCCGTCGGCGGCCACCACGACCAGCGGACGCCTGTTCTCGCTGGCCATTGCCATGATGCTGTTGTTGAGGTCGCTGATGAACTGCGTGCCGCCGCGCACGTCAATCAGCGACACCGCGCGATCGGCGTCGGCCACCTGCGCCAGCACGCCGCGCTCGCCCGCCGGCGCTGTGAGCCCGCCGCGCTTTTCCGCCAGCCCGGCGGCCAGCTGCGACAGGCGCGCCTCGTCGCGAACGTGGGCGGCTGTGGTGAACAGCGTCTGGTTTTTATCCACGGCGATAAGCTGGCCGTGACCGATGGCGCTGTCAATGGCCTTACGCGCCTGCCCGTAAACGCCCTCCCTGACGGGTACATGATTGAGCACGCTGGTCATCACGTCGTCATAAGTCACGCGCACGCTTTTCGACGACAGCCTCTCGATGGCCTCCCGCACAGCGCCGTCGAGCACCGAAGGCGTGGCGGCTTTCTCTTCCTGCCCGGCGCTTTCGGCTTCACGCTGCTGCTGGCGCTCCGCCAGCTCCTCCCTGAACGTCTCAACATCAAAGCCGGTATCCTCAAGCACCGACTGCCAGTGCTCGCGCAGCGTCTCCGGGTCTTCAAAGTGCTTGGCCTGGCGGGAATCGAGGGCGGCCATGCTTTTCTGCTTCGCCGTCGCGTTTTCGCCGACCAGATCGAGAATGTCCTGGCGGCGCGAAGAAAACGGCTTCACCGGCACGCCGGTGATGTCCCACTCCCCGCGCGGCCCGGTGTCCTCGGTCTGGTAGCCCGCAGGCTCAATGATGGACCGGTAGTGGCCACGGTAGAGCGCCCCGATGCTCACCTGCTCGTTCCAGACCACGTCGGTAAAGCCCTGCTTTCCGCTGATGTCGGTGGAAAGGGTTTTCCAGCCGTTTTGCGAGAGCGTGGCGTTGGCCACAACCGCATGCGTGTGCATCTGAGGTTCAAGGTTGCGGCTGGTGTCGTGCATGAAGGTCGCGATCACCAGGTTGCCGGTTTTCTCCATCTCGGTAATGCCGTCGGTCATGGTGCGCGTGGTGGCGAGTTTCTCAACTTCGTCCAGCGTGCGGCGCACCGCCTCCTTGTGTGCATCCACGAGAAAGGTGTCGCCGGTCACGAGCGCAAGCACCGAGGCGCTCTTGGGTGCGGAAAATGTCAGGTCGTAGCCCGGACGGTGTTTATTGACTCCACCCTCCATGCGGCGCATGTCGGTGCCGTCCGGTAGCTGGCCTTCCAGCACCGCGACGAAGGTGTCCCGGTTAACCGGGCCCTCAAGGCCCAGATTTTCCGCGCCCGTGCCGTACCACTCCGTGGACTGCTCGCCGAGGAAGTAATAGTTGTCTTCGTTGGTGTAGTAGGCGCCGGCCTTACCGGCGCTTTTGACTGCAGAGACTGACAGCATGATTCACCTCAGTTACGGTCCAGACCAAAATCCGTGCCGTTATGTTTAACCACGTCCATAACCTGCAGGCGCTGCTCTGCCTCCTGCTGTGCGGCCGGCGCAGGCACTGTGGTTTCTGGGGATGGGGATGCTTCCGCTACAGGAGGCGGCAGCGCCACTACGCGCCCGCCTGCTTCGGCAGCTGCCGCCTGAGCCGCTGGAGACGACGCCGTAGCGTTTTCAGCGGGAGCCGTTGCGCTCTGCGTACCTGCAGCGGCTCCGGTGTTGCCCGCGCTCTGTTCGTCTTCAGGTTTTGCAGCCGCTACAGCTGCGTCACCGAACAGCCGCCCGACAATCTGGCTGGCCTTGTTGTCGGCGGTTTCGCCCGCAAGCGTTGCCTCGATGTCCGGGTCAAACACGTCCTCGACGTCGCGTGGAATACGCCCTTCAGCAATTTCGCGGTAGGGTTTCCAGGGCAGCTTCATGCGCACCACCGGCCACTCGCCCGGCAGGGTGATGTAGCACTCGAGGTCGTTGAGGCTCTGCACGTCGGAATAGCTGACCAGGAACTCGTTAACCTCGTCTTTGGAGAACTGCACGCCGTCGCGGATGATGTCGATGCCGTAGCTGTACTGATCTTTGAACTTCTTGTGACGCTGTTCGCCGATTTCCTTCTGTACCCAGTCCGCAATCGAGCCGCTGGGGGCACGGTAAAAGACGCGGGTGTTCAGCAGGTCCCAGATAGATTTGGCCGCGTTGGTGCCGTAGGTTTCTTCCAGCTGCGGGAAGTTCTGCAGACCGACAACGGTACAGCCACCAAACTTACGGCCCTCGGCGCAGAACTCCGGCAGAATGGGCAGCTTGTGCAGGGACGGCAGCTCATCCAGAAAAATCCAGATGCGGCGGTTACGATCGGCTTTCAGGCCCAGAATGCCGGACATGGTCATATAGAGCCACGCGCTCAACAGTGGCTTCAGTGCATTGTGGTTCTGGCCGTCACTGGAGATGAAAATCCACGGATTATCGCCGCTCGCGTCTTCGGTGTGCAGCCAGTCGCGGATGCTGAACGGGCGGCGGACCTGCTCATCCAGCCCTTGCAGGTAGCGCAGCGAGCGAACGTAGGTGGTCAGAATGGTGCGGATGGTCATCGCGGTTTTCTCGATGCTGCCATCCACCAGATTTGCCGCGTCCGTGCCCTCAAGATACTGGCGCAGATCAGCCAGGCTGATGGACATCAGCTTTTTCAACAGCTCACCGATGCTGCGGTTTTTATCACGTCCCATCCGGCGGGAGGCAGCCACAAACATAGAACGGGCTGACAGCACCCAGAACGGATCGCTGCTGCCGCTGCTGTCAGGTAGTAATGAGGTAGAAAAGTTCTCAAAATCGCCCACCGTTTGGCACTCTTCCCACAGATCCCAGAACGGACAGCGTTTATCGAAAGGACAAAGGATCTTGTCCTTATCCTGCCTATAGAAGGTTGGGATAAAGTTATTCCCTTTGTCGTAGATAATGACGCGGTCGCCTCGCGCGCGAAGCTGGCGCAGCAGGTCGTTCAGCGCGGTACTTTTGCCCGAGCCGACGGTGCCGTGGAAGCCGAAGTTCTGCATTTCGGAGTCTTTAAGGATGTGCAGACCGCAAATGCTGAGCGGGGACATCACGTCGGCTTTTTTGAGCAGGCGGTTCACTACTGCAGGGCTTGTCGCCAGAATGCGGCCGCCGGTGAGCTCACTCTCGCGCTGCTTCGCGCCCTTACTCCCGAGAAACCAGGTAATGCCGAGAATGGCGGCAACAAAGCAGAATGTGGCAATGCCCCAGCCGTAAAATGCGGCGTCTTTAACGCTTTCGCCCATCTGCACGAAGTACGGATCGTTCATCACCTGCTGAGCAGTGTGTTTAAACGCCACCACTTCGCCGTTGGGTCGCTCAAAATGAAAGGTCCAGCCGCTTTTAGAATTACCGCCGGAGAATTTCGACAGCGGCATGACAAACCACTTAACCAGCCAGTAGGCGCTACCGTGAATGAACTCCTGCAGCGTAAGGCGCAGCAGCATCCAGCTGAAAAATACCAGTGCAGAAAACAGCACAACCCAGTAGGAGGCGATATTCATGATCTGCACAAACATGCCGATCATGTATTTCATCACCTGGCCGCCCTGGGTAAAGTCGCGGGCGTTGAGGCTCATTGAAAGTCCTTTATGTGGAAACAGAGACGGGCGCGCAGGGCTGCGGGCAGGCAAAAGCCAGACAGAAAGCTGCGCGGGGTTTACTTACGGTGCGAACGTGCCCGGATGGGCTGACGTGATGTTCCGCCTCCTCCGCCAGACGCAGGGCGCGTCAGGCTGTGCGGCGGGCGGTCTCAGCTGACTGAAACCTGAAACAATGGCTGATTAATCTGGTCTTCAACAAACCGCTGATCAGCGTCACTCAGCGCGCTAAAACGCGTGGAAAACCTTCGGATGTAGTTCATCAGGTTGGTCGTGTTGGTGAAAAACACCGGACACACCGTGCGAACTTCCTGCAGAACGGGCTGAATGATCGAAGTAAACGCATCGAGCTTTCCGATCTCTTTTAGGTCGTTTTCAATAAGCTCCTCATGCTCCGTCAGTGGGCAGACGGTTACGCCCGGGAAGGGATACAGGACGCGCAGCGTGTCCGAATATTCCCGTACTTTGCAGTCAAACGCGTCTTCCAGTGCCGGTAACCGGTTATTGCTACGCATAGGCGAAAGCAGCCTTTCAGGCTCTACGGTAGCGGCAGTATAGTATTCGGTCTGCTGTCGGATAATCCCGGCCGGATCGGCACGACGCCAGATAGCCGGTTCGCGTGCGGACGGCCTGTCGCCAGCGTTCACGGTCAGGCGGGGCTGACAGGATGCCGGTATCCAGTTTCTGGCCTCAGCCGGGGTTTTATCCCGGAAGGGGGTGTTGAAAACGCCGTTCCACAAGTGAATAACGTCCGTTACTGCATCGTCATCGCCGACAATGTGCATATGCACGCGGTGCACGGACACCTCACCCTGAACGGCCCAGCGGGTTATCACGGTTATGTCCGTCACGTCAGTGTCCGTATTCAGCAGAATACCGTGAATAGCTTTGCGTCCTTTTTTACGGCAGACGTAATGCAGACGCTTATTAGGTGACGGGAATCGGACGGTAATATCTCTTTCAGCATGAAGGTGTAGACCTAATTCCGGGATTTCGACATCAATTAAGTTAACAGAGATATTGGAGTAATTTAAAAAGAAAGAAGGTGTTAAGTGTATTAGCATTTTTTCCTCTAAATATTCAGATTAAGAGAGAGATGCAAAAGCTCCCGCCTGAATTTAATCAGGCGGGAACACTTTATTAGATAAGTTGTTTTACGCTTTATTTCTTATAGATTTCACAGCTCCAATAATGGAAGAAACCTGATAGCGTGATATATCCATATTGAAGACAATGAAGATCAGCAACGTAGCAACAAAGTTACCGATTACAAGAGGTAGTATGCTCCACTCAGTAAGGACTCCTGCAAGCCCGCATGTAACCAAGGCTACGAACCAAACTACCCCATACGCTCTGACTTTCCCTGATATTAATTTTGTTAGCTCTAAACTTTTTAACTTGTCAGATCTAATCATGTTGAACAGGCTTGCATATGATGCAGTGAATGAAAAAATCACAAGCCAGTGGAAGATACCGAAAGCTACAAAAAACAGCCACAATCCAACATTCTTTGGTTGAGGTAGCGAAAAATAACTTAATACACCGAGAACACAATATGCAATGAAGTGATATTTAACCTTACTGAACATCCCAAAAAAACTAGGCACCTCTCTATCAGACGAACCTATGAAGTCTATTATTTCCTTGGAGTCCTTTTCAATTTGTGCATATGTCATCATATTAACTACTCCTTACCATCCCCTTTGTAATCTTTATGGGTGTGATTCTTAAAAGGGTTCACTAATAAGTCGTCTTGTTGCTTATCAGCAGCCCGCTTATCATCCGCAAAGTTATTCGCGCTCGACGTATACTCTCCCATACGTGACGCTATACCGCTATCTGTTTCACCTTTAGCTTTTTCAATAGTAGCATTTGCGTCGATGGCTTTATTGTTAACTACAGCCTGCTGTTCCTCAACATCATTGATAACGCCAGTGCGTATGTTATTTCTGGCTACACCTGCATCAATGTTCTGATTTGCACTATCGTATGCTCCTCCGAACTGAGCGCCTGCTCTATTCGCCGGTGCGCCCATACCTTCACCCGTGCTTCCTGAGTTGCGCGCATAGTCTCCGTCAATGCGGCCCTGCAACTTCTCTGCAAAGAACTCCTGCACCAGACCGTCGCGCTGCTTCTGAATGCCTTCATCGGACGTGTTAGTAAGGATAGTTTCGGCATTCCCCGGAGAACGCTTCTGAGCCCACTCCACAAACTGCTGCGTGTAGTTGTCACGTGCGCCTGCGCTGAGCGTTTCAGTCTCAGAGGCCATTTTCTGCAATTCATGCGTATGCGACTGACTGGCCGTGTACTGCGCATATTTGCTGTCAGAGGTGGTGATGCCAGAAGAGATCTGGTTCATCAGGCCGGTCGCATTGTTATCAACGTGCTGTCCATTGTAGGTCGTGCTGTAATTACGCAGCACATCCATACCCTGGCTGAAGTCCTGCGACTCGCGAGCGGAGATAGTTTGCGAATTATCATTTCCACTTTGTCCGCCCTCAGAAGTCTGAGATGTTGAACCAGTTCTCCCTGTCAATTCTGTACCGCCATGAACATCCCCTTTGACCGAAGCACCTGTAACCCACTCTCCTGCTTTGCCCCAGAGTGATTTACTTGAATCAATACCCGCCTGTGTTCGTGCTCCAGTATTTACTGATGCGCTCCGGGATTTATCTTCAAGCTCCGAGTACGCCTCATTCAGGCTGATGTGATTGCGGGTCGCATAATCCTGCGCCACGTTCTGCATTTTGTTCACGCGCTCGGCATCGGTGATGCTCATGCCGGTTGAAGCGGACAGGGTTTTCGAATCGCTGTTGCCAAACTGCTCATGGAACTGCTTGAGCTGCGAGCCGGTTTCCTGCACAGAATGGTTGTAGCCCTGCGCCGCCATTTCGGTCTGCGCCATGCTGTCGCGCACCGATCGCTGCGCCGCGCTCGCCAGATTGCGGTCAAGATGCAGATCGACCGGCAGGCGGCTGGTTGCGCCGGACGCGTCATACACCGTCTGTCCGTCCTGCGTCATGGTACGCATAGCGCCGTTACCCAGCTGCATTGTGGTCATCCCCTCACGATATGCGCGGTTCAGGTCCGTTTTGTGCCCGTTGATATTATCCATCTGCACGTTACCCACGCTCATGTTACCCGACGCCACCGCGCCGGAGTCTGCTGCAGACGCGCTGCTGAGCGCGCTGCCCAGGCTGGAGCTGAGGCTGGCAAAACTCTGGCCCAGCCCGGTGAAAAGCCGGAACGCCAGGAAAGGAATGGACAGCATCAGCCAGCCGGCAATGCCCGCCGTGGTGGTACTGGTTTCCATCAGGCGGTTCATGTTGGAGAGCGTCGGCCCCGTGGCGTGGAAGCTGCTCTGCGTACTGTAGTTCACCGCAAAGTTAAAAATGGCGAACATCACCGGCCACAGCATCAGGCTGCCCATAAAGTTCAGATAGCTCTTGATGACGGACCAGGCAATTTCCCGCACGTAGAGCGCCAGCACCATCACCGGGAAGATGCAGATGCAGAACAGCAGCAGCACCGTGTGCAGCTGTGGCAGCACCTCCGTCGCAATGGTGTAGCTGACCGCGTGCGACAGGCGCAGCTTCATCAGAGACTGCTCGGACGCGATGTCCACCATCGAGGCGGTGTCGCCCATACCCTTCACGTAGCTGTTCAGCCCGCGACGCAGGCCCGCGACGGCGATGTTCTGCATCATGATCGCCTGCGCCGACTTGCTGCTGCCAAGGAAGTATTCATAGGACCCTGCCAGCTGCTCGGCGTATACCGTCTGCGGCGCGTTGTTGCCCGGCAGCATGCGGACCGCGTGGGCCATGAACGTGCTGCCTGTATTGTTAGCCTCTGCCGTCAGCAGGGTTTTCAGTCGTGGCGCCGCGTCCCGGCAGACCATGAACGTCGTGCCGTTAGCGTCGCGCCAGTAGATGGCGCGCAGCGGACTCGGGTTACTGAAAATCTGCGCCTGCACGTCTTCTGACTCCATCACGTCCTGCATGCTGTACTTGTGGTTCAGCATGATGTCCGGCACCACGCAGTTCTTTGCGAACTCTCCCATGTTATATGTCAGCACCGGGTCACGGCTCTGAATGGTGAAGCTGTCCTGCATCAGCCTGCTCGCAAACAGCATGCCGGTTTTGGTGTAGGCACGCTCGTCCGGGAAGTGGAAGAAGTCTTCGTAGGTGGTCGTTATTGTGTATCCGACGCCGGTGACCAGATACAGTGGCAGGGCAAGTCCCGCCGGCACGTTATCCACCCGCCCGATGGTGTCCGGGGCAGTCAGGTCATTAACCACCACCGTGACTTTTGGCGTCAGCAGCAGGGCGGTGACCAGCACGAACGTCAGCCCCCACCCGAACATGGCCGTCATGTTGTGCGTGCGCAGGTAAGTCATCACGCAGAAGGCGATGCCCAGCATCTCCGCCACCCACACGGTGCTTTTCCAGCCGCCGTTCTCCATCACGGCCGCAACCGCATTTAGGCCCATCGTGATCATGCCGCCGGAGCTGACCACCCATATATCAAGCGCCATGCTTACCCCCCGAACTGATAGTTAGACAGCACGCTGTCGGAAACGGATGACGAGAGCTGCTGCCGCGTTTCAGACAGGCTGCGGTCATACTCCGCCAGCCCGTTCTGCTGCACCTGAATGCGCGCGACGCGCTGGCTCAGCTCGTTGCGCACCTGACGCAGGTTCTCGCGAAAGTGCTTGTTCTCTTCTTCGGTATCGAGCGTGCCTGCTGCCCCGCTCGCGGCTACGTCGATCAGGCCGTTGATGTAGGACATCACCATATCGGCTGCGATGTACTCCGCCAGGCTGCTGACCACGCTCTGATCCATGCCCACCGACGCGGAGTCGATGGTGTAACGCAGGATGCGCACGCGAGTGCTGCTGATAAGCGCCTTTTCGTTATCGTTAAGCGCTGTGTCGGTGCGGCTTTTGTCGAAGATGTCGTTGAGCATGTCCCGTACCCGGCCGGTCATGCCTTCATCTTCCGAGAGCGTGAGTTCCGCGATTGTGGGCGACAGGCAGGTGGTGTTGTCGTTACAGCGGTAGATTTTCTCGGTCCCGCCGTTCAGAAGCGTGTTGAACATCGACTCGCTGCCCCCGCGCGGCTGCAGGAATGTCGGGTTGCCGTTCGCGTCATAAATCACCGTGCCGACCATCGACATGATGAACTCCTTCAGCGCGCGATCGTTGCTGAAGAACTGGTTGAGCTTCGTGAACGTGTCCCACGTCAGGTTACGGTTGCGCGGGATGCGCTTTTTCTCTTCCTCGGTCGCCTTGTCGAATACGCTGTTCGTCTCCCCGCCCACGCCGCAGCCCTGACGGGATGCCGCCCAGTCAGAGAACACGTCGTGCTTGGTGCCGAGGTCCTGACAGATTTGCGAGCTGGCCGCCTGGGTTTTTGGCCACAGGCCACCGACGATAGACTGCGCGGCCTGGCAGGTGGAGATGTTCATATTATTGGTGTCCGCCGCGAGCTTCTGCAGGTAGTCCTTCACGGCTTTACACTGCGGACAGATGGTTTCGAGCCCGAGGTCGAAGGCGTAACCGGCGGCGTTGCTCAGGATCTGCTTGCCCATGATTTTGATGCTGTCGCTGTTGATGAAGCTGAACGAGCCCAGATAGGCGTCGATGCCGCCGCAGCCCGACTTAATGTCCGGGAGCGTCACCGAAATCAGCTGGATGTTGCGCACCGGCGTGCGGATAAAGAGGTTACCGCCGGTCAGGTAGCCCGCCGACTGTCCCTGCCACGCGGCCGCCTGGGTGTAGTTACCGCCGCCGCCGCCCATGTCGTTAAAGAACTTGTTGATGTCGTTCTGCACGTCCGCGTTCGCGGCAGCGGAGAACAGCAGGCCGGCCGCAATGCCGGCATTCAGCACAAACTTACTCATCACAGCACCCCCAGCCGCACGGCCAGTGCAAAAGACTCGTCCAGACGCTGCTTCAGCGCCTCCTCACTCATTTCCCCCTGCGACAGCGGGATCGTCACCAGCGACTGCGTGTTGATAATAAAGTCAGTGGGCGTCGCCTGCGGCAGCTCTGCGAAGAAGTCCTTCAGGATGCCGTTGTTCACGGGCATAACCTTCGGGAACACCGCGTCACCCTTGCCGTCGAAGCTATAGACAAACACCCCGATGCCGGTCTGCCCGGACACCGACTTCAGGGTCGGGTTGAAGCGGTGGCAGTACGGGCAGTCGGAGCGGACAAAGTGCACGATCTGCCAGTGGCCCACGTCCACGCGGCGACCGTCGCTCAGGTGATACCAGACCGGCTTTGCCACCGACGTCTGCGGTCGTGCAGCGGGCGTATCTGAGGTGGCGCTTTTCTCTGGCTGGCTATCCGGCTGTGCGGACGCGGACGCGTCTGCCCCCTCTTTCGCCTGCTCCAGGCGGGCAATGTCGTCAATCGTGCTGGCCGTGGCCAGCACCGGCGTGAGCATCAGCAGTACGGCAAAAAGTTTTGCAATCATGGGTTAATCCTCGGGCTGGAAGTCGGTAACGATGTTGAGCATGCGGCGCGCCAGGTCGTCCTGGGTGATGAACCCGTAGGCCAGCGGTTGGTATTTCTTCGTGCGCGGCTCCACCAGGTAGATGGCCGGGAAGTGTTCTATCTTCATCTTTTCCGCCTGACCGGCGTTCTGCCGGGTGTCCGGCAGATCCGGGCTGGCCCGTCCGTCCACGGTCACGGGGATCACGGTCAGGCCGTACTGCTCGCTGAACTCTTTCACCACGCCGCCGAGCCGGTTATCCAGCGGCTCGTTTCCGCGATAGAAGAAGAACACGCCATAGCGCTGGTTGACGTAGCGGATCGCCGCCTGCTGCTTCTGGCGCTGCTCGGTGTACTGGATGTTGGCGGTGCCGTTGTAGAACGGGTGCTTCAGGCTGTAGTCCAGCTCCGGGTTGTCCAGCAGCACCTTCTCCCAGCGCGAGGCGAACATGCTGGCCTGATTGACCATCCAGTCCTGCACGATTTTGTAGCGCCGGATGTTCTCGGTGGAGGGGTGCAGCATCGCCTCGTTCATCAAGTTGTCGCGAAACGCCTGCAGGCGCTTCATCTTCTGCGTGGGTGTTTCCTGCGGCGCAGCGTGCGGCGGCGCCGGCTGCTCTTCTTCGTCCTTTTTTACCGGCTCGTTGTACCAGTACCAGCCGACCGCCGGATCATAGTTGTAGCCGTCCGGCTTTTTTTCCTCTGCCGCGTGCAGCGGCGATACCGCCAGCAGCAGCGCGAGGCTGATGAGTTTTCTCACGCTTAATCTCCTGATTTGAGGCTGTTCTGGATGTCGGAGGTGATGCGCTGGTTCAGCGCGTCCTGGTCGGGCAGTTTGATGTTGCTGTTGAGGTCGTCGTAGAAGTCGCTGAAGTCGATGCGATCGAACTTAATGCCCTGCAGCTCGGCAACCTTTATTCCCCTGCAGTCCGGGCTTTCACCCGAGCCGAAGCTGATGCCCAGCTGGTCGCGGCGCCCCTGCTCCTGCACGATGCGGGCAAGCTTGCTGTCAAATACGCAGTAGCCCTCTTTCTGCTGCAGGCAGACCCCGAGCACCTTTTTCGAGCAGTAGGAGCCGACCTTCACGACCAGCTTTTTCTCCTTCCCGGTGCCGATCTCCTTCTCCTCGGTGTTGCAGTGCGCGAGCCCCGCGCTCTGCCCCCAGCCGCCGCTTTTGCAGCAGTTGCTGAAGCCCGCCGCGCTTTTGCGGCAGGCCATCGCCTTGCCCGTAAACGCCGTCACCTGGTTCGGGTCCATACCCGCGAAGTCCTTGCCCGCGGCCGCGAGCGCGGCCAGCTGCGATACCGCCATTTCAAAGTTCTGGTTCTGGCCCGCCTGCATCGCCGAGCAGCTGCCGTCCGAGCAGTAGAACTCCGAGCCGCAGACGTAGCCGGTGCTTTTCACGGTGTGCGCACACTGGTAGGTCAGCTTGCTGTAGACGCAGAGGTTGCCGATTTTCTGGGTGCAGGTGCGGGTGCCTTCGCTGCAGTTCGGATCGTCGATGTACGCCTGACAGGTGTTGGTATCGTCTTCGAACACGTTCCACTGCGTGGTGTAGCCCCAGCAGTCGCTGTAGAGGCTGTAGGCCTTGCCGCCGACCGTCACTGAGCGGGTGCCGCCCGGGTCGCTGCAGACCTCGCTCATCTTCACCGCGTCGCCCATGTCGGCCGGGCAGCTGTTGGTCCATTCGATGCCCGCTGTGACCGTGTCGCGTACTGCCTGCATCGGCAAAGTCACGCGAAACACGTTGGTGCCGTTAGCAATCGTTCTGATCAGCCCGTCCCGCCCGCTGCCTTTGTTGCCGTCAGTGTCGTACAGCACAAACAGAGACACCGTCTGCCCTTTGCTCACTTTCTGCGTTGCGATGCTGAAGTCCCCGTTCCGGTTTGGCTTGGCCTTAACCGTCGTGCCAAAAGCCTGAATGTAATACCAGAGGCGATTTCCCGACTCCCCGTGGTACGAGGGCGCTCGCGGGTATTCATATGCCCAGACGCCGCTGCTGATGGTGCCGTCTTCAGGAATAGTGAAGTCGTAACGTATCCAGTAGTTATCGACCGGTACGCCCGTCGAGCTGCCTGCATTAAGAACCAGCTGCGTGCTGTATTCCTCATACGATCCGGTCGTCACGATGGTGGCCTTACGCGTGCACGACTGCGTAAGCGGGGTCGCCATTTCACAGCTGTGGGTGGTGTACGTGGTTTTGTTCAGCTCCTGCGCCACGCACTGGCTGCCGTTCACGCCGGTTATGGCGTTGGCGTTTTCCCGGATTTCGTCGCTGTACTTCATCATGTCCGAGTCATAGCTGAGCTTGTCCGCCGGATTGTTTACGTAGGACTCGCGCGCGGTCTGCCCGAGGTCGGACTCGCTCAGCTCCGTCTGTCCCTTCACGTCAATGTTTGATGACGTCTGGGTCGGGCCGCTGTAGTAGCCGCGCTGCGGCGCGTCTGAGCTGTAGTTGTCGAAGTAACCGTTCGGATCGGCGCTGGTCGTGCCGTCTGCGGATTTGCCGGCGTTAATGCCTTCCTGGTTGGAAGCGTCCATCGACGCCGCCAGAACGCTGGCCGACAGGCAGGTCAGCAGCAGCCCCTGCAGCAGGGAGCGAGTGGCTTTTTTCATAAGAGTTTCCGGAAAGGGTTAAGAAAGCCCGCCGCAGCGGGCAGCGGGGTCGGTCAGGGCTTTTTGCGGCAGTCGCCGCGCGTCTCGATCATGCTCAGCGCCTGATTCAGCGCGACGTTGCCGTACACGATGTCGAACTGGTCGCCGCACTTCTTCACCAGCGCCGGCACCTGCTTCACGCCGTAGCGCTCAAAGCGCACCGGATCTATCTGCACGCCGCGCACCTTATAGGTGCTGACCATGTACATCATGTACTTCGCGGTCTGCTCCATGCTGTCGCCGACCAGCCCCCGGAAGTAGACCGGAATGTCCCGGGCTTCGGCCGCCTTCATCAGAATGGCCATCTCCTTTTCGGGCACTGACGCGGACAGGAAATAGGCCGTCTCGTTTTCTGTGCTGCCGACCTGCGTGCCCTGCGGCGCGTCCTCCGCCTGCGCGGCCATCGCCGCCGTCAGCCCGGCGGCAATCAGCAGCGTGTTGCGTGTTTTCCTCATGTGTCCTCGCTTAAAGCACAACGCAGTTGCGCTTTTTCCAGATGAGATAGCCATAGTTCTTTTTGGTAGTGGGCATTTCCTTACCGGTCTGCCACAGCATCACGTTGCGCCCAAAGGGATGACAGGACGCCACGTCCGGGATGGTGTTCACCATCTGATAGCGGTAGCGGCTTTTCGGCATGATCGCGGACGGATACTCGTAGCAGACGGCGGTGTTCTGCGGCACGGTGTCCAGGATGAGCCCCTCGCGGTGCAGCTTGAAGTCCATACGCTCGGAGAGCAGCGCCCCGCTGTTGAGCCCGCTCGACTCGTTCACGATGTTGCCCGTGAACGGGTACATCGAGCCGTGCGAGCCCGCGCACCAGAACAGCGCATCAATCGGTTTGCTCACACCCGCCGCCACCGCGTCCGCCGCGCAGGCCATCTGCGCCACCGGGTTCGCAAACAGCATCACCTCCGGGTTCAGGAACAACGCCAGGTTGTCGTTCTGCCAGGTGGGGTCCAGCTCCGAGAGGTAGCCGATGTCATACTCCCCGCCCTGCATGCACATCTCCGAGGTAATAATGTTGAGCCAGGAGATCAGCGGGTACTTGTACCAGTGGACGTGATAGAAGGTGCCCGGGTGCTCATTCGCCGTTTTGGTGCCGGTGCCGGTGCCGGTGTTCGGGATGTTGATGTTGAAGCCGCCCATGTTCACCATGCAGCCGGGCGAGCGCGTCACGTCAGTCATCGCAAACGGCTCCCAGAAGCCAATCGCGATGCCCGGGCGCTCAAAAATGGGCGGCGGCGCCGGGCAGAACTGAATGGGCGATGACGGGTTTTCGGTATCCGGCAGCGATCCGGCTGAAACCTGCACGCTGCCAATGCTCATCGGGAACAGGCACTCCCAGCACACGTCGGTGATGGGGTTAACCCAGCGCCCCTCGCAGGTCAGGGACGTCTTGCCGTTGTCAGCGGCAAACGCCGGCTGGCAGACCCACATTGCGAGCGCCAGTAAAACCGTGCGCCAGGCCATATCAGCCTCCTTTCTTCACGCCGCCGCGCGCTTTTTCCACCGCCGCCTGCAGCGCCTGCAGGTCAGTCGCCCCCGGGATAACGCTGACGTTCTCAGCGGTTGCGCCCGTCACCGGCATGACGAAGAAGGCGGGCGTGCCCTGAATACCGAGGCTGCGGGCCAGCTGATTGTTTTTCTCCAGCGCCGCGCCCATCGCCTCGACCTCTTCTTTCGGCGTCGTGGTCACGCCCGCCTTCACCGCCGCCTGGCGGATGTCTTCATCCAGCAGCTTTCCTTCGTTGTGGCCGGTCGCGTAGAGCGCGGCGTGGTAGCGGTGATACGCCTCTGCGCCGCCTTTGCTGTACACTGACAGGCCAACTTTCGCCGCCTGTACCGACGCGGGCCAGCGGCTGCCAAAAATCGGCCACTCCTTATAGATGAAGCGCACGCTCGGGTTCTGGCTGATGAACTGCTCCACGGTCGGAGCCACCTTCGCGCAGTAGATGCACTGGTAGTCAAAGAACTGGATGACCGCGACGTCGCCCTTCGGGTGCAGCACCGGAGAGGTCGGATCGTTCAGCAGCCCGTCCTGCTCCTTCAGCGCCGCGCCAGCGGCGGAGGCCATCTGTTTCTCCTGCGACTGCGCCTGCAGCTTCTGGCTCATCTCAATCAGGATTTCCGGGTGCGCGCGCAGGTAGTCCGCTGCAATCTCGCCGATCTGCGCCTTCTGCGCATCGCTGAAGGCGTCGTCAGCGGCAATCGCGTGCCCGGTCAGGCTCAGCGTCAGGGCGGCGGCGAGGATGTGCTTTTTCATGTCTGGCTCCGTTAGCGGTCGGGAAGACCGAATTCAGTAATAAGGAAAAGTTTTTTTCCGGGCGCCTGCTTCACCTCTGCAGGCACCTGCGTGATGCCGAACTTTTTCGTGATGTTGCCGGTCTGGTCGAAGTAGACCCGGCTGCCGAGGGCCTCTGCGCTGTCGCGCACGTTGCCGTTGACCAGGATGACGCGTGAGGTCGTCGTGTGCGGCACCTGCTGCTTCACCCAGGCAATCTGCCGGTCGTCGTCGGCGTCGATGAAGTAAAGCGTCTCGTCAAACACCGGGATAACGTCAAACGGGTTCACCACCTGGCCTTTATGCGCAAACACCACGCCGTTCTGGTCGGCAATGTCGCGCTGCACCGTGAACGACGGATCAAACAGGCGGCTGTGCGTTTCGCGCGCGGTAGTGAGTCCCGCTACCGGCGGCGGGCGCATCGCCTCGTCCTCGGCCTTTTTCTGCATGTCCCGCTCGATGTCGGCCTGCGACCGGCCAGCAAAGTGCTCTTTCAGGTTGTCTTTCAGGACCGCGATCAGGTTGCGCTCGCGGATATCCCAGGTATCGCCGTATGTGCCCAGCTCAGCCGCGCTCGCCTGCAGGCTGAGCGTGGCGAGCAGCGCGCCGGCAGCCAGGCGCGCCAGCGAAGTTGCGTGTGTCATCGGGAGGCTCCCGTTGGGGTGATCGGACAGGGTTACTGCGGCGGGTTACCGGCCTTCATCAGCTCGGCGAGGCGTGCCTGAATCTCTGGCGTAGCGTCGGGCAGGCCAGTGACCACGGCGGGGCTCACCAGAATGGCCGCACCGTGCTCGCTGGCATATTCCGCCGTTGCGGTGGTGACGCTGCGGTCAAAGCGGGTCAGCAGCGCCTTACGCTGATCATCGTTCAGGTCCAGCTTCGCAGTCTGTCGGATAAGCGCATTAGTCGTGCCCTTCATGTCGAAGGTGACCAGCGCCGGCGGCTTCAGCCAGAGGAACCAGGCGGCCGCGCATACGCTCACGCTGAGCAACATGGATGCTGCGATACAGGCCGCGCTCTGTTTTAAGTCCATTTCAGACTCCTTTGCAGGGAATAGATAGGGATGGGTTCTTCACCCGATTAATCCAGGTAGGCCAACAGGATGCCAACGCCTACCATGAACAGATAAATAATCAGGTATTTTATGAACTTGGGGTTCAAATCTGCATCTCCTTCAGCATGTGGATGATGTCGCGCTTGTGTGCGTCGTTGTCGGCCATTTCAAACAGGATGTCTTTGATGTCCGCGCCCTCGCGCAGGCGCTTCTCGCGATAGGTAAAGTCCTCGCCTTTGGAGGAGAACAGCCCGTCGCTCAAAGGGTCGAGAATGAGGCGGTGGAAGCTGGAGAATTCCCCCACGCTCAGCAGGAACGAGCTGTAGCGCGCCTTTTTCGCCGGCGGAAACTTCCTGATCATCTCCCACTCCAGCTCGTTAAACGCGTGCGGCTCCTCCTTCTGGAAGGTGGTGAACGACTTGGCGTCCTGCATGCAGGTGAACTTGAATGAGCTGTTGTCGTAGGCCGCGAGGGCCGCCGTAGACAGGTTTTTATCGCGTATCGCCTGGGTCACCGTGCCATATGAACCGTTGTGACGGCGGGCGGTGCGGTAGCCCTCCTCGATAAAATCCTTGATTTTGGTGCTGGACCCGCCGAGCAGCTTCCAGCCCTCGTCGATGATGTTCATCTTCCGCATGCTGCGCGGCGTGGTGTACATCATGTTCTCGTTCCAGATCATGATGCTGAACAGCACCGCCGACAGCAGGTCCTGCTGCTTACGCAGGTCGCCCAGCTCGGTAACCACGAACTGCAGGTCTGGCTTCAGGGTCGGTTCGGATGAGTTGAAGAACCGGCCGTAAATCCCTTTGGTGCTGTACTTGCCGAGCAGCGTCGTGATTTCATCTATGCGCCCGCCAATCAGTGAAGAGTGTTCGCGGGTAATCGCGGCCTGTCGTTTCGTCAGATAGTCAATGACGTGGTCAATACGCATGTCCTGCTGATAGGTCGGCCACGATTCGGTGATGGCTTCCAGGATCATGGACTCGTGCACCTCGTCCAGCAGGCCGTTAGGGCTCGCCAGAATGCACAGCTGATCGCGGATGCGCTCGGCCGCCAGCGTGATATCCGTGACGTTCGCAAACGGGTTAAAGCGCAGCGAGTCACCGTTAATGTAGGTGCCGCCGAGGCTGCTGCAGGCCGCCTTGTAGGAGTCCCCGATGTCCTGCACTGCGACCGTCCCGCCCTTGTCCAGCACCGATCGCGCAATGGAGTTCGCCAGCACCGACTTGCCTGCGCCGGATGTGCCGGACATAAACCAGTTGAAGTTGGTATTCGGCAGGCTTTCGTCAAACACGTCGATAAATGCGACCTGGTTGCGGTAGCTCGGGATAAGAATGCCCGAAGCGCACAGCTTGTTGTCGCCGATGACCGGCATCAGGTTCACCGCGTGAAACGACTCCGAGCGCTGAATGCCGCCGGTCTTGCGGCAGTCGTCACGCAGCTTTTTATTCACCATCGCAAAAGGCAGCGTGGCCAGCAGGTTGCGCAGTTGCATAAAGTCGGCGCGCACGAAGCGCAGACCCTGCGCGGCAAAGGCGTTGCGCGTCTTTTCGGTATAGCGCGACGTCAGATCGTCATCGTCCGGGCAGAACAGCGTAATGCCGTAGAAGTAGCTCGTGAGCGACGTCTGATTCGACAGCAGCCGCGCGCGCGCGTCTTTCCATTCGGCATGCTGACGCGTGGTGGACGGAATGTACTTGGCGTAACTGGTGTTCACGCGCGAATCCAGCGACAGAAAACGGCTGTTGGCCTCGCCCTGGCTTTTCATCTGCTCCTCGGTGGTCAGCACCATCGTGCAGATAAACGGGCAGGGAATGCCGTTGGTCGGCGACATCAGGTCCTGAATGATGTTGCCGTTCTGCCACAAAAAGTGCTCCTGCGGATTGCGATCGAGGTTCAGGTTTACCATGCGCGCGGCAAACGGCTTGTTCTTCGCGTCGCTGCCCTCAATGCGGATATGCGAGGGCTTCACCCGCCAGGACGTGGTGCGGTCCACGAACTGCGTGCCGAGGTCGGCCGCCGGATCGTACTCGCTGTCGTAGCGCTCAAGCCGCGCCGGATCGTGGTTAAAGAACTCGCGCAGCACGCTGCTGAACTCGCTGACGCCTATGGCTGAGGACCACAGGTCGGCGGCGTTAAGCGCGTTCAGCAGGTTGCGGCGCACGTCGCGCACGCGGATCATGTCGGTTTCGCTCAGGTGCTTCACCGGCATGGCCCAGATAAAGAACAGGCGGTAGTCGCGAAGGGTCAGCGGATGGTCAAGGCCGTTGCTGTAGGTGTAGCGTGCGCCGTTCAGGAAGAAGCGCGCGGTCACATCGTTGCACTCGTCCGCCCGGTGCCCCTTCCAGGCGAAGTTTTTCAGCCCCTGCTCGACCTGCTCTTTCACCGCCCGGGAAGAAACCAGCATCACCTGCAGCGGAATATCGCGGGGGGCGACGTCGCGCAGCAGATACTCCAGGCTCTCGGCCAGCTTCTCGTTGGCGCCAATCAGCGGCTGCGATTCCACCACGAAGCCCACCGACTCTTTGTTCACCCAGATCTGGCTTTCGGAGTCGTAATCCTTGTAGGGCAGCAGGTCACGGATGTGCGGGTAGTCCATGTCCTGCAGCTTCTGGCGCGTCTCGTTCGTGGTGTCCCGCTCACCCAGGATGCCCGCCACCGTCTCCACCACGTTCAGCGGGTCAAAGCGGAAGCCTTTCAGAAATTTCATGCAGACCTCACATCAGAATGCCGCTCCAGTCGCCGTGACTGGATACGCTGTAGATGACCTCGCCCATGTGGACGTTGTTGTCGGGGGAGATGTACGGCGCAATCCAGATGCGCGCCACGCCGTCAGGGCGGCGGAACGCGGCGGCCGGCTCCGGGAAGCAGTGCGCCGCGCTGCAGTACGCGGTCTGCCGAGCGTCAGTGCGCAGCACGCCGTTTTCGCGGGTGAACGGGCGGACCCCGCCGGATGACGCCACGCGCACCGGAATGCCGTCGTTGAGGCCGCTGCGCCCCGCCTGCGCCTCCGTCTGCGGGTCCAGGCGGATGGTGCCGGTATCAATCAGGCGGTAGTCGTCCAGGCGAATGCCCGCGCCGGTGAAGCCGTTCGGCGCGGTAGCCGCTGGCGCGTTGCCGCTGCTGCCGGCCGACATATCGTCGGCCTGCGACATCCAGACCCCGGAGTCCTTAGCGGGCTTGTCGAACTCAAAGTCGCCGTTCATGCCCGCGCAGCCGCTCAGCATCACGGCCAGCGCGCTGATGATAAAAGAGTGAGCTTTAGTCATGGTGCTCTCCGTCTGCGTGTTGGTTGAGAAGGCCTTTCATGAGGGTCATGGCCAGCGTAGTTTTTCCCGCGCCGGCTTCGCCCGTTATCAGAAGATGACCAGCAGGAGCCTGGTCATCAGCAGGCTGTGTATTGCTTACATCTGTCGGGTTATTCATGGTGTTCTCCGCCAGCGCTACCGGATGACAGCGCGTCGATTTCGGTAAAGTCGATAAAGAGATCGCCGTTTTTTCCGCTGGTCCCGAGCCGGGACAGCATGCTCATGGCAAAGGCATCGCCGGGGGCAACCTCCAGCAGGCGGCGCAGCGTTTCCCCGAACAGGGCGACGTAGCCGTCGTCGGGAATGCGCCCGGGCTTGCAGTAGAGTTTTTTCACGCCAAACCCCAGCGCCTGAAGCCCCGGAATGCGGGCGTCGGCGTCGCGCCCGAAGCAGCTCACCGTCCGTTCGGTAAACACCATCCAGCCGCAGTGCTCTGCGTGACGAAGCCGGATCTTTTCGGCCGTCATTGCGCCACGCCCTGCGGGGTTGTACCCCTCGCCTGTCCGCCACTGGTCGGGGTCACAAAGTCATTCATGTTGAGGCGGGTGGCGTCACCGAGTTTGCCTACCAGATCCGGCGGCAGGCCGCTGTTGCCCTGCTCGCGCGTCTGCGTGTCCTGCTGCTGCCCGCCCGAGCGCTGCTGTTCTTTCGCGAGCTTCGCGGCCTCTTCATCCTCAATAAACTTCGCGCGGAAGCCTTCGATAAACACCACCTCTACGCGGTTCGCCGCGCCGATCGGGATGATCGGGTGATACTGCTCGGCCCGCTCGATGTAGTAGTCGGCCAGCTTGTCCGCCGCCTTGCCCACGCCGCCGCCTACGGCGCCGCGCGCCACGTCTCCGCCGCTGATTGTGCTGGTCGCGCCGATGCCGGTGACCGTCTGGCCGACCTGCGAGGCGCTCTGACCGAGACCGCCCAGCGCCCCTGCGGTGAAGGCCAGCCCGAGGATTTTGCCGTTGCGCATCACCGGCACGCCCTTGATGCCGTTCTTGCCGTAGAAGGCAACATGTCCTTTCACTGCCTGATCGACGTGCTTACCGTCGATGATGCAGGACAGGCGCTGCAGCTGAACGATGGCACGCTCGCTGGAGATGTCGCCGTAGGCTGCGGCCGTCACGAAGCAGTTATCCAGCTGCCCCATTTTGTTATTACCCGGCATGTGCGCCCTGCCCTTGAGCTTGAACTGCATCGGCACCAGGTTGTTCTCCCCGCGCACCGAGGCGTTGGCGTCTGCCCCCTCGATCACGATGGCGTCAGAGAACGTGCCGGTCGGGACCCAGAACGAGGTGTCTTTCGCTTTAGGCTCAAACTGCGAGTAGTCAAACATCTGGCTGTCGATTTGCCCCGTCTGCACCGGCGCGGGCGCAAAGGAGTATTCCGTGCGCGGCGGCGTGTAGCCCGCGCCCTGCTGCGCGGCCGGCTGAGCCTGCGGTCCGGCAGGAGGTGTCTTTTGCTGGTTCTGCTGATTTTTCAGCTGATCCATCAGGTCTGAGACGTTCTGCTGCAGCGACTTGTTGTTGTTCATCACGTCGGACATCTGGTCTTTCAGTGATTTGAAGTCTTTTTGCATGGAGGCGAGCTGTTCGCGCGCCTCTTTATCGCGGTTCTGCGCGCTGACCAGCAGCGAGCCCTGCCCGGAACCGTCAAAGGCGTTGACCACGCCCCCGCCGGTCAGATCCGGCTCGGCGGTGGCACGGTCAGGCTTGCTTTCCTGACTCCCGCTCTTTCCGGCTGCGCCCCGGTTCGCGAGGTACAGGCCGCCGATGATGATGGCAGCAGCGGCGAGGATAATGCCAAACAGCCGTCGCTGTTTGCTGCGGACCAGGCTGTTAAGGTTCATCCGGGCCTCCTTTCGTGCGGAACACCGTCACGACGGAGACCTTTGCTCCCGGCTCCAGCACGTCGAGCTGCGGGTGAAACGCCACAGCCATCACGCCCGGACTCCAGAAGTAGCGCTCGCTCAGGCGGATGCGCTGCGAGGAGAGGCTGGTAATGTCGGTACGCACGATGCGCACCCGGTCGCCCTGCCAGGCTGTCACCGGGCGCAGTGCAAACGCGCTTTTCACCGACTCGCTCACCGGCACGTCGGTGTTTTTACTCAGCACGTAGCCTGCCGGCTTGCGGTTGGTGATGAACCTTCCCACCAGGCCGCTGATAAGCGCACTGTAAGTGTCCTGCTTCTGCTCGTACTCCCGCGCCTCCTCCGTCCCCTTCACCTCACGGTTGTCTACCGTCAGACTCAGGCCGGCGCGTTTGCCCGGCGTCGCCTGTACCGAGAAGGCAAAGCCGGACGCGGTCTGCACGAACATGGTAAACGGCTTATCAGTCACGGTAGAAAACACAACCGCGCCTTCCGGCGTCGGGGATTTGGCACTCAGCACGCCCTGTGCCGCCTGCACACTGAGGATGCGATCATCGTTCACGCGCAGGTAGTTCGGGTTGTTATTGCTCACCGCCGCGTTGACGCGGGCACCAGGGTTAAGCGTCAGCTGTTCAGCACGGGCGCCAAACGCCGTCAGCAGCGCCACGGCGCTGATTAGCAGGGATTTACGCATCGGGAACCTCCAGGAAAGCGCTCCAGCAGAGACGGTTAGCACGGGTATCGGTGCGCAGGCGGTAGTGCTTCTTAACCGGCCTGGCGTCGTGCAGCCCGTAGCTCAGCTGCAGGTCGCCGGTCACGTCCACGATGCCCTTGTCCGGCCAGACGCTGACGTCTCTGGGGTAGAACACCGACCCGCCGCTGTTGCCTTTAACGCGCGAGGCTTCGTCAGCCAGCACGCCTTTAAGTGATTTCTCCGCGCCGTCGCAGGCGCCCGCCAGCAGCATTTCGTGGCTGGCCTCTGCGTTTTTGTCGGAGATGTTGAGGCGCAGGTTCAGCCACGCCAGCGCCATCAGGCGCAGGTAGCGGGCGTCGCCGCGCTCACCGGTAAAGCTGAACGGCGTGTCCGCGCCGTAGGGAACGATAATGGTCTGTTTGTTATTAAGGAGCTGATTCATCAGCGCCCGGTTATCACCGTAGATGCGCCAGCAGAGAAGAAGCGCAAGGATCGTGATAACGAGCAGCACCAGAATAGCCACGGCCATATTGCGGTTTCCCGCCGAACGCAGCTTTAATTCCATGTTGTCTCCGGAGGGGGGTCAGGCGACCCAGTGCCGTTTGTAACTGTCAGGCAGGATGCTGATAAAGAAGCGCATCACTGAGGTGGGCAGGCACCAGTACGCAAGGTTGAGAAGATACTGAGAACCGCGGCCTTTCTTGAGGTGACGAATTCCAACCACGGCGGCTAAAAGCGTGGGGCCAAAAATCCACATGTTGAGGAAAACTGCCAGCAGTGCCAGTGGCACATACAGGCAGAACTCATCAGGTGGCAGCCCCACGAACCGCTTCTGCTCGGAAAACGTAGCCGCATAGGTATACCGGTCACGTTTATCCATAAGCAGACGTTAAGCCGGAATCACGTTGAAGGCGACGTTCACGAAAACCAGCAGCGCGGCGATGCTGCCGAACAGCGCGAGGTTTTTGGTTTTGATGTAGGTGAACGCGATGAATGCAATCTCGATCACATACAGGATATACACCACAGCTGAGTTGCCGCCGAATGTATCCGTAACATCAGTTTTCGCCCCTGCGAAGTAGTCCACGGCGTGAGCTGGCATCACAGAAACAGCCAAGATCGCCAGTGCTGAAAGCAGTGCAGACTTGTTCATTTTCTTCCACGCTACCGCCCCTGCCTTGCGGCAGTAGTTTAAAGACGAAGAGAGAGAGCCCTTCATAGGTTTTTTCCTCAGTTAGGGATATAATGGTCAGTTGGTTGAACTATCATTTGTTGCTGCCTGTATGGCCTTAAGTCAAATTTCTGGCTTACCGGTTACTCCTCCTTTACAAATCTGTGGAATTGCTACAGATGCTTACGGTTTCTTAACCGGCTGACGTTTTTTTACGCTTCCGGATCGCACACTTCAATTTAAGTTATTGATCTTATTGATCAATTTAACTTATCGTTATGGTGAGAAATTTCACTTAAGTTCTTAACTGATTGAATGAGAATGAGAAATCATGCCTGAAACTGCCGATTTGGTTGTTCTTGTCGCCGATCCGGCGGGCTTTGCGGCTGAAATTTTTAAGACGAATCATGAGGCAGCCTTAACTGAGCTACTGAATAATGCCCTTCTGCATTACATGCGTGACCCGGGCTGGTTTGAGATCATCCTCAGAGAAACCCGCTTTTATGCCTGCCAGCTGGTCACCATTCCTTTACTGGCATTTATTAAAAATCGCGTCCCGGCACGACAGCTGCGTGCGGCCGCTGAACGCTCGCTTGCACAGATAAGGAATTATTCAGACGTGCCTGACCCCGCCGCCTGGATAATGATTAATGCAGATTTCCTGTCTCCCCTTCCGCGCCCATGCGTAAACCTGTGGCAGGCCCGTAAATTAAAGAACAGGCTTGATAAGGCAATATTCACTGACCCGGGTCATTTAATCGATTCTGAAAATAAGCCTGCGTCGCCCGGCTTAAAACCCACGCCCACGCCAAAGAAAGAAAGCGCATCGAAAAAGCCTGCCGCAATAAAAGACGGACCCGCTGCAGAGAGAATAATGGAGCGGGTCATGCTCGGCTGGCGTGTTAAAGATATATGTGAAGAACAGGGGTGTTCTGAATCATACGTCTATAAGCTGATTAAAAAGCGCAAGGGAAGCTCTGCAATGGATTACCGCTGGAAGCAGTGGGAGCTGATTTCAGGCATGTATCACGCAGAACCGAAGATGACGCTGGAAGAGATTGAGAAAGCCTGCGGCGTATCGCGTGCGGTTATCTACAATGCTGTCAGAAAAATAGCCGAGCGGGATGGCGCAAAGATTAATCCCCGAGAAAAAGAGAGAAAACTGACGCCTGATGACATTAAGACGATAAAGAGGAAATTAAGCGATGGCATGCTCAGGAAGCATATTCTTGCCGAGTACAACATCACAACGGAAACGCTGATAAAGTACGTTGGCACAAGCGACGACTACAGACCTGTTCCGGAAGAATTAAAAGAACATGCGGTTCGCCTGCGCGTTCAGGGAAAAACACTGCAACAGACGGCAGATATTCTCGGCGTAACTATATCAACCGTAAAGGATGCGTGGCGGGAAAAGAAAGGCTCACCCGATATTCAGGAAAAACGCGTCAAATACGATAATCGCAACGTGTTATCTAAACGCGACCGCGATCAGGCTGTTAATGCTGTTCTGCGGGACGGAATTACCCGTAAGCAGGTTTATACTCAGTATGGAATTAACGCGCTTACGCTGCGGCGCTATATCCGTGAAGCACAGAAAAGAGAACTTGAAGCATTGCGGAAGAAGGAAGCTGACTCAGAGAGTAAGGAAGAATGATAAGCTGGTTCGCCTGATGCATCAGAACTACGCATCAGGCCCAGACTAATTATTTAAAGTATTCCTGCAATTTTCCTGCAACACGTTCATTGACTGCCTTCACCCATTCCGGGTCCAGAACCATTTCATTTTTTATGACCTTTCCGGGCTCGACTGTTTCTTTCTGAATGCCAAAGATAGCGTCAGTGATAAAGCCACTGACGAGCACATTTTTAGCGATAAACTCCAGCTTCTGGTCAAGAGTCTTTTCAGAGGCATCTTTGTTTATTTTGTTTTCATAAACACGGAGGCCCAGCTTAAACATTTCCATGATAAATGCCGATCGGTTAGCTGTCTCTCGCGACTCGCCATCTTCGAGTTTTTTTCCGATATGCGCATCAACCTTCTCAATCAGTGAAAAAGGGACAGTAAGATTAACGCGATTACTTTTAGATGAATTCTGCTCTAACATATATTTTTCCTGTTAACAAGGTTATTATGCTCATCATGAACATGATGATCGGGTAACTGAATGCCTAAAGTTTCAGATAAACTATACTCTAAATTCACTGATTTCAAGAAACTATGCAGTAACAACGATATCACTTTAAAGCGACAAGGAAGGGTCAAGGCAGTTAAAATCATCATAACTACTTGATTTTAATAAAGGCACTTTGTTGTAACACCAATGACACGTAGCAAGCGCTTTTCAGTTTCTTTAAAGAAATCGTCTCTCAGACTAAATTTTCTACGATTTCTTACTAACTAGCTGATACTAAAGAAATAGATCCGCAAAAATAAATTTGCGAGTGGTGTGTAAAAACCTGACTCTTATGATATTATTGAGCCTGACATCTCCTCCGAACTTTTCAAATCAGGAGCCGCAATGCGTTTATTCACTCACGCTGCAGCCCTGCTGGCGACAGGCATTTTCTCCGCCAGCGTGAATGCGGACTGTTTTATTAAAGCCGGCGAATGGTATTCCATCGATCCGGACTATCTGCGCGCCATAGCCTGGCAGGAGTCCCGCTATAACCCGGGAGCCATTAATACCAACCGTACGAAAGATGGTAAGCCCGGCAGCAGTGATTACGGCCTCATGCAGATTAATTCGGTCACAATGCGCCGCTTACAGAAAGAGTACCCGGGCCTCAGCAAAGAAAAGCTGCTCAGCGAGCCATGTCTGAATATTTATATTGGTGCCATGCTGCTGCGCCGCAATTTCAATCAGTACGGCACAACGTGGCTGGCGGTGGGAATGTACAACGCGGGAATGAAAAACCTGCCGGTAACCGTAACGAACCGCTATAACTATGCGATGCTGATTGATAAACATTACAAGGCCATCAAAGCAGGCACGATCCCGCGAAAGGCTTTCAGCGGCTGACAGACTTTTAAACTGACAAAGCGCGCAACGCATCTTTATCTTTCTGCGTAGGATTATTTTAAAGACAATAACGAAGCCAGGCCGCAGAATTACCCGCCCCGGCTCAATGCCGGGAATGGGCAACAGGAACAACGCTTCTTTTTTCTCACGTCAGGCCCGTTCCGCATATCGCACCGGTTTATATTTATTCGCCACCGGTTCAATACCGGCGGCGGATAACAGACGAAAAAAAGGGAACCTTCAGGCTCCCCAATGTTTGTTATTTTATTTCCGCAAGCGTTCTGTTTATCTCGCCCTGCACGCCCTGATTGTGCCAGAAGTAATCGCGCCCGACCCTGTATAACTCGCCGGCATTAAAGCGCGCCAGCGTAATTTCTTCGCCGTCCAGGCTGCCGCTAAATTTTTGAGAAACCACATCGACCGCTTTTTGCTTCATCACGTCCGAATAATCCCGGTCGATAAAAACGTAGCCCACGCCACCGTAAATACGATTAAAAGGAGAGGCACAGGAAACGGACATATCCTGCATACCGTCAAAATAACTGTCTTTGTACTTGTCGGTTACGGCTTTTACTTCCTCCTCTGTCGGCCCGTCAATCCAGTTAACGCTTACGCTGTCATAACTGCGCTTGCGAACGGAAAATTTAATGCCTGCAAATCTGGCCTTCAGCTCCTTACGAATATTAGACGTTACCTGCACGGCCCCTTTTTTATCCTGCGAGAGCGCGGCATATTCCGGTGCGGTTTTTAAACGCTCGCACTCAGCGGCATAAAGGCGCT
This sequence comes from Pantoea septica, assembly GCF_002095575.1. Classification (GTDB taxonomy): domain Bacteria; phylum Pseudomonadota; class Gammaproteobacteria; order Enterobacterales; family Enterobacteriaceae; genus Pantoea; species Pantoea septica. Next base: position 15,546 of record NZ_MLJJ01000016.1, on the reverse strand, counting down.
CTTCCTTCTCTTTTTCCTGCTGCTTACGCCGTTCTTCAGACTCCGCATGTTTCACAATGCGTGCCGTCTCCTCCCCACTTTTTATTTCCTGGAATATGCTCCACTGCTTTCCGTGCAAGATACTTTCCGGCAGCCCGCGAGATATTCCGCCGCTCTCAAACGCAATATCAAACGTGGCATTACCGCCATAAGATACGCAGCCTGAAAGCGATCCGACTGATGCCGGTTTCTGCTCGCCGTGAACGGCGAACACGACGCCCCGCCCGCGATTGTAAAGAACTGTACTGACAACCTGACCGATAACCACTGCCTGCGCATTGTGCATTTTCATTTCAGTTTTCCTTAAATCAGATGAGACGAAAAAGCGGCCCGCCCTAACAGGCCGCGCAACGTTTTCAGAAGGGAATCTCGTTCAGAGTGGTATCAGCGTTATCAGTAGTTGCCTGATTTTCAGTCGCCGGGTTCAGGGCATTTTCCAGTGAGATAATTCCACGCGCGACGTCGCTTGCCTTGTAGAGGTCCAGTCCTGCCGCCATCGCCGCGTCAAAGTTATCGAGAAACTTCTGCACTTCCTCGCTCCGCACCTCTGACGCCCGGCGGACATATTTCTGCCGCACCTCCTGCCACGAATCCGTGCGGTAAAAAATCTGGCCACGGCTGGCAATCAGGTAACGCCCGGCGGCCTTTTCGCCCATGTCGTACAGCGCCGTCATGCCTCCGCATGAACTCGCCAGACACGGCAACGCATTATGTCCGGCAGCCATCAGCGCGATGACATCTGTTTCATCAAGGAGCAGCACGTCTACGCCATAGCTGCCGTTTCGTGCCGGGTAGTGCTTCCCCTCTGGCGGCGTGAACTTTTCGCCGTTTTCGCCTGTGACGTGCCAGCGCGTGCGCAGATCGTTTGCACTGACGCAGATTTTCGGGCCGTTACCCCATGTTTTGGGAGATTCTGAAGCGGCGGTGTTGACGTTTTCTGTGTGCATGCTGGTTCTCCTGTCAGGTGGTTAATTCATGTTTCGGTTAGTTCCTCGCGGCAAAGGGCTGAGAAGCAATGGCAGGCAGCAGATACAAGGGCGCCGCAGGCGTGCACTTCACCCTTGTATCTGATGAATGACGGTGCTTGGATTCGCCCGCCGCGTGGGACGTACCGCAACATGACCACCGCGCCGAAGATGAGCAGGCACACACCCGACCGCAACGCGGGCGTCCTCAGCGGCCACGTCTTTTGTGGCCAGTGAACGCGCCGGCGCAGCCGGCTGCAGGGGTTGACCTGGCCGTTCGCCATCAGACCCTGGCCGTCAGGCCCGAACCCCGAAGGGATTCGGCGGAGCTTACCGGCTTTGCCGGTTAGCGGAGTGGGGCTCGACGACCCGGCAACGCCGGGGAGCCGGAGGGGGCCATCAGGCTGTTTATACTTTTGACCTTCTGGGACAGGAAACCGGAGAAGCAGCTACAGCACATCAGCAGAACGCAGAGCAGCAGGAGGCAGAGAGAGAAGACCGTGAGACATCGTCCCGGAGAGAGAAAGCGCAGGCGAAGGGAGAGAGACGGTGCGTCAGCACCGTCTTTACCCGGCCCGCAGGGCCGCCCGGTTTTAGCCGCGGTCAGGTGCAGCTGCAGGGCCACAAACGGCCCCGCTCTCACAGATTACTGTCGTCTTCAATTTCTCCCATGTAGCTCATCTGCGCGCTGTCTACAATCGACATGAATGGCATGTCCGGATGTGTTATGCCTTTCTGCTCACACAGGTGCATCAGGTCGTTTAGCAGGTCCTGGACGACCACACAGGCGCTTTCTTCATTTCCGCTGAGGCCAGTACGGCTGGCATACACCCATAGCGCTTCTGCTGCAGCTACTGCCCTGTCAGTATTTCCCCAAATGGACATCGGGCTATCTGTTGCCTCTGCCATTGAAGCGATAACTTGTATAGCGTCCATGCGCACTGGCTCGTGAGCATCGTAAAATTCCGGGTTTACTGGCTGGTTATCCATTGATACAGTTTGCTCTGTAGACACATTGATCTCCCGTTCTGTGGTCAGTGTTTCTCTGATGCCCCGGCTTCGTCGCAGATACCAGGGGCGGAATCTGGCAGGGTTAACACCCTGCCTTTTTTCTGTCTGTTATTCCGGTTTGTACGCCATGAGTCGCACCACGCGTACCCCCGTCCCTGCAAACATGCCCTCCATAGGTTCAGACCAGCTGCAGTCCCAGCCCGGCAGCACGCCTTTTCTGTCCATTCCCGCTGGCAGTATGGCTCCCAGGCGGCCGCCCTCTTTTACCAGCGCAGCGGCTGTATTCAGATGCGCCACGGCGCGGCCTTCGCTGTAGGGTGGATTCATCACCACGACGTCAAAGCGCTGGCGGGTTTCCTGCGCCCATTGCAGAAAGTCGCCTTCAATTACGGTGTGCCCTTTGGCCTCCAGTACGCGACAGTGCAACGGCGAGATTTCTACGCAGGTGGTTTGCGTCTGCGGCATCAAATCGGCAAGTCCGCCCATACCCGCACTTGGCTCCAGGCAGGTTTCACCCTCCTGGATATTCACTTCGTCAAGCAGCTGCGTGGCAAGCGCCTGGGATGTCGGGTAAAACTGGTGCGTTTTCTGATCCGGCAGCGCGCCGCTCAGCTGAATATCCTGAATTGCCGTGGTCGGGTCGTAATCGAATTCAAACCAGGTAAACGCGTTTCTGGCCATTTTCACACCGCCAATGCTGATCAGTACTTTTTCAGCCTCCGCGCGCACGCCTTTATCGAAGTTCATCAGGTTTTTAAAGCGGCGATTATTCGGGTTTGTGGTAACCGGCTGGCGTGGCTCTTCCCAGCGGTTACGCTGCTGTGGTTCCGTGCGCTCGATCTCCAGCTCGCTGAGTTCGCTCAGCACGCTGAACGGCAGCAGGTTCGACGACAGGTTAAAGGTCTTCAACTTTGTACGCGGCTTCTGACGGTGCTCCGCCGGGATCGCCGCCGGATACAGAAACGCCAGAATGTCATTGAGACGCCAGGCCATATCGGGATGGATTTCAAGATGCGCCGTACCTTTCAGAAAGGCTTTCACGCGCAGCGCACCCCCGTCGAGGGTCAGCCATTCCCCGGCACGCTTGCGAGCAATCTGCAGAATTTTGTCTGTGGTACGGTAGCTTGTGGCATCACGGCCCATGAATTTCGCGATTACCTGGCGCAGGTCATCAATGTAGCCGGTGCGATCGTAGTTGTTGCCGCCCCACTCGTCGTACACTCGCGCCATAATCATGCGCTTACCAAAGCCCTCCGGGCGGTTGGTGACGTGCTCCCCGGACAGGTTGCGGAAAATGCCGTCTATGCGCTCGGCAAAAAACTTCTCACGCGAGAACAGCAGTTCAGACAACGTGGCGCGGACTGTTTTTTCCTCAAAGTCCGGTGCGGCCATTTCGCGGATCTGCTCATTCCACTCGTTGCGCCGGTCGTTGGGCATGTACTGGTAAACGTCCGTCAGGTCTAGCGCCTCCTGCCAGAATGCTGAATTCAGGGACGCGACCGCGCCTGACACGCTGAACATCTCGCTTACGGAACGCCCGTAATAGCCCCGGCGGCTGCTCAGATTGCCGCTGATAAAATGCGCCACCGCAGGCGCGTTTTCACCGCTGGTCACCATGCTGGCGATGGCTTCAATTTTCGCCCGGGTGTGCTGATAACGTCCCAGCAGGGAATCAATCAGATCCGACTCTACCGGCGCAAAGAAGCTATCGCCCAGCAGTTCCCCCGCTCCGCCATGATCGCCCTGGCCGTGAAAAAGAGATGATTCTTTAGATTCTGAAGCCGTGGTGTTGACGTTCTGCTGTGACATGTTGCGTCTCCCGTGTGGTTTAAGTGATGTTTCTCTGAGTTCCTCGCCGTGAGGGCAGAACGGGCGACCGGGCATCAGGCTGAGCGCAGGGGGAAACGGCAAAGCCGCAGCCCGAAGGGACCGGGTGCAGCCGTTTAGCATGCGACCCTTGCGTGAAGACGCCCGGGTGCCAGGTTTCTGCACGGCGAAGGGACCCGGGAAACGAAACAGAACGCGGAAGGATGAACAGGGCACAGCCCCGGAACGGCACGCCACGGTGCCGGTCCGGTCCTCAGCGGCCACGGCTTTTTGTGGCCAGTGAGCGCGCCGGCACCAGCCGGCTGCAGGGGTGAGCCTTGCCGTCAGCCATCAGACCCTAGCCGTCAGGCCCGAACCCCGGAGGGGTTCGGCGGAGCTTACCGGCTCTGCCGGTTAGCGGAGTAGGGCTCGACGACCCGGCAACGCCGGGGAGCCGAAGGGGGCCATCAGGGTTTTGACACTAACGTCCGCTTTGTGCCAAAAGCGGAAGTAGGCATGTAATGACGAATTCAGGATTCTCCGTAGAACTGCTTATGTAGGACATCTCTAGGATCAAAACGTTATGTAGATAAAACCGAGTTTTAGTATAGAGAGTTTGTTTTTTTAAGCGTAATCTCATTGCTCAAACCGGTATTGAATGTATCTCTCAATTCATAATTAATAAGAATGTCCCAAGGAGTTGTGGCATGGCCATCACCCAAGCCCGCATTATCGAGTCTATGGAACAGGCTTGTTCCATCGTTGCACCATCAGAATTTATCTTCGCTTTTCTAGATGCTTATGGCTTTTCAAAAAGCACGATTTCCCGCCTTCGCAAGGGCGATGACACACGTAACGTTGCAACCGGCAATGACATTGCTGTTAAGAAAAAAATCTACTTCTCTCCGGTTTCTGCTGGTTCAGATGTCGAAACTGTTGCCGACAAACTGAAAGTTTCAGATGTGGTTGCCAAGAACGATATTCGCTTTGTGATCGTCACCGATTTCACTCGCGTTGTTGCGTTCGACCTAGCTGCTGAAGAGCGTTTGGATGTTTCGATGTCCGAGCTGCATAAAAACTATGCTTTCTTCCTGCCGCTAGCTGGTTATGAAAAAGCGGTCATGTATACCGAGCACCCAGCCGACGTTAAAGCGTCTGAAAAAATGGGTGACCTGTTCGATCTTATTCGCGAACGTAATGACCTCTCAAAACCAGAAGATATTCACGCACTTAACGTGTTCTTAACTCGCTTGCTCTTCTGCTTCTACGCGGATGACACGGGCATTTTTGAACGCGACCAGCTGACTAACGCCATTCAGGCTTACACGAAAGAAGACGGCTCAGATGTTGACCAGTTATTTACTGACCTCTTTGCCGTGCTGAACCTGAAATCAAATGCACCTGAACGTCAAAGCCTGCCTGTTCACCTTCAGGCTTTCCCATACGTCAACGGTGGCTTATTCAAAGTTGATGAACCTATTCCAGAGTTTGGCCGTAAAGCTCGCCGCATCCTGATTGACTGCGGCTCAATGAACTGGTCTGAAATCAACCCAGATATTTTTGGTTCAATGTTTCAGGCTGTAATTGATGAAAACCAGCGCGGAAACCTCGGCCAGCACTACACCTCAGTTTCAAACATAATGAAGGTGATCCAACCGCTGTTTCTGGACAAGCTCTATGCTGAGCTGGAGAAAGCACGTAAAAGTGAGCGCAAGCTCACCGAGCTGCACGTACGTATTCAGCAAATCAAAATCTTCGACCCAGCGTGTGGATCTGGTAACTTCCTAATCATCGCTTACAAAGAGCTACGTAAGCTGGAGATGGAAATTGTTCGCGCGATGCGTGAATTAGACCCGCAGTCGATTCACCTGCCGAATCTGTCACTGTCAAACCTCTATGGCATTGAGATTGACGACTTTGCATGTGAGATCGCCCGCCTTTCTCTCTGGCTGACTGAGCACCAGCTGAATACTCAATGGGAAAAAGAGTTCGGCTATGCTCCACCAGCATTGCCATTGCGTGACAGCGGCAAGATCCATCATGAAAACAGTCTTCAGGTTGATTGGCATACAGTTTGCGCCAAGAAAGCTGAAGATGAGGTTTATTTAATTGGCAACCCCCCTTTCCTCGGTTTTGTTGGCCGTACCGACGAACAACGTGAAGATATGGCTGCCGTATTTAAAGGAAAAAAAATTGGCGCAATGGATTATGTCGCTTGTTGGTTCTGGAAAGGTGCCCAATACATCGCATCATCTAAAGCTGAAATGGCACTTGTATCCACTAATTCGATTTGCCAAGGCGAGCAAGTTGCCAATCTTTGGGAACCAATTTTTAATTTAGACGTGAACATCCATCTCGCTTACACGACTTTCCCCTGGTCAAATAATGCAAGGGATAAGGCCGCCGTTCATGTGATCATTGTTGGTTTATCCGCCACTTCAAACGGTGGGAGGTTGTTCCAGCTCTCTGACGGGAAATTGCACGTTAAATCCGTCTCAGGAATAAGCCCTTATCTGGTCGAAGGTGGTAATAATATTGTTCACCCATCTACTAAACCATTAAATACTGGCATTCCACAGATGCTCTTTGGAAACATGGCCGCTGATGGAGGTAATCTCCTGCTTAATCGTGATGAGATGGAAAAACTCGTTACCATTGAGCCAGGCACAAAAAAATGGATTAAGAAAATTTTAGGTGCTGCGGAATTCCTAAATGGGAAAGAACGCTGGTGTCTCTGGCTTAAGGATGCTACGGGAGAAGACCTTAACAATATGCCAGCTTTAAAGCATCGCACAATGGCTGTTCGCCAGCTCAGAATTAAAGCCGGTCATGCTGCGGCTCTCAAGACCGCAGATACTCCGCATATTTTCATGCAGGTAAGTCAGCCTGAGTCTGGTCATTATATTTTGGTCCCGCGAGTATCATCTGAGCGAAGAGATTACGTACCTATCGGTTTTTTAGATCATGATGTTATTTGTTCTGATGCAAACTTATTTATACCTAATGGCTCTCTTTTCCAGTTCGGCATTATGACTTCTATGATGCACAACGACTGGATGAGATTAGTTGGAGGTCGCCTCGAAAGTCGATATAGATATGCCGCATCCGTTGTTTATAACACTTTCCCGTGGCCTGTTGCCTCAGATGAAAAAATAAAAAAAATTGAGGCATTGGCCGAAGAAATTTTGATGGTTCGGGAGGACTTCCCTTCTGAAACATTATCGACCCTCTATGACCCCAAAAAAATGCCTGAAACCTTACGCGAAGCTCATAAGGCTCTGGATCGTGCTGTAGAAAAGCTGTATCGCGAAAAACCATTTAAAGATGCTGCTGAGCGCCAGTCACACCTGATCGCTTGCTATGAAAGCCTTGTTAACGAAGGAGCAACATAATGACGGACTTACTGACAGTAAATTACAAGCAGACTGGCAAAAGTTCCAACCTGAACAACATGGGCATGCGTGAGATGCAGGCTCGTGCCTTTGAGGCTCGCAATGCTCAATACCTTCTGTTGAAAGCACCACCAGCATCAGGTAAATCCCGCGCGCTGATGTTCCTGGGACTGGACAAGCTCCATAACCAGGGAGTGAAAAAGGTCATCGTGGCTGTGCCTGAGATGAGCATTGGCGGCTCGTTCAGAGACACTGACCTGAAAAGCGGCGGTTTCTTTGCTAACTGGACCGTGTTGCCGAGCAATAATCTGTGTATTCCAGGCGGCGAAAGCCAAAAGGTTTCGGCGTTCGTCAACTTCATGCATGACCCATCAGCTCAAACGCTGGTCTGTACCCATTCCACATTACGCTTTGCCTTCCAGCAGCTTTCGCCATCTGATTTTGATGGCATGTTGCTGGCCATCGACGAATTCCACCATGCATCAGCCGATGAAGAAAACCGTTTAGGCGCGATGATTGATAGCCTTATGGCCGAATCCACCGCTCACATAGTGGCAATGACTGGATCGTATTTCCGTGGTGATGCTGTTCCTATCCTGCTGCCCGAGGATGAAGAGAAGTTCACTCAGGTGACGTATTCGTACTATGAGCAGCTGAACGGCTATCAATACCTGAAATCCCTGGGCATTGGATACCACTTCTACACGGGGCGCTATTTTGACGCGATCCACGAAGTGCTCGATACCTCAAAGAAAACGATCATCCACATCCCTAATGTGAATTCGATTGAGTCCACAAAGGATAAGTATTCAGAAGTCGATTACATTTTGGACGCTATCGGGAAGGTTCTTTCTAAGGATATGCAGACCGGCATCATCACCGTTCAGGATAAGACTGGCCGACAGCTTAAGGTTGCTGACCTGGTTGATGATAATCCGTTGCGCATTGAGGTTCAGAACTACCTTCGTAATGTGAAGCATCGCGATGATATGGACATCATCATTGCCCTGGGCATGGCGAAAGAAGGGTTCGACTGGCCTTGGTGTGAGCACGTTCTAACTATCGGCTATCGCTCTTCGCTTACGGAAATCATTCAGATCATTGGCCGTGCCACTCGCGACTCTGAAGGCAAATCGCATGCGCAGTTCACCAACCTGATTGCCCAGCCAGACGCTGAAGACGATGACGTTAAGGTCTCTGTGAACAACATGCTTAAAGCGATCACCGTTTCACTGTTGATGGAGCAAGTGCTGGCACCTTCCATCACCTTTAAGCCTCGCTCACGCATGATGCCTGATGAACAGGCCGCGCCTGGTACGGTTGTTATCGATGACATCAGCTCGCCAGTATCAGACAAAGTAATTAAGGCTCTGGAGAACATGGACAACATTAAAGCCGCGATTCTTCAAAAGCCGGAAGTGGTTGCACCCGCAGTGTCCAACGACCCTAGCCAGGAAGTGCTGGAACTGGTGGAGATCCCTAAAGTGATCGAGAAGATGTATCCAGATATGGACGCAGACGAAGTTCAGACCGTTGCTGAGGCTGTTCACACGTCGATGGTCGTTCAGTCTACTGGTGGCGTGGTTAACGAGGCAGATTTACCGGCTGGTGCCATTATTATTGACGGGAAAGGCCAAACCGAGACATTCAAGCCTAAAGCACTGCCAGTCAATAACGGTGAGGTAAAAGGAAATCGCGAGTTCGTTAACATTGGCGGCAAGTTTATCAACATCGAAAATCTCAATGTTGACCTGATCCGCCAGGTTAACCCTTTCCAAGGCGCTTACGAAATTCTGTCTAAAGCGGTGACTACCGATGTTTTGAAAACCATCCAGGACACCGTCACTGGCATGCGATCAACCATGACTGAGGAAGAAGCGATTGTGCTCTGGAAGCACGTACTGGAGTTTCGCCGCGATAAAGGTCGTGAGCCTTCAGTGAAAGCGGCTGATGCCTTTGAGCGTCGCCTAGGTGATGCGCTGTCATTCGTTAAGCGTAAAAAGGCTGAGCAGCTTCAGGCTCAGGCCAAAGCCGCAAATGGTGCTGAGTAATGGCTTTCTCACATCATAAAAATAAGGGCGCTTCGCGCCCTTCCCTGGCCGACATTTTCAGCAGTGATGATGAGTTTGGATTACTGAATGTTGAGGCAAAAAAAAGCAGCTATTCATCTTCACCAGAAGTGGCGAAATTCGAAGAAATCAGCGCGTTTGTGGATCAGCACGGCCGCTTACCATCCAGCGACGGTGATTTGCGTGAGAAGCAGCTCACTCGCCGTTTAAGGGGATATCAGCAAAATCATGGCATGCAGCCTTTGCTAATCCCTTTTGACCGTCATGGCTTGCTGCCGTATCTCGCGGAACTTGAAGGCGATTTAGGTGAGACTAATGCTGCCGTGCAGGCTGGCGCAGCAGCATTTGAAGAAGTCACCTCGCTGGATGACATTTTTGCGAGCGAAGCCTTCGCAGAATTTGACTTAGGTGACATCAGTATTCTGAATTCGGTGAATGTTGAATTTAATAAGTCAGCTGATCCCGATGAAGTGGCGCAACGCCGGGTATGCAAAGACTTTTACCAGTTTGAATCGACATTCAATCAGCTGCATGACGATCTCAAGTCTGGAAAGGCAAGCGCCACTCGATTTGTCAAAGGCTCCCAGGTTCAGACTGGTGATGCGTTTATCATGGATGGTGTGATTTGCATCGTTGATGAAGTTGGTGAGTATCGTGAAGAAAAAGACGGACGCTATAACCCTCGCTTACGTCTGATTTTTGAAAATGGTACTGAGTCGAATCACCTGCTGCGCTCTCTGGCAAAGCGACTTTTCAAAGAGGAAACTGGCCGTCGCATCATCCGGGATGGGGATTCTGTTACTGAGACATTCAACAACATTACTCACAAAGATAAGCGCTCTGGCCAGATCTACATTGTGACAACAAAAAGTGACAATCCGGTACTGTTGGCAATACCGAACCTCATCAAGATTGGCTATACAGAATTGACCGTAGAGGAACGGACAAAGAACGCGATTAACGATGCGGCGTTTCTGGAGTCTCCGGTCAAAATCCTAGCTTCTATGGAATGTTACAACCTCAACCCCAATAAATTTGAGTCGCTTATCCACGGATTTTTGCACTCACAGCGCCTGAAGGTGACGCTCACCGGTAAGAACGGTAAAGCCTATCACCCTAACGAGTGGTTTTCGGTGCCGCTGGATACCGCCCGCGAGGTTGTCAGGCGCATCATTGATGGTTCAATCGTGCATTATCGGATTGATAACACCACCGGCAAGATGGTGATGAAAAAGGGCTGATAATGCCAAAAGTGGAAGTGATGCACATCGGAGGTTTGCAGGGTGAAGTCATCGATCTGGGTGATCATTACGTCTTCGAAATAGCAGGTAATGAGGAGCAAGGATGCTGCCTTTACTGTGAGGCTATCACACCCTATAAGCACGGGATTAAACAACCACATTATGTTGATATAGCCCATAACAGAAAGCCTACCGTGTTGCACATTGAGCGTGCGCGCTAGCGCTGCAGGTCTTGCCGGAAAAGCTTCTTTTCGCCTGACCTGCGCGCCGTTGATTAATTCACCGTGATATTAGCAACGTCCGCTTCTCGCTCAAAGCGAACCTGGCTTCGTCCATGTCCGCTCTGTGCCGGTAGCTGACGTTCCTTACAGCTTGATACGTTGATTGATAGAGAGTCGGTCATCCAGTTAACGCCGGCACGTAAAAAGGGGTGTCAGATGGATTTAGAAACTGCGCGTTTAAGGCTTGAACCCTTTAATGGCTCACATTACAAGGGTTTGCGGGTGATGGATAACGATTCCGGCGTGATGCGTTATATCAATAAGGGAATAGTTAAAACACCAGCAGAAACCTGGGAAAGTATCAGGCGTGTACAGGCCCGTTGGGATAAGTACGGGTTTTCGTGGTGGGCTATCAAAGAAAAGGCTTCCGGGGATATCGTTGGCGCAGCATGCCTCCAGCACCTGGCAAACGCGGAGAATGCCCCCTTAGAGATTGGCTGGCGGCTTGTCCCGGAACAGAACGGTAAAGGCTATGCAACAGAAGCGGCTAAAGCGATTATTGATTTCGCAGTAGAGCAGACAGGCACGACGTACTTAGTAGCTGTTGCCGACCCTGAAAATATCTCCTCTCAGAGAGTGATGCAGCGGTTAGGCATGAATTACAAAACAAAAGAACAGCATTACGATGTGACCTGCGTAGTTTATGAGCTTCACATTCATGATGCCGATTAGTCGTAATGAAATGCTTACACAATGTCCGCTTTGTGCCAAAAGCGGAAGTAGTTAACAACAATCTGAGTTGTTTAATGGGGAACGGGTCACTTCATTATCTACCCTCAGGAAATGAAAAAAGCGCGCCGGCTCAAGCCTGCATTACGCGAGTGCGTTAGACCCGTAGCCGGGGCGTTTTAACACCATTAAGATGGCGTATATACTTGCTGTATGAAGATTCCGTCAATGATATCCGTCCAATCACTGCCTCGGGCATTTCTTTTGTGAATTAATAGTAATGAGTAGTGAATCGCTAACAGTTACCCGAACAAACGGTGCCTGCAATTAATTCTGTATAACTGAACAAGGGAGAGATTATTACATATGAAATTTAAGGACAGAAATCTCAGGGCTCTCGCGGAATGTCTCATCGGAGATAATACGGCATTTCTGTATCGCTCAAGCAGTCGCATCACTGAATTTTTCCAAGACTGCGACATAGAGGTTATTCATGACGGATCAACGCGGTGGGCATGGACGGCCGAGAGGCTTGAAGAACTTCTTAATGAGCCACAGCCAAAGGCCCATGCTTTACCGGAAAGATTTGTTCATGTACTTAGGACTTTAATGCTACCAGAAGATGCCATGGACGATGATCCCGGAAGATCAAAGGCGCTCGAAGAACTGAACAAGCCATTGATGCGGGAAGGCTATGAGGCATTTTATGGTGATGATAACCTTTTGTATATACGCCACATTGGCACCAAAACAGTTTCAGTAAGTAATAACCCTCACCGGCCCTTAACGCCTCACGAAATAAAACGCAGAACATTATTGACTTTGTTTCTCGATACCTGCTCTGAAGATGAGCTGATAGAAGAGGTACTCCTCCCTTTATTCAGACAACTCGGTTTTCACCGGATAACAGCTGCGGGACATAAAGATAAAGCGCTGGAATACGGGAAAGACATCTGGATGAAGTTCACACTGCCAACTCAGCATGTTCTTTATTTCGGCATTCAGGCAAAAAAAGGCAAGCTGGATGCGTCGGGTGTCAGCAAAGCTACGAATTCAAACGTGGCAGAAATTCACAACCAAGTGCTAATGATGCTTGGCCATGAAATATTTGACCCGGAAACAAACAGAAAGGTGCTAGTTGATCATGCCTTTATTGTTGCCGGCGGAGAAATTACTAAACAGGCGAGGAACTGGCTGGGCGGTAAACTTGATGCCAGCAAAAGAAGTCAGATAATGTTTATGGACCGGGAAGACATTCTTAATTTATATACTGTAAGTAATATACCTCTGCCCGGAGGTGCACTTATCTCTGATGATGCGGTCAAGAACGATGATATTCCGTTCTAGTCAGATGTATGTCTTTTTTAGAAAAAAACACACGATAGGTGTCTACACCTTAAGGGACACCTTGATCTGACACTATAACAGTCCGCATGAACGTCAGCTGCCCCGCGGACTGATATTTATAAACAACACTTATTCATCAAGCTGGGGCAGTTTGTTGAGTAACGCCTTTTGGTTCCAGGCATCCCGCGGCAGATATGCTTTGATAAGTGGCGCCGGTGCATCAATATTTATCTGCCATAATGTCCGCTTTTCGCTCTTAGCGGACGCTCATCACCTGTAACCACTGGCGTCTTTGAAACATCCTTCTAGGTTGACATCAAACACAACTGCTCACCGGTTCCGCGCCGTAGGCGGGACATTCATTCTGCTCCGGCGGCGCGTACGGTTTCCGATGGCAGGGCGAATGTTACAGGTACAGATGTGGCCAAGGGATCTCAGTCCTCCCGGAACACGGTCTGAGCCCCACCAATTCAGATATGATTTACGGGCAAGAAGCGTAAGCAGTTTCTCCAGGCGCCGGTAAAATGATACTTCCTCACCTGCCGAACCGTTAAACGGCGCACGCTGCTAGCTATAATTGCTGTCGCGATCCATTCACTAAAAGGAACAAATCTTGAAAACGGGATTAATTTCACTGAGCTTGCTGGCCGCCGTACTGCTTACCGGCTGCGATGCAGGCGCGCAGAGCCTTGAATGGTATAAGGCGCATGATAAGGAGCGAAACGCAAAAGTTGAAGAGTGTAAGAAATCCTCGAATCCGCGTGGCACCGAAGACTGCCGTAACGCGATTGATGCTTCTGTTCGTGCTGGGGGCAATATTACACATAGCAAACCTAAAGAGTGGACTCTCGATGGTTCTAAGGGTTAGCTGGAGATAAGCCGCCGCGAGGCGGTTTTTTTATGCTCTTCTCCGGGCATTCGGTAAAACGCCTATTCCACCGAATTAGTCAAAAAAAAGCTGCCCTGAATTTCCCGGCAGCTTTTTGTTTTGCAGTTTCACAATGTTGATAACTTTTATCCTGCTTTACGTTTGAATCCCACAACGTTCTTTTTAGGGGCGCTGGCACGTTCCGTTGCATGTTTGAGTGCGTCACGCGCGGCTGTACGTGCGGCGTTTTCAATGATCGCATCCATACCGTCTGCTGCTGCAATTCTTACATTGCGTGCAGCGCCGCCGTACAGCATGCCGTCTTCGGTTTCTAGGGGACTGCACCAGGAATCTTTCATGTTCAATTCTCTCAAGTCAAACTTCATATTGAAGCATTCATCAAGTTAGCAGAACACGCCTCAACAGCAACGCCAATTTTTGCTGTCGTTTTCCCGGCATTCGGTAAAACGCCAATTCTGCCGAATCGCCCCGCTGCGGCGCGTAATACTATATGTTGTGCCTTTCACAGCTGGCAGACCTACAAGATATAGTGGTCGGACGGTCAGCGCCAAGGCAGGCCGCGCCGGTTTGCCCGCTGCGCCGTTCGGTAAAACTCCGGGAATGGAGGCTTTAACTGAATATGATTTACCGCCAGCGGAGTTTTTCTTCGCGCACTGCTATCAGATCCATGCTAAGCATCACAGGCCGTGCGTATTTATCTCATTTGTCTCTTCAGATGGATTTAGCTCAGGACACTAAACATTAACCCCGCTAAGATGTCGCCGACCCTCACAGGGAGACAATATTCTTTTCTCCCTCATCCCGACCCCGGGAACAGATGTGTGTATTTAAAACCCGCTACGGCGGGTTCTTTTTGAAAGATAAAAAAAAGACGATGCCGCGAAGCATCGTCTAAACGAATTTGCCATCAATGTGTTTCCCTGGTGAAGGACCTGAATACTATCGGCACCACGATCTGAAACATTAACAGGTCTGACCGGTTAGAATGTTTTGTCTCTCGTCATTCAGTCCGGGCACGCTGGCGCCATACCCACGTCATATCCAGCAGGTCGTTCACCTGTACGCCCCGGCGCCGCCAGTGCGAGTACCATCGCCGGTATGTGCGAACAGACTGGCTGGCCAGCGCAGTTTCGGCCTCACAGATGAGCTTTTCCTGCGCCTCAGCCATGAACATCAGCGCCTGGGGCGTTCGTTCTGACGCTGCCGGAGCGGACCGCCCGATAATATCAGTCAGGTTCTGCAACGTGGGCACCCGAGGATATGCCCTGCTTTTTGTTTGTACCCTTGCTGCCGGTGCTGAAATCACTTCAGGGCATGAAGCTACGTTGTGCAGCCGGCAGACATTATGCCGTTGCCCATAAAAACGTGGCGCCACTGGCGGCATCATCATGACTGTGTTCATGCGCGCCCTCCCTTTCTGCCCAGTACCGCCACGATTTCCGCTGGCGTAATGCCTGCAGACACCATATCTTCAATACGCGTCAGCAGCCGGCCGATGGTTTCCGGCTCAAACTGTTCGGTGTTCAGAACGTACAGCCCGGTGTGATCGGGATTTATCCAGATAAGCCCGTGCCAGAACGGCGACTCGCTGCCCGGGCTCAGGATGTCGAGCGTGACGAGCGGATTTTTGCGGTGCGTCAGGCGGAGATGAACCGGGAACACCCCGCCCCACTCTCCCCGGCATTCGCAGTCGGTAAGCCAGGCATTGCTGAGCTGCAGGGCGTTCAGTACAGTCCCGCACAGCCGCCGGCGAAACTCCTCACCGCGCGCGCTGTAGGCCTCAAAGTCACCCGGCGTGAATGCCTTAAGACGTTGCAGTGTCACGCTTTCATCGCGT
>NZ_MLJJ01000015.1 GCF_002095575.1 Pantoea septica | reverse complement strand
CCGGATTATCGCCTACGCCATGTCTTGAGCGTGTGCGTCGTCTGGAACGTCAGGGTTTTATTCTTGGCTATACCGCGCAACTTAACCCGCACTATCTCGATGCATCGCTGCTGGTTTTTGTTGAGATTACTCTGAATCGTGGCGCGCCGGATGTGTTTGAACAGTTTAACGCCGCTGTGCAAAAACTTGAGGAAACTCAAGAGTGTCACCTGGTTTCCGGCGACTTCGACTACCTGCTGAAAACGCGCGTGCCGGATATGTCCGCCTACCGTAAGCTGCTTGGCGAAACCCTGCTGCGCCTGCCGGGGGTCAACGACACCCGCACTTACGTGGTGATGGAAGAGGTCAAACAGAGTAATCGGCTGGTGATCAAAACCCGATAACGCAGCGCAGGTGCAAAACCTGCGATATTTCGATACACTCCTGTGAATTCATACAGGACCAGCGTCGGGCTTGCCCGACGCTGTTGCCTTCATAATTTACAGGCACCTGGAGAGTTCTCTTGAGCCAGGAATACACAGAAGACAAAGAAGTTTCGTTAAAACCGCTGAGCAGTGGACGCCGTCTGCTGGAAGCGTTGCTTATTCTCGTCTCGCTTTTCGCCGTCTATCTGATGGTCTCGCTCGTCAGCTTCAATCCTTCCGATCCGAGCTGGTCGCAAACTGCCTGGCATGAGCCGATTCATAATCTCGGCGGCGGCGTGGGGGCCTGGCTGGCGGATACGCTGCTGTTTATCTTCGGCGTGATGGCCTACGCCATTCCGCCGGTGATCGTCGGACTGTGCTGGATCGCCTTTCGCCAGCGCGAACAGCAGGACTACATCGACTATTTCGCTATCGGCCTGCGCCTGATCGGCGTGCTGGCGCTGGTGGTGACCACCTGCGGCCTGGCCGCGCTCAACGCCGACGATATCTGGTATTTCGCCTCTGGCGGCGTTATCGGCAGTCTGGTGAGCAACGCCATTGCGCCCTGGTTCTCGCCGGCTACCGGCACGCTGGCGCTGCTCTGCGTCTGGGCGGCGGGCATTACGCTCTATACCGGTTGGTCGTGGCTAACCATCGCCGAGCGCATCGGCGGCGTGGTGATGGGCGTGCTGACGTTCGCCAGCAACCGTTCGCGCCGCGACGAGCCGTGGCAGGAAGACGAGGACGAGGTTGATACCGACCTCGCGCCGCGCGTTAAGGCGGGCGCGCAGGATGAAGATGATGTGCTGCTTGCCGCGCCGCGCGCTCAGGCCGATCGCGCGGCGCCTGATGCCGCCGATCCGCTGCTGGCGAAAGCCGCTGCGGCGACCGATGCCGCGCTGACGTCGGCCGCCCAGGCCGCAGGCGTGTCCGCTGTCGCATCGCCCGCGCCGACCGCCGCCTCTCCGGCAGCGAATGCGGCCCCGGCCGTTACGCCTGCTCCGGCGGCTACGCCAGCTTTTGATACTTCGGCAGCGGCGCCGGCATTCTCCGCGCCTGCTGCAACGTCCGCCGCGCCTGTAGCGGCCGCGGCCGTACAGACGCAGGCCGCCGGACAGGCCACGGCGCCCGACGCCTTTTCCGCACCTCAGCAGCCCGCTAGCGCCTTTGCGCCAGCGACCGAGCAGCCCGCTGTGCCTGCCGAGCCGCCGCGCTACCGTTTCGACATGCCGGAACAGCCTGCCGCGCCTGCTTTTACCGGCTGGGAAGAGGACGAAGGTCCGCAGATGGGCAATTGGCGCGACGCCGATATGACCGCAACGGCGAGCGCGACCGCCGCCGCCGCCGCGCAGGCAAGCTCTGCGCCGCTGTTCGATATCGTCCCGGAAACCAACCCCAATCCGCAGGTGAAGCAGGGCATTGGACCGGCGCTGCCGCGTCCTAATCCGGTAAAACTGCCGACGCGCCGCGAGCTCGCCTCCTACGGCATCAAGCTGCCTTCTCAGCGTATGGCGGAAGAAAAAGCCAAAGCGCAGGAGCAGCAGCGCGCCGAGGCCGAGCGGCCTGCAGAGGCGCACGCCGACTGGACTGAACAGCAGCAGCAGGCTGAAGAGCAGGCGCAGCTGCGCGACGCCTTCGCCAGCCAGCAGCGGCAGCGCTACGGCGAGAGCTGGCAGCAGGAAGCGGAGGCTGAAGCGCAAGAGGCGATCGAACAGGCCGCGCTTGCGCAGCAGTTTGCCGCTCAGCAGCAGCAGCGTTACGGCGCCGAAGAGCAGGAAGAGAAGGCGCCAGCCTTCAGCCTGGATACCTCCGCCGCGTTCGACTTCTCGCCGATGAAAGATCTGGTGGATGAGGGCCCGAACGAACCGATCTTTACCATCGCCAGCGCCCCGGAGCCGGAAGCGCCCGCGGCGACCCATACGCCGTGGCAGCAGCCTGCTGAAGCGGCGGCTGTCCAGCCAGCGGTCTCCGTGGCCGCGCCGACGGTCTCCGCCGCGTTCGAACCCGCTGCTGCTTTCACGCCCGACGCCGAGCCGGAGCCGACGCCCGCGTTTCAGACGCCTGCGCCAGCCGCTGCGCAGCCGACGGCCTCACAGCCCGCTTCGCTGGATAACAGCCTGATCCATCCTTTCCTGATGCGCCACAATCAGCCGCTGGAAAAACCTTCCACGCCGCTGCCGACGCTCGATCTGCTCACCTCGCCGCCTGCGGAAGAGGAGCCGGTCGATATGTTCGCGCTGGAGCAAACGGCGCGCCTGGTCGAAGCGCGACTGGGCGACTATCGCGTCAAAGCGGAAGTGGTCGGCATCTCGCCGGGTCCGGTTATTACCCGCTTCGAGCTGGATCTGGCCCCTGGCGTCAAAGCCGCGCGCATCTCCAACCTGTCGCGCGATCTGGCGCGCTCGCTCTCCGCGGTTGCGGTGCGCGTGGTTGAAGTGATCCCCGGCAAGCCTTATGTCGGCCTGGAGCTGCCTAACAAGCATCGCCAGACGGTCTATCTGCGCGAAGTACTCGACTGCGCCAAATTCCGTGACAACCCGTCGCCGCTGTCGGTAGTGCTGGGCAAAGATATCGCCGGTCAGCCGGTGGTCGCCGATCTGGCGAAAATGCCCCATCTGCTGGTTGCCGGCACCACCGGTTCCGGTAAGTCAGTCGGCGTTAACACCATGATCATCAGCATGCTCTATAAAGCGACGCCGGAAGAGGTGCGCTTTATCATGATCGACCCGAAAATGCTCGAGCTGTCGGTCTATGAGGGTATCCCGCATCTGTTGACTGAAGTCGTTACCGATATGAAAGACGCGGCTAATGCGCTGCGCTGGAGCGTCGGTGAGATGGAGCGCCGCTATAAGCTGATGTCGGCGCTCGGCGTGCGTAACCTTGCCGGTTACAACGAAAAAGTCGAACAGGCGGAAGCGATGGGCCGTCCGATTCCCGACCCGTTCTGGAAACCGGGCGACAGTATGGATATGACGCCGCCGGTGCTGGAAAAACTGCCTTACATCGTGGTGCTGGTGGATGAATTCGCCGACCTGATGATGGCGGTCGGCAAGAAAGTGGAAGAGCTGATCGCGCGTCTGGCGCAGAAAGCGCGCGCCGCGGGCATCCACCTGGTGCTGGCGACCCAGCGCCCGTCAGTGGATGTGATTACCGGCCTGATCAAGGCCAATATCCCGACGCGCATCGCCTTTACCGTCTCAAGCAAAATCGACTCGCGCACCATCCTCGACCAGGGCGGCGCCGAATCGCTGCTGGGCATGGGCGATATGCTCTATATGCCGCCTAACTCCTCAATGCCGGTGCGCGTGCACGGCGCTTTCGTACGCGATCAGGAAGTGCACGCCGTGGTGCAGGACTGGAAGGCGCGCGGACGCCCGCAGTATATCGAAAGCATTACCGCAGGCGAAGAGAGTGAAGGCGGTGCTGGCGGCCTGGAAGGCGACGAAGAGCTGGATCCGCTGTTCGATCAGGCGGTGGCCTTTGTGGTCGACAAGCGACGCGCCTCTATCTCCGGCGTACAGCGCCAGTTCCGTATCGGCTATAACCGCGCCGCGCGCATTATCGAACAGATGGAAGCGCAGGGCATCGTTTCTGAGCCAGGTCACAACGGCAACCGCGAGGTGCTTTCGCCGCCGCCGCACGAAATGTAGCGCGACACGCTTTGCAACAAACAATCATGGGCCAGTTTTTACTGGCCCATTGTTCAGGCGACATTTGCCCCTCATATCAGAGAAAGCTTTCAGGTTTTTCTCCTGGCCCAATGCTAAAACGGCGACCAGAATTAAAACGGTATTCACTGGATAGAGATAAATAAGGAATTGAAGCGGATGAAATCAAGCGTAATCGTGTCTGGCCTGTTGGCCGTTTTTGCGTCTGCCAGCGTAATGGCGGACGCCTCCAGCGATCTTCAGCAGCGTCTGAACAAAGTGAACAGCTTCCACGCCAGCTTCAGCCAGAAAGTGACCGACAGCAGCGGTGCCAACGTGCAGGAAGGCGAGGGCGAGCTGTGGGTGAAGCGTCCCAGCCTGTTTAACTGGCACATGACCGCGCCGGACGAGAGCGTGATTATCTCTGACGGCAAAAACCTGTGGTTTTATAATCCGTTCGTGGAACAGGCGAGCGTCAGCCTGCTGAAAAACGCCACCAGCAACACGCCTTTTATGCTGATTGCCCGCAACCAGCCGAGCGACTGGCAGCAGTACAACATCAAACAGCAGGGCGATACCTTTGAGCTGACGCCGAAAAACAGCGACGGCAATCTCAAACAGTTCACTCTCTCTGTCACCCCCACGGGCACCATCAATCAGTTCAGCGCCATTGAGCAGGATGGCCAGCGCAGCAGCTATCAGCTCAAAAGCCAGAAAAACGGCGCTATCAGTCCGGATAAATTTACCTTCACGCCGCCTAAAGGGGTGACGGTAGACGACCAGCGTCAGTGAGGTGAGCGTGGGTAATCTGTCTCTGGATTTCTCCTCTGAAGATTTTAAGCCGCTGGCGGCGCGCATGCGCCCCGAAACGCTTAAGCAGTATATCGGGCAGCAGCATCTGCTGGCGCCCGGCAAGCCCTTGCCCCGCGCAATCGAGGCTGGCCATCTGCACTCGATGATTCTTTGGGGGCCGCCGGGTACAGGTAAAACCACGCTGGCGGAGATTATCGCGCGCTACGGCAATGCCGACGTCGAGCGTATCTCCGCCGTCACCTCGGGCGTCAAAGAGATCCGCGAGGCGATCGAGCGGGCGCGCCATAGCCGTCAGGTCGGCCGCCGCACCATTCTGTTCGTCGACGAAGTGCATCGCTTCAACAAAAGTCAGCAGGATGCGTTTTTGCCGCATATCGAAGACGGCACCATCACTTTTATCGGCGCCACGACCGAAAACCCTTCGTTCGAACTCAACTCCGCGCTGCTCTCCCGCGCGCGCGTCTATCTGCTGAAATCGCTGACCACGGAAGATATCGAGCAGGTGCTCGATCAGGCGATGCAGGACAAAACGCGCGGCTACGGCGACAGCGATATTCTTCTGCCCGACAATACGCGACGCATGATCGCCGAACTGGTCAGCGGCGATGCGCGTCGCGCGCTCAATACGCTGGAAATGATGGCGGATATGGCGGAGAGCAACGCGCAGGGCAAACGCGAGCTGACGCCGCAGCTGCTGACCGAAGTCTCCGGCGAGCGCGCCGCGCGCTTCGATAATAAGGGCGACCGCTTTTACGACCTGATTTCGGCGCTGCACAAATCGGTACGCGGTTCAGCGCCGGATGCGGCGCTTTACTGGTACGCGCGCATTATCACCGCCGGCGGCGATCCGCTCTATGTCGCGCGACGTCTGCTGGCGATCGCCTCTGAAGATGTCGGCAACGCCGATCCGCGCGGCATGCAGGTGGCGATCGCCGCCTGGGACTGCTTTACCCGCGTCGGGCCAGCCGAAGGGGAACGCGCTATCGCTCAGGCGATCGTCTATCTCGCCTGCGCGCCGAAAAGCAACGCCGTCTATAACGCCTTCAAAGCGGCAATGCGTGATGCGCGCGAGCATCCCGACTACGACGTGCCGGAGCATCTGCGCAACGCGCCGACCCGGCTGATGAAAGAGATGGGCCTGGGCAAAGAGTACCGCTACGCCCATGACGAAGCGCATGCCTACGCGGCAGGTGAGGTCTATTTTCCGCCGGAAATGGCGCAGACGCGCTACTACACGCCGACCCAGCGTGGCCTTGAAGGCAAAATTGGCGAAAAGCTCGCCTGGCTGGCTGAACAGGATCAAAATAGCCCGACAAAACGCTACCGCTAAAACAGGCGTTACGGTAAGGTGGGCAAGGATTTCAATGCATTCCAGCGGGAATGCATCCCTCTTTTTAAACTTTTATTACACAGGATAAGCATGCTCGATCCCAATCTGCTGCGTAATGAGCCAGACGCAGTCGCAGAAAAACTGGCACGCCGAGGATTCAAACTGGATGTGGAAACGCTGCGCTCCTTAGAAGAGCGCCGTAAAGTCCTGCAGGTAGAAACGGAAAATCTGCAGGCCGAGCGTAACTCCCGATCCAAATCCATCGGTCAGGCCAAAGCCCGTGGGGAAGATATCGAGCCGCTGCGTCAGGAAGTGAACGCGCTGGGCGAACGCCTGGATGCGGCCAAAGCGGAACTGGATGCCCTGCAAAACGAAATTCGTGACTTTACCCTGGCGCTGCCGAACCTCCCGGCGGACGAAGTGCCGCTGGGCAAAGATGACAGCGAGAACCAGGAAGTCAGCCGCTGGGGCGAGCCGCGCCAGTTTGATTTCCCGGCGAAAGATCACGTTGAGCTGGGCGAGATGGCGAAAGGCCTCGACTTCGCCTCTGCGGTGAAGCTGACCGGCTCGCGCTTTGTGGTGATGCAGGGACAGATTGCCCGTCTGCATCGCGCCCTGAGCCAGTTTATGATCGACCTCCACACTGAGCAGCACGGCTATCTGGAAACCTACGTTCCCTATCTGGTTAACCATGCGACCCTGTACGGTACCGGTCAGCTGCCGAAGTTTGGCGAAGATCTTTTCCATACCCGACCGCTGGAAGAGGAGTCAGAGAGCAGCAACTATGCGCTGATCCCGACCGCGGAAGTGCCGCTGACCAACCTGGTGCGCGACGAGATCGTGGAAGAAGAGAGCCTGCCGATCAAACTGACCGCGCATACGCCTTGCTTCCGCTCTGAGGCCGGCTCTTACGGTCGCGATACGCGCGGCCTGATCCGCATGCATCAGTTCGACAAGGTGGAGATGGTGCAGATTGTCGCGCCGGAAACCTCGATGGACGCCCTGGAAGAGCTGGTGGGTCATGCAGAGAAAGTGCTGCAGCTGCTGAACCTGCCGTACCGCAAAGTGCTGCTCTGCACCGGCGACATGGGCTTCGGCTCTGCCAAGACGTACGATCTGGAAGTCTGGCTGCCGGCGCAGAATACCTATCGCGAAATCTCCTCCTGCTCCAATATGTGGGATTTCCAGGCGCGTCGCATGCAGGCGCGCTGCCGCAGCAAAGCCGACAAGAAGCCGCGTCTGGTGCACACCCTGAATGGCTCTGGCCTGGCCGTAGGTCGTACGCTGGTAGCGGTGCTGGAGAACTATCAGCAGGCTGACGGCCGTATCCAGGTGCCGGAAGTATTGCGTCCCTATATGAACGGCGTCGAGTTTATCGGCTGATACGCGCGTTAAGCGGAAACCCGGACCTGTCCGGGTTTTTTTATCTGCAAAGCACGTTCGCGGTAAAAATCTATCAGAAATAAACGTTATCGACCTGCGCGGCAGCGTCGCGCTTAAAAAGCCTGTTTTTCATTAAGATAGCGATAAATCTCGTCTCGTTTGACACTTCTATAACCTACTGAAGATTAATAAATTAAATTATCTTGCAGCAAAATGTGCTGCGCTATTTTTTTGTGCTTTTCCTTTAAATTAGCCAGTGGCAAACTGCGCGCAACTTCCTCTCTTTTCTTTGGTTTTTATTCCTATGTCCACCTGGTCACGTCCCGTGGTGCTGCTGCTTTGCGGCCTGCTTTTGCTGACGGTTGCAATTGCTGTGCTCAATACGCTGGTTCCGCTGTGGCTGACTCACGATGCGCTGGCTACCTGGCAGGTAGGCGTGGTGAGTTCCTCTTTCTATACCGGTAATCTGGCGGGAACGCTGGTGGCCGGCTGGCTGATCAAGCATTACGGTTCTAACCGCAGCTACTATCTGGCCACTACGGTGTTTGCGGCCGCGACCGCCGGTTTACTAATGATGGACGGCTTCTGGGCCTGGTCCCTGCTGCGCTTCGGCGCGGGCGTCGGCTGCGCGTTGATTTGGGTGGTGGTAGAGAGCGCGCTGCTCTGCAGCGGTACGGTACGCAATCGCGGCCAGCTGCTGGCCGCCTATATGATTGTCTACTATCTGGGCACCGTGGCAGGCCAGCTGCTGGTAAGCAAAGTCTCCACCGAGCTGTTCAGCGTGATTCCCTGGCTGACCGCGCTGATGCTCTGCGCCATTCTGCCGCTGGTGTTCGTGAAGGTCACTGCCGCCAGCGAGGCGACCGACGCCGGGCCGGGCAAAATCTGGCCGATGCTGCGTCGTCGCAGCTCACGACTCGGCATTAACGGCTGTATTATTTCCGGCATCGTGCTGGGATCGCTCTATGGCCTGATGCCGCTCTATCTCTCGCATCAGGGCATGAGCGACGCCAACGTCGGCTACTGGATGGCGCTGCTGGTCAGCGCCGGCATTGTGGGACAGTGGCCGGTGGGCCGCCTGGCGGATCGTTTCGGCCGCCTGCTGGTGCTGCGCGTTCAGGTGTTTGTCGTGATTCTGGGCGCAATTGCCATGCTGAGCAACGCCGCGATGGCGCCCGCGCTCTTTGTGCTGGGCCTGGCAGGTTTTACGCTCTATCCGGTGGCGATGTCATGGGCTTGCGAGACCGTGGCGCATCATGAGCTGGTGGCGATGAATCAGGCGCTGCTGTTGAGCTACACCATCGGCAGCCTGGCGGGACCCAGCATGACGGCGGTTCTGATGCAGAGCTATTCCGATCGCATTCTGTTTGTGATGATCGCCGGTGTGGCGCTGGTCTATCTGATGATGCTGCTGCGTAAAGCCGATCAGCAGGCGACGCCGGTGGCGCACGCCTGATATCACCGTACGGCCGGCTTAAGCGCGACAAAGAAAAGGGAGCCCAGGGCTCCCTTTCCGTTAATACATCACATGATGGCCGTAGCCGGCGAGAATGTTTTTCACGCGCTCCATGGTCTCTTTCGTCGGCGGTTTCACGCCATCAAGCTTGTACTCTTCGCCCATCGCAATCCATTTATGCTTGCCGAGCTCGTGATAGGGCAGCAGCTCGATCTTCTCTACGTTATCCATATCGCGCGTGAATTCACCGAGCCGGTGCGCCGAATCGTCGTCGTCGGAATAGCCAGGCACCACCACATAGCGGATCCAGGTGCGCTTGCCCTTCTTCTGCAGATAGCGGGCAAAGTCGAGCGTGCGATGGTTAGAGACGCCGACCAGAATCTGATGGACGTCATCGTTCACCTGCTTGAGATCGAGCATCACCAGATCGGTGACCTCCAGCAGTTCGTCAATGACCGGATCGTAGCGACGCACAAAGCCGTTGGTGTCCAGACAGGTATGAATGCCTTCCGCCTTGCAGGCGCGGAACCAGTCGCGCACGAACTCAGCCTGTAAAATCGCTTCGCCGCCAGAGGCGGTTACGCCGCCGCCAGAGGCGTTCATAAAGTGGCGATAGGAAAGTACATCTTTCATTAGCTCTTCGACGGTAACCTCTTTTCCGCCGTGCGTATCCCAGGTATCGCGATTATGGCAGTAGAGGCAGCGCATCAGGCAGCCCTGAAAGAAGGTGATAAAACGGATGCCGGGACCGTCAACCGTCCCGCAGGATTCGAATGAGTGGATACGACCGTTGCAAGACATTGCGATGTTTCTCCAGGTTAGCCTGTAGCAGGCGCACAATCTCTGTTGCGCTCAATGATAAAGTCGGTTTTGACTGATTTCTGCAGTGAGAGCGCAGACAAAACGGGCCTTGGAGAAAAGGCTCCCGAAGGAGCCTTTTTACAGCTTAGAGCATCAGGCTTACAGCGAGTTAGTGAAAGTACGGGTAATCACATCCTGCTGCTGCTCTTTCGTCAGCGAGTTAAAGCGCACGGCATAGCCGGAAACGCGGATGGTCAGCTGCGGATAGTTTTCCGGGTGTTCCATCGCATCCAGCAGCATCTCGCGGTTCATCACGTTCACGTTAAGGTGCTGGCCGCCTTCAATATTTGCTTCATGATGGAAGTAACCATCCATCAGGCCAGCAAGGTTAGCTTTACGCACGTTGTCGTCTTTACCCAGCGCGTTCGGCACGATAGAGAAGGTATAAGAGATACCATCTTTCGCATAGGCAAAGGGCAGTTTAGCCACAGAGGTCAGCGAGGCGACGGCACCTTTCTGATCGCGGCCGTGCATCGGGTTGGCACCTGGACCGAAAGGCGCGCCGGCGCGACGACCATCCGGTGTATTACCGGTTTTCTTACCGTAAACCACGTTAGAGGTAATGGTCAGCACAGACTGCGTCGGCACGGCGTTGCGGTAAGTGGTGAGTTTCTGAATTTTCTTCATGAAACGTTCAACCAGGTCGCAGGCCAGGTCATCGACGCGCGGATCGTTATTACCAAACTGCGGATATTCGCCTTCGATTTCAAAGTCGACCGCAAGGCCGTCTTCGTCACGCACCGGTTTCACTTTGGCGTATTTGATCGCGGAGAGCGAATCGGCAGCCACTGACAGGCCGGCGATACCGCACGCCATGGTGCGATAGACATCGCGATCGTGCAGCGCCATCAGCGAAGCTTCATAGCTGTACTTATCATGCATGTAGTGGATGATGTTCAGCGCGGTCACGTACTGTTTCGCCAGCCAGTCCATGAAGTGGTCCATACGCGCCATAACGGTATCGAAATCGAGCACGTCGTCCATTACAGGCGCCTCTTTCGGGCCTACCTGCATTTTCATTTTTTCATCCATGCCGCCGTTGATTGCGTACAGCAGGGTTTTCGCCAGGTTGGCGCGCGCGCCGAAGAACTGCATCTGTTTGCCGACAATCATCGGGCTGACGCAGCAGGCGATGGCGTAGTCGTCATTGTTAAAGTCCGGACGCATCAGGTCGTCATTCTCATACTGCAGAGACGAGGTATCGATGGAGACTTTAGCGGCATATTTTTTGAAGTTCACCGGCAGTTTTTCTGACCACAGAATGGTCATGTTCGGCTCAGGCGACGGACCCATGGTGTAAAGGGTATTCAGGAAACGGAAGGTGCTTTTCGTCACCAGAGTACGACCGTCGACGCCCATGCCCGCCAGCGATTCTGTTGCCCAGATCGGGTCGCCGGAGAAGAGTTCGTCATATTCCGGCGTACGCAGGAAGCGCACCATACGCAGCTTCATCACCAGATGGTCAATCAGCTCCTGCGCCTGCTCTTCGGTGAGTTTGCCTGCCTGAATATCGCGTTCGATATAGATGTCCAGGAAGGTAGAAACGCGGCCGAAGGACATCGCGGCGCCGTTCTGCGATTTCACCGCGGCGAGATAGCCGAAGTAGGTCCACTGTACCGCTTCCTGCGCGTTGGTCGCCGGACCAGAGATATCGCAGCCATATTTGGCGGCCATCTCTTTAATCTGGGCCAGCGCGCGATGCTGTTCGGCAATCTCTTCGCGCAGACGAATGGTGGCTTCCAGGTTCACGCCATTTTCCAGATCGTTCTGCAGCGAATGGAACTGGGCCAGTTTGTCCTGCATCAGGAAGTCGATGCCGTACAGCGCGACGCGGCGATAGTCGCCGATGATGCGGCCGCGGCCGTAGGCGTCCGGCAGACCGGTCAGCACGCCCGATTTACGGCAGCGCAGGATATCCTGGGTATAGACGTCGAACACGCCCTGGTTATGGGTTTTACGGTATTCGGTGAAGATTTTTTTCAGCGTAGGGTCCAGCTCGCGGCCGTAAACCTTACAGGAGCCTTCCACCATTTTGATGCCGCCGAACGGGATAATGGCGCGTTTCAGCGGAGCTTCAGTCTGCAAGCCGACGATTTTTTCCAGCGATTTATTGATATAGCCGGCATCGTGCGCGGTAATGGTTGAGGCGAGATCGGTATCGAAATCGACGGGGGCATGCGTGCGGTTTTCAATTTTGATGCCTTCCAGCACGTCGTTCCACAGCTTAGTGGTTGCTTCGGTCGCGCCAGCCAGGAAGGACTCATCGCCCTCATACGGCGTGTAGTTCCTTTGAATAAAATCGCGAACGTTGACGCTGTTCTGCCATTCGCCCTCGGCGAACCCTTCCCAGGCCGCAGCCTGTTTTGTATTCAGATCGGTCATGATATACCTGCCTTATCTAAGAAGACGTTACGTTGGCGCCGCCAGCTACGCGGCGTCGGTCAGAATCATTAATGTGCGGTAGAACCGTTGCGTAAATAGATTACCCAGTAGGTCAACCCAACCAGCAGACCGCCGCCGATGATGTTGCCGAGCGTGACCGGAATCAGGTTGTCGATAATAAAGTTGACGGGCGTAAGCGCCTGGAACTGGTCGGCGCTGGCGCCAGCGGCTTGCCAGAAAGCCGGGCCAGAAAAATCGCGAATAACGATCGCTAACGGAATAAGGAACATATTGGCGATGCTGTGCTCGAAGCCGCTGGCAACGAACATGGCGACCGGCAGAATCATCGCCAGCGTTTTATCCGTCAGGCTATGGCCGGAATAGCTCATCCAGACCGCCAGGCAGACCATCAGATTCGCCAGCGTGCCCAGGCAGACGGCTTCAATAAAGCTGTGGTGCATTTTATGATCGGCGGTTTGCAGCACATTCAAGCCCCATGCGCCGTTCGCCGTCATATGCTCGCCGGCGAACCAGATCAGGGCGACGAAAAACAGCGCGCCGACGAGGTTGCCGAAATAGACGTTGATCCAGTTGCGCGCCAGCTGGCCCCAGGTGATGCGTCCGCTCGCTTTCGCGACGACAATCAGCACGGTGGAGGTAAAGAGATCGGCGCCGCATACCACCACCAGAATCAGCCCCAGCGAGAAGCAGATGCCGCCGATAAGCTTCGCTACGCCATAGGGCATGCCTGCGGTGCCGGTGGTCGCAGTGATATAAAAAACAAACGCAATGGAAATAAAAACGCCGGCGGTGATGGCAAGGAAAAAAGTGGTTAAGGGATGTTTAGTGGCTTTATAAACTCCAGCATCTTCCGCCACTTTGGCCATTGCGGCCGGTAATAACAGATTAAAAGGGTTGTCAGCTTTCACACTAACGCTCTCCAAAAGATGTCTGGAAAAATACTAACAAAGGAGTATAGGACAGGATTTGATCTGGATCATATTTGACCAGAAGATGGCGGAAAAGAGCGGGGTGAGGAGCGGTGGAAATGCGTTAATACACTGAATTTTAATAAATAAAAATTTTTTAAATTTTATGTTTTTATTTTAATCGTTAGCAATGTGCGGCAGCCTCTCTTGTTAAGGAATATGATCAAGCGAGTCAATAGTGTTAAAAAAGCCAAGTGATAATCGATTAGAAATAATAAAAGATGCTATCCCACGATAAAAAAATGGCGTCAATAATATTGACGCCATGGCTATTTAATTCAGCGTTGCGCAGCTGAAGGGGTTAACTATTTTTCCAGTGACGACGCTTTGCCGCCTGGAGTTTTTCATAAGCCTGCAGCAGAGCCTGGTGCGCCGGGAAGGCTTTGAGATCGTCGTCGACGGCCTGCAGACCGTAGAAGGGCGCTTCGCCGCTGATGGCCGCCGACGCCGCTTCCAGCGTGTCCGCACCGTACATGCGCGTGAAGGCGTGATGATACTGCAGCGGGTCGCGCTCATCTTCCATCGCCAGCAGCAACAGCGTCTGCAGGCAGCGGTAGTAGTTGGCGCGTTCCGGCGAAAAGATTGAACCGTTGAACTCCATGGTCCATTCGGTCCAGATCAGCGCCTGATCCAGGTCACCGCCAGCCAGCGCCAGCATCGCCTTCAGCTCGCCGATGCGCAGCGTGTACCAGCCGTTGTCCTTGCCGCTCGCCAGGCCCAGCAGTTCGCGCACGCGGGTAAAGTCGTCATGGCCTTCCTCATCCAGCTGGGCGATCAGGTCGAGATACTCTTCCGGATTCCAGTTGCTGGCAGGCAGCGCCAGCAGCGTGTCGCGTAGGCCCGCGCCCATATTGTTGTTCGCCAGCACCAGATCTTCCGCCGGGTAGATATCGGACATGCCCGGCACGATAATGCGGCAGGCGTAGACGCCCAGGTGATCGTAATCCGCGATATACACTTCCTGCTCTTCCTGGCGGAAGATCCCCATCAGGGTGGCGAACTCTTCCTGGGTCGTGCCGCTGAACGACCAGTCGACAAAGGGGTAATCCGCTTTCTCTTTGAACAGATCCCAGGAGATTAGGCCGCTGGAGTCGATAAAGTGCGTCTCGAGGTTGGCATGCTCGGCGACTTCTTCATCGTCGAAGGTCGGCGGCGTAAAGACGTCGAGATCTTTCAGGCTGCGGCCCTGCAGCAGCTCGGTAACGGTACGCTCAAGGGCGACGCCGAAATCGGGATGCGCGCCGAAAGAGGCGAAACAGGTGCCGTTTTGCGGGTTGAACAGCACCACACAGATCACCGGATATTTGCCGCCCAGCGAGGCGTCATAGGCAAAAATCGGGAAGCCTTCCGCTTCGAGGCGGGCAATCGCCTCCACCACGCCGGGATAGCGCTGCATCACGCTTTCAGGAATAGTCGGCAGGCTGATCGCTTCGGCGATAATGCGGTTTTTGATATAACGCTCAAACACCTCGGAAAGCCCCTGCACGCGCGCTTCGTTAGCCGTATTGCCCGCCGACATGCCGTTGGAGACGTAGAGGTTGCCGATGATGTTCATCGGGATATAGACGGTCTGCTGGTCGGACTGACGGGTAAACGGCAGGCCGCAGATGCCGCGCTCGGCGTTGCCGGACTGCAGATCCACCAGCTCCGGCGCGGTCAGCGCGTCGTCAGGATCGTAAAAGGCGCGCAGGCGCGCATCCAGAATGCCTTCCGGCAGCGAGCCGTCCGCCGGGATCGGGAACCATTTCTCGTCCGGGTAGTGAACGAAATCGCCGTTGGCGATCGATTTGCCTAACCAGAAGTCGGCGAAGAAGTAGTTAGTGGAGAGACGCTCGAAATATTCGCCCAGCGCCGACGCCAGCGCGGCTTTCTTGCTGGCGCCTTTGCCGTTGGTAAAGCAGAGCGGGCAGTCGCGGTCGCGAATATGCACGGACCAGACGTGAGGAACCGGATTAAGCCAGGAGGCTTCTTCAATATTAAAGCCAAGGTCGGTCAGCTTTTGCTGGAAGCGCGCGATGGAATCTTCCAGTGCTGCGTCTTTACCGGGAATGAACGTTTGCGTCATGGGACCGCTCTCTCATATATAGTGGGCGTAAAGCGCGCAATGATACGGACTTTGCCGCCGTGGCGCTATGAAGACGCGATAAATTTCTACCCGCCATAATCCTGAAACCGGCGTGGCAGAAGGGCTCGCTTTTCGCTCTGGACGAGCCGCCTCACAAAATTTCGCGCTGCGCTGCATTTGTAACATAAGCTGCGGCGCGGCAGATTCAGAAAATGTGATCCCTTCCCGATTTATCATTGCAGGCGCCATAAGGCAGTGATAAAACCGGTAAGCAATTCATAACCGTTCTGGATAACCGTGGTGAGGGGAAATGACGCAGATTTATAATTTTAGTTCCGGTCCAGCGATGCTGCCGGTTGAAGTGCTCCGTCGTGCAGAACAAGAACTGACAAACTGGCACGGTTTGGGGACCTCCGTTATGGAGATCAGCCATCGCAGCAAAGAGTTTCTCAACGTAGCGGAAGAGGCGGAGCAGGACTTACGCGATCTTCTGAAAATCCCGGCTAATTACAAAGTTTTATTCTGCCACGGCGGCGCGCGCGCGCAGTTCGCTGCGGTGCCGGGCAATTTGCTGGGCGAGGCGACCACGGCGGATTATGTCGACGGCGGCTACTGGGCGCACAGCGCCATTAAGGAAGCGGAAAAGTATTGCACGCCGCGTATCCTGGACGTCAAAACTACCCGTGACGGCAAGCGCGCTATCCTGCCGATGAGCCAGTGGGCGCTGAGCAGCGACGCCGCTTACGTGCACTACTGCCCGAACGAAACCATCGACGGCATCGCGATCGACGAACAGCCCGACTTCGGCGACAAAATCGTCGTCGCCGATCTCTCCTCTACCATTCTGTCGCGGCCGCTGGACATCAACCGCTACGGCGTAATCTACGCCGGCGCGCAGAAGAATATCGGCCCGGCCGGGTTAACCATCGTAATCGTACGCGACGACCTGCTGGGCAAAGCCCGCCAGTCTGTTCCCTCTATTCTCGACTATCAGGTGCTGGCGGAGAACGACTCTATGTTCAACACGCCGCCGACCTTCGCCTGGTATCTCTCCGGCCTGGTGTTTAAATGGCTGAAAGAGAAAGGCGGCGTGAGCGAAATCGACAAAATCAATCAGGCTAAAGCCGATCTGCTCTACGGCCTGATCGACAGCAATCCGTTTTACCGCAACGACGTCGCGACGGAAAACCGTTCGCGCATGAACGTGCCTTTCCAGCTGGCGGATGCCGCGCTGGACAAACTTTTCCTGGAAGAGTCGTTCAACGCGGGCCTGCACGCTCTGAAAGGCCATCGCGTGGTAGGCGGCATGCGCGCATCGATCTACAATGCGATGCCGCTGGAAGGCGTCAAAGCGCTGACCGACTTTATGGCCGACTTCGCGCGTCGCCACGGTTAAGCCTGAGCTGTAGCGTCGGCGCAAGCGCCGACTTTAGACCCCGTCTCGCGGCGGGGTTTTGTCCTTTTCTGGAGATTTGGTTTCACATGCAGGACTCCCTGACCTTACAACCGATTGCACGCGTTGACGGCACCGTTAACCTGCCGGGTTCAAAAAGCGTTTCTAACCGCGCACTGCTGCTGGCTGCGCTGGCGAAAGGCACTACACGTCTGACGAACCTGCTGGACAGCGATGACGTTAAACATATGCTGAACGCCCTTAAGGCGTTGGGCGTCGATTTTACCCTATCAGCCGACCGCACGCAGTGCGACGTGGTGGGACAGGCAGGGGCGCTGCGCGCCTCTCAGCCGCTGGAGCTTTTTCTCGGCAACGCGGGCACGGCGATGCGGCCGCTGGCGGCGGCGCTCTGTCTCGGCGAGCAGGATATCGTTCTGACCGGCGAACCGCGCATGAAAGAGCGTCCAATCGGGCATCTGGTCGACGCGCTGCGTCAGGGCGGTGCGCAGATTGAGTATCTGGAGAACAGCGACTATCCGCCGCTGCGCCTGAAGGGTGGTTTCACCGGCGGCGACGTCAGCGTGGACGGCAGCGTTTCCAGCCAGTTCCTGACCGCGCTGCTGATGACCGCGCCGCTGGCGGAGCGCGATACCCGCATTACTATTAAAGGCGAGCTGGTCTCCAAACCCTATATCGATATTACGCTGCATCTGATGCGCTGCTTCGGCGTCGAGGTCGAAAACCAGCAATACCAGCGCTTTATCATTAAAGGCCAGCAGCAGTATCAGTCGCCAGGCGACTACCTGGTAGAGGGCGACGCCTCTTCCGCCTCCTATTTTCTGGCCGCCGCCGCCATTAAAGGCGGAACCGTGCGCGTCACCGGCATCGGCCGCGACAGCGTGCAGGGCGATATCCGCTTTGCCGACGTGCTGAAAAAAATGGGCGCAACCGTTGAGTGGGGCAGCGACTATATCGCCTGTACCGCCGGCGAGCTCAACGGCATTGATATGGATATGAACCATATTCCTGACGCCGCGATGACCATCGCCACGACGGCACTGTTCGCCAAAGGCCCAACGCTGCTGCGCAACATCTACAACTGGCGCGTTAAAGAGACCGATCGCCTGGCTGCGATGGCAACCGAGCTGCGTAAAGTGGGCGCGGAAGTGGAAGAGGGGCATGATTTTATCCGCATCACCCCGCCGGAAAAACTGCGTCACGCGAAGATCGGCACCTATAACGATCACCGGATGGCGATGTGCTTCTCGCTGGTGGCGCTCTCCGATACGCCCGTGACTATTCTCGATCCCGGCTGTACCGCGAAAACCTTCCCCGACTATTTCCAGCAGCTGGCCAAAATCAGCCAGAACGCCTGATTCTCATCGAGCCGGAGAGCGAGTTTCTCCGGCATTCTCACTGCCTCTGGGCTCATTGGCCAAGATATGTTCTGAATCTGCTGCAATTTATAGCGATGTCTCCGCTAAAAGGTAACGACATTAGCCTGGGCCGCGTATAATGCTTTCTGTTCTGAACAGCCTGAAGGCTGAACTATTTCGCGCAGCAACAGGAGAGAATAATGACGGCAATTGCCCCGGTTATAACTGTCGACGGACCTAGCGGCGCAGGCAAAGGCACGTTGTGCAAAGCGATGGCGGAGGCGCTGCAGTGGCATCTGCTTGACTCCGGCGCCATCTATCGCGTTCTGGCGCTGGCTGCGCTGCACCATCAGGTGGATATTGAAGCCGAAGAGGCGCTGGTGCCGCTGGCGGCCCATCTGGACGTGCGTTTCGTCTCGCAAGAGGGCGAACTGCGGGTGATCCTGGAGGGCGAAGAGGTTACCGGCGAAATCCGCACGCAGGATGTCAGCAACACCGCGTCGCGCGTCGCCGCTTTCCCCCGCGTGCGCGAAGCGCTGCTGCGCCGCCAGCGCGCTTTTCGCGACGAGCCCGGCTTAATCGCCGACGGCCGCGATATGGGGACGGTGGTTTTCCCTGACGCGCCGGTAAAAATTTTCCTCGACGCCAGCCCGGAAGAGCGCGCCCAGCGCCGTATGCTACAGTTGCAGGAGAGCGGCTTTAGTGTTAACTTTGATCGCCTTTTAGCCGAGATAAAAGAACGTGATGACCGCGATCGCAACCGCGCCATTGCGCCTTTAGTCCCCGCCGCCGATGCGCTGGTTCTGGATTCTACGCAGTTATCCATCGAACAAGTCATTGATCAGGCGCTGGAATATGCCCGCACAAAGCTGGGCATTTAATTTTTTCGGCCAAACAGAATTGCAGTAACCCTGTGCCAGGGAAAGCGCGCAGGGCATGTGAAACAACCCCATCCGACAATGACGTCAGGTGGACGTTAAATTGAAGAATCCTAAGATTATCAATATGACTGAATCTTTTGCTCAACTCTTTGAAGAGTCCCTGAAAGAAATCGAAACCCGCCCGGGTTCCATCGTTCGTGGCGTTGTTGTCTCTATCGACAAAGACGTCGTTCTGGTTGATGCGGGTCTGAAATCTGAGTCTGCCATTCCGGCAGAGCAGTTCAAGAACGCAGCCGGCGAACTGGAAATCCAGGTTGGTGACGAAGTTGACGTTGCCCTGGATGCAGTGGAAGACGGCTTCGGTGAAACCCTGCTGTCCCGTGAGAAAGCTAAACGTCATGAAGCCTGGATCACGCTGGAAAAAGCTTACGAAGACGCTGAAACTGTTACCGGTGTTATCAACGGCAAAGTTAAAGGTGGCTTCACAGTTGAGCTGAACGGTATTCGTGCGTTCCTGCCAGGTTCACTGGTTGACGTGCGTCCGGTACGCGACACGCTGCACCTGGAAGGCAAAGAGCTTGAATTCAAAGTAATCAAGCTTGATCAGAAGCGTAACAACGTCGTGGTTTCTCGCCGCGCGGTTATCGAATCTGAGAACAGCGCTGAGCGCGATCAGCTGCTGGAAAACCTGCAGGAAGGCATGGAAGTCAAAGGTATCGTTAAGAACCTCACTGACTACGGCGCATTCGTTGATCTGGGCGGCGTCGATGGCCTGCTCCACATCACCGACATGGCGTGGAAACGCGTTAAGCATCCGAGCGAAATCGTCAACGTGGGCGACGAAATCACTGTTAAAGTGCTGAAGTTCGACCGCGAGCGTACCCGTGTATCTCTGGGCCTGAAACAGCTGGGCGAAGATCCGTGGGTGGCTATCGCTAAGCGCTACCCGGAAGGCACTCGCCTGACCGGTCGTGTGACCAACCTGACTGATTACGGCTGCTTCGTAGAAATCGAAGAAGGCGTTGAAGGTCTGGTACACGTTTCTGAAATGGACTGGACCAACAAAAACATCCACCCGTCTAAAGTTGTTAACGTGGGCGACGTGGTTGAAGTTATGGTTCTGGACATCGACGAAGAGCGTCGTCGTATCTCCCTGGGCCTGAAGCAGTGCAAAGCCAACCCATGGCAGCAGTTTGCTGAGACCCACAACAAGGGCGACCGCGTTGAAGGTAAAATCAAGTCAATCACTGACTTCGGTATCTTCATCGGCCTGGACGGCGGCATCGACGGCCTGGTTCACCTGTCTGACATCTCCTGGAACGCGACTGGCGAAGAAGCCGTTCGTGAGTACAAAAAAGGCGACGAAATCGCTGCCGTTGTACTGCAGGTTGACGCAGAGCGTGAGCGCATCTCTCTGGGCGTGAAACAGCTGGCTGAAGATCCGTTCAACAACTACATCACCCTGAACAAGAAAGGCGCCATCGTTACTGGTAAAGTAACGGCAGTTGACGCTAAAGGTGCTACAGTTGAACTGGCAGACGGCGTTGAAGGCTACCTGCGCGCTTCAGAAGCTTCACGTGACCGCGTTGAAGACGCAACTCTGGTTCTGAATGTTGGCGACGATGTTGAAGCTAAATTCACCGGCGTTGATCGTAAAAACCGCGTTGTTAGCCTGTCTGTCCGTGCGAAAGACGAAGCTGACGAGAAAGATGCCATCGCGACTGTGAACAACAAGCAGGAAGAAAGCAATTTCTCTAATGCTATGGCTGAAGCGTTCAAAGCAGCTAAAGGCGAGTAATCGACCTGAAGCAACCGGGCAGGGAAATCTGCCCGGTTACGGTAGCAAGCTGTCATACCTTTCCCACAAGGATTAACCGGAGGTTACATGACCAAGTCAGAACTGATTGAAAGACTTGCTGGCCAGCAGACTCATATTCCGGCGAAAGTCGTTGAGGATGCTGTAAAAGAGATGCTGGAGCACATGGCCACTACGCTGGCCCAGGGCGAACGCATTGAAATCCGGGGATTCGGCAGCTTTTCTTTGCATTACCGCGCACCGCGTACGGGTCGTAACCCGAAAACGGGCGATAAAGTGGAACTGGAAGGTAAATACGTTCCCCATTTTAAGCCGGGCAAAGAGCTGCGAGACCGTGCAAACATTTACGGTTAAGCCGTAACCGAACGCAGAAACGACATCTCAGGATGTCGTTTTTTTTTGCCCGCTGTTTCTCTGCGAGCCTGCCTGACGCTCTTTGCAATCGAACTGAAATCTTCCCCTTTTATTGCGAGGCCGCGCTGAAGCGCGCCAGCCTGCGCCTGACCGCGCGCCGCGTTATCTGCATACTCTCAGCGTGTTAAATCGGGACGAGAGCAAGATGACAGCGACGCTAATTGCCAGAATTGCTATTCTCGCCGCGCTGCCGCTGCTGTTTCTTCACCGCCTTCCGTCGGCGGCGGCTGTCGCGGCGCTCGCCTGCGCAGGCGCCTTAATGCTGTGGACGCAGGCGCCCTGGCTGCGCATCGCGGCGATAGCGCTGCTGCTGTGCGCCTGGATGTTGGGCGCCGCGCGTTCAGCGGTCACCGCGATAGAAACCGCCAGCGCCGCGCCCGCGACCTACAGCGTGCGCATTGATGAAGTCCGGCAAGAGAGACGGCAGATAAAGGTGCAGCTGATAAAGCAAGAAGGGCGCTACCTGTTTCCGCCGCGTTTCGCCTGGCTGTCGATCGGAGAGGGCCAGCAGGCCTGGTGCCCGGGACAGCGCTGGTCGATGCAGCTCAGTCTGCGGCCTGTGCACGCAAAGCTCAACGAAGGCGAGTTCGATGCGCAGCGTTTCGCGCTGGCGAATCATATGGGGCTGCGAGGCCGTATTCAGCAGCAGCGGCCCGAATCCGTGACCTGCAGCTGGCGCTGGCAGCGCATTCTGCGCGATCTGCCCATGATTAGCGCGCTGCGGCAGCGCGCCGTTGTCGAGGCGCTCGCTTTTGGCGAGCGAGCGGAAATGAGCGACGCGCTGCGCCAGCTACTGCGGGAAACCGGCACGGCGCATCTGATGGCGATTTCAGGCATGCACATCGCGCTGGCCGCCAGCATCGGCTGGATTATGGCGCGTGCGGTCCAGCTGGCGCTGCCGGCGCGCTTTATTGGCTATCTGTTCCCGCTGCTAGCGAGCTGGCTGCTGGCGGCGCTTTATACCTGGCTCTCCGGTAGTCACGCGCCCGCCCAGCGCGCGCTGATCGCCCTGACGCTGTGGCTTATCTTTCGTATCAAAGGCGTGCAGCTCAGCGGCTGGCAGGTCTGGAGCCTGTGCGTCGGCGGGCTGCTGCTGCTCGATCCTCTCAATGTGCTCTCGGAGAGTTTCTGGCTCTCGGCGCTGGCGGTCGCCATTTTACTCACCTGGTATCGCTGGTTTCCTTTACCGGCGCGCTGCCGACGCGGCTGGCGCTGGCTTCCGCTTCAGCTGCTGCACCTGCAGCTCGGCATGATGCTGCTGATGGCGCCGCTTCAGGTCATGCTATTCGAGGGCTTCAGCCTCTCGTCGCTGGCGGCGAATATGCTGGCGATACCGGTGATCTCTTTTATCAGCGTGCCGCTTATTCTCTCGGCGATGCTGACGCCAGTCAGCGCGATTTGCGCCGCGCTGTGGCGACTGGCCGACATTTCTGTCGTCTGGCTGATGGCGGCGCTCGAGGCATTGCCCGATGGCTGGTGGGCGTTTTATGACGCCGGCACGCTGGCGCTGCTGCTTTGGGGCGGGCTGATTGTCTGGCGCGGCGCGCTGTTTTACGCCGCCCCGGTTAGCTGCGCAGCCGTCATTGTGGCGCTGCTGGTCTGGCGCTGGCCGCGCGACGAGCCGGGCTGGCATATCGATATGCTGGATGTCGGACAGGGGTTAAGCGTGGTTATCCGTCAGGGCAGAGAGGCGATACTCTATGATACCGGCCCGGCCTGGGAAAACGGCGACGCCGGCACGCGCCACGTTATTCCCTGGCTGGCGCGCAAACGGCTGCGCCTTCAGACGGTGGTGCTCAGCCATCGCCACCTCGATCACAGCGGCGGATTGAACGCGATAAAACGGCGCTGGCCCGAGGTGCCGATACGCAGCGCCACCCTTGAGGCGGATCATCTCCCCTGCGTACGCGGCGCGCGCTGGCGCTGGAAAGCGTTGAATATCGAAGCGCTGTGGCCGCCAGCGCGCTCGAAAATCAGCAACAATAACGACTCCTGCGTGCTGAGCGTGGACGACGGCACCACGCGTCTGCTGCTGATGGGCGATCTGGAGGCGCCGGCGGAGCGGCAACTGGTGGCGCTGGAAAAAAGCCGTCTGAGGGCCGACATCATCCAGGTTCCGCATCACGGCAGCCGCACCTCGTCAACGCCGCTGCTGCTGCGCAACGTCGCTGGACCTGTCGCTATCGCCTCCATGGCGCGCTACAACGCCTGGCGAATGCCGGTCACCAGCGTGCTGGAAAACTACCGCCGCGCCGGCTTCGTCTGGCACGACACCGCCCTGTCCGGGCAGATAACCCTTTCTGTTATCGGAGGTGAAATCGTGGTTTCTGGCCTGAGAGAGCAAATTTTGCCCCGATGGTACCATCAGTGGTTTGGCGTCAAACGGGAATCCAGGTAGAATGAGCGGCTATTTCAAACAGCGTGAATAAATAATGCATCAAGATAAAGATCTCTCAACGTGGCAGACATTTCGTCGACTCTGGCCGATGATCGCGCCCCATAAAGCGGGTTTATGTGTGGCCGCTGTGGCCCTGATAATTAACGCCGCGGGCGACACGCTCATGCTCTCCCTGTTGAAGCCTTTACTGGATGATGGGTTTGGTAAAGCGGACAAGTCGGTGCTGATCTGGATGCCGCTGGCCGTTATTGGGCTGATGCTGGTTCGCGGCGTCACCAGCTATATTTCCAGCTACTGCATCTCCTGGGTTTCCGGCAACGTCGTGATGAACATGCGTCGTCGCCTCTTCAGCCATATGATGGGCATGCCGGTCTCGTTCTTCGACCAGCAGTCGACAGGCACGCTGCTGTCGCGCATCACCTACGATTCTGAGCAGGTTGCCTCTTCCTCATCCAGCGCGCTGGTTACCGTAGTGCGCGAAGGCGCGTCGATTATCGGCCTGTTTATCATGATGTTCTACTACAGCTGGCAGCTGTCGCTCATCCTGATTGTTCTGGCGCCTGTGGTCTCTCTGGCGATTCGTTCAGTCTCTAAGCGCTTTCGCAGCATCAGCAAAACCATGCAAAACACCATGGGGCAGGTCACCACCAGCGCGGAGCAGATGCTGAAAGGGCACAAAGAAGTGCTGATTTTCGGCGGCCAGGAAGTGGAGTCGGAGCGTTTCGCCCGCGTCAGCAACCGCATGCGTCAACAGGGCATGAAGCTGGTATCGGCCTCATCCATCTCCGATCCGGTGATCCAGCTGATCGCCTCGCTGGCGCTGGCATTCGTGCTTTATGCCGCCAGCTTTCCCAGCGTTATGGATACGCTGACCGCGGGCACCATCACCGTGGTCTTCTCGTCGATGATCGCGCTGATGCGTCCGCTGAAATCCCTGACTAACGTCAACGCGCAGTTCCAGCGCGGTATGGCGGCGTGCCAGACGCTCTTCTCGATCCTCGACAGCGAGCAGGAAATCGACACCGGCACGCGCGAAATTCAGCGCGCCAAAGGCGACGTGGAGTTTCGCAATGTCACCTTTACCTATCCTGGCCGCGATACGCCAGCGCTGCGCGACATCAACCTGGCGCTACCGGAAGGCAAAACCGTGGCGCTGGTTGGACGTTCCGGCTCAGGCAAGTCGACGCTGGCCAGCCTGCTGACGCGTTTTTACGATATTCAGCAGGGTGAAATTTTGCTGGACGGTCACGACCTGCGCGAGTACAGGCTGCGTTCGCTACGCAATCAGGTCGCGCTGGTCTCGCAGAATGTTCACCTGTTCAACGACACCATCGCCAACAATATCGCCTATGCGCGCAGCGAGCAGTATAGCCGCGCCGAGATCGAGCGCGCCGCTACCATGGCGCACGCCATGGACTTCATCAACAAGATGGATAACGGGCTGGATACGGTGATCGGCGAAAACGGCGTGCTGCTCTCCGGCGGTCAGCGTCAGCGTATCGCCATTGCGCGCGCGCTGCTACGCGACTGTCCGATTCTGATCCTGGACGAAGCGACCTCCGCACTCGATACCGAGTCGGAACGCGCCATCCAGTCGGCGCTGGACGAGCTGCAGAAAAACCGCACCTCGCTGGTTATCGCTCACCGCCTGTCGACCATCGAGAAAGCCGACGAAATCGTCGTGGTGGAAGATGGCCGTATCGTTGAGCGCGGCACCCATGCCGATCTGCTGGCTCAGCGGGGCGCCTATGCTCAGCTGCATAAGATGCAGTTTGGGCAATGATCGAGCGTATCTGGAGTGGACGCTCGCCGCTGTGGCTGCTGCTGTGGCCGCTTAGCCTCATCTACGGCGCGGTCTCCTCTCTGATTCGTCTTAGCTATCAGCGCGGCTGGCGTAAAAGCTGGCGCGCGCCGGTTCCGGTGGTGGTGGTCGGCAATCTCACCGCAGGCGGCAACGGCAAAACGCCGGTCGCGATCTGGCTGGTGCAGGCATTACAGCGCCGCGGCCTACGCGTCGGCGTGGTGTCGCGCGGCTACGGCGGCAAAGCGGAGCGCTATCCGCTGCTGGTCGACGCCGATACGTCGACGGAGCAGGCGGGCGACGAACCTGTGCTCATCGCCCAGCGCACCGGCGCACCGGTCGCGGTGGCGCCGAAGCGCCGCGCCGCGGTTGAAGCGCTGCTCGCCAGCCAGCCTGTCGATCTCATCATTACCGACGATGGCCTGCAGCACTACGCGCTGCAGCGCGATCGCGAAATCGTGGTGGTCGACGGCGTCCGCCGCTTCGGCAACGGCTGGTGGCTGCCTGCCGGACCGATGCGCGAGCGCGCTTCGCGTCTGCGGCAGGTGGACGCCGTGATTGTTAACGGCGACCGCGCCGAAACGGGCGAAATCGCGATGTCGCTGCGGCCCGGCGATGCGGTCAACCTGCACACGCAGCAGCGCGCGGCGCTTTCCTCGCTGGAAAATGTGGTGGCGATGGCCGGCATAGGGCATCCGCCGCGCTTTTTCGCTACCCTTAACCAGCATGGCGTCACGCCGGTCGCCGAGATCGCCTTCGCCGATCATCACGCCTACAGTCAGGAGGAGTTGGCCGGCTTAGCGGCCAGGGGCCAAACCTTGCTGATGACCGAAAAAGACGCGGTTAAGTGCCGTCGCTTCGCCCAGCCCAACTGGTGGTATCTGCCGGTCGAAGCCGAGCTGAGCGGCAGCGCCGTCGCGCCGCTGCTGGATGATATCGAACGTCTGGCGCGGCAGCACGCAGGCAGGGCCGCAGACTAACCTCTCGCCGAATGCAGGAAGGGAATGAACACAACGCTTTCGCTTTCGCTTCAACAGGCACGAAATCTTCATCTGGCGGCGCAGGGTCTGCTGCGCGCGCCGTCGAAACGGGCGCGCTATACGGATCTGCTTGCGGCGGTACGGCGCATGTCGCTGCTGCAAATCGATACCATCCACGTCGTTGCGCGCAGCCCTTATCTGGTGCTGTTCAGCCGCCTCGGCAACTACCCGCCGCGCTGGCTGGAAGAGGCGCTGGCGCAGGGCGAGCTGTTTGAATACTGGGCGCACGAGGCCTGCTTTATTCCCCGCGAAGATTACCGGCTGCTGCGCCACCGCATGCTCGAACCCGAACGCCTTGGCTGGAAATATAACGCCCGGTGGATGCAGGATCATCAGCAGGAGATCGCCGACCTGCTGCGGCATATTGCCGAAAAGGGGCCGGTTCGCGCCGCCGACTTCGCCAGCGGCGCCGATCACAAACCTGGCTGGTGGGCCTGGAAGCCGCACAAGCGGCATCTGGAAAATCTCTTCAGCGCGGGCGAGCTGATGGTCAGCGAGCGGCGCAATTTTCAGCGGGTCTACGATCTTCGATCGCGCGTGCTGCCGGAGTGGCAGGATGCGCTGCACGCCCTCAGCGAAACGGACGCGCAGTGGGAAATGCTGCGCAACAGCGCGCGCAGCCTCGGTATTTTTCGCGCCGCCTGGCTGCCGGATTACTATCGCCTAAAACGCGTGGCGCTGAAGCCTTACCTGGAAAAAGCGCAGCAGGCGGGCGAGATTATGCCGGTCGAGGTGGCCGGACTCGGCGAGATGTGGCTGCATCGCGATCTGCTGCCGCTGCTCGACGCGCCGCTTAACGCCACGCACAGCGCTATTCTGTCGCCGTTTGATCCGGTGGTCTGGGATCGGCGGCGTGCGCTGGCGCTATTCCAGTTCGATTACCGCATCGAATGCTATACGCCGGAGGCGAAGCGCAAATATGGCTATTTCGTCCTGCCGGTGCTGCATCGCGGCGCAATCAAGGCCAGGCTGGACGCCCGCATGCAGCGGCAGGCGCGGCAGCTGGTGATCAAGCATTTTTGGCTGGAGCCGGACGCGCGCGTCACCGCCGCATTCGTCAGGGATATACGCCAGGCGATTGAACGCTTTGCGGCCTGGCAGGGCGCGGAGAGCGTGCTGTTCGAAAAGATGCCCGCCGCGCTGCAGCCGCACTGGCCTGGCGTCTGGACGCTCGATTCCTGAGCTTTGCGGTCTGCGCCGCAGTTTCGCGGCCGCTTTCCGCGCACGCTGAAACACTGCGCTATGGTATCCTTAGCGCCTTATGCAATCGGTCCGCAATGGAGGACATATGGATCACCGTTTACTCGAAATTGTTGCCTGCCCGGTGTGCAACGGCAAGCTTTACTACAACAACGCCCAGCAGGAGCTGATCTGCAAACCTGACGCGCTCGCCTTTCCGGTACGCGACGGCATTCCGGTGCTGCTGGAAAACGAAGCGCGCACGCTCGCCGTGGAAGAGATCCATCCATGAGTTTCACGGCGATTATTCCCGCGCGCTACGCCTCGACGCGCTTGCCCGGCAAACCGCTGGTCGATATCGCCGGAAAGCCGATGATCGTTCACGTGATGGAGCGCGCGCGCGCCTCCGGCGCCAGCCGCGTGATTGTCGCCACCGACCATCCGGATGTGAAAACGGCGGTTGAAGCGGCGGGCGGCGAAGTCTGCATGACGCGGCCCGATCATCAGTCCGGCACAGAGCGGCTGGCTGAGGTGATCGAAACCTGCAGGTTCGCCGACGATGAGATTATCGTTAACGTGCAGGGCGACGAACCGCTGATCCCGCCGGAGATCGTACGCCAGGTGGCGGCGAATCTGGCAGGCGCGCAGGCGGGCATGGCGACGCTGGCGGTGCCGATTCATGATGCGGAAGAGGCGTTTAACCCCAACGCGGTGAAGGTGGTGATGGACGCGCAGGGCTACGCGCTCTATTTCTCTCGCGCCACTATTCCCTGGGATCGCGAGCGTTACGCCGCGTCCCGCGAGGAAATCGGCGATACGCTGCTGCGCCATATCGGCATCTACGCCTATCGCGCCGGCTTTATTCGTCGCTACGTCTCCT
Source organism: Pantoea septica (assembly GCF_002095575.1). Classification (GTDB taxonomy): domain Bacteria; phylum Pseudomonadota; class Gammaproteobacteria; order Enterobacterales; family Enterobacteriaceae; genus Pantoea; species Pantoea septica. Next base: position 75,140 of record NZ_MLJJ01000015.1, on the reverse strand, counting down.
GGGCGCCTTGCCCGCTGGAGCGGATCGAACTGCTGGAGCAGCTTCGCGTGCTCTGGTACGGTGAAAAGATCCATGTCGCCGTCGCGGAAACCGTGCCAGGCACAGGCGTGGATACGCCGGAAGATCTGGCGCGCGTGCGCGCCGCGCTGCAGGGCTGACGGCGTCGGGGAGCCATCCCCGACGCTTTTATTGATCTATTTCTGCTTTTTCGCCCGCTGAGGCCTCCAGGATGGTGTGATGTTTTCCTTGAGGAGGATGCATGGAAAGTCTCAAATCTGAACTCTCGCTGGTGCTGGGCGAGACGGTCGGCCGGCTCGAAACCATCAGCGAACAGCCGCCGACGCGGCTCTATGCGCTCTACGATCGCCAGGACAAACCGATGCCGCTGGTGGCGAAATATTTCCGTCATCAGGGACGCGCCGCGCTGGAAGCGAAAAAGCTGGCGCTGCTCGGTCATGAAGGGCTGATCGCCGTGCCGGCGGTCTATGGTCTGGTGCTGAGCCAGCAGCCACCGGCGCATGAAATGCTGCTGATGGCGCGCCTGAACGGCGTCTCCGCCGAGGCGCCGACCCGCGACGCCGCTCGCTGGCAGCAGCTGTGCGAAGAGGTGGTGGAAGGGCTGCTCGCCTGGCATCGCATCAGCGGGCATGGCCTGGTCGGCACCGTCGACAGCACCCAGCAAAACAGCTGGCCCGCCTGGTTCCATCAGCGCGTGGAAGTGCTCTGGTCCACGCTCAGTTACCTGCAGCCGCCCGCGTTCACCCATGCCGACCGCCAGGTGCTGTTTCGCAGCCGCGAGCAGCTGGCGCATCTCTTTCGCGACTTCGACGATCCCTGCGTTATGCTGCATGGCAATCTGCGTCTGACCAGCATCGTCAAAAATGCGCGCAGCGATCAGCTGCTGGCGATGACCCAGCCCGGCGCCATTTTATGGGGGCCGCGCGAATATGAGCTCATGCAGCTCGGCGAAAGTCCGGCGGAGCAGGCGCTGATGGCGCGCTACCTACAGTGCGCGCCGGTCTCCGAAGGCTTTCTCTGGCGGCGCTGGCTTTATCAACTCTGGGACTGCATCGACGGGCTGGTGCAGTATGGCGAATTCGACCGCGCGCGCTTCGATTACGCCCATGCTCAATTACTGCCCTGGCTCGGCTGAGGGCGCGTCGCCGCCTTTTAGCCACTGCCACGCCTGTCCCAGCGTCTCATAGACGACCCGGTCGCTGTGGCTCAGCCAGAGCGGCGAAGGAATAGCGCGCTCCCACCAGTTGAGCGGCGAAGCGATGGCCAGCTGATTGGCGGGCGCGGCAAGCGGCGTGAGGCCGGCAGCGTGAAAGAAATTCAGGGCGCGCGCCATATGATTGGCGGAGGTGACCAGCAGGAAAGGACGCTGGTCGACGACGCCGCGCACCGCACGCGCCTCCTGTTCGGTATCTTTCGGCCGATCCAGCACCTGAATATGATCCGGCGGCACGCCCAGGCTCAGCGCGACCGAGGCGGCGACCTGCGCGTTGCTGACGGGGTTCTGGCCGGCGGCGGCGCCGGTGAAGATCATCGTCGCCTGCGGGTTGCGTCGCCACTGGCGCACGCCTTCGGCGACGCGCGGCAGACTGTTACCGATCAGGTTCGAGCTCGGCGCCCAGTCGGGGTTAAAGGTATAGCCACCGCCCAGCACCACGATAAAGTCGACCTTCTCGCTGCCGTTCCAGGTAGGGTAACGCGACTCCAGCGGCAGCAGCAGGCGATCGGCGACCGGCTGCAGGCTCAGCAGCAGCAGCAGCGCCCAACTCAGCGAGACTAAAATTTTGCCGCTTTTGTGCCAGCGGCTAAACCAAAGCAGTAAAATACCTGCTGCCATCAACAGCAGCAGCAGCGGTAAAGGCATCAACAGACCGCCCACCAGTTTTTTCAGCCCAAAAAACATCAAAAAAACTCCTTGTTGTCCGAAAAAACAGCAGCTGGAAAGGAAGAAGGGGATGAAAGGTTCATTCTTCATGAGCCTGTGACAAAATAGCACAAGTCTGAGCGCAGCATACCGGAGCCCACGCCATGCAGGATCGTAACTTCGACGATCTCGCGGAAAAATTTTCGCAAAACATTTACGGCACAACCAAGGGGATCGTGCGTCAGGCGATCCTCTGGGACGAGCTTGAGGCGATTCTGCCGACGCTCGGCGCGGCGCCGCTGCGCGTGCTGGATGCCGGCGGCGGGCTGGGGCAAATCTCCAGCGGACTGGCGCAGCGCGGCCACCAAATTCTGCTGTGCGATCTCTCGGCGGAGATGCTGCGCCGCGCGCAGCAGCATGCAGAGGCGCAGCAGGTGAGCCACAACATGCAATTCAGACAAATCGCCGTGCAGCAGGTGGGCGAGCATTTGGATACGCCGGTGGATCTGGTATTGTTTCACGCTGTGCTTGAGTGGGTCGCAGAGCCTGAAAAAGCGCTGCAGGCGCTGTTTGACGCGCTGCGGCCCGGCGGTGTGATGTCGCTGATGTTTTTTAACCGCCACAGCCTGGTGTTTCGCAACCTGACGCTGGGGAACTTCGGCTATTTGCGCGTCAATATGGCGAAGCAGAAGAAGCGCTCTCTGTCGCCGGATTATCCGCGCGACCCGGAAGATGTCTATCGCTGGCTCGCCGCGTGCGGCTTCGAAATTGAACAGCGTACGGGCGTGCGCGTCTTCAGCGACTATATGAAAGCCCCGCCGGCGGACGGCGGAGGCGACGCGAGCATTCTTGAGATGGAGCGACGCTACTGTCGCCAGGAACCCTTTTTAAGCCTGGGACGCTACATCCACGTGACCGCGCGTAAACCAGGGCAGAAGGACGAACTATGAGTGAATTTTCCCAGACGGTACCCGAGCTGGTCAGCTGGGCGCGCAAAAATGATTTTTCCCTTGCGCTGCCGGTCGATCGTCTGGCTTTTCTGCTGGCCATCGCCACCCTGAACGGCGAGCGAATGGATGGCGAAATGAGCGAGGGCGAGCTGATCGACGCTTTTCAGCACGTCAGCAAAGCTTTTGAGCAAACCCATGAAACCGTGGTGGTGCGCGCCAACAACGCCATCAACGATATGGTGCGCCAGCGCCTGATCAACCGCTTTACCAGCGAGATGACGGAAGGACACGCCATTTATCGCCTGACGCCGCTGGCGATCGGCATCACCGACTACTACATCCGCCAGCGCGAATTCTCGACGCTGCGCCTGTCGATGCAGCTCTCTATCGTGGCGGGCGAGCTGAAACGCGCCGCCGATGCAGCGGAAGAGGACGGCGACGAATTCCACTGGCACCGCAACGTCTTCGCGCCGCTGAAATACTCCGTGGCTGAGATCTTCGACAGCATCGACATGACGCAGCGCCTGATGGATGAACAGCAGCAGGCGGTCAAGAACGATATCGCCGATCTGCTGAACAAAGACTGGCGCGCGGCGATCTCCAGCTGCGAAATGCTGCTGTCGGAAACCTCCGGCACGCTGCGCGAGCTGCAGGATACGCTGGAGGCGGCAGGCGATAAGCTGCAGGCCAACCTGCTGCGCATCCAGGACGCCACGCTCAGCAGCCCCGATCTCGGTTTTGTCGATAAGCTGGTGTTCGATCTGCAAAACAAGCTGGATCGCATTATCAGCTGGGGCCAGCAGGCGATCGACCTGTGGATCGGCTACGACCGCCACGTCCACAAATTCATTCGAACCGCCATCGATATGGACAAGAACCGCGTCTTTGCGCAGCGCTTGCGCCAGTCGGTGCAGAACTACTTCGACCAGCCGTGGGTGCTGACCTACGCCAGCGCCGATCGCCTGTTTGATATGCGCGACGAGGATCTGACGCTGCGCAACGACGAGGTGATGGGCGAACTGCCCGCCGAGCTGGAGTATGAAGAGTTCAACGAGATCCGCGAACAGCTGGCGGCGATGATCGAAGAGGCGCTGCTGAGCTACAAATCCGAACAGAAACCGCTCAACCTCGCCACGGTGATACGCGACTATCTTGCCCAGTATCCGCGCGCGCGCCACTTTGATCTGGCGCGTATTGTCGTCGATCAGGCGGTTCGCCTCGGCGTGGCGGAAGCCGATTTAGCCGGTCTGCCCGCGCAGTGGCAGGCCATTAATGATTACGGAGCCAAGGTGCAGGCACATGTCATCGACAAATATTGAACAAGTGATGCCGCTTAAGCTGGCGCAGGCACTGGCGAACCCGATTTTTCCCGCGCTCGACAGCCAGCTGCGCGCCGGTCGACATATCGGCATCGAGGAGCTGGACCAGCACGCTTTTCTGATGGACTACCAGACCTTTCTGGAAGAGTTTTACGCCCGCTACAACGTCGAATTAATTCGCGCGCCAGAGGGCTTTTTCTATCTGCGTCCGCGCTCCACCACGCTGATCCCGCGCTCGGTGCTCTCTGAGCTGGATATGATGGTCGGGAAGCTGCTCTGCTATCTCTATCTCAGCCCGGAGCGTCTGGCGAACGAAGGCATCTTCACCCAGCAGGAGCTGTATGACGAGCTGCTGACGCTGGCCGACGAGAACAAGCTGCTCAGGCTGGTGAACCAGCGCTCTACCGGCTCCGATCTCGATCGCGCCAGGCTGCAGGAGAAAATGCGCGCCTCGCTGAGCCGACTGCGTCGACTCGGCATGGTGTGGTTTATGGGCAACGACAGCAGCAAATTCCGCATTACCGAATCGGTGTTCCGCTTCGGCGCCGACGTGCGCAGCGGCGACGATCCGCGCGAGGCGCAGCTGCGCCTGATCCGCGACGGCGAAGCCATGGCGCTCGACAGCGTGAGCGCGACCAGCGAACAGGATGATATTGACAGCGACGCGAGTGATAGCGCGGAGGAAGAACAGGCATGATTGAACGCGGAAAATTTCGTTCGCTTACCCTGATCAACTGGAACGGCTTTTTTGCCCGCACTTTTGATCTCGATGAACTGGTCACCACCTTGTCGGGCGGCAACGGCGCAGGCAAATCCACCACCATGGCCGCCTTCGTGACGGCGCTGATCCCGGATCTGACGCTGCTGCACTTCCGCAACACCACGGAGGCGGGCGCCACCAGCGGCTCGCGCGATAAAGGCCTGCATGGCAAGCTGCGCGCCGGCGTCTGCTACGCGGTGCTCGACGTTGTTAACTCGCGTCACCAGCGCGTTATCGCTGGCGTGCGTCTGCAGCAGGTAGCGGGCCGCGATAAAAAGGTCGATATTAAACCGTTCAGCATTCACGGGCTGCCGATGGATAGCCAGCCGACCGACATGCTGACCGAGATTATGAACAGCCGCCAGGCGCGCGTCCTGCCGCTGAGCGAGGTTAAAGATCGCGTCGAAGCGCAGGAAGAGGTGCAGTTCCGCCAGTTCAGTTCGGTCACCGACTACCACGCGATGATGTTTGAGCACGGCATCGTGCCGCGCCGCCTGCGCTCCGCCGGCGACCGCAGCAAATTCTACCGTTTGATCGAAGCGTCGCTCTACGGCGGCATCTCCAGCGCCATCACCCGCTCGCTGCGCGACTATCTGCTGCCGGAAAACGGCGGCGTGCGCAAAGCGTTTCAGGATATGGAAGCGGCGCTGCGCGAGAACCGCATGACGCTCGAGGCGATCCGCGTCACGCAGTCCGATCGCGACCTGTTTAAGCATCTGATCTCCGAAGCCACCAGCTACGTCTCGGCGGACTATATGCGTCACGCCAACGAGCGGCGCATTCATCTCGACGGCGCGCTGCAGCTGCGCCGCGATCTCCTCTCCAGCCGCAAACAGCTGGCCACGGAGCAGTATCGCCATATCGAGATGGCGCGCGAACTCGCCGAGCATGGCGGGGCAGAGAACGATTTGGAAGCGGATTATCAGGCCGCCAGCGATCATCTGAATCTGGTGCAAACCGCGATGCGCCAGCAGGAAAAAATCGAGCGCTACGAAGCTGACCTCGACGAGCTGACGCATCGTCTGGAAGAGCAGAACGAAGTGGTGGCGGAAGCGCGCGAGGCGCAGGAAGAGAACGAGGCGCGCGCCGAAGCGGCAGAGCTGGAGGTCGACGAGCTGAAAAACCAGCTGGCCGATTTCCAGCAGGCGCTCGACGTTCAGCAGACGCGGGCGATTCAGTATCAGCAGGCGCTGCAGGCGCTGGAGCGCGCGAAGACGCTGTGCCAGCTGCCCGATCTGACCATCGACAACGCCGATGAGTGGCAGGCGCGTTTCCAGGCGACCGAAGAAGAAGCGACGGATACCCTGCTGCGTCTTGAACAGAAGCTGAGCGTGGCGGAGGCGGCGCACAGCCAGTTTGAACAGGCGCTGGCGCTGGTGACCAGCATCGCCGGCGATGTGCCGCGCCAGGAAGCCTGGCAAACCGGCCGCGAGCTGCTGCGCGACGCCGCCAATCAGCGTCACTACGCCGAGCAGCTCTCCTCGCTGCGCCTGCGCCTGAATGAGATGGAGCAGCGCCTGCGCGAACAGCATGAGGCGGAACGCCTGCTGGCGGAGTTCTGCAAACGGCAGGGCGCGCACTATGACGCCGACGCGCTGGAAGGGCTGCACGACGAACTGGAAGCGCAGATCGAACAGCTAAACGCCAGCGTCTCCGATGCCGGCGAGCGCCGTATGGTGATGCGCCAGGAGCTGGAGTCGCTGCGCGAGCGCATCGCGACCCTGACCTCGCGCGCGCCGCACTGGCTGGCGGCGCAGGAGATCCTGACGCAGCTCAGCGAGCAGACCGGCGAGGCGCTGGAAAACAGCCAGCAGATTACCGAATACATGCAGCAGCTGCTGGAGCGCGAGCGCGAAACCACGGTGGAGCGCGACGAGATTGCCGCGCGCAAACGCAGCGTGGAACGTAAAATTGAACGCCTCAGCCAGCCTGGCGGCGCGGAAGATGCGCGTCTGACGCAGCTGGCGGAACGCTTCGGCGGCGTGCTGCTTTCTGAAATTTACGACGACGTCACGCTGGAGGATGCGCCTTACTTCTCGGCGCTCTACGGCCCGTCGCGCCACGCTATCGTGGTGCCGGATCTGTCGCTGGTGCGCGAGCAGCTCGACGGTCTGGAAGAGTGCCCGGAAGATCTCTACCTGATTGAGGGCGATCCGCAGTCGTTCGACGACAGCGTCTTCGCCGTGGAAGAGCTGCAGAACGCGGTGGTGGTGAAGGTGGCGGAGCGTCAGTGGCGCTATTCCCGCTTTCCCAAGGTGCCGCTGTTCGGCCGCGCCGCGCGTGAAAATCAGCTGGAGCAGCTGCACATCGAGCGCGATCGCCTGGCGGAACGCTACGCCACGCTCTCGTTCGACGTACAGAAAACGCAGCGTTTGCATCAGTCGTTCAGCCGCTTTATCGGCACGCATCTGGCGGTCGCCTTCGAGGAAGATCCCGAAGCGCAGCTCCGCCAGTTCAACGCCCGCCGCACCGAGCTGGAGCGCGCGCTGGCGCAGCACGAAAGCGACAATCAGCAGCAGCGTCAGCAGTATGAGCTAGCGAAAGAGGGGGTAGCGCAGCTAAACCGCCTGCTGCCGCGCGTCAATCTGCTGCTGGACGACACGCTGGCCGATCGCTGCGACGAAATCCGCGAGCAGGTCGAAGAGGCGCAGGAGGCGGCGCGCTTCCTGCATCAGCACGGCGCGAAGCTGACGAAACTCGAGTCGCTGATCGGCGTGTTGCAGAGCGATCCCGAACAGCACGAACAGCTGCAGGCGGACTATCAGCAGGCGCAGCAGCAGCAGCGCGTCGCGCGTCAGCAGGCGTTCGCGCTGACGGAAGTGGTGCAGCGCCGCGCCCACTTCAGCTACGGCGACTCCGCCGGCATGCTGAACGGCAACAACGATCTCAGCGATAAGCTGCGTCGCCAGCTGGAGCAGGCGGAAGGCGAGCGCAGCCGCGCGCGCGAACGCCTGCGCGAGCAGCGGGCGCAGATGGCGCAGTACAGCCAGGTGCTGGCTTCCCTGAAGAGCTCGCACGACACCAAGCGCGACATGCTGAAAGAGCTGCTGCAGGAGATGCAGGAGATCGGCGTGCACGCCGACGCCAGCGCGGAAGAGCGCGCGCGCATTCGCCGCGACGAGCTCTACGCGGCGCTGAGCCACAACCGCGCCCGTCGCAATCAGCTGGAAAAGCAGCTCACCTTCTGTGAAGCGGAAATGGAGAACCTGCAGAAACGGCTGCGCGTGCTGGAGCGCGACTATCACCGCATTCGCGAGCAGGTGGTGAGCGCTAAAGCGGGCTGGTGCAGCGTGCTGCGGCTGGTAAAAGAGAACGGCGTCGAGCGACGCCTGCACCGTCGCGAGCTGGCCTATCTGAGCGGCGACGAGCTGCGCTCGATGTCGGATAAGGCGCTGGGCGCCCTGCGCCTGGCGGTAGCGGATAACGAGCATCTGCGCGACGTGCTGCGCCTGTCGGAAGATCCGAAGCGTCCAGAGCGCAAGATTCAGTTCTTTATCGCCGTCTATCAGCATCTGCGCGAGCGTATCCGTCAGGATATTATTCGCACCGACGATCCGGTCGAGGCGATCGAGCAGATGGAGATCGAACTGAACCGCCTGACCGAAGAGCTGACGGCGCGCGAGCAGACGCTGGCGATCAGTTCGCGCAGCGTGTCGAATATTATTCGTAAAACCATTCAGCGCGAGCAGAACCGTATCCGTCAGCTCAACCAGGGACTGCAGATGGTGAGCTTCGGCCAGGTGCGTAGCGTGCGGCTTAACGTCAACGTGCGCGAAGCCCACGCCACGCTGCTTGATACGCTGTCGGAAGAGCATGAGCAGCATCAGGATCTCTTCAACAGCAGCCGCCTGACCTTCTCCGAAGCGCTGGCGAAGCTCTATCAGCGCCTCAATCCGCACATCGATATGGGGCAGCGCACGCCGCAGACCATCGGCGAAGAGCTGCTGGACTACCGCAACTACCTCGAGATGGAGGTAGAGGTCAACCGCGGCTCCGACGGCTGGCTGCGCGCCGAGAGCGGGGCGCTGTCGACCGGCGAGGCGATCGGCACCGGGATGTCGATCCTGGTGATGGTGGTGCAGAGCTGGGAAGAGGAGTCGCGCCGCCTGCGCGGCAAGGATATCTCTCCCTGTCGCCTGCTGTTCCTCGACGAAGCGGCGCGCCTGGATGCGCGCTCTATCGCCACGCTGTTTGAACTCTGCGAGCGTCTGGAGATGCAGCTGGTGATCGCGGCGCCGGAAAACATCAGCCCGGAAAAAGGCACGACGTATAAACTGGTCCGTAAAGTGTTCAATAACACTGAACATGTGCACGTAGTCGGTCTGCGCGGCTTCTCTGCCGATGCGCCGACGACGCGCCGCGACAGCGAAGCATTGGCCGGGGCGGAAGCGGAAAACTCGCAGGTTTAATCTGGTTAATAATTACCGCATTGGGTAATCTGTAAACGGCATTTGTCCTGTGAGGCAAATGCCGTTTTTTATTTGTATACTCAGGTCATGAGTAGCAACCCAGTTGCAGCGTATTCAGGAAACGCTGCGTGGTAAACAAATGAGGGGGCAGGGATGTTGCTGACCAATAAAACCAACAATTATCTGTTTTCACTGCTGGCGCTCGCGCTGGCCTTGACGCCGCTGCATCTGACGCATGCGGCCGTTATTGCGGCGTTGCCTGGTACTACGCACACGACCATTTCAGTCAGCGATAGCCAACAGCGCCTGCGTCAGGCGTTCGCCGGTAAAGAGCCGCCGTTCTATTTAGCCTCGCTGGCGACCCTCTATGCGGCGCACAATATGCAGCCGATGTGGCAGGATCGCGCGGCGGTGCAGCAGTTCCAGCAGCAGCTGGCGGAAGTCGCGATGTCGGGCGTGCAGCCGCAGTTTACGCGCTGGGTCGATCGGCTGACCGATCCCGGCATCAACGGCTTCGCGCGCGACGTGGTGCTTAGCGACGCGATGCTGGGCTATCTGCAGTTCGTCTCGAGCGTGCCGACCCAGGGCGAAAGCTGGCTCTACAGCAATGTGCCCTATAAGCTGGCGCAGCCGCCGGTATCGGTAGTGAACCAGTGGCAAAACGCAGTGCTGGCGGGCGGCTCCGCCGCGTTCGTCGCCTCGCTGGTGCCGCAGCACCCGCAATATGCGCCGATGCACGCCGCGCTGAAGCAGATGCTCGCCGATTCGCGTCCCTGGCCGCAGCTGAAAAACCGCGAAACGCTGCGTCCGGGTCAGGTAAGCGACGACGTGCCGGCGCTGCGCGAGATTTTACAGCGCACCGGCATGCTCTCCGCGCAGCCTGTCGCGCCGGGCCCTGCGGACGATGCGGTGCCTGTCGCGCCGGTCTCGGCGAGCCTGAGCGGCCAGCCCGCGGCGGTGAGCCCTTCAGCGGCCAGCGTCGGCGACCTCGCCGCGCAGACGCCGCAGCAGACGGGCAACGTGCAAAACGGCGCCGCTGACGCGGTTAGCGACAACGTCTATGACGCTGCGCTGGTGGAGGGCGTTAAACGCTTCCAGCAGTGGCAGGGATTAGGCGGCGACGGCGCTATCGGTCCACGCACCCGCGAATGGCTCAACGTAACGCCGCAGATGCGCGCCGCGCTGCTGGCGCTGAATATTCAGCGCTTGCGCCTGCTGCCGGACGATATGCATAACGGCATCATGGTCAACATTCCCAACTTTTCGCTTACCTACTACAACAACGGCAACAAGATCCTGTCGTCGCGCGTGATTGTCGGCCGTCCCGATCGTAAAACGCCGCTGATGCGCAGCGCGTTGAATAACGTGGTGCTTAACCCGCCGTGGAACGTGCCGACGACGCTGGTGCGTCAGGACATCATTCCCAAGGTGAAGCAGGATCCGAATTATCTCTACAAGCACGGCTATACGCTGCTCTCCGGCTGGAGCGCGGACGCGGAGGTGATCGATCCCAGCATGATTGACTGGAGCATGGTCTCCGCTTCGTCATTCCCCTATCGCCTGCGTCAGGCGCCGGGCAACACCAACTCGCTGGGCCGCTATAAGTTCAACATGCCGAGTTCGGACGCCATCTACCTGCACGACACGCCCAATCACGCCCTGTTCCAGCGCGATATCCGCGCGCTTAGCTCAGGCTGCGTGCGCGTCAACAAAGCGTCAGAGCTGGCGGGACTGCTGCTGCAGGATGCTGGCTGGAATGATTCGCGCATTTCCGACCAGTTAAAACAGGGCGATACGCGCTACGTGCCGATTCGACACCGCATTCCGGTGAATTTGTACTATCTGACCGCCTGGGTCGCCGATGACGGCAAGCCGCAGTTCCGCACAGATATTTACAATTATGATAATCCTGCCCGTTCCGGCAGTCAGGCGTTAGCGCGCGCTGGCCAGCTGCTGCTCTAATCCTTGATTTTCCAACCCTGTTCCTTTTCGCCGCCGCTGCGACAAGGATTCCAGAATGGCGATCCCGACCGGGATCGCCGCACAAACCTCTTTACGGCGGGTTGACGTGACCCGGATGGCCGGTTATGGTGCGGCCTTGTGCGGTTTTTGCACATTTCGATGGCTTCAATCTCAGGTAACCGTTTTTCATGTCCAGTTTTAACTTAACACGTCGCAAATTGCTTCTTGGCGGAACGGCTGCGGCCGGCATGGCGCTGCTGCCCAACGCAGCTATGGCCTCGCTTTCAACGTCGCGTCCTCGCGTGCTGACGCTGAGCAATCTTCACACCGGTGAAACCCTTAAAACTGAGTTTTTTAATGGGAAAAGTTACGATAAGAGCGAGCTGGCTCGTCTGAACCACTTTTTCCGCGATTATCGCGCCAATCTGACGAAAAGCATCGATCCTCATCTCTTCGATCAGATCTATCGCCTGCAGGCGCTGCTGGAGACCCGTAAGCCGATTCAGCTGATTTCCGGCTATCGCTCGCTGGCAACCAACAATATGCTGCGTGAAAGCGGCCCGGGCGTGGCGAAGCACAGCTACCACACCAAAGGTCAGGCGATGGATTTTCACATCGAAGGCATTGCGCTGAATAACATTCGCAAAGCGGCCTTAACAATGCGCGCCGGTGGTGTAGGATATTATCCTCGCAGCAACTTCGTTCATATTGATACCGGGCCGGTACGGCACTGGTAACGACGCCGGCAACGCTGCGTGCGCCGGTCATGGAGCGTTATGAACTACCACATTATTCCTGTTACCGCCTTTGCGCAGAACTGTTCGGTTATCTGGTGCGAGGCGACGCGCGACGCCGCCCTGGTCGATCCGGGCGGCGATGCGGCGACCATTATCGAAACGCTCCAGCAGCTTAATCTTACTCCTCGCCAGATTTTACTGACGCACGGCCATCTGGATCACGTTGGCGCGGCGGCTGAGCTGGCGGCGCACTATCAGGCGCCGATTGTCGGTCCGCACCGCCTGGACGCCTTTTGGCTGGAAGCGCTGCCGACGCAGAGCCGGATGTTTGGTCTGGCGGAGTGCGCGCCCTTTACGCCGGATCGCTGGCTGGAAGAGGGCGACAGCGTACAGGTCGGCGACGTCGAGCTGACGATCCTGCATACGCCAGGCCACACGCCGGGCCATATCGTCTTTTTCGATCGCGCAGGACGCTTGCTGATTTCCGGCGATGTGATTTTTCACGGCGGCGTAGGGCGAACCGACTTCCCGCAGGGCAGCCATCAGGATTTGATCGCCTCGATTAAAGAGAAACTGCTGCCGCTGGGCGACGATATCACCTTCGTGCCCGGCCACGGCGGTATCTCGACGCTGGGGCGCGAGCGTATCAGCAACCCCTTTCTGCAATAAAAAATGGGCCGTCGCGGCCCATTCTGTTTGCTGACGCGCGTCTCAGCGCGACGCTTCCCGCACAGGCGCGGGAAGCGTGGCTGACTTACAGCACCGCGACAATCGCCTCGCACAGCGCCGACATATTATCCGGCGTCATGCCCGCCACGTTAACCCGGCCCGAATTCACCGCATAGACGGCAAACTCGTCACGCAGGCGGATCACCTGATCTTTGGTCAGGCCGCTAAAAGAGAACATGCCGTTCTGCTGAATAATAAAGCTGAAGTCGCGCGTGGCGCCTTTCTCCGCCAGGGTATTCACAAACAGCTGACGCATGCGCTGGATGCGCTGGCGCATATCGGCCAGCTCCTGCTCCCAGATAGTGCGCAGCGCCTGATTGCTGAGTATGGTCGCTACCACCGCGGCACCGTGCGCCGGCGGGTTAGAGTAGTTGGCGCGAATGGTGTATTTCACCTGGCTGAAGGCGGTATCTGCGGTAGCCGCATCGGCCGCCACCAGGGTAATGGCGCCGACGCGCTCGTTGTATAAGCCGAAGTTCTTGGAGTATGAGCTGGCGACAATCAGCTCCTGATGCGAGGCGGCGAAAATACGCAGTCCTTCCGCATCTTCATTCAGGCCGCGCGCAAAGCCCTGATAGGCGAAGTCGAACAGCGGCAGCCATCCTTTCGCCTGTGAGAGCTGCGCCAGCTGGCTCCACTGTTCCGCCGTCGGATCGATGCCGGTCGGGTTATGGCAGCAGCCGTGGAACAGCACCACGTCGCCTGCTTTGGCTTCCTGCAGGGCGGCCAGCATGCCGTCGAAGTCGAGCTGATGATTTTCCGCATCGTACCAGGCGTATTCGCACACTTCCAGGCCCGCCGCGTTAAAGACGTTTTTGTGGTTCGGCCAGCTCGGGTTGCTTACCCAGACGCGCTTAACGGCTGTCTGCGTGGCGAGAAAATCTGCCGCGACGCGCAGCGCGCCGGTGCCGCCAGGGGTCTGCGCGGTGCGCGCGCGGCCAGCGGCGATCAGCGGGTTCTCTGCGCCAAACAGCAGCTCCTGGGTACAGCGCCCAAAATCGGCCAGGCCATCAATGCTGAGGTAGTTTTTGGTGGTTTCGTTTTCCAGCAGATACTGCTCGGCTTTTTTTACGCTGGTGAGCACCGGCGTATTGCCGGTTTCGTCTTTATAAACGCCGATGCCAAGGTTAATTTTGTGCGGGCGGTCGTCAGCGCGAAACAGATCGGCCAGCCCAAGAATAGGATCGGCGGGTGCCGCAGAGATAGATTCAAACATGAGTCGTGTCCAGTAGCGTGAACTTTAACGAAATGAGCCTTCAGGTTAACGTCAGCGCTGCGCATTGCCAACCGTTTACGCAAAAAAACGTCGCCGGGCGTCGGAGAGTGCGCTGGCTGCGGAAAAGATAAGGAGGGCGCGGCTATGCGGCGAATAGCAGGCATAAAAAAAACGGAGCCGAAGCTCCGTTTTTTCTGCGACAGGTAACTTAGAACTGGTAAACCAGGCCTACTGCTACGGTGTCGTCGGTGTTCAGACCCAGCGCGTTGTTGTCGTCGAGCTGGTTGATCTGGTAGTCAGCATAGACTGACATGTTTTTGTTGAAGTAGTAGGTTGCGCCCACGTCGATGTATTTAACCAGGTCGGTATCGCCCACGCCTTCGATGTCTTTGCCTTTAGACTGTACGTAGGCAATAGACGGACGCAGACCGAAGTCGAACTGATACTGTGCAACCAGCTCGATGTTCTGCGCTTTGTTGGCGAAGCCAGTAGTGGTGAAGGTTGAGCCGTTTGCCAGCGTACCTGTTGCCGTTACCGGAGTAGAGTTACGGGTTTCACCGTACATTGCCGCCAGGTAAATGTTGTTCGCGTCATATTTGATCGCGGTAGCCCAGTTCTCAGCACGCTTGCCAGCGCCCTGACCTGTGGTGGTAGTAACGCTATTACCGCCAACTGCAGCAGGAGGAGTAACGGTAGTTTTCGCGCCCGCAGCCTGGCTGTCGGTACGATCGCTGCTGCTGTATGCGCCTACGATGCCCAGGCCAATCGGCGAGGTGTAGGAGGTTGACAGGCCCCAGCCGTCGCCGTTAGCGCGACGATCGTTATCTGAACGCTCGTTTTTGCCCTGATACTGTGCCGCGAAGTCCCAGCCGTCTACCAGGCCGAAGAAGTTCTTGTTGCGGTAGGTCAGCAGGCCGGTGCTACGACCGTTCATGAAGTTGTCTGAGTAGCCAGAGTCGCCGCCGAATTCTGGCAGCATATCGGTCCAGCCGATGGCGTCGTAGACAACGCCGTAGTTACGACCGTAGTCGATTGAACCCGCGTCGCCGAATTTCAGACCGGCGAAGCCCAGACGGGTACGGTTGCCGTCCTGCGCGTCAGAGCCTTCAGAGTTGTTGGCCTGAACGTTATATTCCCACTGGCCGTAACCGGTCAGCTGGTCGTTGATCTGAGTTTCACCCTTGAAGCCGAAGCGAACATAAGTTTTATCGCCATCGTTATCAGTATTATCAGAGAAATAGTGCAGACCAACAGCCTTGCCGTACAGGTCCAGCTTATTGCCGTCTTTATTATAAATTTCTGCTGCGTTTGCTGCGCCGGCAGCTAACAGAGCAGGGATAACCACTGCAAGAATGTTGCGCTTCATCATTATTTATTACCCTCATTGGAGTTTATTCGGACACCTGCCACTGCCGTCAAGAAACCGTTACGGAACCCTGAGAGAAGTTTGGTGTCTTCCTGTGTCTGCACGCATCTTTCCATCCCGAAGCAGGATATGCCACACTGAAAATGCTACTAAACTCGTAATCTGGTTTCTAAAAGAAAATTTGTATTACAAAATGTAAATATCGGGGAACTTTGTGAGAGAACTCAAAATTTACAAAAATAAAAAAAGGCCGGCAGTGCCGACCTCGTTATATATATGAATTTCTTATAATTAATAGATTATTTTAGAAATTTGCATTGCGCGGGGTGCGTGGGAAAGGGATAACGTCCCTTACATTTTGTACGCCGGTGACATAGGCGATTAAACGTTCAAAGCCTAAACCGAAGCCAGAATGCGGCACGGTGCCGTAGCGACGCAGATCGCGATACCACCAGTAATCTTCTTTATTCAGCCCCATCTCTTCCATACGCGCGTCCAGCACGTCGAGACGCTCTTCACGCTGCGAACCGCCGATAATTTCGCCGATGCCCGGCGCCAGCACGTCCATCGCCGCCACGGTTTTGTTATCTTCGTTAAGGCGCATATAGAACGCTTTGATCTCTTTCGGGTAGTTTTTCACCACCACAGGCGCTTTAAAGTGCTGCTCGGCCAGATAGCGCTCGTGCTCGGAAGAGAGATCGATGCCCCAGGAGACCGGGTTTTCAAAGGTCTGACCGCAGTTTTCCAGAATGGTGATGGCGTCGGTGTAGTCTACCTGCGCGAAGTCGGTGGAGATAAAGCGCTCCAGACGATCGACCGCCTCTTTATCCACGCGCTCGGCAAAGAAGGCCATATCGTCGGCGCGTTCGTCCAGCACCGCTTTAAATACATATTTCAGCATCGCCTCGGCGAGCGCGGCGGCGTCATCCAGCGTGGCGAAGGCGATTTCCGGCTCCAGCATCCAGAATTCCGCGAGGTGACGGCTGGTGTTGGAGTTTTCCGCGCGGAAGGTCGGGCCGAAAGTGTAGATTTTCGACAGGGCGCAGGCGTAGGTTTCGCCGTTCAGCTGGCCAGAAACGGTCAGGAAGGCCTCTTTGCCGAAGAAATCTTCGTTGAAGTCGACGGCGCCCTGCGGCGTGCGCGGCAGGTTTTCCAGATCCAGCGTCGAAACGCGGAACATTTCGCCGGCGCCTTCGGTGTCCGAGGCGGTAATCAGCGGGGTCGATACCCAGAAATAGCCGTTCTCGTGGAAGAAGCGGTGCAGCGCCTGTGCCAGGGTATGTCGCACGCGCGCCACGGCGCCGATCAGGTTGGTGCGCGGACGCAGGTGCGCCACTTCGCGCAGATATTCGATGCTGTGACGCTTTGCCGCCATCGGATAGGTGTCGGGATCGTCGACCCAGCCGGTCACTTCCACGCGGGTCGCCTGGATTTCAAACGCCTGGCCCTGGCCCGGCGAGGCCACCACGGTGCCGGTCACGATCACGGAGCAGCCGGTGGTCAGGTGCAGAACCTCGTCCTGATAATTATTCAGAGAATTATTCACAACGGCCTGAACGGGATTAAAGCAGGAACCGTCATAAACGGCGACGAAGGAAAGACCGGCTTTTGAATCTCTTCGGGTACGCACCCAACCACGTACGGTGACTTCACTGTCAACCGCGACGCGACCGTGCAGTACGTCCGCTACAGGCACTACGCTCATAAATATCTCTCTATATAGAAGAAGTGAGTTTAAACAATCTCCCCACACCGGGGTGTTGCTATGTTACTTGCGAGTCGCAAGGAAACAAGCAAAATCCGGCGGGACGGCAGATTTATTACAGCAGAAGCGGGGCGCATCAACGCCCCGATAACGCGAGGATTAGCTGGCTTTTTTAACCAGTGGCAGATCGAAAGCTTTGCGCAGGGCGCGGACAAAGGCCTGATCCTGACAGATGGTTTTGCCTGGACTGTCAGACAGTTTCGCCACCGGCTTGCCGTTGCACTCTACCAGTTTGATCACGATATTGAGCGGCCTGACGCCGGGTATATCGCAGGTCAGGCGGGTGCCGATGCCAAAGACGACGTTGGTGCGCTGGCCGAAGTGACGATAGAGCGCCAGCGCCTTATCCAGATCGAGATTGTCGGAAAAGACCAGGGTTTTGCTGTGCGGATCGATGCCCAGCTTTTCATAGTGGCCCAGCGCCTTTTCGCCCCACTCGACGGGGTCCCCTGAATCGTGGCGTAGTCCCTGATAGCGACTGGCGAAATTGACGCCGAAGTCGCGCAGGAAGGCGTCCATCGCGATGCAGTCGGTGAGCGCGATGCCCAACTGTCCGTCATACTCGTCGAGCCACGCCTGCAGCGCCGCACGCTGGCTGTTGGCCAGCACCGGGCTAATCTGCTGAAAAGCCTGAAACCATTCGTGCGCCTGGGTGCCGACCGGCGTCAGCGCCAGGCGGCGTGCCAGATCGTAGTTGCTGGTGCCGATTAGCCAGGGGAAGTCCTGCTTCAGGGTGGCGACGATGGCCTGCTGCACCTCCTGCGAGAAACGGCGGCGGGTGCCGAAATCCATCAGGCGAAAGCGCGACATATCGATGTCGGCGACGTCGCGGCGGAAAGCGCTCAGCTTCTGCTGCAGATGGTCGACCGCCTGCTGCGCGCTCACCAGCGGCGAGCGGTGACGATGCACCACTTCGCTGATCAGCGCCAGCAGCGGCACCTCCCATAAAATCACTTCGCGCCAGGGCCCGGTGATGCGAATAGCGAGATGGCCATCGCGGTTGCGCACCTGCACCTGGTCGGGGTTATAACGAAAATCGCGCAGCCAGTTAAGGTAGTCGGCGTGGAAGAAGGGCAGGCTAGAGAGATACGTATGTTCGTCATCGGTCAGCGCTAGCGTCTGCATGGCGTTAATGGCCTCGCGAATCTCGTTCGCATAGAGACCGAGCAGATCGTCGCCGCGGCAACGAAACTCAGCCGCCACCGTGACATCGTGATAACGGTGGAATACGGCTTGCTGCATATGAAGCTTGTAGGCGTCAGTATCCAGCAGGGAGGTCAGTATCGGGGAAGCATGTCCTGTCATGGTGCGTTTCAGCATCCTGTTCGGCGGCGCAGAGCCCGGTGTGTGAGAGTCATAAAGACGCAGGAGTATAAATCAGTAACTGCGACCGATCACAGCATATTTCAAGCCCGCAGGTCGAGGTTAAAACGTGCCGTTGTTAATGAATTGTAGCTATTTACGCCGCGATGCGCATTGTGCATGGCAAGCTAAAGGCAACGCGCTTAGACTTTGGCGGTAAACCTATAACAATGCGAGACGGAATATGACGCAACAGCACCACATTAAATATCGCCACGACTATCGTGCGCCGGATTACACCATCACCGACATCGACCTGACCTTTGCGCTCGACGCCGCGACGACGCGCGTCACCGCCGTCAGTCAGGTTAAACGTCTCGGCGACGCGCAGGCTGAGCTGCGCCTCGATGGCGAAGCGTTAACCCTGATCGCCATTGAAGTGGATGGCTTGCCGTGGAGCGCGTACCGTCAGGAAGAGGGCGCGCTGGTGCTGAGCCAGCTGCCGGAGCAGTTTCAGCTTAAGATCGTCAACGATATCCATCCTGATAAAAATACCGCGCTGGAAGGGCTTTATCAGTCTGGGGAAGCGCTCTGTACCCAGTGCGAAGCCGAAGGTTTCCGCCATATTACCTGGTATCTGGACCGCCCGGACGTGCTGGCGCGCTTCACCACTACCATTATCGCCGACGAGGCGCGCTACCCCTATCTGCTCTCCAACGGCAACCGCATCGACGGCGGCAAAGCGGAGCAGGGCAAGCACTGGGTGAAATGGCAGGATCCCTTCCCGAAACCCTGCTATCTCTTTGCGCTGGTGGCGGGCGATTTCGACGTGCTGCGCGACAGTTTCAAAACCCGTTCCGGCCGCGACGTGGCGCTGGAGATCTTCGTCGATCGCGGCAACCTGGATCGCGCCGACTGGGCGATGACCTCGCTGAAAAACAGCATGAAGTGGGATGAGGAGCGCTTCGGCCTCGAGTACGATCTCGACATCTTTATGATTGTCGCCGTCGACTTCTTCAATATGGGCGCGATGGAGAACAAAGGCCTGAACGTCTTTAACGCCAAATATGTGCTGGCGAAGGCGGAAACCGCGACCGACAAAGACTATCTCGGCATCGAAGCGGTAATCGGCCATGAATACTTTCACAACTGGACCGGCAACCGCGTCACCTGCCGCGACTGGTTCCAGCTCAGCCTGAAAGAGGGGCTGACGGTATTCCGCGATCAGGAGTTCAGCTCCGATCTCGGCTCGCGCGCGGTCAACCGCATCGATAACGTGCGCGTGATGCGCGGCGCGCAGTTCGCCGAGGACGCCAGCCCGATGGCGCACCCGATCCGCCCGGATCAGGTGATGGAGATGAATAACTTCTATACCCTGACCGTTTACGAAAAGGGATCGGAAGTGATCCGCATGATGCACACGCTGCTCGGCGAAGAGAACTTCCAGAAAGGCATGCAGCTCTACTTTGAGCGCCACGACGGCAGTGCGGCGACCTGCGACGACTTCGTGCAGGCGATGGAAGATGCCTCGAATGTCGATCTGTCGCAGTTCCGCCGCTGGTACAGCCAGAGCGGCACGCCAGTGCTGACGGTGCGCGATGACTACAACCCCGAGCTGGAGCAGTACACGCTGCACGTCACGCAGCACACGCCGCCGACCGCCGACCAGAAAGAGAAGCTGCCGCTGCATATTCCGCTCGATATCGAACTCTATGACGGCGAAGGCAAGGTGATTCCGCTGCAGCATAACGGCCATCCGGTGCATCATGTGCTGAACGTGACCGAGGAGTTCCAGACCTTTATCTTCGATAACGTCTACTTCCAGCCGGTGCCGTCGCTGCTGCGCGAATTCTCCGCGCCGGTGAAGCTGGATTATAAATGGAGCGATGCTCAGCTCACCTTCCTGATGCGCCATGCGCGCAACGACTTTGCACGCTGGGATGCGGCGCAGAGTCTGCTGGCCACCTATATCCGCCTTAACGTGGCGCGCCATCAGCAGGGCCAGCCGCTGTCGCTGCCGCTGCACGTTGCCGACGCTTTCCGCGCGGTGCTGCTGGACGAAGGGCGCGATCCGGCGCTGACCGCGCAGATTCTGACGCTGCCGGGCGAGAACGAGATTGCCGAGCTGTTCGAGGTGATCGATCCGCAGGCGATTACGGTGGTGCGCGAGGCGCTGGTGCGCACGCTGGCCACCGAGCTGGCGGACGAGTTTTATGCCGTCTACAACGCTAATCAGCAGGGCGAGTACCGCATCGAGCACGATGCGATGGGGCAGCGCGCGCTGAAGAATATCTGCCTGTACTATCTGGCCTTTGGCGAAACAACGCTGGCGGACAGGCTGGTGCAGACGCAGTATCAGCAGGCGAACAATATGACGGACGCGCTGGCGGCGCTGGCGTCGTCGGTGGCGGCACAGCTGCCGTGCCGCGGCGCGCTGCTGGCGCACTACGACGAGCGCTGGCATCGCGATGGCCTGGTCATGGATAAATGGTTAATGCTGCAGGCCACCAGCCCGTCGCCGGACGTCTTGCAGAAGGTGCGCGAGCTGCTGCATCATCGCTCGTTCACCATGAGCAACCCTAACCGCATCCGCGCGCTGATCGGCGCGTTCGTCTCCGGCAACCCGGCAGCGTTCCACGCCAAAGACGGCAGCGGCTATCAGTTCCTGGTGGAGATGCTGACCGATCTTAATACCCGCAACCCGCAGGTGGCGGCGCGTATGATCGAGCCGCTGATTCGCCTGAAGCGCTACGACGCCGACCGTCAGGCGCTGATGCGTCAGACGCTGGAAACGCTGCAGGGGCTGGATAAGCTGTCGGGCGATCTTTATGAGAAGATTACCCGCGCGCTGAACGCTTAAATGGCAAAGGCGGGAAATATTCCCGCCTTACAGGCCGCAGAAAAGTATAAAACGCGGGTAGCAGAGACCGGAGAGCAAAGCGTCCCGCGACAGGGATGTCGCGGGACGAGCGCGCAAGGATGCCTTGAGCGACTTTGCGATCGGTCCCTGCTACCCGCGTTGTCATCTGATCCCGGTGTTACCAACTCTTTTTAGCGCTGGTGGGCGTAGCGCGCCGGCTGCTCGCTTTCGCTGCGGCGCATCACGCGATCCAGCACCTCCGCCTCCAGCTCCGCCAGCCTGACCGACCCGCGACGGCGCGGACGCGGCAAATCCACCAGCAAATCGAGCCCAATCTGACCCTCTTCGATCAGCAGCACGCGATCCGCCATCGCGACGGCCTCGCTGACGTCATGCGTAACCAGCAGTACGGTAAAATGGTGCTGCTGCCATAACGACTCTATCAGCCCCTGCATTTCAATACGCGTCAGCGCGTCAAGCGCGCCGAGCGGCTCGTCGAGCAGCAGCAGACCCGGACGGTGGATCAGCGCGCGCGCCAGCGCCACGCGCTGCTTTTGTCCGCCGGAGAGCGCAGCGGGCCACTCATGGGCGCGCTCCGCCAGCCCCACCGCCTCCAGCGCCTCGAGCGCCGCGCTGCGCCACTCGCGACCCTTCAGGCCGAGACCGACATTATCGATAACCCGCTTCCACGGCAGCAAACGCGCGTCCTGAAACATCAGACGGGTATCTTCGCGCGCGGTGTGCAGCGGCGCGTTGCCCGCCAACAGCTCGCCCTGCGTGGTCTGCTCCAGCCCCGCCAGCAGGCGCAGCAGCGTGCTCTTGCCGCAGCCGCTGCGGCCGACCACCGCGACAAACTGGCCGGAAGGAATATGCAGATCGATATGATTCAGGATGGTGCGGCTGCCGTACTGCTTGCTGACGCCGTTGACGCCGACCGGCGTGCCGGCGTTGAGCCGCGCCGGAGAGAGTGAAGTGCTCATGCGTTCTCCTCCTTCAGTTGCCAGGCTGGATGCCAGCGCAGCCAGATGCGCTCCAGCAGCAGGGCGGCGACATCCGCCAGTTTGCCGAGCAGGGCGTAAAGAATAATCGCCACCACCACCACGTCGGTTTGCAGAAATTCACGCGCGTTCATCGCCAGATAGCCGATGCCCGAATTGGCGGAAATGGTCTCGGCGACGATCAGCGTCAGCCACATCAGGCCGAGCGCGAAACGCACGCCGACCATAATCGAGGGCAGGGCGCCGGGCAGGATCACCTGAATAAACAGGCTCCAGCCCGAAAGGCCGTAGCTGCGCGCCATCTCCACCAGGCCGCGATCGATATTGCGAATGCCGTGGTAGGTATTGAGGTAGATGGGAAACAGCGTGCCGAGCGCCACCAGAAAAATCTTCGCCGCTTCGTCGATGCCGAACCAGAGGATCACCAGCGGGATCAGCGCCAGATGCGGCACGTTGCGCAGCATCTGCACCGAGGTATCGAGCAGGCGCTCGCCAAGGCGCGAGGTGCCGGTGATCAGCCCCAGCATCAGCCCGATGGAGCCGCCGATGCTAAAGCCGATCAGCGCGCGCCAGCCGCTGATGGCGAGGTGCTGCCACAGCTCGCCGCTGGCGGCCAGATGCCAGAAGGTAATGACGATATTTTCCGGCGAGGGCAGAATGCGCGTCGACAGCAGCCCGGTCTGGGAGGCAATTTGCCAGATCGCCACCAGCAGCGCCGGGAAAATCCAGGGCACCAGCTGGTTGGTAATGCGTTTAGTGGTTTTCGCCATGATCTCTCTCTCAGCTCTGCGACACTTTTTGCGGACGGAAATCGTTGGCGACGGTTTCGCCGAATGCCTGCACGTCGCGCGGTTGCGGGATCTGCGGCACCTCCAGGTCGAGATGCGGGAAGAGCAGCTCGCCGACGCGATACGCCTCTTCCAGATGCGGATAGCCGGAAAGAATAAAGGTCTCAATGCCGAGGTCGGCGTACTCCTGCATGCGCGCGGCCACGGTCGGGCCGTCGCCCACCAGCGCGGTGCCGGCGCCGCCGCGCACCAGACCGACGCCCGCCCACAGGTTCGGGCTGATTTCCAGCTGGTCGCGGCGCCCGCTGTGCAGCGCTGCCATGCGCTGCTGGCCTACCGAGTCGGTGCGGGCGAATGCGGCCTGCGCCTTTGCAATGGTGTCGTCGTCGAGATGGGCGATCAGACGATCGGCGGCGCGCCAGGCTTCATCATTGCTTTCGCGAACGATGACGTGCAGACGAATGCCGAAGCGCACCTTGCGTCCCTGCGCCGCCGCTTTGGCGCGCACCTGTTCAATCTTCTCTTTCACCAGCGCCGGCGGCTCGCCCCAGGTGAGGTAGACGTCGACCTGCTCAGCGGCCAGATCCTGCGCGGGTTCAGAAGAGCCGCCGAACCAGAGCGGCGGACGCGGCTGCTGCACCGGGTCGAACAGCAGACGCGCGCCGCGCACCTTGACATATTTGCCGGCGTAATCGACCGTTTCGCCCTCCAGCACGCGACGCCAGACGCGGGTGAACTCCGCCGACTCGACATAGCGCTCGTGGTGATCGAGAAACACGCCGTCGCCCGCCAGTTCTTCGGGATCGCCGCCGGTCACCAGATTAAACAGCGCGCGGCCGTTAGAAAGACGATCCAGCGTCGCGGCCTGGCGCGCCGCCTGGGTCGGCGAAATAACGCCGGGGCGCAGCGCCACCAGAAAACGCAGGCGCTGCGTTACCGGGATCAGCGAGGCGGCGACCAGCCAGGCGTCTTCGCACGAACGGCCGGTCGGGATGAGAACGCCGCCGAAGCCCATGCGGTCTGCGGCCTGCGCGATCTGCTGCAGGTAGGCGTGGTCGACCGGGCGCGCCCCTTCCGAGGTGCCGAGATAGTGTCCGTCGCCGTGCGTCGGAAGAAACCAGAATACGGATAAGCTCATTATTCGCTCCTTACTGAAGTTGGGCGCTGGGATGCCAGATGCGATCGGCGATCGTCAGTTTGACCGGCACCAGGTGGCTGGAATAGAACAGATCGGCGGTATGCTGCTGCGCCGCTGCGGTTTGCGCGCTGACCGGCGAAATACGGGTCGGCGGACGGTGATCGAGATAGCTGGCGATAACCGGCTTCGGCAGGCCCATCGCGGCGGCGAGCAGATCGATGCTCCGATCGCGCTGGCTGAGCGTCAGCGCATCCGCCTGGCTAAAGGTATCCAGCATCTGTTGAACGAAGGCGCCGTTCTGCTCGGCGAACTTGCGCGTCGCCAGGTAGAATGAGCCGGTAAGATTGAGCTGGCTGCCGTCGGCCAGCACGCGCACGTTGCCCTGCTGCAGCGCGGCGGAATAGTAAGGATCCCAGATCGCCCAGGCGTCCACGTCGCCCTGCTGGAAGGCGGCGCGCGCGTCGGCGGGCGTCAGATAGATCGGCTGAATATCCTTAAAGCTCAACCCTTCACGCTGCAGGGCGCGCAGCAGCAGGTTGTGCGAGCTGGAGCCTTTCTGAAAGGCGACTTTCTTGCCTTTCAGGTCGGCGACGCTTTTCAGCGGGCTGTTCTTTGCCACCAGAATCACTTCAGCCTGCGGCTTAGGCGGCTCCGAGCCGACGTAAAGCAGATCGGCGCCCGCCGCCTGGGCGAACAGCGGCGGTATATCGCCGGTGCTGCCGAGGTCGATGCTGTCGACGTTTAGCGCCTCCAGCATCTGCGGACCGGCGGGAAATTCGATCCACTGAATTTTGGTGTCGGGGAAGCGCTGCTCCAGTAGCCGGTGCGATTTGGCCAGCACCATGCTGACGGAACCTTTCTGGTAGCCGATGCGAATCTGCGCGGGCGCCTCCGCCGCCTGCGTTTGCAGGCTTAACATGGCAAGTGCGGCGAGTAGCCAGCCGGTGATGCTCTTCATGTCGGTTTCTTCCTTTAAACAGCCTGTGCCAGAGGTTTGTGATGGCGGGTCAGCGCCAGCCAGAACGCCTCAACCGCCTCATCCAGTCGGCGCGCCAGCGCCGCCTGCAGCTCGGGCTGGCGATCGTAGTGGGTAATCTGATGATCTTCGGCAAACACACCGTGCAGGATCTCCTGCGCCTTTAGCGCGTTCAGCACCGGTTTCAGGGCGTAATCGACCGCGAGCATATGGGCCACGCTGCCGCCGCTGGCCAACGGCAACACCACTTTGTGCTCCAGGGCGCGTTCGGGCAGCAGATCGAGCAGGGTTTTCAGCGCGCCTGAGAAAGAAGCCTTATAGACCGGCGTGGCGACGATCACGCCGTCGGCGGCAAGCAAATCTTCGCGCAGCGCCAGCAGCGCCGGGGCATCGAAACGCGCGTTAATGAGATCGTCTGGCTGAAAGTTCTGGATATTCCAGGGGATCACCTCAACGCCGCGCGCTTCCAGCGCGCGCTGGCACAGGGTAAGCAGCGAGGTCGAACGTGACGGGAAACGCGGGCTGCCAGCTAGCGTAATAACTCGCATCGTTACTCCTTATAACTGAAAGTTATTGATTAGCTATTGTTGAGAACTGATGCTCACATCCTGACAGAGAGGGGGGGAGGGCTTAAATGATTTATCCGGCAATCGAAAGGCGAAAAGCGCAAAACGCACAGCGTTATTAATGAAAGCCTCGCCGGAAGCGGCAGCACAGAGTTCCGAATAATCCTAAAAGGCTGGCACAGATCCAGAGGCATTGTTTATGCCGACTTAACAAATAGCAGCAAAAGTATCTGCGAATTCTCTGCCGCAGACTTATTAATCAGACCTGCGCGCAGAGTTATTTATTTGCTGCAACCCCTTTTACGCGGCATAAAGGCGGGAGAGCTAATCATGCCGCCTCTGTCAGGGGATCGCAGGCGCTATTATCGGAATATCGCCATGCCGATAACCGGCGCCGGGGAGAGGCAACTTTCGCTAAGTGATAATAAAGCTATCAGACTGAAACGCTTTGTGACCTTTTTCTCTTCTAAAAGCGCTGAGGGTTTAGCCAGAAAAGTTACATGATGTTAAGCAAAAACCACGCTTTGCCTCTGACACTTTACCTGGCGTGATAGATTACGCGCTGAGCGCGAGTCTGAATAAATCGCTGGCCCTGTTAATAGAAAAAAGCTTCTGCCTATACTATTCCACCACGAGAGACTTACTGCTTAGGTCTCGTTTAATTCTTTCTGCGCCATGCTTTAACACAACCTTAATATTTGTGTAACGCTCGTGCCTTTTCTTTTAATCGACCCAGAGAAAGATGTATGGCAAAGACGCTGCTATCAGTCATTATTCCCACGTATAACGTGGAGAAATATATAGTCGAATGTGTCGACTCCTTGTTGCGTCAGATTGACGCGCCGACAGAAATTATCATTGTTAACGACAGCTCAACCGATGGCACCCTGGCGCTGGTAGAGCAGAAATATGGTCACCAGCCGCAGGTTCGCGTTATTACCACGCCCAACGGCGGCGCGGGCAAAGCGCGCGATACCGGCATCGACGCCGCGCAAGGGGAGTTTGTCTTCTTCTGCGACCCGGACGATATCGTGCCGGAAGGCTTCGTAGCAGAGCTGCAGCAGGTTACCGCTGCGCACCCTGAGATTGATCTCTTTTGCTTTAATTCGCAGATGTTCGAAGATGGCCGGGAAAATCAGACCCGTCCTAAAGTGCGCCACGACCAATTCGGTCTGCAGTCGCCGCAGCAGGTTTTGTCGCGCCTGTTGAATAATGGCTCCTATACCTCCGCCGCCTGGAACTACGCGGTGAAAAGAAGCCTGATTACGCAGCACGGCCTGCGTTTTGTCGACCGGGTACATGAAGATCATAAATTTACGCTGTCGGTATTCGTTCACGCCACGCATGCCTGGGTAAGCCAGCACGTTTACTATCGCCAGCGCGTACGCAGCGGCTCGCTCACCAACAGTCGCAAAGACGACGACTATTTCCTGCAGCGTTATAACGCCTTTATGCAGACCTACGGCATACTCAAGCATAATTTAGATCATTCGCCGCTGAAGACGCAGCTGGAGAAAGCCTATTTAATGCACTCTTTTCGCCTGATGATTTATCTGTCGCTCTACAACGGCACGCCGGTGCCGGAATATGTCAATAATGCGATTCGCTTTATGGGCGGCAAATTTAAGCCGGTCAACGCTAAAGAGTGGCTGCTTATTAATCGCCCGCGCATGTTTATCCTGCTGCAAAAATACAAAGTTACAAAAGAGCTGAAAAAAGCCGCCTGACTTTTCGCTCGCATCGAAATGCCTGCTTACCGGACGATTCGCCGCGGATAAATATTATTTCACCCTCTGACTTTTCCCGCGGCAGGTCAGATTAAAGCTGGCGCGCAGCGCCAGAGATAAATTTAAGACTATGTCTGGTAGGCAGGTCTGATGATGTGTGCCACGCTTGTGGCCTCCGAGAAAACTGCCCAGATACAATCATACTTATGTCAATTAAACGTAACGCGATCGCCAATTATGTCGGTCAGATATACCTGACGCTGTCAGGCATTCTGGTCGTGCCGCTCTATATTCAACATCTCGGGATGGAAGCTTACGGGCTAGTGGGTTTTTTCTCGATTCTGTTAACCTGGCTCCAGCTGCTCGACGCCGGCGTATCGACCACGCTGATGCGCGAAGCGGCGCGCTATCGCGCCAATCAGGCGGAATTTATCTGGTTCCCGGCGCTCTTCTCCGCGCTGTCGAAATTCTTTCTTATCTCCACGGTGATTCTGGTGGTGATCGGCTGGCTGGCGACGCCATGGATCGCCCATAACTGGCTCGACGCGCGCCATCTGCCTTCAGCGGACGTGACGCTCGCTGTCGCTATCATGGTGATTACGGCGGCTATTCGCTGGCGTACCAGCCCCTATCGCAGCGTTATTGTCGGCTTTGAGCATCAGGTATGGCTCAACGGCGTCAACCTGGTCATCGTCACGCTGCGCACCTTCGGCGCGGTGCTGATCATTCAGCTCTTCTCCAATCCGGTGCTGAGCTTCTTTATCTGGCAGCTGGCGGTGTCGATAGCGGAAGCGATCTGCCTGATTGCTAAATCCTATCAGCTGGTGCCTGCCGCCGCGCGTAAACAGAAGCACGAAAACTTAAAGGCGGTGTTAAAACCCTTTATTCGCTTTGCGCTGAGCGCGGCGTTCGCCAGTGCAATCTGGACCTTTATTTCGCAAATCGACCGTCTGGTACTGTCGAAAACCCTGCCGCTGAGCGCCTACGGCTCCTTTACCGTCGTCGCCACCGCGGCTACCGGCATTATCCTGCTCAGCAGCCCGATTATGCAGGCGATCGTGCCGCGCATGACCGGCATTAAAACGCGCAAAGAGGGCGATGCCGAATCTCTGACGCTCTACCGCTACACCACGCAGGCGGTGGCGATCTTTATGGCGCCGCTCAGCATTACTATCGCGATGTTCGCCACGCCGCTGCTCTGGGCCTGGACGCAGAACACGCAGGTCGTGACGGATATGTCGTTCGTGCTTAGCCTCTACGCGCTGGGCAGCGGCGTGCAGGCGATTTGCGGCCTGCTTTACCATCTGCAGTACGTCAACGGCAATCTCAAGCTGCATCTGAAGGGCTTCTCCTGCTTCGCCGTGATCCTGGTTCCGCTCAATATCTGGGCCGCGATTCACTATGGTGCGGAGGGCACCGGCTGGCTGTGGCTGGGCCAGAACGTCTTCTATCTGGCCGGCTGGGCATGGCTGGTGCACCGCCGTTTCGCGCCGGGCATTCACTTTACCTGGCTGACGCGCGACGTGCTGCTGATCTGGGCGGTTGCAGGGCTAATCGCCTGGCTTTGCACCTTCCTGCCAATCGAGTGGAACCAGAACCGCTGGCTTAACCTGCTGTGGCTGGGTTTGATCGGCCTGGTTAACCTTTCAGTCTGCTGTCTGCTGCACAGCCTGGTGATTAAGCGTCTGCTGCCTGCCCGAGCCAAAGCTTTTACTATTGAGGAGCGAGAATGAGCACACGGAACCCTGACAGCCGCGCAGCGACGATCTCTGTTATCGTGCCGAACTGGAACTGCGCGCCCTGGCTGCCGGAAGCGATCGATTCGCTGCTGGGTCAGTCATCTCCGCCGGAGCAGGTGATCGTTATCGACGACGGCTCCACCGACAACAGCGTCGCCCTGCTGGAGGCGCTGGCCGCTCGCCATCCGCAGCTGACGCTGCTGCGCGGCGAGCGCGGCGGGGTCAGCGCGGCACGCACCAAAGGGCTGGAGATCGCCACCGGCGACTTTATCTACTTTATGGACGCCGACGATTTTGTCTCGAAAGATCTCTTCGCCGACTTCCGCAGCGCGCTGGCGCAGCATCCCGAGATGGAGATGTTCTGCTTCGGCGCGCGCATGTTTACTGACAAACCAGTCGCCGAGCGCCAGTATGAGCAATTCCATCAGCGCCACGTCGACGCCGTCCTGCCCGGCGGCGCCGACACGCTGCGCAGCATGATCCCGCACCGTTCGGCCCACCGCACGTTGTGGAGCAGCATTCTCTCGCGGGATCTTATTATGCGCACCGGCGTGCAGTTTCTGCCGATCCAGAACCATGAAGACGCGCCCTATATGTTCGCGCTCTATATGTCGGCGCGGCAGATCGGCTTTACGCGGAAAAGCTACTACAACAAGCGCTTTATGCCGACTTCGCTGTCGCAAGGCAAGGCGACCTTCTCGTGGGTGGAGAACTACTATATCGCCCGCCGCAGCAGCGAAAGCTTCCTGCGCGAGCAGGGATTGCCCCCGGAAGAGAAGCTGCTGGACATCTACTATCAGCCGGTGATGTATGGTTGCCTGATCGAAATCCGCAAAAACAATATTGCGGTGCCCGCCTCCTGGCATACCACCATCGATCAGCTGGTGCGCAAGGTGACGGGCGAAAGCAAACGTCTTAAACTGCTCTGGTACTATCCGACGATTTACAGCGGTCTGCAGGCGTGTCGCCGTCTGGCGCGTTATGCCAGCAAGCGCTGATCGCGATCAATAATCTTGTCCCGTCAGTAATTTACTTTTGCGCCAGAGGCCTTTAACATTCTGGCGCACATTTTCCCGTGCACCCCGACAACTCATCGCTTCCGACCTCCAGGAGAGTGCATGCTTTATCCTATCGTCCGACCTGCGCTGTTTAAGCTCGACCCCGAGCGCGCTCACGAACTCACTTTTCAGCAACTGCGTTTCATCAGCGGCACGCCGCTGGAGGCGCTGATACGTCAGCGTCTTCCTTCCCGTCCGGTGACCTGCATGGGCTTACGGTTTGACAATGCGCTGGGGCTGGCGGCGGGACTGGACAAAAACGCGGAATGCATCGACGCCTTCGGCGCGATGGGGTTCGGCTTCGTGGAGGTCGGTACCGTCACGCCGCGCGCGCAGGCGGGCAACGATAAGCCGCGCATGTTCCGGCTGGTCGAGGCCGAGGGCATTATCAACCGCATGGGCTTTAATAATCTCGGCGTCGATCACCTGGTGGAGAACGTCAAAAAAGCGCGGCTCAAAGGTATTCTCGGCATTAATATCGGCAAAAATAAAGATACGGCGGTGGAAAACGGCAAAGAGGATTACCTCATTTGCATGGAGAAGGTTTATGCGCATGCCGGCTATATCGCGATAAATATCTCCTCGCCAAATACGCCGGGATTGCGTACGCTGCAATATGGCGAAGCGCTCGACGATCTTCTGGCGTCGATTAAAGCCAAACAGAAAGCGCTGGAGCAGCAGCATCTGAAATATGTGCCGGTCGCGGTAAAAATTGCGCCCGATCTTTCTGAAGAAGAATTAATACAAATTGCCGACAGCCTGGTGCGCCATAATATCGACGGCGTGATAGCCACCAATACTACGCTGGATCGCTCGCTGGTCAGCGGCCTGCAATACAGCACGGAATCAGGCGGTCTGAGCGGTCGTCCGGTGCAGTCGCGTAGCACGGCGGTGATCAAGCGGCTGGCGCAGGAGCTGGACGGCGCGCTGCCGATTATCGGCGTTGGCGGTATTGATTCATTAACCGCGGCGCGAGAAAAAATGGCCGCGGGCGCCGCGCTGGTACAGATTTACTCCGGCTTTATTTATAAAGGGCCGGGATTAATAAAAGATATCGTGACCCATCTCTAAGACATTTCTAATAAAACGATGCCGGGGGGTTTATTTCTCACTTCGGCTCGTTTATATTTTTCCCCTGTTGTGCGTATTTTCAGCTTTTTCCCCACAAACAGGGCTTCGCTGAGTCTGTGCAGAGAAACGCGGCGGTTAATGACGAGGCAAATTATGAAAATCAAACCTGACGATAACTGGCGCTGGTATTTTGACGCCGACCATGACCGGATGATGCTGGACCTGGCTGACGGTATGCTTTTCCGCTCTCGCTTTCCCCGCAAAATGTTGACCCCCGACGCCTTCACCCAGACCGGATTCAGCGTTGACGACGCCGCCCTCTACTATACCTTCGAAGAACGCTGCCGACAGAGTTCGCTAAGCGTTAATCAGCGCGCCGAGCTGACGCTCAACGCGCTGGTGGCGAGCCGCTTTCTGAAGCCGCTGATGCCGAAAAGCTGGCATTTTACCGCCTGGACCTGCGTGCTGCAGCCGGAGGCGGGCGACATGGTGGAGGTCACGCTGGCGGAGAATGGCGAACAGGCGCGGCTGCTGGCGGTGGAAAGCGGCGGCAATGCCACCCTCTGCCTGCTGGCGCAGCCTACGCTGACGCTCGCGGGCAAACAGATGGTGTTAGGCGACGCCATTAAAATCATGAACGATCGCCTGCTGCCGCACCATGCGGAGAGTGCGCCGCGCTTCGCTTACGCGGTCTGATTTTCACGCCAGTTCTATATCGCCAGCGGGAATACAGCTGCAGCTCAGAATGGTGCCGTCGTCGCGAATGGCGCTCTTCTTCAGCGCTTTTACCTCTCCCGCAACCAGCGTCACTTTACAGCTGCCGCACAGCCCAGCCCGGCAGGAGTAGGGGATTTTAAAACCCTGCTGCTCTAACTGCTCCAGCAGCACCTGCTGGTTATCGCCCTGAAACTGCTCGCCTTGCCAGGTCACAGAGACCGCCGCCGCCGTTTGCTGCTGCGGCTTAAGGGTTTCGACCACTGCGCCAGGCCCGTAGGCGCGCGGCGTATGGCGCGCCAGCACCTGCACCTCGTCTCCGACGCGAACGATGCCGCTGCCGCGCGCAATCAAATTCAGGCCGAAGTCGATATCGCCGCTGCCGTCCTGCGCGCTGCGGAAGCCCTGCAGGGTTTTTAGCGGCTCGCCGTCTGGATGCTTGCGGCCGCTTTCGGTGCCGACGGTGGTAAAGACGCAGCGGCTGCAGGGTTTGGGCACGTCGAAAATTACACTGCCGATCTGCACCGTTGCCCAGCTGTCTTCATCCCAGGCCGGCGCGCCGCTCACAATCAGGTTGGCGCGAAACTGCTCGGCGCGCACGCTGGCCGGGCAGCGCTGTTGCAGATCCTGCAGCGAGGCGCTGTTAACCAGCAGAAACGGATAGCCGTCGGCAAAACCCAGCGGCACCTCGTTAAAGCGTTTCACCCGGCGCGACGGCTGCGGCCCAACCCAGCGCAGCTGCACCGGACGGGGGAAAAAGGCGCTGAGCCAGGCGTTGATGTCGTCGGGAGCGATGCGCGCGGTAAAATGGTTGCCCCAGACTTCCGTCGGCGCCTCCTGCGCGGCGAAATCGCTGAAGCGGATCGTCGCCTGGCTGCCGTCGGGCGCCTGCAGAGAGAGGCCGTCGGCCAACAGCGCCGGGGTAAAGCGCACCATCTCCGGATACTGGCGCGCGGTAATAAAGGTGCCGTCCAGATCCGTCACCATAAAAATGCGGTCGAAAGCCAGTCCGCTCTCCAGCGCCTGCGCATGGGAAAGGTGTACACCCCGCATCGATTTGACCGGATGAATGAACAGACGGGACAGCGTAAGCATGGCGATCTCCAGAGAAGCGGGCGTGGGCGGCAAAAGAAGCTAACTTTATGATACATGGCGTCGGGACGCTATAGCCTCGTGATCGGCCGGGTGATAGGCGCGTGTAGCTTTCCAACAATGAGGCGTAATTAGGGTATAATGCGCAGCAATTTTCTCAAGAGTAATAGTGACGATATGAATTCTCTCTTTGCCAGTACGGCGCGTGGGCTCGAAGAGCTGTTAAAAAGTGAGCTGGACGCGCTGGGCGCGCAGGATCTGCAGGTGGTACAGGGAGGCGTTCACTTTGAAGCCGATGACCGTACGATGTATCAGAGTCTGCTGTGGAGCCGGCTGGCGTCGCGTATTTTGCTGCCGCTTGGCGAATTTGGCGTCTACAGCGATCTCGATCTCTATGTCGGCGTACAGAGCATCGACTGGACCGAACTGTTCGGCAGTCAGCATACCTTCGTGGTGCACTTCAGCGGCACCAACGAATCGATTCGCAACAGCCAGTTTGGCGCGTTGAAGGTCAAGGACGCGATTGTCGATTCCTTTACCCGTCAGAAGCTACCGCGTCCCAATGTGGATCGCGAGCAGCCGGATATCCGCATCAACGTCTGGCTGAATAAAGATCGCGCCAGCATCGCGCTGGATTTGAGCGGCGACGCGCTGCATCAGCGCGGCTATCGTCAGCAGACCGGCCAGGCGCCGCTCAAGGAGAACCTGGCGGCGGCGATCGTGCTGCGCTCCGGCTGGCAGCCGACCACGCCGCTGCTCGATCCTATGTGCGGCTCTGGCACGCTGCTGATTGAAGCGGCGCTGATCGCCTGCGATCGCGCGCCGGGCCTGCTGCGTAGCCGCTGGGGCTTCACCCATTGGCGTCAGCATAACGACGCGCTGTGGCGCGATGTGAAAAGCGAGGCGCAGCAGCGCGCGCGCGCTGGCACCGCCGCCGCGCAGGCGCGCTTCTTCGGCTACGACAGCGACGGCCGCGTGCTGGAATGGGCGCAGGCTAACGCCCGCCGCGCCGGCGTCGCCGATCTCTTTACCTTCGCGCGTCAGGATGTGCTGCAGCTGAAAAACCCGCTGCCTGGCGAGCAGCGCGGCACGGTATTGAGCAACCCGCCTTACGGCGAACGCCTGGAGAGCGAGCCGGCGCTGATCGCGCTGCACAGCCAGCTTGGCCGCATCATGAAACAGCACTTCGGCGGCTGGACCCTGTCGCTCTTCAGCGGTTCGCCTGAGCTGCTGAGCTGCCTGCAGCTGCGCGCGGAGCGCCAGTTCAAGGCGAAAAACGGCCCTATCGAGTGCGTGCAGAAGAACTATCAGCTGGCGGAAAACAGCAGCGAAAACGGCGCGCAGATCGCCGAGGATTACGCTAACCGCCTGCGTAAAAACATGAAGAAGCTAGAGAAGTGGGCACGTCAGGAAGGTATCGCCTGCTATCGCCTCTATGACGCCGATCTGCCGGAATACAACGTGGCGGTGGATCGCTACGGCGAGTGGGTGGTGGTGCAGGAGTATGCGCCGCCCAAGACCATCGACGCCGCGAAAGCGCGCCAGCGCCTGTTTGACGTTATCGGCGCGACGCTCAGCGTACTGGAGCTGCCCGCCAACCGTCTGGTGCTGAAAACGCGCGAGCGGCAGAAAGGCAAGAATCAGTATCAGAAACTGGGCGAGAAGGGCGATTTCTTCGAAGTGCAGGAGTATAACGCGCGCCTGCTGGTGAACCTGACGGACTACCTGGACACCGGGCTGTTCCTCGACCACCGCATCGCGCGCCAAATGCTCGGCAAAATGAGCAAGGATAAAGATTTCCTCAACCTCTTCTCCTATACCGGCAGCGCCAGCGTGCACGCCGGGCTGGGCGGCGCACGCAGCACCACCACGGTCGACATGTCGCGCACCTATCTGGAGTGGGCGGAGCGCAACCTGCGTCTGAACGGGCTGACCGGCCGTCAGCATCGCCTGATGCAGGCCGACTGCCTGAGCTGGCTGCGCGAGAGCGACGAGACGTTCGATCTGATCTTTATCGATCCGCCGACCTTCTCCAACTCCAAACGCATGGAAGAGGATTTCGACGTGCAGCGCGATCACATTATGCTGATGCGCAACCTGAAACGCCTGCTGCGCGCGGGCGGCACCGTCATGTTCTCCAACAACAAGCGCGGCTTTAAAATGGACCTTGAGGGGCTGGCATCGCTGGGCCTGAAGGCGCAGGACATTACCCAGAAAACCCTGTCGCAGGATTTTGCCCGCAACCGTCAAATTCACAACTGCTGGCTGATTACTCACGCCGGTAAGGAATAAGTTCAGATGTCATTAATCAGTATTCACGGCGCTTACCTCTCATTCAGCGATGCGCCACTGCTCGACAACACCGAGCTGCATATCGAAGAGAACGAGCGCGTCTGTCTGGTCGGCCGTAACGGCGCAGGCAAATCGACCCTGATGAAAATCATTAACGGGGAGCAGCCGCTGGATGACGGCCGCATCATTTTCGAGCAGGACCTGGTGGTGGCGCGTCTGCAGCAGGATCCGCCGCGCAATATTACCGGCTCCGTCTATGACTTTGTGGCGGAGGGCGTGGAAGAGCAGGCCGAGCACCTCAAAGCCTATCACGCGATTTCGCATGCGGTGATGCTCGATCCCAGCGAGAAAAACCTCAACGAGATGGGACGCCTGCAGACTATCCTCGACCACCACAATTTGTGGCAGCTGGAGAGCCGCATCAACGATGTGCTGCAGCAGATCGGTCTGGAGCCTGATACCGAGCTGTCGTCGCTGTCGGGCGGCTGGCTGCGCAAAGCGGCGCTGGGCCGCGCGCTGGTGAGCAACCCGCGCGTGCTGCTGCTGGACGAACCGACCAACCACCTCGATATCGAAACCATCGACTGGCTGGAAACCTTCCTGAAAACCTTCAGCGGCAGCATCGTTTTTATTTCCCATGACCGTTCGTTTATCCGCAATATGGCGACGCGCATCGTCGACCTCGATCGCGGCAAGCTGGTCTCCTGGCCGGGCAATTACGATCTCTACCTGGAGGGGAAAGAGGAGGCGCTGCGCGTCGAAGAGATGCAGAACGCCGAGTTCGACCGCAAGCTGGCGCAGGAAGAGGTGTGGATCCGTCAGGGCATCAAGGCGCGCCGCACCCGCAACGAGGGCCGCGTGCGCGCGCTGAAAGCGCTGCGTCGCGAACGCTCCGAGCGCCGCGAAGTGATGGGCAAAGCCAATATGCAGGTGGGCGAAGCGTCGCGCTCGGGCAAAATCGTTTTCGAGCTGGAGCACGTCAACTATGGCGTGGGCGGCAAGACGCTGGTGCATGACTTCTCCGCGCAGGTGCAGCGCGGCGACAAGATCGCGCTCATCGGCCCCAACGGCTGCGGCAAAACCACGCTGCTGCGTTTGATGCTGCAGCAGCTGAAAGCCGACAGCGGCCGCGTGCACAGCGGCACAAAGCTGGAAGTCGCCTACTTCGACCAGCATCGCGCCGAGCTGGATCCCGATCGCACCGTGATGGATAACCTGGCGGAAGGCAAGCAAGAGGTGATGGTGAACGGCAAGCCGCGCCATGTGCTCGGCTACCTGCAGGACTTCCTGTTTCATCCAAAACGCGCCATGACGCCGGTGCGCGCGCTCTCCGGCGGCGAGCGCAACCGCCTGCTGCTGGCGCGCCTTTTCCTGCGTCCCAGCAACCTGATGATTCTCGATGAACCGACCAACGACCTCGACGTCGAAACCCTCGAGCTGCTGGAAGAGCTGATCGACGGCTATCAGGGCACCGTGCTGCTGGTGAGCCACGATCGTCAGTTCGTCGACAACACCGTGACCGAGTGCTGGATTTTCGAAGGCAACGGCGAAATCGGCAGCTTCGTCGGCGGCTATCACGACGCGCAGCAGCAGCGCGCCGCTTACAAACAGCAGAAAAGCGCCCAGGGAAACAAGCCTGCCGCCGCGGCGAAACCGGCGGCGGAAAAAGCTGACGGCGCGAAACGCGGCGGCGGCAAGCTAAGCTATAACCTGACGCGAGAGCTGGAGCAGCTGCCGCAGAAGCTGGAGACGCTGGAGGCGCGCATCGGCGAGCTGCAGGCAAAAATGAGCCATCCTGACTTCTTCAGCCAGCCGCATGACCAGACTCAGCCGGTACTGGACGCGCTGGCGCAGACCGAGCAGGAACTGGAAACGGCGTTCGCTCGCTGGGAAGAGCTGGAAGCGCTGAAAAACGGCGCGTAACCATAAGGGAGTCGGGATGTGTTCAGCCGCTGAAAGTCAGGCGTGGATGCTTTGTCCACAGTGCGATTTAATGGTAAAACTGCCGGACGTGCCGCAGGGCAGCCGTGCATCCTGCCCGCGCTGTCATTCGGTGCTGACCGCGAACTGGCCCGAGCCACGTAAACGGCCGACCGGCTACGCGCTGGCTGCGCTGTTTATGCTGCTGCTGGCCAACCTGTTTCCCTTCATCACCATGAAGGTCGCGGGTCTCAGCAGCCAGATCTCGCTGCTGGAGATCCCGCGGGTGATGGTGTCGGAGGATTACAGCAGCCTGGCCACGCTGTTTCTGGCATTCGTTCAGGCGATCCCTGCGCTCTGCATGCTGACCATTATTCTGCTGGTGAACCGCATACCGATGCCGGTAAGCCTGCGTCTGGGCCTGGCGCGCATCCTGTTCCAGCTGCGCAGCTGGGGCATGGCGGAGATCTTTATGGCCGGCGTGCTGGTCAGCTTCGTCAAGCTGATGGCCTACGGCGATATCGGTCTTGAGACCAGCTTCTGGCCCTGGTGCCTGTTCTGCCTGCTGCAGCTGCGCGCCTTTCAGTGCGTGGATCGACGCTGGCTGTGGGAGCAGATCGCGCCGATGCCGCCGCTGCCGCATGCGCCGGAAAAGGGCGTCAGCGGGCTGGAGCAGGGGATGCGCTCCTGTCCCTGCTGCACCGCGATCCTGGCCGCGGACCATCCCGACTGTCCGCGCTGCGGCGTGATCGCCGCGCCGCGCCGCAAGCACAGCCTGCAGTGGACGCTGGCGCTGCTGTTTACTTCGCTGATGATCTATATTCCCGCCAACATGCTGCCGATTATGGTGACCGAAACTCTCGGTACGCCTTATCCGTCTAATATTATGGCGGGCGTAATCCTGCTCTGGAGCGACGGATCCTATCCGGTGGCGCTGGTGATTTTTATCGCCAGCATCATGGTGCCGTCGCTGAAGATGCTGGCGATTGGCTGGCTCTGCTGGAACGCCAGCGGACGCGGCCATCGCGACAGCGAACGGATGCATCTGATTTATGAAATCGTCGAATTTGTCGGCCGCTGGTCGATGATCGACGTGTTTGTTATCGCCGTGCTCTCTGCGCTGGTGCGCATGGGGCAACTGATGAATGTTTATCCCGCGACGGGCGCGCTGCTGTTTGCGCTGGTGGTGATCCTTACTATGATCGCCGCCATGACGTTTGACCCGCGCCTGACCTGGGATCGCGTACGGGAACATACTACAAAGGAGCCGCGCCTTGACGGAAAGTAACCACGGCCATGCCAGGGTCGACCAGATTAAACGCTGGTCGCCGGTCTGGATTGTCCCCATCGTGACGCTGTTGATCGGCGGATGGATCCTGTTTTACCACTTCAGCCATCTCGGGCCGGAAGTGACCCTGATTACGGAAAATGCGGAAGGTATCGAAGCGGGGAAAACCACCATCAAAAGCCGCAGCGTTGACGTCGGCGTGGTGGAAAAAGCGGAGCTGACCGACGACCTGCATCACGTAGAAATTACCGCGCGGCTCAACTCCGGCATGGAAAAGCTGCTGCACGGCGACAGCGTGTTCTGGGTGGTGAAGCCGCAGATTGGCCGCGAAGGGGTAACTGGCCTGAATACGCTGCTCTCCGGCAACTATATCGAACTGCAGCCGGGCAAAAAAGAGGAGCCGAAAGAGCGCTATGAGCTGCTCGACGCGCCGCCGCTGGCGCCGCCGGACGCCAAAGGCATCCGCATTACGCTCGACAGCAAAAAAGCGGGGCAGCTCAACGCAGGCGATCCGGTGCTGTTCCGCGGCTATCGCGTCGGCACCGTGGAGACCAGCACCTTTGATACCGATAAGCGCATGATGACCTATCAGCTGTTTATCGCCGCGCCCTACGA
This sequence comes from Pantoea septica, assembly GCF_002095575.1. Classification (GTDB taxonomy): domain Bacteria; phylum Pseudomonadota; class Gammaproteobacteria; order Enterobacterales; family Enterobacteriaceae; genus Pantoea; species Pantoea septica. The sequence goes on along the minus strand of NZ_MLJJ01000015.1, from coordinate 35,904 downwards.
TCGGCTGGTGACCACCAATGTCCGTTTCTGGAAGGACAGCGGCATCGCGGTGGATATGTCGGCATCGGGCATGCGCGTCGAGATGGGCTCGCTGACTACGCTGTTCAGCGGCGGGGTCAGCTTCGACGTGCCGGACGGCTGGGATCTAGGCCAGGCGGCGACGAACAACGCCGACTATCATCTGTTCGACGATCAGCGCAGCATCCAGGATTCGCTCTACACCAATCACGTCGATTTCCTGATGTTCTTCCCCGATTCGATTCGCGGCCTGCAGGTGGGCGCGCCGGTCGAGTTCCGCGGCATCCGTCTGGGTACGGTGGCGCAGGCGCCCTTTATGACCGAAGGGGTGAATCAGGCGTTGAACAACGATTATCGCGTGCCGGTGCTGATCCGCATTGAGCCTGACCGCTTCACCGCCAGACTGGGTCAGGACTTCAACCTGGAGCAGCATCTGCAGGACGGCAAAAAACGCGGCCTGCGCGCCTCGCTGAAAACCGGCAATCTGCTCTCCGGCTCGCTCTATATCGATCTCGATTTCTACGATAACGTGCCGGCCTACAAAGGCCCGAACAAAATCGCAGGCTATGAGATCATTCCGACCACCAGCGGCGGCCTGAGCCAGATCCAGCAAAAACTGGTGGCGGCGCTCGACAAGATCAACGCCTTGCCGCTTAACAACGTGGTGACCGAGGCGACCGGCACCTTGAAAGAGAGCCAGCGCACGCTGCGTGAAATGCAGGGCACGCTGAAAAACCTCAATCAGATCACCGCCAGCCCGGCGATGAAAACGCTGCCGGAAGATATGCAGCAAACGCTGCGCGAGCTGAATCGCAGCATGAAGGGGCTGCAGCCAGGCTCACCGGCCTATAACAAGCTGGTAGGCGATATGCAGCGACTGGATCAGGTGCTGCGCGAACTGCAGCCGGTGTTAAAAACCCTTAATACCAAGAGCAACGCGCTGGTCTTCGAGGCCAAACCGGGTCAGGATCCACAGCCAAAGAGGGCGAAACAGTGAGAAAAGGAGCCGTTTTTTGCGCCGCGCTGCTGTTAAGCGCATGCAGCAGCACCATCGATAACACCTACTACCAGCTGCCGTCGAAGCCGGCGGCAATGCAGGTACGCAGCGGCGGCGAAGCGCAGCCGCCGGCGCTGTGGGTTCAGCAGGTGGCGGTGCCTGATTACCTGGCGGGCAACGGCCTGGTCTATCAGACCAGCGACGTGAAGTACGTTATCGCCGCCAATAATCTCTGGGCCAGCCCGCTGGATCAGCAGCTCCAGCAAACGCTGGTGGCGAACCTGAGCAAGGCGCTGCCGGGCCGGCTGGTTTCCGCCGCGCCGCTGGGCGAAAAGCATGACACGCTGAGCGTGACGGTGACCGGATTCCAGGGCCGCTATGACGGGCGCGGCGTGGTGAGCGGCGAATGGGTGCTGCAGCATAATGGTCATGTGGTGAAGCAGGGATTCGACGTGGCGCTGCCGCAGAACGAGGATGGTTATGACGCGCTGGTGCGCACTCTGGCTATCGGCTGGCAGCAAACAGCGCAGCAAATCGCCAACGCAGCGATAACCACAGAATAAAATTCGCTAAAGATGTGCTCAGCCCCTGATTGTCGTCCGCGAAATGCGACGGCGGTCGGGGGCTTTTTTTGTTGCCGCTTCAAGGCGATAAGCGAACCTGTAACGCTTCGCAACGAAGAAAAAGAACAATAAAGCGTCAAAATGATGACAATGGCGTGAAATTTGCGCATTGACCTTTCGAAGCGGGGCAGGTAGAACTTAATAGTGGCTGAGTAATAATTCGCCACTCTATTTCTTTCCACCAGATTCCACAGACCTGATATGAGGGATACGGAGTATGAAGAGACAGAAACGAGACCGCCTTGAACGCGCTCATGCACGTGGCTACCAGGCCGGTATTACAGGACGCTCAAAAGAGATGTGTCCGTATCAGATGATTGAGGCTAAGTCTCACTGGTTGGGAGGTTGGCGACAAGCCATGGAGGACAGGGCGGTTACGGCGTAATCGACCGTCAGGAAAAGGAAGAAACCTCCGCGCTGGCGGAGGTTTTCATGTGCGCTATCAGAAAGCGTTGGTGTCTTTGAACAGACCGACTTTCAGATCGCTGGCAGAGTAAATCAGGTTACCATCGACGAAGACTTCGCCATCGGCGACGCCCATCACCAGCTTACGGTTAATGACGCGCTTGAAGTGAATGCGGTAGGTCACTTTTTTGGCGGTCGGCAGCACCTGGCCCGTGAATTTCACCTCGCCAACGCCCAGCGCGCGGCCTTTGCCTTCGCCGCCCAGCCAGCCCAGATAGAATCCTACCAGCTGCCACATCGCATCCAGACCGAGACAGCCCGGCATGACCGGATCGCCGATAAAGTGGCAGGCGAAAAACCATAAGTCCGGATTAATATCCAGCTCGGCTTCAACGAAACCTTTGTCGAACTTACCGCCATCTTCGGTCATCTTGACCACGCGGTCCATCATCAACATGTTGCCTGACGGAAGCGGCGGACCGTTCTCGCCAAACAGTTCACCGCGACCTGACGCAATCAGGTCCTCTTTGCTATAGGATTCGCGTTTATCAACCATGTTTTCAATAAGCCTTGTTTTAGTGAAGCACGAAGTTTAGCGAACAGCTGTACGCTGAGCAATTCAATCAGTTCTGGTTGAACCAGTTTAGCCAGCGAAGCGGCCAGGGGCGATGACTCGCTTCCTGCTGATTGAGTTGGGTAATACGATCCTGAATCCGGCGCAGCAGCGCGTCGCCGTTATCCTCTTCGCTGCGCCAGACCACGCCGGTCAGCAGCGGCAGCGCCTCATCGGCGCGATCGATCGCCCAGATATGAAAGCGGCCCTGTTCAACCGCGTCGACCACATCCTGACTCAGGCAGAGGTGACGCACATTGCACGCCGGAATAATTACGCCCTGCTGGCCGGTCAGTTCGCGCTCGTTGCAGATAGTGAAAAAGCCTTCGATCTTCTCGTTCAGGCCGCCGACTGGCTGAACGTTGCCGAACTGATCCACCGATCCGGTGACGGCAATCTGCTGATTAATCGGCTGGTTAGCCAGCGCGCTGACGAGAGCGCAGAGTTCCGCCAGAGAGGCGCTGTCGCCGTCGACTTCCGAGTAAGATTGTTCAAATACCAGCGAGGCCGAGAAGGGCAACTGCTGATCGAGCTCCAGCTCGGCGATAAGATACGCCTGCATAATCATCATGCCTTTGGCATGGATGTTGCCGCCCAGTTCAGCTTTGCGTTCGACGTCGGTAAACTCGCCGTCGCCCGGATGCACTACGCAGGTAATGCGCGAAGGTTCGCCCCACGGGCGCGGATGGCCCGGAAACTCCACCACGGAAAGACCGTTGATTTGACCGACGACTTCGCCTTCGGTTTCAATCAGGATCTGCTTCAGCAAAATTTCGTCGCGCATGCGCTCGGCGAGGAAGGCTTCGCGCCAGGTGCGCACGTCAAGGGCGCTGACTAGCGCCGCCTCGTTAAGCGCGTTCTCCTGCGCGAAGGCTTCGCGCATCTGACGCAGCAGCCAGCGCGGGCAAAGCGGCAGCACTTCCTGATCGCCGGTGTAGCGCACCGCTTCGCGGATCAGGGGCGGCCAGAAATCGGCCTGCGGAGCGGGCAGTCCCGCCTGCAGCGCGACATCCTGCGCCCAGCGGCACCAGGCCAGCATGTCGTCTTCGTCGACGATCTGCATGTTCTCTTCGAATTCAGTATAGATCGCCATCTCGTGCAGTTCAGGATCGCTCTCCTGAAACGCCGCCAGCGCATCGCGGTCGCCGCAGAGCACCAGCTTCAGGCTAAGCGGAAGCGGGGGAACAGAGACCGGCAGAGGATGACGTTCATCGGGCGACTGCCATTCCAGGCGGCCCAGCTGGATAGCACGTTTCAGCCGCAGCCACAGCAGCGGCTGCGCCTGCAGGGTGCGCAGCGACAGCACCAGCGTTCCGCCGTTGGCGCGGTGAATCAGGCCCGGCTCAAGCTGCAGTCGGTCGCGATGCAGGCGCACGCAGCCAAATAGCTGATCGTTTTCAATCCACTCTGCGAACTGAACCTGACCGCTGCCGGTAAAAGGATGCGAGGCATCACCGGGCGGCTGAAGGGTCACGTTATCCGCGATGATATGATAATGTCCGCCGAACAGCTCGGTAGGCTCGTCGGCGATACGCTCCATTTGGCGCGCAATAAGCGCCAGATAGTCCAGATTCTCCTGACTGCACACCAGCAGAAGGGGAAAGCCTTCGCTCTGCTGATCGAGGCAGGCCAGCGCATTCAGCAAACGCGGCTGTACCGTCGCCAGGCTATCAGTTTCTTCTTCGGTAATACGGGAGAAAACGGACGCGTATCCGGTAGTATTCGGCTGCAGGTCTTGCCAGGAAAGTTGGGAGCTGGTCAAAATAATCGCATTTGGTTAATTAAAGAAAAGCGGGATTATACAGGAAACCCCTTTACTAAGCACTGCATGGTTCGGATTAACCCTGAGACATACAACGCCTTTTTCCTTACTGCATCCAGGAAAAAAACTGTTATTCTAAGTTTGTTACGCGGTCACGATGAGATTCCGATGAAATACCAACAACTCGAAAATCTTGAAAGTGGATGGAAATGGAAATACCTGGTGAAGAAGCACCGGGAAGGCGAGCTGATCACGCGTCATCTTGAACTTAGCGCTGCGCAGGCAGCCGTGGATGAACTGCTCTCAATGGAAAACCGTCCGGTCGATGTGGCTGAATGGATCGCGCAACATATTCATCCGGACCTGGATAACCGGTTGAAACAAACGATTCGCGCGCGCCGTAAGCGGCACTTCAACGCTGAGCATCAGCATACGCGTAAGAAATCGATCGATCTCGAGTATCTGGTGTGGCAGCGGCTGGCGGGGCTGGCGCAGCGTCGCGGCTGCACGCTGTCGGAAACTATCGTTCAGCTGATCGAAGATGCCGAACGTAAAGAGAAATACGCCACCCAGATGTCGAGCCTGAAACAGGATCTTCAGGCGATTCTCGGCAAATCAGAAACGGGAAGCGACTAGCGCGGCACGTTAAACGCCAGAAGAGAGACATAAAAAAACCCCGCTTTGCGGGGTTTTTTCTTACGTAGTAACTTAAGCCTGCGGCTGAGTTACAACGTCTTTGATACCTTTCACGTCGATTTCTACGCGACGGTCCGGGCCCAGGCAGTCGATCAGAGCCTGACGGCCTTTCACGCTGTCACAGGTGTTGCCGGTAACTGGGTTAGATTCGCCCATGCCACGTGCAGAGATCTTGTTAGACGGGATACCTTTAGAAACCAGGTAGTCAACCACTGACTGAGCGCGTTTCTCAGACAGTTTCTGGTTGTACTGTTCAGAGCCGATGCGGTCAGTGAAGCCCAGAACGACGACTGAACCGTCTTTCGGATCCATTGAGCTCAGCTGGCTGTACAGCTGATCCAGAGCCTGCTGGCCTTCCGGCTTCAGGGTAGATTTGTTGAAGGTGAACAGCACGTCAGACTTCAGGGTGAAACGCTTGGTTTCAACAACTGGAGCCGGAGCCGGAGCCGGAGCTACAACCGGTGCTGCTTCATCCTGACCGAAGCGGTATGAAACGCCTACGCTCAGCATGCCGTTGTCAGGACGTGCGCCAACGGTCTGTGCGTCGCCGATGTTGTTAACCCACTGGTAGTCCAGACGAGTTGCCCAGTTCTGAGTCAGAGCGTATTCAACACCCACTGCTGCCAGCGGAGAAACGCCGGTGTCGTGGTCGCTGATGCGGCCGTTGACAGCGTTGTTCTGAGTTGCGTCAGCGCGCCATACCATACCACCCAGACGGGTGTAGACATCCAGATCGTCAGCGATCGGATAGCTCAGTTTAGCAGCCAGCTGAACGCCCTGTGCTTTGAATGCGCCGTTGTTTACGGTGCCTTTGTTCGGCATACGGCCAAGCCAGTCGTAACCCAGCTCGAAGCCCAGGTACGGGTTAGCCTGGTAACCTACGAATGCACCAGCGCCAAGCTGAGATTCGTGAGTCGGGCCATTGTTGTTGCCATAACCGTTACCGTAGTAACCAGTATCGTGATACTGAGACCAGCCCAGTTTAGCACCGGTATACCAGGTGTCATCTTTCGGAGCGGCCTGCGCTACGGTAGCGAAGCCAGCCAGTGCCACTGCAATTGCGATAGCTGTCTTTTTCATTTTGCGCCTCGTTATCATCCAAATAGGCAATGAGCAAAAAGGGATGCTCTTGGTTGTAATCCTTCGCCGGGTTAATACGCTCGCTTATGACTCTACCGATTAAAAAACGGAGATTATTGAGCACCCTGGCGAGGTAAAGTCTACAACGAGATTGGAAAGTTACAAGTATGATGTGAGGGGATGCTGCAAAAAAACAGGGCTTTATACACATATTCTAACATTTCGCCCGGTCTTAATGCCGTCGCGCTTTAAGGCAAAATGCAGCTAAACCATTGTCAAAGCTGGAGGGAAAAGAATCAGTGGTTTAGCTGAATCAAAAAAGGCAATTGGCCCGAGAAAAATCTTATTTTTACTTAATGAAACAAATCCGACTGAATTTTTAGTCCTTTATTTGGTCGCAGCGAAGGTTCTGTCGTCCCATTCGGACGCATAATCAACCCCAGCGCTTTGCCTTCCGCGGCGGCCTGCTCTAATTCGCGCCGTTCTTCCTCATCCAGATCGTAAGGTATCCACGCCAGCACGACGCTGTAATTCCCTGTGCGCAAAGCTTTAATCATCGCCTCGACAGAGGTGCAACGCTCGGAATCGGCGACGTGCATGCTTTTTTCCAGCGGCAGACCCGACTGCTGCAGCCAGGCGCGATTGAGCTTGTGCGCGGGCGTCAGCCACAGCTGCCAGCGAGACTCCCGGCTGAGCTGTTGCAGTAACGGCAGCAGCAACATTTGCATCATGCCGGGTTGTTCGCTGTAGCGCAGTTCCGTAATCCAGCCGCTGTGCTGCGACGGTTTAGAAGCGGATACGTGACGGTGAGCGAAGCCTGCATTATTAAAGTGTTGGGTGCGCATAAGTTAACCACTCAGCATTGGACTGTATGGATATACAGTAATGACTTCCTGGATAAAGATCAACCTCAAATTTGGAAAACGGCTCGCAAAAAAGGGAGAAGGTCGGGCTCGAACAAAAGAATTAATTGAACCCTTAATTGATTTTTTCTATATCTCTAACGGATTGATAGAGATGGTTTTTTATTAATTGCACACAAGGAGAGCGTGTCATGAAAAAACAGCATCCCATTGTAGAAATGTCCCGCAGTCGTCTGGCCGCGCTAGGCCAAATCGAGTCGCGCACTCAGTTCGGCGGCTATGCGCTGGCGGTAGAAAAAGTGGTTTTCGCGCTGGTCAACGACGACGCGCTCTACCTGCGCGCCAGCGAAGCGCTGCGGGAATATGCGGCGCGGCAGCCGATGCAGCCGCTGGTGTTTCACAAGCGCGGCGCCGAGGTGAGCCTTAACTACTTTCGCGTCGACGACGCGCTATGGCGCGACACCGATCGCCTGCTGTCGCTCTCCGCCGCCTCGCTGCGCACCGCCCGTCAGGAGACGCTGGCCAGGCAGCGTCCGCTGCGGCTGAAAGATCTGCCCAATCTTAGCCTGCGTATGGAGCTCTTGCTGCACGAGGCGGGCGTAAGGACCGTGCGCCATCTGAGGGATCTGGGATCAAAACGGTGCTGGCTCAGGCTCAGAGCGATCAACCAGCATATCGGCTTTAAAACGCTGCTGGCGCTGGAAGGGGCGATAGAAGGGCGCCATGAAGCCGCCCTGCCGCAAACGGTCAGGGCGGAACTGAATGAATGGTATCAGGAGACGTTAAAAGGCGACCCCTCTTAAGGCTGCGCCAGCGTGCGGCGCAGTCGGGCGATCTCCGGCAGCAGGGCGACCAGCAAGCCTAGCTGCTGCAGCACCAGCGGAGCGCGCGTCTCCTGATTGGCAGCCATATCGCTGATGCGCTGCGTCAGCGCGCTCTGCATCGTTTCCGCTTCGGCGTCGCTTACCACATCGGTTTGCAGCACGTCTTCGACATAGCAAACCGTATCGTCGAGCAGCGTCAGCAGCGCGCCGTCGTTCAGCTTATCGCGGTGCGCCCCCAGCGCGGAGATATAGCTCAGGAAAGAGTGGTTAAGGCAGAGCAGCTGGAAAGCGGACTCTTTATGTTTCTGCTGCGTCCGCGACTCGCCGCTCATATTGGAAACCACCGAAGCCAGCTCCGCATCGGCGTTGTGGGCGTCGCGGCGCGCGATGCGATAGGCGAGGCGGTTGTCTTTGCCCTGGTGATACTGCTCCATAATCGCATCCAGATAGCGGCAGTTGGCGTTCAGGGTGCGCGCCGCCACGGCGGGCAACTGGCGAAAACGCCAGTCGGGCCAGATAAACGCCACCGCCAGCCAGGCAAGCGCGCATCCCAGCAGCGTGTCCACGATGCGCGGCAGCGCCACCTCAAACCCCTCTCCCAGCAAATTGAAGCAGAGCAGTACCAGCAGGGTGATAAACAGCGTCGCCTGCGCGTACTGCACCTGACGAAAGGCGAAAAACAGCACGCCGCTGACTACGATCAGCACCAGCTGGCCTTCGGTTGAAGGCACCAGCCAGAGCACTGGCAGGCCGATGGCGATGCCCGCCAGCGTACCGCCGATACGCAGCGCGAGCCTGCGCCGCGTGGCGTTATAGTTAGGCTGGCAAACAAACAGGCTGGTAAGCAGGATCCAGTAGCCGCGATGGAGGCCGGTAATCTGAATAAAGCCGTAGCCAATACAGAGCACCACCGTCATGCGCACCGCATGGCGGAACAGCGCGGAGGCGGGCGTCATATGGCGGCTCAGCCGCAGGCGAATGTCGCTCCAGCCGCTTAGCCCTTCGCGCGACAATCGATTATCGCCCGCCAGGTTTTCGCTGGCTAAAGACTGCTCAGACTCTATCGATCCCAGCTGCGCGTCGATAGCGCGCAAATTGCGCAGCAGCCAGAAAAGCGGGCGCAGATGGGGGGCATCAGGCTCGTTTTGCTGCAGGCGCTCCAGCGCCGTCTGCAAGCGATCGAAGGCGCGCTCGAAGCGCGGATCGTGTTCCCAGCGCTCGCGCAGCAAAATGCACTGAGAGAGCTGACGGCACGCCTGCGCCTGCATATTCAGCAGCCGCTGAAAGCGGAACAGGATCTCGTTGTAGCGCCAGTCGTCGCGCAGCAGATGATACTGCAGATGGGAGGAGCTGGCGCGCTCGTGGATATCCTGCGCCACAAAGTAGTAGTGCAGGCTGCGGCGGGTGCTGCGCGATCCGCGATCGCCGCGCAGGCGGCTCTGTAGCGTGCTTTTCGTCAGATTCAGCTGCGCCACCAGCTGGCTGTTGACCATCGCGGTGCGGATCAGCGTGGCGTCGTCCTGCGCCTCGCCGTCGGGATCGAACAGATTCGCCTTGGCTTCAAGGTATTGCGCCAGCTGCGCGTAGCTACCCGCCAGCTGTTCCTGAACCGGCCGCACCGGGAACATCAGATGGCCAAGCAGCGTCAGCACGTTGTACCAGAGCGCCCCGACCAGCAGCAGTATCGGCTGCATATACCATTGCGAAAAAAGCCCGATGCCCAGCATGGTGTAAACCGCAATCAGCAGCGCGCCAAAGGCGATAGTGGCGTAGCGCTGGCCGAGCGCGCCCAGCAGAATAAAGCCCCAGGTGGAGATCGCCAGACCGGCCATAAAGGCCAGCGGATGGGGAAAAAGCAGCTCTACCGACACCGAGGCGATACAGAAGCAGAGCAGGGTAATCAGCAGATTGCGTAGCCGACCGGTAAGACGATCGTCGAGATCGGCCAGCGCCGCGGCCACCACGCCGAGCGTCAGCGGGATGGTCCAGTCTATCTGATGCAGCCACCAGGGCACCGCCGCGCAGCCGGTCAGCGCCAGAAAAATGCGCAGCAGATAACGCCAGCTGCTGTTAAAGAGATAGTTGCGCCAGCCCGGCAAGGCTTTGGACATCATATAGCGGCCTCAGTAGCGCCGACGGGCGTTGGCGTCGCGCGCGGCGCGAGCTTCTTCAACCGAGACCACGCGGCGGCCGACCGGCCAGAGCGCGATGGCGGCGATTTTAAAGTTGGCGAGGCCTACCGGGATGCCGATGATGCTGATGCACTGTACGATCCCGGTGGAGATATGGGTCAGACAGAGCCACCAGCCGAAAAAGATCAGCCAGAAAATATTGAGAAAGGTGCCGCCGGTGTTCAGCAGCGCGCTTTTACTCTCCGGGCGCAGCACATCCACGTGCACCGCCTCGTTGCCGTAAGGCAGCAAAGAGAGTTTGGTGATTTCCCAGCAGGAACGCGTCAGCGGCAGGGTAAAGATCAGGACGATACTCACCAGCGTGGCGAACAGCCAACAAAGGGTGGTGATAAACCCGCCGAGGATAAAATTGAGAATGTTCAACACAGTGCGCATGGCGTTTTTTTCCTTTTGCTTTCCGCAAGATGTGCCGCCAAGTTTAGCCTGTTTTAAGGCTGGAGCGCCAAGAGTCTGACAGGTAAACTCCCGATATTCTTTTCCCAGGTTCGACGGTGTGGACATGGAACTCAAAGCGACATCGATGGGCAAACGGCTTGCCCAGCATCCCTATAACCGGGTACGCCTGCTGGCGGCTGGGGTGGAAGTAAGCGGAGAACGACACGAATACCTGATTCCTTTCAACGAGCTGCTCAATATCAGCTGCAAGCGCGGCATGGTCTGGGGCGAGCTGGAATTTTTACTCCCTGACGACAAGGTAGTGCGGCTGCACGGCACCGAATGGCAGGAGACACAGCGCTTCTACCACTATCTGCTGCAGGCCTGGCAGGCGTGGAGCGCCGAGATGAGCGCGATTTGCGCCGGAGTGTTAGGCGAACTCAGGCAGGAGATCGAGCGCTTCGGCGAGCAGGATCGCTGGATCAAACGCAGCGAGCTGCAGGCGCTGCGCGGCACCATCGAAAAACAGTTCGCCGCGCTGCCGCTGCCGCTGGCACGCCTGGAGGAGTTCAGCGACTGCCGCGAGCCTTACCTGCTGTGCCAGCGCTGGCTGGAGCAGGGCGACGCGGCGCTGCGCCGGCGTAACCGCGACTGGACGGCGCGCATGCTGAGCGCGCATCACGACTTTTTCGCCACGGTGGAATCCTCGCCGCTCAATGTGTCGCAGAGCGAAGCGGTGGTGAACGGCGAAGATGCGGTGCTGGTGCTCGCTGGCGCAGGCAGTGGCAAAACCTCGGTGCTGGTGGCGCGGGCGGGCTGGCTGCTGCGGCGCAAGCTGGCCGCGCCCGAACAAATTCTGCTGCTGGCGTTTGGGCGTCAGGCGGCGGAAGAGATGAACGATCGCATTCGGTCGCGGCTGGGCGTCGCTGACATTCAGGCGCGCACCTTTCACGCGCTGGCGCTGCACATTATCCGCGAAGGCAGCAATAAGCAGCCGGTCATCAGCAAGCTGGAGAGCGATATCGCGGCGCGTCATGCGCTGCTGATCGACACCTGGCGTCAGCAGTGCGACGAGAAGAAGGCGCAGGCGAACGGCTGGCGTCAGTGGCTGCGCGACGAGCTGGAGTGGGAGCTGCCTGAAGGGCACTTCTGGCAGGACGATCGGCTGGCGAAACTGCTGGCGTCGCGCCTAGAACGCTGGCTGGGACTGATGCGCATGCACGGCGGCGCGCAGGCGGCGATGATCGCTCACGCGCCGGAAGAGGTGCGCGAGCTGTTCGGCAAGCGTGTGAAGCTGATGGCGCCGCTGCTGAAAGCCTGGAAAAGCGCGCTGAAAGAGGAAGGCGCGGTCGATTTTTCCGGGCTGATCCATCAGGCCGTGGCGATTCTCGACAAGGGACGCTTTATCAGCCCGTGGAAGCATATTCTGGTAGACGAATTTCAGGATATCTCGCCGCAGCGCGCCGCGCTGCTTGCGGCGCTGCGCCAGCAGAACAAGCGCGCCACGCTGTTCGCCGTAGGCGACGACTGGCAGGCGATCTATCGCTTCACCGGCGCAGAGATGACGCTGACCACCGCCTTTCATCACTACTTCGGCGACGGCGATCGCTGCATGCTGGATACCACCTATCGCTTTAACGATCGTATCGGCGATATCGCTAACCGCTTCGTCCAGCAGAACCCGCACCAGCTGCGCAAGCCGCTCAACAGCCTGATCAAAGGCAGCAAAAAAGCCGCCGGACTCCTCCCGCAAGAGCAGCTGGAGCCGCTGCTGAACAAGCTGAGCGGCTACGTGAAAACTGACGAGCGGGTGCTGCTGCTGGCGCGCTATCACCATCTGCGCCCGGATGTGCTGGATAAAGCCAAAACCCGCTGGCCGAAGCTCAACCTCGACTTTATGACCATTCACGCCAGTAAGGGACAGGAAGCCGATTTCGTTATTCTGCTGGGATTGCAGGCGGGCAAAGAGGGCTTTCCCGCCGAGGCGCGCGAATCGGTGATCGAGCAGGGACTGCTGCCGCAGCCGGAGGATTTTCCGGATGCGGAGGAGCGGCGTCTGGCCTATGTGGCGTTAACGCGCGCGCGCCAGCAGGTGTGGATGCTCTACGATCGTGAGCAGCCTTCGCGCTTTGTCGAGGCGTTTCGTCAGCTCGGCGTGCCGCTGCTGCGTAAAGCCTGATTAGCTCAGGCGCGCCTGCAGATAACGCTGATAATCGGGGATGGCGATCTCCACCGTCTGGGCAAACAGCGGCGACTGAATAATAAAGTTGGCCGTGGCGCGGTTGGTGGCAACCGGAATGTTCCAGACGGTGGCGAGGCGCAGCAGCGCCTTAACGTCGGGATCGTGCGGCACCGCGTTAAGGGGATCCCAGAAAAAGATCAGCACGTCGATTTTGCCTTCCGCAATCAGCGCGCCCACCTGCTGATCGCCGCCCATCGGGCCGCTCAGCATCGCATTCACGTTCAGGCCGGTATGGCGATTAATCAGATTGCCGGTGGTGCCGGTGGCGTAAAGGGTGTGGGGTTCAAGGATGGGCTGGTTCTGTTTTACCCAGTCGAGCAGCGAGGCCTTGCAGTGATCGTGCGCAACGAGCGCGATATGTTTGCTGAGGCCAAGCGTGCGGGTGGTCTGTTCCATAAAGACGTCCTGGTGAAGTCGCGTGCGAAGAAGAGTGGCACGAGTTTACCCTGCGTCTTTCCCGCCTATCAACTTGTCCTTAACAATTTGACCAGCGACATAAATTGCTGGCGGGTCGCCTGATCGAAGCGATGAAACCAGCGCTTAATCGCAGGCGACTGCGCTTCATCTATCCAGACGAATTCGGCTTCGACGGGGGGACGGTTGGCCGCACCGTCGCGCACGGCGGCGAAGTGGGGCACGGAGGCGACCTGGCCGTTGCGGTTATAGAGGATCATCGCCTTTTCCATATCGCTTTCCGCTGAGAGCGGCAGGCGATCGCGCCGAATATCGATCTCTTTGCCGTGTTCGTCGACCAGCTGAAAATTGAGCGTGCGGTCGAAGTGGTGACGCTCGCGACGATTTTCCAGCGCGGGCAGGCGGATGGTAATGGTTTTGACCTGAGCGTTGAAGGTGACGATCATCGGCGCAGACTGATAGCGCAGCGACGCGTCTTTGCGCGCGTCGCGCAGCTGTTCGACGCGGAAGAGAAACTGATGCTGCCCGCGTTCCAGCTCAAGGCTGTCGGCGCCTTTCAGCAGCGAACCGGAAATTTTGCGCCCGTCCAGCACCAGCAGATCGATCTGCGGATCAAGCTTTAGCGTGATGGCCTGACAGGTTGCCGAGACGAGGAGAACAGTCAACCCCGTCACGGCCAGAGAGAGTTTCATGTAGACTCCAGAATAGGGCGCAAAGTTTTGTGTGTAGCAAATTCTTACATTATGGCAGTAAATTTACATTTGAACATATATTTTTGTGCGCCAGTGCAAAATTCCGCTTTCTGAAGAGCGGCGCGCTTAACAGGCGACGCTACATTTAATGCTCTGAAATAAGGAGAGAAAGATGAACGATCAAACGATTCGCGACGTGTTGACGCGCACTCAGCGCATTGCACTGGTAGGCGCCAGCGATCGTCCAGACCGGCCAAGCTACGGCGTGATGAAATATCTGCTGGATCAGGGCTACGAAGTGATCCCGGTAAGCCCGAAACTGGCCGGGCAGACGCTGCTGGGCCAGACGGCCTACGCGAAACTGGAAGAGATCCCGGGCAAAATCGATATGGTTGACGTGTTTCGCAATTCAGAAGCAGCGTGGGGCGTGGCGCAGGAAGCGATCGCGGTGGGCGCGGATACCCTCTGGCTGCAGCTGGGCGTGATCAACGAGCAGGCTGCCGTGCTGGCGCAGGATGCAGGCCTCACCGTGATTATGGATCGCTGTCCTAAAATGGAAATTCCGCGCCTGGGCGTGACGCGACAGAAACAGTAACATTACAGGCGGCGTATGAATGCCGCCTGCCATTAGTGGCGCAGGCGCGGGGCCTGCAACTGCTGGCGAATGGATGCGGCCAGCTCGTCCATCTCCGGCTGTTCCGGATGCTCCGAGCTGGTTTCGCCGGAAAGCTGAATCTCAGCGATATAGGTGTGCACCTGATCGCCTTCTTCATCTTCCATCACCACGTGATACCAGGGCGCGCGGCGCAGCGTTTCGGTCGCGCCGACCTCGTCCAGCTTCGGCGTATCCAGCGAATATTCGGGATCGACATCCACTATTACGCCCAGCACGCCCGAAAGGCGGTGGCGAACCTGCTGACCAATACCAAATTTAGTGGCAATCATAGTGACCTCCAGAAAAACTGCCTCCTGATCAATATGGCGTCAGAAGGCGCTTTTTCAAGTCACACCACACGACATGCAAAACCTTTAAGATAAAGACCTTCAGGATAGGTGGCGATCACCGGGTGATCGGCCGCCTGACGGAACTGCTCAATAAACTGCGCTTCGCGGCCCGCATCCAGCGCAGCGTCGGCCACGATTTTCTGGAAAAGTTCGGTGGCCATCAGGCCTGAACAGGAGAAGGTCATCAGGATGCCGCCGGGATTGAGCAGCTGCATCGCCAGCATATTGATATCTTTATACCCGCGACAGGCGCCCGCCAGCTGGTTTTTGTTCTCTACGAATTTTGGCGGATCCATGATTATCAGATCGAACTTCTCGCCGGCGTCGCGGTAGCGGCGCAGCAGCTTGAACACGTCGTCGCGCACGAACTGGGCGCGCGACAGATCCAGCTCGTTGAGCTCGACGTTCTGGCGCGCCACGTCGAGCGCCTCCTGCGAGGTGTCCACGCTAATGACTTCGCGGCAGCCGCCCATTAACGCCGAGACGGCAAACCCGCCGGTATAGGAGAAGCAGTTCAGCACGCGCGCATCTTGCGCGTAGCGGCGCGTCGCCAGACGGCTGTCGCGCTGGTCGAGGTAGTAGCCGGTTTTGTGGCCGCCCTGAATATCGACCAACAGCTTCATGCCGTGTTCGGTTATCGGCAGCAGCGGCGGCGGTAGTTCGCCGGTCACCGGGCCCTGCGTCAGCTCCAGACCCTCTTTTTTACGCACCGCCACATCGGATCGATCGTAGATGGCGCACTGGGGAAAGCACTGCTGCAGCGCGGAGAGAATCGCTGGACGTTGATATTCGGCGCCGGCGGAGAGCAGCTGCAGCACCAGGAAGTTGCCGAAGCGATCGATGGTCACGCCAGGCAAGCCGTCAGATTCGCCGGCGATCAGGCGATAGCTGTCCAGCCCGTCTTTCTGCGCCAGCCAGTCGCGCCACTGCCGCGCCTGCTCGAAACGGCGTACGAAGAAGGCGATATCAATTGATTCGTCCTGCTGCCAGCTCCAGACGCGGGCGCGAATTTGCGACTGCGGCGACCAGGCCGCGCGCGCGAGAAATTTGCCGTTATGGTCGCAGACATCAACGGTTTCACCCAGTTGCGCTTTACCTTCAAGGCGCGCGACGGCACCGGAAAACACCCACGGATGGCGGCGGAGCAGGGATTTTTCACGTCCCTTAGCGAGAATCAATCGAACGGTCATAGTTTGCTATGCTTACCTGAAAAAATGAGGCGCCATTGTCCGGCGGATAACGGAAAATTGCAACGCGCAGCGGCAGGAGAGAGTGATGGCATCAGCCTGTTATAAAATATGGGTGCACGGTAAAGTGCAGGGCGTGGGGTTCCGCTACAGTACCCAGGCGCAGGCGTCGCAGCTTGGCGTGCTGGGTTACGCGCGGAATCTGGATGACGGCAGCGTCGAGGTGCTGGCCTGGGGCGAGCCAGACAAGGTCGACGCGCTTATCGCCTGGCTGAAGGCGGGCGGGCCGCGTAGCGCGCGCGTGGACAAGGTGCTAATGGAGCCGCATCAACCCGCCGAGCCGCCGCGCCGTTTCGCCACCGGCTGATCAGAGACACTTCGCCGGTTTAGGCAGGCCGGCGATTTTCGTCGCCTGCTTCGCCGGGCCATCCGGGAACAGACGGAATAAGTAACGGCTGTTGCCTTTCTCTTCGCCGTACTTTTGCGCCATCGCCTTAACCAGCATACGAATGGCGGGCGAAGTGTTGTATTCCAGATAGAAGGCGCGCACGAAGCGCACCACTTCCCAGTGGGCGTCGCTCATGGCGATGCCTTCTTTATCGGCGATCTGCTCTGCGAGCGCCTCGCTCCAGTCGTCGCGATGTTTCAAATAGCCTTCGCCATCGACCTCGATGCTCTTACCGTTAAATTCCACGTTTGCTCCTGACTGCGGTATCCGGCGGCATTCTACCAAATTGCGCCGTCAGAAAAAGCAAAACCCCGCCGAAGCGGGGTCAGGGAGGAGCTGTCGCGGAACGCTTTGCGCTTCGTGGCAGGGGCTACCTGCATGCGAAGCGGCTAGTCGTTGCGGGCGAAGCCCAGAATGCTCAGCAGGCTGATAAAGATATTGTAAAGCGAGACGTAGAGGCTGACGGTGGCGCGAATATAGTTGGTTTCGCCACCGTGAATAATATTGCTGGTTTCCCACAGGATGGCACCGGCGGAAAAGAGAATAAACAGCGCGCTGATCGCCAGGTGCAGCGCGGGTAGCTGCAGGAACAGATTAGCGACGACCGCCACCAGCAATACCACGAAGCCCGCCATCATCATGCCGCCGAGGAAGGACATATCGCGGCGGGTGGTCAGCACATAGGCCGAGCAGCAGAAGAAGACCAGCGCCGTGCCGCCTAACGCCAGCGCAATCACGTCAGCCATGCCTGCGGCTAAAAACGAGCTGAGGATTGGGCCAAGGCAGTAGCCGAGAAAGCCGGTGAAGGCGAAGGCCGCCAGGATGCCCATCGGGCTGTTAGCCAGCTTATGGGTAAGGAACATCAGGCCGTAGAAACCGACCAGCATTAAAATCAGTCCCGGACCAGGCAGGCCCAGCACGGTGCTCGCGGTGGCGGTCACGGCGGAAAACGCCAGCGTCAGGCCGAGCAGGAAATAGGTATTGCGCAGCACCTTATGGGTGCTGAGCAGCGATGTCCGTGAAGACGAGGTAATAATTCTGTCCATAATGCGCTCCTTTATCAGAACACGAGGTTTGCGAGGAGAATACGCAGCGGGGGCAAAACGGGAAAGGCGTTTTACCCTTCTTTACGCGATAAATCGCTGTTTCTCTGAGCGGAATGGCGATTTTGCCAACGAATAACGCCATTTTGTCTGTTTTTCAGGCGAATGAATTCGTACAGGCTTTACATCCTTCGGGGGGATGTTTATAGTGCGCCTCATTGCGGAGGGGTGGCCGAGCGGCTTAAGGCAGCGGTCTTGAAAACCGCCGATGGGAAACCATCCGAGAGTTCGAATCTCTCCTCCTCCGCCACTTTCCTGCTCAGTCAGGAAGAGGCAATGCGGCAATGTCGTTTTGCCGATGTGAAAAGCATCACCCCGGAGGGATGGCCGAGCGGCTTAAGGCAGCGGTCTTGAAAACCGCCGATGGGAAACCATCCGAGAGTTCGAATCTCTCTTCCTCCGCCACACCAGACAGGCCAGCACAATGTGCTGGCCTGTTGCATTTCTGCCTTTCGGCCTCTCCTCGCGCTGCTCTTCACAGGCTGCTTTCGGCCTGCTCTGCTATAGTCCATTCACGTTTTTGCAAACATCGGGCGCATTTCGCGGCCAGCTTAGGTTACACTGTGGGCCACTATGCTCTGATCAGAGCTAATCGGTTGATAGCCAGAGTGTTTCTCTACTGAATAAATGGAATAGGCACAATGATCAAGAAACTGAGTCTTTGCGCACTGTCGGTGCTCGCCGCGCTGCCGATCGGCATGGCGGCCCAGGCGGCTGAAGGCGACATGCAGCTGCAACAGGTACTGATGTTTAGCCGCCACAACCTGCGCGCGCCGCTGGCCGATAACGGCAGCGTGCTGGAACAGTCGACGAAGAAAAGCTGGCCGCAGTGGAGCGTGCCAGGTGGACAGCTCACCACTAAAGGCGGCGTGCTGGAAGTCTACATGGGCAACTACACGCGTCAGTGGCTGGCGCAGCAGGGCCTGGTGCAGAACGGCAGCTGTCCTGACAGCAGCAACGTCTTTGTCTACGCCAACAGCCTGCAGCGCACCGTCGCGACGGCTCAGTTCTTCGTTAACGGCGCGTTCCCTGGCTGCGATATCGCCGTCACCCATCAGGACGCCATGGGCACCATGGATCCGGTGTTCAACCCGGTGATCACCGACGACAGCGAGGCCTTTAATAAGAAAGCGCTGGCGGCGATGACGGCGGAAAACGAAAAGCTGGCGCTGAAGCCTGCGCTGCAGCAGCTGGATAAGATCGTCGATTATAAATCCGCACCGGCCTGTAATAACAAGAAACAGTGCGATTTAAGCAGCGGCGACAACGTTTTCAGCGCCGAAAATGGCAAAGAGCCGAACGTCAGCGGCCCGCTGAAGGTCGGCAACTCGCTGATGGACGCCTTCACGCTGCAATACTACGAAGGCTTCCCGCTTGAGCAGGTCGCCTGGGGCCAGATCAAAACGCCTGAGCAGTGGAAAACCCTGTCGGCGATCAAAAACGGCTATCAGGACGCGCTTTTCACCAGCCCGGATATCGCACGTGAAGTCGCCGCGCCGCTGGTGGACTATATCCGCAGCCAGCTAGTGGATGAGGACAAAGCCAACGCGCCGAAAATCACTCTGATGGTCGGACACGACTCCAATATCGCCTCGCTGCTGAGCGCGCTGCAGGTTAAGCCTTACGAGCTGCCGGGCACCTGGGAAAATACGCCCATCGGTGGCCAGCTGGTGTTCGAACGCTGGCACGATGCGAAAAACAATAAAGATCTGCTGAAGCTGGAATATGTCTACCAGACCGCCGATCAGCTGCGCGACGGCGAAGTGCTGAGCCTGAAGAATCCGCCGAAGCGCGTGACGCTGCAGCTGGAAGGCTGCCCGACCGACGGCAACGGCTACTGCAGCTGGGATCAGTTCGCTCAGGCGCTGAACGGCGCGCTGCAGGGCACGCCGATGGAACCGGCCGCGCAGCCGCAGCCGACCGCGGCAGCCGCTGAGGACGCCGCTAAGCCGGCGGAAAATAAACCGGCCGCCAGCAAGGCCGCCGCGGATAAAGCGGCTGCCGATAAAGCCGCCGTAGATAAAGCGGCTGCGGACAAAGCGGCAGCGGAAAAAGCCGCCGCGCAGAAAGCTGCTGAAGCGAAAGCCGCAGAAGAGAAGGCGAAAGCGGCTGAGGAGAAAGCGAAGGCAGAGCGCGCCGCGGCGCAAAAGGCAGCGGCTGAGAAGGCCGCCGCTGATAAAGCGGCGGCAGACAAAGCCGACGCGGGTAAAGCTGCCGACGCGCCAGCGCAGAAGCCTGTGGAATCCGCGCAGAACAGCGATGCGAAACAGACCGTCACCCAGTAAAACCAGCACCAGTGAAAAACCCCGCTTCAGCGGGGTTTTTTTATGGGCGGGGCGGACTAGCCGGCAACCACCACCAGTTTCTGGTTGGCGAACTCTTTGATACCCAGGTCCGACAGCTCGCGGCCATAGCCGGAGCGCTTCACGCCGCCGAACGGCAGCTCGGCTGAGGTATCGCTCTGTGAGTTGATAAACACCATGCCGGTCTCTATCGCCGAGGCGAGTCGGCGCCCGCGCGCGATGTCTTGCGTCCAGACCGAGCCACCCAGGCCGTAATGGGAGTCATTCGCCAGCGCGACAGCGGCGTTGTCATCGCCAACCACGTAAATCTGCGCCACCGGTCCGAAAAACTCCTCATAGTAGGCAGGATTATCCGGGCGGATATCGGTCAGGATCGTCGGCTGGAAGTAGCAGCCGACGCCCTCAACCGGCTTGCCGCCGATCAGCAGCGTCGCGCCGTTTTGCACCGCTTCGTCGACCTGCTTCGCAAGGCGATCGCGCGCATCTTTGGAAGAGAGCGGCCCCAGCGTGGTCTGCTCATCGAGCGGATCGCCGAGGCGAGCCGCCTTCAGCGCCGCGCTGAACTTATCGATAAAGGCGCTGGCGATCTTTTCGTGCAGAATAAAGCGCTTGGCGGCGGTACAGACCTGACCGCAGTTGCTAAGCCGCGCCTGCGCGCCCTGACGCACTGCTTCGTCGATATCGGCGTCGTCGAGCACCACAAACACGTCGTTGCCGCCCAGCTCCAGCGTCGACTTCTTCAGGTATTTGCCCGCCTGCTGCGCCACCGCGCTGCCGGCGCGTTCTGAGCCGGTCAGGGCGACGCCCTGTACGCGATCGTCGGCAATGAGCTCGGCGACCTGGTCGCTGCTGATAAACAGGTTAGTCCAGGCGCCTTCCGGCGCGCCCGCTTCGATGACCAGCTTTGCAAACACGTCGGCGCAGTGCGGCACGATATTGGCATGTTTCGCCAGCACCGGATTGCCCAGCGCCAGGTTAGGCGCCAGCACGCGCATCAGCTGATAATAAGGGAAGTTCCACGGCTCGACGGCGACCAGTACCCCGATGGGATGATACTCGACCCAGGCCTCGCCCAGTTCGCTGGGGTAGGGCTGCGGTTTCAGGATCTCTGCCGCATGGTCGGCATAGTAGCGCGCGATCTGCGCGCAAATTTTCACTTCTCCACGGCTCTGACCAATCAGCTTGCCCATCTCCTTGCTGGCAATGGCGGCCAGTTCGTCAACCCGGCTTTCAATCAAATCAGCCAGCCTGGCGAGCACCTGCAGACGCGGCGCGATGTCGCCTTTGCTCCACGACGAGTGGAACAGGCGATCGGCGGTTTCCAGCGCCTGGCTTACCGCAGCGGCGTCGTGAGAAGGCCAGCTTTTCAGCAGCTGATTATTGGCGGGGTTAATGCTCTGATAGGAAGACATAGATTCTCCTTGGTCAGTAAAAAAGTGAGGCGGGAAATCCCGCCTCGCAATCAGATATTTTTGCGCTCTACCGGCGTATCGTCCCACGTCAGCACATCGGCTTCCGTTTTGTCAAAGGCGCGAAACAGCACTTCATCGTTACCCTGCTGACGCCAGATCTCCTCCGCCAGCTTTTCGTCATAGTTGGCCACTTCGAAGATAGCCTCGGCGATTTCCGGCGAGGTGTGGCGCAGCGTGGCCCATTCGCCAACGTGGTGTGCTTTCGCTTGGTCGTTCGACATACTTTTCTCCTTAATGAAACTTACCCTTTGAGTTTTACCGTCAGACCGGCAACATGTTCGCCCTGATAGCGAGCGATATTCAGTTCCGCTTCCGTGGGCTGACGTGAGCCGTCGCCTCCCGCCAGCGTAGTGGCACCGTAAGGCGTGCCGCCGCGCGTTTGCGAGATATCGAACAGCTCTTGCGTTCCGTAACCAATCGGCACGATCACCATGCCGTGGTGCGCTAAGGTGGTCCAGACCGAGGTGATGGTCAGCTCTTGGCCGCCACCGGTACCGGTCGAGGTAAAGACGCTGCCGACCTTGCCGTGCAGGGCGCCAGAGGCCCACAGGCCGCCGGTGCGGTCCCAGAAGGTGCGCATCTGGCCGGACATATTGCCGAAGCGCGTCGGCGTGCCGATCAGGATAGCGTCGTACTGCGGCAATATGTCCGGCGTTGCTTCCGGGGCCGCCTGGTCGGTTTTTCCGCCCACCTGGGCGAAACGCTCGGCGTCCATGGTTTCCGGCACGCGCCGGATGTCGACTTCGACACCCGGAACGCGGCGCGCGCCTTCCGCTACCGCATTCGCCATGGTTTCGATATGTCCGTACATTGAGTAATAAAGCACCAAAATTCTGGCCATTGCGCGCTCCTCAGCATGTGAAAACCTAAGCAGAAGTATAGAAGAGCTTTTTGGCCCTGCGGCGAGATCGCAAAATTTGCGGTTTTTCTGATGCATTGCATTCAGGTCGCGACCTGCGCACAATGGCGCCCGTTAAATCGCTGAAGGTGAGATATGTCGGACGTTTCCCGCACCCTGGCACTGCGCGTTTCGCGCGAAGAGCTGGTGCTGATTTTCATTACCATGATCTGGGGCGGCACCTTCCTGGTGGTGCATCGCGCCATGGCCTGGTCAGGCCCTTTCTTTTTTGTCGGCTTGCGCTTCGCCACCGCCGCGCTGATCCTCGCCTGCGTCTTTCGTCGCGCGCTGGCGGACACCACGCGGCAGGAGCTGATCGCAGGCGCGCTGATCGGCCTGTCGATCGCCGGCGGCTATGGCCTGCAAACCTGGGGCATGCAGACCATCTCCAGCAGTCAGTCCGCCTTTCTCACCGCGCTCTACGTGCCAGTGGTGCCGCTGCTGCAGTGGTTGTTTCTGCGGCGGCCGCCGGGCGTGATGGCGTGGTGCGGCATCCTGCTCGCTTTTCTCGGCCTGCTGCTGGTGGCCGGGCCGCAGGATGGCCGCATCAGCCTTAACCAGGGCGAAATCGCCACCTTGCTCAGCACGCTTGCCATCGCCGCCGAGATCATCCTGATTAGCCGTTTCGCCGGCCAGGTAGACGTGCGCCGCGTGACGCTGATTCAGCTGGCGGTCGCCTCGCTGTGCGCCTTCGCCCTGATGGCGCCGAACGGCGAGTCGATACCGGCGCTCAGCCCGACGCTGCTGCTGAGCGCGCTGGGTCTCGGCGCGGCCAGTGCGCTGATTCAGGTCACCATGAACTGGGCGCAGCGCAGCGTTTCACCGACGCGCGCCACGGTCATTTACGCGGGCGAGCCGGTCTGGGCGGGCGTAGTAGGGCGTCTTGCCGGAGAGCGGCTTCCTGCGGCGGCCATTCTCGGCGGCGCGCTGATCGTCTGCGGCGTCATCGTCAGCGAGCTGAAGCTCAGGCGAAAAAAAGCGGCGCCAGAGGCGCCGCGCGAATAGTTATCCCTGCTGGCGCGCCGGACGCTCCGCCAGCGCCGCGCCGCGTCGCCGCAGAATCGCGTTAAGCAGAATCGCGCCGAAAGTGGCGGTGCCTATGCCGCCCAGAGTAAAGCCGCCGATCTTCAGAGAAAAATCGCCCGCGCCCAGCACCAGCGTGGTGGCGACCATAATCAGATTGTTGTTCTGGCTGAAGTCGACATGGTTCTGCACCCAGATGCGCGCGCCCGCGACCGCGATCAAGCCGAAGACCACAATCGAGGCGCCGCCGATAACCGGCGCGGGAATCGCATGGATCAGCGCGCCGAATTTCGGCGAAAAGCCGAGGATCAGCGCAATGACCGCCGCCGCCACGAAGGCGAGCGTGGAGTAGACTTTGGTGACCGCCATCACGCCGATATTCTCCGCGTAGGTGGTCACGCCGCTGCCGCCGATCGAGCCGGAGATCATGGTCGCCAGGCCGTCGCCGACAAAGGCGCGTCCCATCCAGGGATCGAGATTGCGGCCGGTCATGCCCGCCACCGCCTTGAGATGGCCGAGGTTTTCCGCCACCAGAATAATCGCCACCGGCGCGATCATCACCATCGCCTGAAGATCGAAGCTGGGTGCGGTGGTTTGCGGCATGCCGAACCACGCGGCCTGCGCCACGCCGCTGAAGTCGACCGGTTTGCCGAAGCCCAGCACGTTGGTCAGCAGCGCGTAAATCGCCCAGGCGACGATCAGCCCCACCAGAATCAGCAGGCGCTGCACCATCCCGGAGGTAAAGACCGCCACCAGCCCGATGGCGAGCACGGTCATTACCGCCATCCAGCTGTCGAAGCCAGAGGCCGCGACGCTGTGCACCGCAATGGGCGCGAGGTTAAGCCCAATCGCCATGACCACGGCGCCGGTAACCACCGGCGGCATCAGACGTTCGATCCAGCGCGTGCCGACTTTCATCACCAGCAGACCGATGAGCATATAGAGCGCGCCGCAGGCGATTACTCCGCCGAGGGCGACGCTGAGATGCGGGTTCAGCCCCTGACCGTTGAAGCCGGTTACGGCGATGACCACGCCGACAAAGGCCGCGCTGGAGCCAAGATAGCTCGGCACGCGTCCGCCGGTGATAACAAAAAAGAGCAGGGTGCCGATGCCTGACACCAGAATCGCCAGATTGGGATCCAGCCCCATCAGCAGCGGCATCAGGACGGTGGCGCCAAACATCGCCACCGCATGCTGCAGGCCGAGGATCGCCGTTTGTCCAAACGGCAGCGTCTCATCCGGGGCGATAAGCCCGCCGTCCGATACCGCCGACTTTTTACGCCATTGAGGAAACCAGGAACTCGCCATCGTTATCTCCAGAAAGAGGGGTATCAGGCCGCGCGGGGCGGATTAGCGGGCGTCCTGCCGCTGCAGCGGTAGATAGCCGCGATCGAACCAGGCCAGCCCGTGCATTTCATTGCTAAACGTTAGCGCCAGCACTTCGCAAAACAGCACGTCGTGGGTGCCGACCTGCGTAATGTCGCTGATGCGGCAGTCGAACGAGACCAGCGCCCCTTCGAGCACGGGCGAACCTGTCGCCGCCGTGCGCCACTGCGCCGCCTGAAAGCGCGCTTCCATCGGCGTCTTGCCGCCGAAGAGAGCAGAGAGCGCCTCCTGACCGGCCGCCAGGGTATTGACGCAAAGCTGGCGGTTGGCCTCGAACACCGACCATACCGAGGCTGAGCGGTTCAGGCAGACCAGCAGCGTCGGCGGCGTATCGGTGACGCTGCACACCGCGGAGGCGGTAAAACCCGCGCGGCCCGCCGGGCCGTCGGTGGTGATGATATTAACGGCGGCGCCAAGGCGCGCCATGCCGTCACGAAAGGCCTGCTTCTCGACCAGCGCGGTCTCAGGCGTAAGGGTAAGGGTGCTCATCGTTATCTCCTTAGCTCGCCGCGCGCTGCGGCGCGGCTTCGCTCCTGTTAAGCCACTGCAGCAGCAGCGAATTGAATCCGTCGGCGTCGGTGACGCTCATGGCATGTCCGCCCCAGGACATCGCGATCTGCTGCGCGTTGGGCAGCGCGGCCGCCAACTCCCCGTTGCAGCTCCAGGGCACCAGCATGTCGTCCTGGCTGCAGATCGCCAGCACCGGCTGCTGAATGCGCGCGGCCAGCGGCGTAAAGTCGGCGCGCATCAGGGCGTTCAGGCGCAGCAGCAGGTTGTCGCGCCCCTGAAAATGGGCGAGATGCGCCGCCTCTTCTTCGGCGAGACGCGTCTGATGCTGCGCCATCCACTCTGCCGGATAGAGGAACAGCGGCTGCGCGCGCACGAAGGCCTCGACGCCCGCCTTGAGCAACAGATCCTGCCGCACCTGAAAGCAGCGTCGCGTATGGGGATGCAGCCGCAGCCAGCCGTTGATGACCGCCACGCGCTCGACGCGTTCGGGGTAATCGAGCGCCAGCTGCAGCCCGACGAGGCCGCCGAGGGCGTGGCCGATGACGCCGAAGCGCGTAATGCCGTGCTGCGCCAGCGCCTCGGCCAGTTCGGCCGCCATCATCGCCATCGAATAGTCGGCGGGCAGCGACTGCGCGCTACGGCCGGTGCCGCGCTGGTCGTAAACCACCACGCGATAGCGCGCGCTCAGCGCCGCCAGCTGCGGCTGCCAGAAGCCTGCTACGCCGCCGAGGCCGGAAGCCAACACCAGCGTCGGCGCTGCGGGATCCTGCCGTCCCAGTATCTCCAGATGCATTACGCCTCCCGCTTGCCGATATGCGCCACGCTGGCGATCTCCACCAGCGCGTCGGGCTTCACCAGGCCGCACTGAATGCAGAAGCGAGCCGGCTTATCGCCGGCAAAATACTCGGCATAAACCTGATTGATGGCGGCGTAATTTTGCCAGTCGGTAAGAAAAATCGAGTTGAACGTTACGTCGTCGAGCGTGCCGCCCGCGGTTTCAATCACGGTTTTAATGGTTTCCAGCACGTGGCGCGTCTGCGCGGCAGCGTCGCCGATATGCACCACGTTATTCTCTTTGTCGAACGGCAGGGTGCCGGAGACATAGACCACGCCGTCGGCCAGCGTACCCGGCACGAAGGGGGCGATAGGCGTGGCGGTGCCCGGGGGAATAATCACAGACTTCGGCATGACGTTACTCCTTATGTCCTTGCAGGCTTTCGCAGAAGGCGTCGACGCTGGAGACCCAGCCGAAAAAAGTTTCGATATTGAAAATCGCCGCCTGCTGGGCGAAGGGCGGGCCCGCCTGGTAAGTGGCGTCTTCCAGCACCACACCGAAATATTCGAGGAAAAAGCCGTCGCGCAGCGTCGATTCCACGCAGACGTTGGTGGCGATGCCGGTAAAGATCAGATGGCGAATGCCGCGGCTGCGCAGCATGCTGTCGAGCGGCGTGTTGAAAAAGCCGCTGTAGCGCGGTTTCGGCAGCACGATATCATCTGGCTGCGGCTGCAGCGCGTCCACCAGCTGATAATCCCAGCCGCCTTTCGCCAGCAGCGAGCCCTGCAGCTCAGGACGCTTGCGCATGGTTTTCAGGGCGTTGGACTTATGAAAATTCGGCGAACCGGCGTCGCCCGCCTCGACATACTGGTTATCCCAGCCGTTCTGGAACCAAACGATTTGCACGCCCGCCGCGCGCGCGGCGGCGACCGCCTGCGCAATCTTCTCTATCACCGGCGTCGTGGAGGAGACGTCGAAGCCGGCCAGGTCGAGGTAGCCGCCGGGCGTGGCGTAGGCGTTTTGCATATCGACTACGATCAGCGCGCTTTGCGTAGGCGGAAAAGCGATCGCTTCCGGGCGCGCAGGCAGCTCAACCTGCGGCAGCGTGGAAGTATGGGCGCAGTAAACGGTACTCATCAGGCCACCTCTCTGTTGTCATTGATCTCGCTGCGACACTGCATCAGCGGCTGGATATGCTGGCCGAAATCTTCAATGCCCTGCAGGAAGTCGTCGAAGGTAAGCAGCACGCCTTCGGCGCCTTCAACCTGAGCCACCTCATCCAGCATGCGCGCGACGTTAGCGTAAGAGCCGACCAGCGTGCCCATATTGATATTGACTGCGGAAGTGGGGTCGGCCATCTGGCGCACGTTGGTGTCGCTGCCGGAACGCTTATCCTGCTGGCTCTGCGTGGTCAGCCAGGCGAGCGCTTCTTCGTCGGCGCCTGCTTTATAGTGTTCCCACCTGGCGCGCGCCGCCTCGTCGCTGTCGGCGGCGATAATCATAAACAGCACATAGGAGCCGACGTCGCGACCCGCCTTGTCCGCCGCCTGCTTCATGCGCGCGGCGGTCGGGGCGAAGGCGGCCGGCGTGTTGACCCCTTTGCCGAAGCAGAAGTTGTAGTCGGCATTCTGCGCGGAAAAGGCCATGCCTGCGTCGCTCTGACCGGCGCAGATGACTTTCATCGGCTTCTGCGGCTGTGGGCTGACCCGGCAGTCGTTCATGGTGAAAAATTCGCCTTTGAAATCGGACTGGCCGCTGCCCCAGAGATCGCGCAGCACGGTAACGTACTCCGTCAGGTAGTCGTAGCGGCGGCTAAAGTAGTCATCGCCCGGCCAGACGCCCATCTGCTCATACTCCGGCTTCTGCCAGCCGGTCACCAGATTGACGCCGAAGCGGCCGCCGGAGATGGAGTCGATGGTCGACGCCATGCGCGCCACGATGGCAGGCGGCAGCGTTAGCGTGGCGGCGGTGGCGTAGATCTCTATACGCGAGGTCACGGCGGCCAGGCCTGCCATCAGGGTGAAAGATTCAAGATTGTGATCCCAGAACTCGGTTTTACCGCCGAAGCCGCGCAGCTTGATCATCGAAAGCGCAAAGTCGAAGTGGTAGCGCTCTGCCTTTTGTACGATCGCCTTGTTCAGTTCGAACGTCGGTTTGTACTGCGGAGCGTGGGTAGAAATCAGCCAGCCGTTGTTACCAATCGGAATGAAAACGCCAATCTTCATGTCAAACCCTCTTTGCCAGGTGATAAATGATGTGGTGCGCTGCGCGGCATCCTGCTTCATCCCTGATAGCGGCGCTTGCTGACAAATTTGCAAAGGTTGTGCCACAAAATAAAAGATTATAATTAACAAATGGTTAAATGCGTCGGGGTCAAGAAAGGTGGAACGGCTGGTCCGTTATGGACCATATGGTCAAAAATCTCTGCACGTTTTGCAGGCAAGCTGAACAAAAAAGGTGCAGCGTCCGGGTTGGGCAGGGCAGAGCGGCTTTGCTATGATGCCAGTACGCTTAAGGAATGAGGTAACGCTGTGAAAACCGATGAAAAAAAACCGACGCGACGTTCGCGCGCGACTGCGGCGAAGCGCGCCGCCATTCTGGAGGCTGCGCTGGCGCTTTTCTCTCAGTTTGGTATTCACGGCACGCGTCTGGATCAGGTCGCCGAGCGCGCCGACGTCTCGAAAACCAATCTGCTCTACTATTATCCTTCGAAAGAAACGCTCTATGTCGCGGTGCTGAAAGAGATCCTCGACGTCTGGCTGGCGCCGCTGCGCGCGCTGCAGCACGACATGGACCCGCTTAGCGCCATCCGGCGCTATATCCGCCTTAAGCTTGAGGTGTCGCGCGATCATCCGCAGGCGTCGCGACTCTTCTGTCTTGAGATGCTGCAGGGCGCGCCGCTGCTAAAAGGGGAGCTGGCAGGCGATCTCAAACAGCTGGTGGACGATAAGGCGGCGATCGTTGAGCGCTGGATCAAGGAGGGGCGGCTGGCGGGCGTACAGCCTCAGCATCTCTTTTTTATGCTGTGGGCGGCGACGCAGCACTATGCGGATTTCGCCAGCCAGGTCGAGGCGATTACCGGTCAGACCCTGAGCGATCCCCACTTTTTTGATGAAACGGTAGAAAACGTGCAGCGCATGATCATCGAAGGGATCCGCGTGCGCTAATTGCCTGGCGGCTGGCACCGCCGCTCTGCCACGGAGTTATCGATGGATTCTGTTTCGCAACTGCTGCTGGGCGCGTCGGTCAGCGTCGCGGCGATGGGTCGCCGGGCGCCGCTCTGGCAGGCGGCGGCGGTGGGCGCCGTCTGCGGCACGCTGCCCGATCTCGATGTGTTTATCGATCACGGCGACGCCATCCGCAATATGACGCTGCACCGCACCGAGAGCCATGCGCTGCTGTGGCTCACGCTCGCCTCGCCGCTGCTCGCCTGGCTTATCGCGGGCCTTTTCCGGCGCGGAGTAAGCTGGCAGCAGTGGTGGCTGGCGATCTGGCTGGCGCTGATTACCCATCCGCTGCTGGATCTGATGACGGTATACGGCACGCAGCTTGGCCTGCCGCTCACCGATCACCCCTTCGCCGTCGGCAGCATCTATATCGTCGATCCGCTCTATACGCTGCCGCTGCTGATCTGCCTCGCGGTAGCGCTGCGGCGCGGCGGCGCCAGCGGTCTGCGCTGGAATCGCGCCGGATTAACCCTGAGCACGCTCTATCTCGCCTGGAGCGTGGCGATTCAGGGCGTGGCCGGCTGGCAGATCGGGCATTCGCTGGCGCAGCAGGAGGTATCCGACGAGAAGGTGCTGGTGACGCCAACCGCGTTCAATACGCTGGTGTGGCGCGCGGTGATTATCGACGGCGATCGCTATGGCGAAGCCTGGTGGTCGCTGCTGTCCCCGACGCGGCCGCTACAGATCCGCTGGCAGTCACGACACACGGCGCTGTTCGCGCCGCTGCAGGGCAGCTGGTATGCGGAGCGCGTCGCCTGGTTCAGCCACGGCTTCTATGCGCTGCGCGAGCAGGATGGGCAAACGCTCATTGCCGATTTACGCATGGGGGAAGAGGGGAATTATACCTTTACCTTCGGGCTGGGCACGCCGCAGTCGCCTGCTGCGCATCCTGAACGGCTGCCTTCCGCGCGTCCTTCGCTGGGGCAGAGTTTTAAAAAGATTGGGGAGCGTTTGTAAAAGCGAATTACGCACCTCGTCCCTGAGGTGCGCCCGTCGCCGGGCCAACGCGTTGCGTTGTTCAAAAACGCTGCCGGCGTCTTTATCGCGGTTTGGCGCCAGGGTAAAAGCGATTAACGGGCAGCGCGACGGCGCAGCAGCCAGCCCATGGTCAGCATGACAAACCACAGCGGCGTGACCATCAGCGCCTGACGGGTATCCTCCTGCAGCGTCAGCAGCACCAGCACGAAGGCGAAGAACGCCATCACCACCCAGCACATGAACTTGCCCAGCGGCATCTTAAAGCCCGACGCCGCATGGCGCTCCGGATATTTCTTGCGGTAGGCCAGATAGCTGCACAGGATTATGGTCCAGACGAACATAAACAGGATCGCCGACACTGTGGTCACCATGGTGAATACTGTCATCACGTCTGGAATCAGATAAATCAGCGCGACGCCTGCAAGCAGGCAGAGGCAGGAGAAAAAGAGACCGGCAGTCGGCACCGCACGCGCGGAGAGTCGACCAAAGGCGCGGTGCGCCACGCCCTGCTGCGACAGGCCGTAGAGCATACGGCTGGTGGAAAAGATGCCGCTGTTGGCGGAAGAGGCCGCTGAGGTCAGCACCACAAAGTTCACGATGCTGGCTGCAGCCGGCAGGCCAATCAGTACGAACATCTCAACAAAGGGGCTGCGATCCGCCAGCACCTGCGTCCAGGGGGTGACCGCCATGATCACCATCAGCGCCAGCACGTAGAACATAATGACGCGCAGCGGAATGGCGTTAATCGCGCGCGGCAGCACCTTGTGGGGATCGTGCGTTTCCGCCGCCGCCGTGCCGACCAGCTCAATGCCGACAAAGGCGAACACCGCAATCTGGAAACCGGCGAAAAAGCCGCTCAGCCCTTTCGGGAACAGGCCGCCGTGATCCCAGATATTGCTCAGCGACGCGGTGCCGCCGCCTGGCGACGGATAGTGCAGAGTCACCAGCACGATGCCGGTGATAATCAGCGCCACGATGGCGACGATCTTAATGATGGCGAACCAGAACTCCATCTCGCCGAACATTTTCACCGTGGCGATATTTAGCGCAAGGAAGACGAAGACACACAGCAGGGCGCTCATCCATACGGAAAAGCCGGGAAACCAGAGCTGGAAATAGGCGGATATTGCCACCACGTCGGCAATGCCGGTCACCACCCAGCAGAACCAGTAGGTCCAGCCGGTAAAGTAGCCCGCCCAGGGGCCGAGCAGATCGGCGGCGAAATCGCTGAACGATTTGTATTCCAGATTAGAGAGCAGCAGCTCGCCCATCGCGCGCATGACAAAAAAGAGCATAAAGCCGATGATCATGTAAACGAAAATGATCGACGGACCCGCCAGACTGATGGTTTTGCCGGAGCCCATAAACAGCCCGGTGCCGATGGCGCCGCCAATGGCGATAAGCTGAATATGACGGTTATGCAGATTGCGCCGCAGCTTGTCAGGATTCTCCTGTTCAGCAACGGCTTCTTTTATTTGATCAACCATAAAATCGTTATTCCTGTCTGGATGTTGTGTCAGCTCTGCTGGCTGTTTGCGATCGCTTGCCTGGAGGCAAGTGGGCATAAGATAGAGGAATAAGGCAAAAGCCCGCTAATTTTTTTGTACAAATGCGACCTTTACGTCTTATTAACATGTCAGAAAATCTTTACGCGGCACAAACTTGCGGCGCAACGCGGCTGTTTTAAGCGAAAAGCGTCATTTCCGGCGCTAAACCGGCGCGTAGCTTCTACACTTTTGTTCTCTAAATCAAGCTGCTGCGAGAGGGAGAATGCGCACGATTATTCTGCTGCTGGTGCTGATAGCCGTTGGATGGTGGAGCCTGCCGTGGCTGAAACAGCATCTGCCGCCCCAGTTTAACCCCTTTACGCCGCTGGCGGTCACCGATCCGCCCGGCTGGATGACGCGCTACAAACTCAAACGGCTGGCTGGCGATCCCGCTGCCTGCCTCGACGTAATGCGCCGCGCGCAGCAGGCAGGACTGGTGACGTTTAGCGCGCGTCCCGCCGTCACGGGCGCCTGTCCGCTGCCTGACCCGCTGCGTATCCAGCGTTTCGGCAAGGTCAGCCTGAGCAGCAGCTTTCTCGCCAGCTGCCCAATGGCCGTCGCCAGCACCATGTTTGTTCTGCGCAGCCAGCAGCGCCTGGCGCAGGCGCAGCCCGGCGCGTCGCTGGCGCGCATCAACCATGTCGGCAGCTACGCCTGCCGCAATATCTATCACCGCACGGAAGGGCGCTTAAGCGAGCATGCTACCGCGGACGCGTGGGACGTCACCGGCTTTCAGCTGGGCGATGGGCAACGCATAGAGGTGGGGAAAAACTGGACGCAGCCGGAGAATAAGTCGGCTCTGCTGCATCAGCTCTGGCAGGAGGGGTGTAATAACTTCGGCAACGTGCTTGGGCCGGATTATAACGCCGCGCATGCCAGCCATTTTCATTTCGGCATGCGCGGAACCGGATATTGCCGATGAATTAAACCGCCGGGTTCAGCCCGCGTTTAATCAGGAAATGATTGGCGGGCCAGGAAAATATAAACCCGGTCAGCGTTGCGAGCTGCAGCATGAACCAAAAAGCCGCCATCAGCGGATTGATTTGCTGATGAAGCACAAATTTTAGGGCCAGGCTCATAAAGAGGAAAATACCTGCCTGATAAACCAGCAGCGGGAAAGTTTCGGTGCGAAAGGCGACCAGCAAGGCGCGCCAGATGGAAAATGCTTCGCGCTGCCTGATCGCCATAAATTGTAAAAACAAACCGCTAATCAAGGAAATAGTCAGGCAGATAATTGCCTGCATCCAGAGCGGCGTAGCAAAATGATAGTGATTTAGCAGAGTGATAATCGGAATCGTAATCAGTTCGCTAAAAATGCAGGCTGCCGCCGAAAGAGAAGTGGTAATAAATATGGTTTGCCAGCCGGCGTAATGATGAATTTTTTGCGGAACCAATAGCGCAAGTTTAAGCTGACGCGAGGGTTTTCGACCAAGATACCACCAGGCCAGCCAGCCAAAGAACGGCATGTAGAGTCCGGTCAGCGGCCAGATAATGTTCATTATCCCGACAGGATGAGGATGGCGGAAAATATCCTTAAGGATCATCAGAGCGGTACAGGCTCCTAATACCAGGAAGGGTAATGCCAGCTGATTCAACATAGTGTTTCCCACCTGCAAAGGTAAAAGCGCATCCGTAAAAACGGCCGAAGGCTGCCAGAAGCCTGCATGCCGCGCGTAATGGGTAGGTAAGGGGGTCCATGGTTAAGCTTAGCCCAATCGCAACACAAAGAAGCGATCTGGGCCTAAGCGAAACGGCAAAAAAAAAGAAGCATTTCCCCTGTTATCGGCATTTTCGCTTTAGAATACTTTAACTCTATGTTTACAAATAAATTACCTGTCTAAACTAATTTCACTTAATAGCTATGCTGAATGATGGCCAATGTATGAGAAATTTATTGTTGTGTTGCGGATTGAATCTGTTTAAGAAAAATCTTATTCTGTTTTTTCAGCGGCTATACTGCTGAGAATGGGATTCTCTTTCGAGAAGCGCAGGAATCATGCTTTAAGAAAAACACGCACAACCGGATGTGACGTGGCTTTTACTGGCATCCCTGTTTTTTTCTCAATAAAACTTTTTTCTCTTATAAATTTATTTTTTTAAGAATGTACAACCTCAATAACCAGACGCGTCAGCGTGAGGATAACGCCGAGGCAATATGACTAACGAAAATTATTTCGTCTGGCGCCGAGAGACGGAAAAAGAATTTCAGGCCCTCGCTTCAACTGAAGAATTGAAGACGCTCATTCAGACACAGGTAGTGTCATTAGGGTTCGATAGCTATTCCTTTTTGATTCAGCATCCTGTGCCTTTTACCCGACCGCGCCTTTTTTTGCATCACACTTATCCAAAAGCCTGGATGAAACGCTATGAGGAAAAAAACTACTACGCCGTCGATCCGGTGTTATTGCTTTGCCAGCAGCCGGGACGAGGGCTGGAGTGGACGGACGACATCTTCGCTGGGGCCGGCGATTTGTGGAAAGAGGCGCAGGAATATGGGCTAAACAGCGGATTTTCCTGCTCCGCGATGGCGTCAAATCGCGCCATTGGTATATTATCTATAGCATCTCGCCTGGCAAGCAAGACGCAGGATTTGCACACCGAGCTGGAAGTGAAACTGCACTTTCTGGCGGAGCTGAGTTTGCGTGCGCTCCAGCGTTTTTCCGATGATGCGCTAATGGTGCTAAAAAATGATTTCAGCCAGCGTGAGCTGGAGATTTTGAAATGGACGGCCGAGGGCAAAACTTCGGCTGAAATTTCGCTTATTTTAGCCATTTCGCAGCATACGGTAAATTTTCACCAAAAGAATATGCAAAAGCGATTTAATGTTTCCAATAAAACCCAAATTGCCTGTTATGCGGCGGCAATTGGTCTGATATAGAAAAAGGCAACTACTAAATTTAGTAGTTACGTTGCCGCAAGCAGTTGTCTACCCTGCGCCGGGACTTTGCCAGGCTGGCGTAGCGTAAATCAGTGCAAACATGAGGATGTCAGGGGCGCATGATGAAGATAATTCAAACCCAGTTAAAGGATATGCCGTCCTCTCTGCTGGCCGAGTTAGGCAGCTACCGTTATAGCGTATTTGCGCGTGGAGAAGGTTGGTCGATTCCGCCGCGTCTCAGCACGCCGGGTCAGGAGTATGACCGTTTCGATCGTTCGGATGTCACCTGGCTACTGGCATGGAGTGCGCGCGAGGGCATTAGCGGCTGCGCGCGGCTGATGCCGTGGCATGAACCCGCCCAGAGCGAAGGGCTGGTGGTGCCGTTCAGTCATGAAAAAGTGTGGGAGATGTCGCGCTTCTCGGCGAAGCTGGAAGTGGACGCGGAACTGCCGTTCAACCTCTTATGGCACGCAGTACAGCTCGCTGAACTCAACGGCATGGAGTATTTGATTAGCTCGGCGACGCCGATGCTGGAGAAGATGTTTGAGGATCACCAGGTCGCCTATGAGCCGCTCACGCCGGGCTTGATTCAGTCGGAAGACAACCTGTTCGCCATTCGCATTCCAGTGGCGCAGCCGGCGCTGGCGGAAAAGTATCGCGGCACGCGGCGCTTCAGCCCGGAAGAGGTGTTGCCGTCACTGGGCGTCTCTGTCAACTGGCAGTCGCACACCTGACAGCGCGCCCCCGCGTCAGGCGGGGGCGAACGCATCACTGACGATACGCGGTTTTAATCTGTTTGATGGTATTGCTAAACACTTCCGCCTGCGGCTTATCACCCAGAGTCTTCACGTAGCGTTCCATATTAATAATCACTTTGCCGGCATCCGCCTGGCCCATTCCTTTCAGAATCAGCGTCACCATCATTTTCAGACAGGCGACTTCGTCGGCCAGCTTTAGCGTGTCGTGCGAGGTAACAAATTCTTCATCGCTCATCGTGTTCTCCTTGGGGGTTAATCGATCGTGCCGGCATGTTCCGCACAGCCGTGCATCAGTATATCACAGCCCGCCATTTACCTGCGTAAACGAAGCGTCAGCGCGGCCGATTCATCAACGGGATATTATTTAAAGCAGCAGGTGAATAATTTTCACAGCTTGCCGGCGCTGCATTTAACCGCAGACCGACATTTGGCTTGATGCATAATTTAACCATTTGAAATTTAATGAAAATTAAAAACATAAAATGATCATATTTTATGCGTTCCCATATTAATTTGGCTGGCTGGAAAGTCGCAATGTAAATCATTGAATACGGCCAAACATTCGGGCGGTTGATGTTCATTATGGTGAAAAGCAGGTATCATGCGCGGG
>NZ_MLJJ01000014.1 GCF_002095575.1 Pantoea septica | reverse complement strand
GCGGCGGGAATCGCTAGCATGGCGTTTTGACTCAGTAAGGACGGGGAATGACAGGCAGCATGTGGCGCAGTGTGCAGGGGCTGGTAGGCCGACTCTTTCCCGCCAGCTATCGCTGGCCAGCTCAGGATATTCGGCTGGACGATCGCCTGCTGCATCTGGTCGGCAGCATTCATATGGGCACGCGCGATATGCAGCCGTTGCCTGCGCGTCTGCTGCGGCTACTGGATAAGGCGGATGCCTTGATTGTCGAGGCGGATATTACGCAGGGCGACTCGCCGTTCGACGATGTCGACCCGCGCGAACCGCTGGAGACGCGCCTGGCGCCGGACGAGCAGGCGCGGCTGGCGGCGCTGTGCGGCGAACTGCACCTGTCGCTGACGATGTTCGACGCCCTGCCCGCCTGGCAAATCGCGCTGATGCTGCAGGCGCAGCAGGCGCAGCGGCTGGGTCTGCGCCCCGACTACGGCATCGACTTTCAGCTGCTGCAGGCGGCGAAAAAGCTGAATAAGCCGGTCATTGAGCTGGAAGGCGCGGAGACGCAAATCGCACTGCTGAAGTCCCTGCCGGATGACGGCATGGCGCTGCTGAAAGATACGCTGACGCACTGGCATACCAATGCGCGGCTGCTGCAGATGATGGTGAGCTGGTGGCTGGATACGCCGCCGCGTGAGCCGCGCATCGCTTTACCCTCGACCTTCAGCACGGCGCTCAATGATACGCTGATCGCACAGCGCAACGCGCAGTGGTGCGATCGGCTGCGAGCCTTGCCGGCCGGACATTACGTGGTGGCGGTGGGCGCGCTGCATCTCTACGGCGGCGAGAATCTGCCCGAGCTTTTACGGCGCTAGAAAAAAAGCAGGCCGGTATTGCTATCGGCCCGTTAAAGAGGAATTTGTTTATGATTTTGGTTATCGCTCAGCCTTTCGGCCGGCGCGGAGACCATTCTTACGCAAAGCACAAACTTTCGCCACTATTAATTTATTTAATTTAGGAATGGGATTTTTCCTATAAGGAGAAGTTTATGACGCCTGCCGTAAAACTGCTGGAAAAACAAAAGGTCGCCTTTACCCTTCATCCCTATGAGCATGACGCTCAGGAAACCAGTTTTGGGGACGAGGCGGTGCGCAAACTTAACCTGGACGCGCGGCAGGTCTATAAAACGCTGCTGGTCGCGCTTAACGGCGACGCGAAACATCTGGCGGTGGCGGTTACGCCAGTCGCCAGCCAGCTCGATTTGAAAAAGGTGGCGAAAGCGTTAGGCGCGAAAAAAGCGGATATGGCCGATCCACAGCTGGCGCAGCGCGTGACCGGCTATTTGGTTGGCGGTATCAGCCCGCTGGGCCAGAAAAAGCGGCTGCCGACGGTGATTGACCGCTCCGCCGCCGACTTCACCACTATTTTCGTTTCGGGCGGCAAGCGCGGCCTGGATCTGGAGCTGGCGGCGCAGGATCTGGCGCGCCTGCTCGACGCGCCGCTGGCGGATATCGCGCGACGCGACTAGCTGCGCGGCTGGGCGCAAAGCTGGTCGATCATCCAGCGTCCCGCCGGTCCCGGCGGATTGCGGCGCGACCAGATCGCCTCTACCGCGATTTGCTGCGGCCAGCCCGGCAGCGCAAGCTCCTGCAGTAGCCCATGACCAAACTGCGTGACCAGCCAGCGCGGCAGAACGCTCCAGCCAAATCCCTGCTCCGCCATTTCCAGCAGCAGCAAATAGGTCGGCGCCGACCAGACACGTCCCGGCGGCGCAATCGCGTGCGGTTCAACCCAGGTGTTGAGCCGCAGCTGCCGCACCTGCTCCAGCGCGCTCTCCGTGAGGCCGGCGCGCTGCGCCAGCGGGTGATCGCGATGAATATAGATGGCCATTTCCGCATTGACCTGCAGCCGTGCGACGGCGATATCGGGCGGCAGCGCGGGCTGGGCGCGCACCACGCCCAGATGTACCCGCCCCGCCTGTAGCAGATCCAGCACGTCTTCATCTTCGGCGATCATGCACTCCAGTTCGATCTCCGGAAAACGCGCGTCGAACTGTTTCAATAGCTGCTCATGATGCTGGGTCTGCCAGAAGTCCGATACGGCGAAGCTGAGGCGCGGCTCAACCCCCTGCGCCAGACGGATAGCCAGAGCGTCGAGCCGCTCGCTGGCCGCCAGGATCTGCTGCACCTGCGCCAGCGCGCCCCTGCCCTGATCGGTCAGGATCGGCTGACGCCCGCTGCGATCGAACAGCTTAAAGCCGAGATCGTCCTCCAGCCCGGCGATCGCCGTGCTGATAGTTGACTGGCTTTTGCCCAGCGCGCGCGCCGCGGCGGAAAAGGAGCCGCTGCTGACGGTCTGCACAAAAGCTTCAAGGGATTCCGGTGAGTAACGCATTTCATCCATCGCTTTTATCGATAGGTCATCATTTTATCTTATCATCCGGAGATGCCAGAATGCGTGCCTTACTGTTGGAGGTTGATGATGCGTACCCGTTCGCTGAAAGAACGCTTTTTACATGCGCTGGGGTTTGAAACTCTGGCGATCCTTACCGTTTCGCCGCTGGCTGCCTGGGCGATGGATAAGCCGTTGTTTGAGATGGGCGCGCTGGCGCTGATGCTCTCAACCGTCGCGATGCTGTGGAATATGATTTACAACGCCATTTTCGACCGTATTTGTCCGCCAGGCAGAATTCATCGCGGCGTGCTGATCCGCGCCCTGCACGCGCTGCTTTTTGAAGGCGGCTTTATTTTGATCGGTTTGCCGATTGCCGCGTGGATGCTCGGCATTTCGCTGTGGCAGGCGTTTCTGCTGGAGGTGGCCTTTTTCCTGTTTTTCCTGCCCTACACCATGGCCTATAACTGGGTCTGGGACAGGCTGCGCCCGCGCTGGTTCGAACGTAAAGCCTGCGAGGCCTGACCTCTCAGACGGCCAGGCTATCAAACTGCGGGCAGCATGGGCCGAGGAGCAAAGCGTCCCGCGGCAAGGAGAACACGCCGGGAGCGTTTTTGAACAACGCAGCGCGTTGGTCCGGCAACGGGCGCACCTCCTGAATGAGGTGCGCATCTGCACGGGCAGAGCGAGCCTGGAAGCCATGGACGTTGCGCTCGGGCCCTACCCCCGCGTGATTATCCCGCCGGGATTACGGCGCGTTATGCGCCGTTTCCCGTCCCCATGGCCAGAGCCACGCCAGAATCATCTGCGGATAGCTGCGCTTGCGTGACTTCTCACGCGCCTTTTTCTCCGCTTCCGTGAGCCTGTGGATCGCATCCGTCGGCGCATAGTCGGTGGCTTTTAGCGGCGAATGGGCTTTCACATAGTCGCGCAGCACCTCGGCGTCGATATTCCCCGGATTCTGATAGCCCGGATGGGTATCGAGGCGCGGATAGCCGTCGCCGCCTGCGGCGTTAAAGCTGTTGGTCGCCATGCGGTAGGTTTTATCCTCCTGCAGCGGCTGGCCGTTTATCCGCACGTCGCTTACCGTGCTGCCGTCCGCCACCAGGCTGACGTGCGCGAACTGCGCGAAGCCGCCCGTATCAGGCTTAATGTTCGCCACCACGTCGAGATACTTCTTCACCTCGGCGCCGGTCAGCGTCACCGACACCACCTGATTGCCGAAAGGCTGCACCTGCAGCAGATCGCGCCAGCTCAGCTTGCCTGCCGGCAGCGAGGCGCGAATGCCGCCGCCGCTCATTACGGCGAAGTCCGCCTGCGTTTTCGCCATCTGCGCGCGCAGAATCAGCTGCCCGAGATTGGTCTGGGTAAAACGCACCTGCTCGCGTTCGCCGTCAAACGGCCCCGCCGCGCTGCCGACAGCGACGTTGAGACGTGCTTCGGCCCGTTTCTGATAAGGCATCAGCAGCTTCATCATGGCGGTATTCCTGGGGATCTCCTGCTGATACGTCAGCCAGGTTTCGCTGCCGTCTGCGTTTTTGATCTGATGCTTCAGGTTGACCGGCACCAGCGCGTAGGACTCCAGCGCCACCTCGCCGTTGCGCCAGGTAAAATCGCCGCGCCCTACATATTCGCCCCACTCTCCCGCCTGCATAATCCAGACGCCGTTCTGCTTGTCCGGCTGGCAGGCTGCGCCTGGCTGCCAGGCTTTTACCCGTTCGTTCTCTTTCGCCATGCAAAGCGTATCGTGCGAATGGCCGCCGACGATCATCGCGACGGTGCCGGGCGGCAGGCTGCGCGCCAGCGTCACGTCTCCGGGGGCGTTGCTGCCGTGCTCGCCGTTGTCGTCATAGCCGAGATGGCTCAGCACCACGATAACGTCAGGCTTCTCGCCTGCGCGCAGCTCCGCCACCGCTTTTTCCGTTTCGCTCACCGGATCGCGGAACTCGATATCGCGCAGATGCGCCGGATTCGCCAGCCTGGCGGTATCGGGCGTCGCCAGGCCCAGCACGGCGATCTTCAACCCCATACGATTGAAAATCGCCCAGGGCTTGAAGAGCCGCTGGCCGGTGCTTTTCTGGTAAAGGTTGGCGGCGAGAAAAGGAAAGCGCGCCCAGCTCTCCTGCTTGCGCAGCACCTCGAGCGGATGGTCAAACTCGTGGTTGCCGAGCGCCATCGCGTCATAGCCGATCAGGTTCATGCCGCGAATATCGGGCTCCGCCTCCAGCGCGTCCGACTCCGGCACGCCGGTATTGACGTCGCCCGCCGAGAGGATCAGCGCGCCGCCGCCTTTGGCCTGCACGTCGTAGCGCAGCGTATCCATTAAGGTCTTTTGCGCCGCCAGGCCATATTCGCCCTGCGCGCTGTACCAGAAATGGCCGTGCTGGTCGTTGGTGTGGAGAATGCTAAAGCGGTAAGTGCGATCCGGCTCGGCGGCCTGAGAAAGCATGGGGGTCAGCGCCAGCAGCGCAAGGCCGGTGGCAGCCCATCGTGATAACAGCAAAGCCTGTCTCCTTATTTTACGCAGTCCCGTTCCGGGTGGTGTCAGCATGCTGACCCACTGTGTCGCATATTCCACTGTTTAACTCAAGATGAAACACCGTTATTGCTGGCACTAAACGGGTCCTGATACGCCCTGGCAAAAACAAGCGAAGCGCCTGAGCGGCCAGCATAGCCGCGCCTGAGCCTAATTAATCCCGATCCTTGCACATTACAGCGCGATAATCGTCATTAAGCGGCCTTTTTTCCGCAAGATATTGTTATCGCGCGCCGCGCCAGCTTGCTTTAGTGCAGCCTGAATTGAAGAAAACAGAGAAAAACAGCCGTTCGATTCCGCTTTCCTCTTTTTTTTAAAATTTTTTATTATCATCCCGCAAATAGCACAGCGAAAATGAAGACATTGCTTTAAACTTAATTGTTACAGGCAGATACATTTGCACACAAGGAGACAGGCATGCATCACACCACACCGCTGATCACCACCATTGTCGGGGGACTGGTCCTGGCGTTTCTCCTTGGCATGCTCGCACAGCGGCTGCGTATTTCGCCGCTGGTCGGCTATTTGCTGGCGGGCGTGCTGGCCGGACCTTTTACGCCGGGTTTTGTCGCCGATACCAATCTTGCGCCTGAGCTGGCGGAGCTGGGCGTTATTCTGCTGATGTTCGGCGTCGGACTGCACTTTTCGCTGAAGGACTTAATGGCGGTAAAGAGTATCGCCATTCCCGGCGCGGTGGCGCAGATCGCCGTCGCTACGCTGCTGGGAATGGGCCTCTCCGCCTGGCTGGGCTGGTCGCTGATGACCGGACTGGTGTTCGGTCTCTGTCTTTCCACCGCCAGCACCGTAGTGCTGCTGCGCGCCCTGGAAGAGCGTCAGCTGATTGACAGCCAGCGCGGCCAGATCGCTATCGGCTGGCTGATCGTCGAGGATCTGGTGATGGTGCTGACGCTGGTGCTGCTGCCCGCCATTGCCGGCATGCTGGAACAGGGCAACGCCAGCCCGCAGCTGCTGGCGTGGGATCTGCTGCTGACCATCGGCAAGGTCGCCGCCTTTATGGTGCTGATGATGGTGGTCGGCCGTCGCGCAGTGCCCTGGATCCTGGCGAAAAGCGCCGCCACCGGCTCGCGCGAGCTGTTTACTCTGGCGGTGCTGGCGCTGGCGCTCGGCATCGCCTTCGGCGCGGTAGAATTTTTCGACGTCTCTTTCGCCCTCGGCGCCTTCTTCGCCGGTATGGTGCTGAACGAGTCAGAGCTGAGCCATCGCGCCGCCCACGATACGCTGCCGCTGCGCGACGCTTTTGCGGTGCTCTTTTTCGTCTCGGTAGGCATGCTGTTCGATCCGATGATTCTGGTGGAGCAGCCGCTGGCGGTGCTTGGCGCGTTGGTGATTGTGGTGCTGGGCAAATCTGCCGCCGCCTGGCTGCTGGTGACGCTGCTGGGTCATTCGCGCCGCACCGCGCTGACCATCTCCGTCAGCCTGGCGCAGATCGGCGAATTCGCCTTTATTCTGGCCGGCCTCGGCATCTCCCTCAACCTGCTCAGCAGCGAGGGGCGTAACCTGGTGCTGGCGGCGGCCATCCTCTCGATTATGCTCAACCCTATCCTGTTCAGCCTGCTGGAGCGTTTTCTGGCGAGGAGCGAAAGTCGTCAGGCGCAGACGCAGGAAGAGGCGGTCGAGGAGGAGATGCAGATTCCGGTGGATATCTGCCACCACGCGGTCATCGTCGGGTATGGCCGGGTCGGCAGCCTGCTGGGCCAGAAACTGCTGGAGGCGGAGGTGCCTTTCGTCGTCGTGGAGAACTCGCGCGCGCGCGTCGAGGCGCTGCGCGAACAGGGCATTCGTGCGGTGCTCGGCAATGCGGTGCGCGCCGAGACCATGGAGCTGGCGCGGCTCGACTGCGCGCGCTGGCTGCTGCTGACCATTCCCAACGGCTTCGAGTCGGGCGAGATCGTCACCACCGCGCGCGAGAAGTTTAACGACATCGAGATTATCGCGCGCGCGCACTACGACGACGAGGTGGAGTACATTATGGCGCGCGGCGCTACGCGCGTCGTGATGGGCGAGCGCGAGATCGCCAGCAGCATGCTGCATATGCTTGAGGCAGAGATCGCCGAGCGCCCTATCGTACGCGAGTGCCCGATTTAAGCGTCAGATCGCCGTTTTACCAAGGCGTCCGCGCGGAGAGAAAGCAGGCTCCGGCAGGCGCCTGCCCGCTTCCCTCAAGGCTTAACGATCCCAGTAGGACTCTTCAAGGCTGTCTTCACGCTCCGGCAGGCCGCGCGTCAGGCGCGGCGAATGCTGGTTAAGCACCTGATAGCTGACGCGGTTGGCGTATTTGCACACCTGCGCCAGCGACGAATAGGTCAGGTATTCGCGCGCATGCTTGCTGGAATTCGGCACGTTCTGCCGATGGTAGTTATTCGCCGTGATGTCGTGCAGCAGCGCCGCCAGCGCGCCGTCGCCCGCGCCGTTGGTGTTCATGATCTTCTCCGGTCCGCCCATATAGGGCGCGATATGGGAGAAGATGCGTAGCGGCTGCTCGCACGCCTGCTGACGCATCGCGCGGCTGAACTCATACTGGTTGAACTCGGCGATCGCGCCAGGCAGCAGCGGATGATTGGTTTTGCGCTTGAACGCCTCCTCGGTGTAGCCCGCCATATAGAGGCCGGTCGGACCGGCGGTGCAGAGCACCAGGTCGACCCACTCCAGCGCCATATCGGCCGCGCGAAGCGGATCCGATTCCCCGGTCAGCGCCAGCGCTTCCTCTTCGTTCATCGCCACGATAGTGACGTGGTCGCGCAGGAAGTCGCGCCAGAACTGCGGGTTGTCGCCGATAACATACTTCGTGCCCAGCGTCAGCACCACCGGCACATTGTGGCGTTTCGCGTACTCAATCGCCTGCAGGGTAGCCTGCGGCATCGGCTCGCCTTCGCCGCAGCGCACCAGGTAAGAGGTGAGCACCAGCGCCGACGCGCCAGCGATGACCGCTTCGGGAATGCTTTCGCCGCGCAGCTGGTTCATCTGCCCCGGACTGATGGCGAAGGTACGCTCGCCCTGCTCGTCGATCAGGGTAAAGCAGCGGCCAATGGCGCCGTCGACGCCCTGCAGATAGTTGAGATCGACCCGGCTGGAGGTGTTGCAGAGGTAGCGATAGGCGTAACCGCCGATCTGAATATTGCTGCACATCACGCCGAGCAGCACCGACCGGTCATCGGCCAGCACCGAGTAGTTGTGCAGCGTATTGCCGATGGTGCCGCCGGCGAACTGGTGGCTAATCAGGTTATCGCGCAGCAGCTCGCGGTAGAGCGCTTCGGCAACGTCGTCGGCGATGACCAGGGAGTGCCCGGCGCTCAGGCCGTAGCGAACCAGAAAGGCGTCATCGACTTTGGCTTCGATATCCACCAGCGTCTGATCGATTCCCACAA
Organism: Pantoea septica; assembly: GCF_002095575.1. Classification (GTDB taxonomy): domain Bacteria; phylum Pseudomonadota; class Gammaproteobacteria; order Enterobacterales; family Enterobacteriaceae; genus Pantoea; species Pantoea septica. Next base: position 108,196 of record NZ_MLJJ01000014.1, on the reverse strand, counting down.
CCCAGCTACCCTCTTCCACCTCCTGCGAGGCGGCGTGCAGCAAGGGATCGCGAGCGCTAACGGGAAAATAGTGTTTGGATTTGCGTTTGCCGGGAAATTTCATGATGGGCGCCGTCAGAAAAACAGGCGGAGGATGATAGCACATTCTCCGCCGCGGCTTTAACGACGCGCGTTCACCAGCTGCACCATCATCTCAATGTGGGCTGCGTCAGCGTTTAGCGCTGGAATATATTCGAACTTTTCGCCGCCGCCATGCAGGAAGAACTCGCGGTTCTGTTCGTTGATCTCCTCCAGCGTTTCCAGGCAGTCAGAGGCGAAGCCCGGGCTCATCACCTGCACATGCTTAATGCCCTTCTTCGCCAGACCCTGCATGGTTTCGTCAGTGTAGGGCTGAAGCCAGGGTTCGCGGCCAAAGCGCGACTGGAAGGTCATCATAATTTGATCGTCGCGCAGGCCCAGCGCCTGCTGCAGCAGCGCCGTGGTGTCGGCGCAGCGCAGCGGATAATCGTCGCCCTCTCTGGCGAAGCGCTGCGGGATGCCGTGATAGGAGAGCACCAGCAGATCCGGCTGGCCGTGGGCCGCGAAAGAGCGCTCTACAGAGGCTTTCAGCGCGGCGATATAGGCCGGATGTTCGGCGTAGTCGCGGATAAAGTTGATATCCGGCAGGGTGCGCGCGGTTTTGAAGGCGCTGTAGAGACCATCCCAGACCGCCGCCACCGTGGAGCAGGAGAACTGCGGGTAGAGCGGCAGCACGATCAGGCGCGTGACGCCCTGCGCCATCAGGCTGTCCACCGCGCTCTGCAGGCTGGGGTTGCCGTAGCTCATTCCCAGCGCCACCGGCATATCGACGCGCGCCGCCAGCGCCTCGCGCTGCTGCTTGCTATAGACCATCAGCGGCGAGCCCCCCTCCATCCAGACGGAGGCGTAGAGCTTCGACACTCGCGGCGAGCGAAACGGCAGAATGACGCCATTAAGGATTGGCCACCAGAGCCAGCGCGGCGTATCGACGACGCGGGGATCGCTGAGAAACTGTTTCAGATAGCGCTTTACAGCGGCGGTTGTGGGGGCGTCTGGCGTACCGAGATTTACCAGTAACACGCCGGGCTTGTCTTGCCTCATTGTTATTCCTTGATAGCGAAGATGCGTGAAAACAGGAGGAATTGTAGCGGAAAGCGGGAGAGGGAAAAGCAATTACTGCAAAAGGGGCTGGCACTGCCAGCCCCAACGGCGTTAGCCGAGAATGCGCGCCAGCTGCTTGCTGACCTCAGCGACCGGCTGAGTGCCGTCGATTTTGTGGTAAGCGGTGTTGCCCGCCTCCGCTTCTTTGCTGTAGTAGGCAATCAGCGGCGCGGTCAGCTGATGGTATTCCACCAGGCGCTTGCGTACGGTCTCTTCCTGATCGTCTTTACGCGTGGTCAGCTCTTCGCCGGTGACGTCGTCCTGACCCTCCACCTTCGGCGGATTGTATTTTACGTGATAAACGCGGCCTGACGGCGCATGCACGCGGCGGCCGACGATGCGATCGACAATCAGCTCGTCCGGCACCGCGAACTCCAGCACGCAGTCGATTTTAATGCCCGCTTCTTTCATGGCGTCTGCCTGCGGGATGGTGCGTGGGAAACCGTCCAGCAGAAAACCGTTTTTGCAGTCTTCCTGCGCGATACGCTCTTTTACCAGCGCGATAACCAGCTCGTCAGTGACCAGTTTACCGGCGTCCATAATGGCTTTCGCCTGATTGCCGAGCTCGGTGCCGGCTTTAACCGCCGCACGCAACATATCGCCCGTGGAGATTTGCGGAATGCCGTATTTCTCCATGATGAACTGAGCCTGAGTGCCCTTACCTGCGCCCGGAGCACCGAGCAGAATAATACGCATTGCGTAAATCCCCTTGCGAATCGCATTGATCAATCTAGAAGGCGAAGACCATACCATTATGACCCGCTCACCACAAGAAAGGCGCGGCTTCCTTGCCGGCGACGGCAGCCCGTTTCTCCATAAACGGCGGCGGGCAGGCGCAGCTACTCGCTTTTTTCAGATTCACCGCCGGGATTGAACAGCGCCTGAACGCGCCTGAGGATGTGCGGCGTCAGGTTGGTTTGCTTGCGCGCGCCGCCGCGCTGGCTGGCGCGCACCAGCAGATAGCCCTGCTGCGGCCACAGCTCCAGATCGCTGGCGGGAGTTAGCGCGGCCAGCAGCCTCGGCGGCAGCGAAAAGCTGGCGAACGGCATGCCCGGCGTATGGCTGGAGGCGAGCGGCTGCGGCGCGTTAAGCCCGATCGCCCCGACGCAGGCCTGATTGTAAGGCCGCCAGCCCTGCTCGCGCAGACGGCCCAGCGCGGCCAGCACCGACGCGGCCAGCGGCAGGCCCTGTTCGAACAGGCGCAGCTCGCTGCGCACCAGGGTGCTGAAGTCGGCGGTGCGCAGCGCCACCAGCACCAGGCCGCCCGGCAGATCGGCATGGCGGTCGAGACGCGCCACGAAGAGGCCGGCGTAAGCGATCACCTCGTCATGCAGCACGCTGGCGAAGCTTTCGCTGGCGTCGAGCACGCCCTGCTGCATGGCTGCTTGCAGCGGTCGCACGCGGCCTTGCGGCAGCGCCACGTGCTCGACGAAATTGATATTCCCCGCCATCAGCGGCACGGCAGGCAAGACGTTCAGCTCCGTCACAGGATAGTGGGTAGCGTAGCGCGTCTGATTGCGCGCCTGCTCCTGGCGCAGAAACAGCTGGGAAAGCAGGATGCGCGCCACATGCAGCGAAGGGGCGAAGAACAAATCATACTGCTCCAGCCGGTAATGCCGTGACAACAGGGTGCGTAACCGGTCTCGCGCCTCGGAAGGTCGATCGGCCCAGGGATGAAATGCCATCGCGTCGTGGTTCTCTTTTATCGGTCAGGTGATGGCGGCAACAGCAGACCACGCATAGCTTTGCCTGACAGTCAACCCGCTATAATCAGCGGGCCAGGTTAGCGGAATGCGGCTGGACTTTAAAATGATATAAACTGACAATCCCTGTTAGGTTTTTACACAGGGGATGAGTATGACCCGGCTACCTCCGCTAAGGGCGCTGCACCATTTTCACCAGGCGGCGCTGCATAGCAGCTTTAGCGTGGCGGCCGAGCACCTGCACGTCACGCACAGCGCCGTAAGCCATCAGATTCGTCAGCTGGAGAGCTGGATGGGCAAGCCGCTTTTCGTGCGCACCAACGGACGCGTGAAGTTAACCTCGCACGGCGAGCGTCTGCTGCTCAGCTGTCAAAAAGCCTTTAGCGAACTCTCCACCACCTGCGCCAGCATTCGCACCGGCATGCGCCATCATCTCAGTCTATCCTGCGCGCCGAGCTTTTTGTCGCAGTGGCTGATCCCGCGCATCAGCACCTTTTATCAGCGCTATCCCGACATCGAGATCCACTTTCAGGGGCAGATGGAGCTAAGCCAGCTGCGCAGCGAGCATATCGACGTGCTGATCCTCAGCTATGAGCAGCCGCCCGAAGGGGATATCGACGCGACGCTGATCGGCGACGACTATCTTGGCCCGCTCTGCGCGCCGCTGTTCGCCTCGCGCTTTCGTTGCGCGCAGGATCTCGCTGCGCTTCCCCTGCTCCACGTCGATACGCGCCTGCACGCCTGGGCGGAGTGGTCGAAAAACGCCGAGGTGCGCGGCAATTTCTGGTCGGGCAAGCATTTCGACAATCTGACGCTCGGCATTCAGGCGGCGAAAAACGGGCTGGGCGTGATTGTGGCGCCGCGGCTGTTGGTGCGCAAAGAGCTTGAGGAGGGAACGCTGATCGCCCCGCTCGGCTTTGTGCGCGCCGATCGCGCGACCTGGATGATGACCAAGGAGTCGCGGCGCAACGACGGGGAGATTACGCTGTTTCGCGACTGGCTGCGCGAGGCGGCGCAGCAGTAAAGTCATACTGGGCACCCGCGACAGCACCGCTGTAAAAAAAAGGCCGATGCATACGCACCGGCCTTTATGTCTGTAGCTGCGAGCTTACGCCGTCAGCAGCTGATTCATCCGACGGATAAACTGGTTAGGATCGTCCAGCGTGCCGCGCTCGGCCAGCAGCGCCTGATCCAGCAGCAGCTCGACCCATTCGCCGAAGCGCGCGTCGTCCTGGGTATCCGCCACGCGTTTCACCAGCTGATGGTCCGGATTGATCTCGAAGATATACTTCACTTCCGGCACCGCCTGGCCCGCCGCGGCGAACAGCTTCGCCATCTGGGTGCTCATTTCGTTGGCGTCGGTGGTAACGATAGCGGGCGTATCGGTCAGACGATGCGTCAGACGCACCTCTTTCACGCGGTCGCCCAGCAGCGTTTTCACGCGATCCACGAACGGCTCCAGCGCTTTCTCCGCCTCTTTCTGCTCTTCGCTCTCATCATCCGCCAGCTTGCTCAGCGACTCGTCCGCCTTGCTGACCGACTGGAACGCCTTGCCGTCGAACTCGGTAAGGTAGCTCATCATCCATTCGTCGATACGGTCGGAGAGCAGCAGCACCTCGATGCCTTTCTTGCGGAACAGCTCCAGATGCGGGCTGCTCTTCGCGGCGGCGTAGCTGTCGGCAGTGATGTAGTAGATCTTCTCCTGACCTTCCACCATGCGGCTCACGTACGCTTCCAGCGACACATTTTGCTCGGCGCTGTCGTTGTGCGTCGAGGCGAAGCGCAGCAGCTTCGCGATCGCTTCCTGATTGGCGCTGTCTTCCGCCGGGCCCTCTTTCAGCACCAGACCGAACTCTTTCCAGAATGTCTGGTATTTCTCGGCGTCGTCCCTGGCCAGCTTCTCCAGCATCTGCAGCGTGCGCTTCGTCAGCGCGCCGCGCAGGGTCTGGGTCACGCGGCTGTCCTGCAGGATCTCGCGCGACACGTTCAGCGGCAGATCGCTGGAGTCGATCAGGCCGCGCACGAAGCGCAGGTAGTTCGGCATGAACTGCTCGGCGTCATCCATGATAAAGACGCGCTGCACATAGAGCTTCAGGCCGTGCTTGTGATCGCGATTCCACATATCGAACGGCGCGCGCGACGGGATATAGAGCAGGCTGGTGTACTCCTGCTTGCCCTCGACGCGGTTATGGCTCCAGATGGCGGGATCGCTAAAGTCGTGCGCGATATGCTTATAGAACTCGTTGTACTCTTCGTCGCTGATGTCAGACTTGTTGCGCGTCCACAGCGCCTGGGCTTTGTTGATCTTCTCCCAGGTGGTGGTGTCGTTCTCTTCGTCTTTGCTTTCAATCTCTACCGGCAGCGCGATGTGATCGGAATATTTGCCGATAATGCTGCGCACGCGCCAGGCGTCGAGGAACTCATCTTCGCCTTCGCGCAGATGCAGCGTAATTTCGGTGCCGCGATCGGCTTTGGTGATATCGGCGATGGTATAGTCGCCTTCGCCCGCCGACTCCCAGAACACGCCCTCGTCAGCCGCCGCGCCGGCCGCGCGAGTGCGCACCGACACTTTGTCCGCCACGATGAACGCCGAGTAGAAGCCGACGCCGAACTGGCCGATCAGCTGGCTGTCTTTCGCCTGGTCTGAGCCCAGCGATTCAAGGAAAGATTTGGTGCCAGATTTGGCGATGGTGCCCAGGTTCTCAATCACCTCGTCGCGACGCATGCCGATACCGTTGTCCGACAGCGTCAGGGTGCGTTTGTCCTTATCCACAGAGAGACGCACGCGCAGCTCGCCGTCGCCTTCATAGAGGCTGGCGTCCGACAGCGCGCGGAAGCGCAGCTTGTCAGCGGCGTCCGAGGCGTTGGAAATCAGCTCGCGCAGGAAAATCTCTTTGTTTGAATAGAGGGAATGGATCATCAGGTGCAGAAGCTGTTTTACCTCTGACTGAAAGCCACGCGTCTCTTGTCCTTTCATGGTCATTGTTACCTCAACGGAATCAGGTTGAACGAACGTTGAGGTTGATGTGGGGATGGTGCGGAAAATTTCAAGCCGACGTCGTTAACGACGTCGGCAAGCGTCTAAAAAGTAATCTTGTGGCGTCCCGCCAGCGAATGGGAGAGCGTGGTGCCGTCCACCATCTCCAGCTCGCCGCCAACCGGCACGCCGTGAGCGATGCGGCTCGCCTCGACGCCATACTGGCCGCATAGCTCGGCGATGTAGTTGGCGGTCGCTTCGCCCTCAACCGTGGGGTTGGTGGCGAGGATCACCTCTTTCAGGGGCTCTTTCTCCAGCCGCTGCTCAAGCCGATCCAGCCCGATATCCTGCGGGCCGATGCCGTCCAGCGGGGAAAGGTGGCCCATCAGCACAAAGTAGCGGCCGGCGAACTGGCCGGTCTGCTCGATGGCGTGAATATCCGCCGGGCTCTCCACCACGCAGATTAGCCCGTTCTGCTGACGCCGCGGATTGGCGCAGATGGTGCAAATTTCCTGCTCGGTGAAGGTGCGGCAGTCGGCGCAGTGGCCGATTTCGGACATGGCGCGCGTTAACGCCTGCGCCAGCCGCATGCCACCGCTGCGATCGCGCTGCAGCAGCTGAAACGCCATGCGCTGCGCCGACTTCGGCCCAACGCCGGGCAGGCAGCGCAGCGCCTCCATCAGAGATTCAAGCAGTGGACTGGTTTGCATCAGAACGGCATCTTGAAGCCGGGCGGCAGCTGCATGCCCGAGGAAACAGAGGCCATTTTCTCTTTCTGCGTTTCGTCGATACGGCGAGCGGCATCGTTGAATGCGGCGGCGACCAGATCTTCCAGCATATCTTTGTCATCTTCCAGCAGGCTGGGATCGATCTCCACGCGGCGGCAGTTGTGCGCGCCGTTGATGGTGACTTTCACCAGGCCCGCGCCCGATTCGCCGGTCACTTCCAGCGCGGCGATCTCTTCCTGAACTTTGGCCATTTTGTCTTGCATCTGCTGGGCCTGCTTCATCAGGTTGCCCAGTCCGCCTTTACCAAACATAGTTTTCTCTCTCAGCTAAGGCCGCATCGCTATCCATAAGACAGCGGCAGCGTGGTCAAACGGGTCGGATACTCTCTTCATCCAGATCGGCGTCGAAGAACCGGCGCAGCGTCTGGATGTGGGTATCACTAATGATAGACTGGCGCGCCTGCGCCAGCTTCTCTTCATAAATGGCCTGTCGCCACTCGAGTGGCGTCATTACCGCAGGATTATCATCTTCAATGATAGTCAATTCAACGGGCTGTCCGGCGGCGTCGCTCAGCGCGGCAGCCAGCACCTGCTGCGCCGACGCGGAGTTGAGATGACGCTGCGTGGAGCGCAAATGCAGACAGACGCCCTGCTCGGTACGCTCTTTCCAGGCGTTCAGCGCCAGCTGCTGCACCAGCTTCGGCAGCGGCAGCGCGGCGACTTCCGCCGCCCAGGGATCGCGCTGCTGCGCTTCTTCCATCAGGCGCGCCGCCAGCTCAGGGGTTTTCTCATGCTCAAGCGCCGAACGCAAGGCTTTTGGCGTCGCGACCGGTTCAGGCGCCGCCTGAACCGGCGACTGCGCTTTCCAGCGGTACGCCTCTTTTTTCGCCGGCGCCGTCTCGCGCGGACGCGCCGCCTGCGCGCGTTCGGTAACGGAGGCCAGGCGCTCCAGCGCGGAGGTAGCCGGCCGCGTCAGGGACGCTGCCGGCTCACTCTTTTTTGGTTTGCTGGCCCCCTGGCGCAGCAGCTGGGTGCGCGCCTGCAGGAGCTGGCTGGTGGTATCGGAAAACGAGCCGTCAGGCGCAGCGGCCGGCGGTGCGGCGACCGGCGGCGCGACCCGTTCCTGCGCCGTCGCGGGCGGCGCCATCTGCGGCTGCGCGGCAGCGGCATGCTGCGGCGGCGCGGCAGCGTGCGTCTGCGGCTGTGCGGCGGCGGCGGACGGCTCCGCCTGCGGCGTCATGGTTGGGCGCGCTGCCGGTTCCGCTATCGCCGTTTGCGGATGGAACGCCAGCGCGCGCAGCAGGGTCATTTCGACCCCCATGCGGCGGTCAGGCGCCAGCGGCAGATCTTTACGCCCCATCAGCAGCGTCTGATAGTAGAGCTGAACGTCGGCGGGCGGCACCACGCGAGCCAGTTCGCGCAGGCGCGGCGCGTGGCTCTCTTCTTCATCGCTGATCGAGCCGGGCAGCAGCTGCACCATGGCGATGCGGTGCAGCAAACGCAGCATCTCCACCAGCAGCGCTTCCCACTCCACGCCGCGCGACGCGGCCTGGTTGAGCAGCGTCATCACCTGTTCGCCGCTGCCGTCCACCAGCGCCTCGATCAGGCCCAGCGGCTGCTCGTCGTCCAGCGTGCCGAGCATCTGGCTGACGACGAGGCTGCTGACTACACCCTGTCCCATCGCAATCGCCTGATCGGTCAGGCTAAGCGCGTCGCGCATGCTGCCGTCGGCGGCGCGCGCCAGCAGCTGCAGCGCGCGCGGTTCGTTTTCGATCTGCTCCTGCTGCAGCACGTAGTCGAGCTGTTTGCGGATCAGTTCGACGTCCAGCGCCTTGAGATGAAACTGCAGGCAGCGGGAGAGGATCGTCACCGGCAGCTTTTGCGGATCGGTGGTAGCAAGCAGGAATTTAACGTGCGACGGCGGCTCTTCGAGCGTTTTCAACAGCGCGTTGAAGCTGTGGCGCGACAGCATATGCACTTCGTCGATGAGATAGACCTTAAATCGGCCGCGCGCGGGCGCATACTGCACGTTGTCCAGCAGATCGCGCGTGTCTTCCACCTTGGTGCGCGACGCGGCGTCGATCTCGATCAGATCGACGAAGCGGCCCTGTTCGATCTCGCGACAGTTGTCGCACTGGCCGCAAGGCGTGGCGGTGATGCCGGTTTCGCAGTTGAGTCCCTTCGCCAGCAGGCGCGCGATAGTGGTTTTGCCCACGCCGCGCGTGCCGGAGAAGAGATAAGCATGATGGAGACGTCCCAGTGACAGTCCATTCGCCAGCGCGGTCAGGACATGTTCCTGACCGACAACGTCAGCAAATGCCTGGGGACGCCATTTTCGCGCAAGTACCTGATAGCTCATGTGGATTCGATCACTGGATGTGGTTGGAAAGATGAGCGCAGACGCGCTGCAACCCCTGTATATCGTTGCAGTAGTTTAACAGCGACGGCGGGCATTGCCTATCACTTGCTGGCCTCGCGCGCGGCGAGGCCATCGTCACTTAGTGACCCGGGAAGTTGACCAGGCTGTAGCAGTTGACGCCCAGCGCTTTCAGGCGAGATTCGCCGGTCAGATCGAAGAGGTTAATCACGAACGCGGCGTCTTTGACCTCGCCGCCTGCGCGGCGGATCAGCTTGACCGTGGCTTCGATGGTGCCGCCGGTCGCCAGCAGATCGTCTACCACCAGCACCACATCGCCAGGCTTAATGGCGTCTTTGTGCAGCTCGAGCGCATCGGTGCCATATTCCAGCTCGTAGGCTTCGCTGAAGGTCTCGCGCGGCAGTTTGCCAGGCTTGCGCACCGGTACGAAGCCGACGCCTAATCCCAGCGCGACCGGCGCGCCGAACAGGAAACCGCGCGCTTCGGTGCCGACGACTTTGGTAATGCCACGATCGCGGTAGCGCTCGACGAGCAGCGCGATGGTCGCGGCGTAGGCTTGCGGATCTTCCAGCAGGCTGGTGACGTCGCGGAAGAGGATCCCGGGTTTCGGGTAATCCGGAATGCTTTTAATGCTCTCTTTAATGAATTCAAGCTGCTGCGCAGTTGCGGTCATAATGTTACGCCTGGTAAAAACTTTATATCGCGCAGCTTCCATAGCGTCAGATTCCAAAATGAATCAGACGCAGAGAGTAAAAAAAGGGAAGCCACGCACGAAGATGCCCAAATCTAAGCAAATGGCCGGCTAAATGCAACCTTATCGCGGCGGCGCGCGATCGTCGGGCGATTCGGCCACCACAGGAATACGCCACATCATCAGCAGCAAAAAGCAGAGCATTACGCCAAGAAAAAGGCGCACCCACAGAATTTTCACCAGCCAGATCGAGACGCAAAAGGTCACCAGCGTCAGCGCCATGGCGCGCCCTTTCGCGCCCGGCGGCATCGCGCGGTGGCGCTGCCAGTGGCGCAGATAACGGCCAAAAGGCGAACGCCACAGCAGCCAGTGGTGAAAGCGCGGCGACGATCGGGCGAAGCACCAGGCCGCCAGCAGCACGAATGGCGTGGTCGGTAATAATGGTAATACAATGCCCAGCGCGCCGAGTATGATAGCCAGCCAGCCGAGAGTCAGCAGTAAAATACGTTGCATAGCCTTGCCTGAATCCTTTGCATGCGCGCTACGTTAGCACAGATAAGGAAAAGATAATGGCGGACGCCACCACACAACAGCGCCTGGCCGCCTGCCTGGCGGCGCTTAAAGCGCAGATCGCGCACCATCCCGACGGTCACTGCCGCACGCCGCGCTTCGACCGCCAGCTGTTTACCGCCAGCGGCACGCGGCTGGCGGACTATCTGCAGGAGATTGAACGCAATCTGCAGCTGCTCTGCGCCTCGTCGAATGCGCAAGAGCGCGTCTGGCTGGCGGAGAAGCTGGTAAATCAGATTGCCGCCCTGCAGCGCGAAGCGAACACGCAGCAGCTGCGCCCGCGCCGCGAACGGCCCGCAGCGACGCCGCGCCAGCAGAAGCTGGCGGAATACCGCGAGTATGAGCGGCGGCTGCAGGCGATGATTGACCAGCGCGAACAGCGGCTGGCGCTGGCGGAGAGCCTGGCGGCGCAGCAGCAGTTGAAACAGGACCTTGAGGTGCTAGAGGGTCGCATGGCGCGCTGTCGGCAGGCGATCCACGCGGTGAACTGGGCGCTTTCGCTGCGCGGCGACGCTCTCTGACATCTATACTTAGCGCCATCTGTTCAGGAGCCTGATATGGGAATCATCGCCTGGATTATCACTGGAGCGGTCGCGGGCTGGCTGAAGCGGCGCTTTTTCCCCGGACGGCCTGGCGGCCTTGTCGCCACGCTGGTGCTGGCAGTCATCGGCGCGCTGGTCGGCGGTTATATCGCCAGCTATTTCGATCTTGGCTCGCTGGCGACGCTCCGCCCCGCCGCGCTCGGCTGTGCGCTTGCCGGCGCGCTGCTTATGCTGCTGGTAGCGGCGAAACTGCGTATATAAGGAACGAGGATGTCACTGGAAAATGCGCCTGACGAGATAAAGCTGGCGGTGGATTTGATTCAGCTGCTGGAAGAGAATCGCTTGCCAGCCGACACCGTGCTGGCGGCGCTGGCGATCGTGCAGCGCGACTTCGAGAAAAAGCGCGACGCGGAGCGTCAGGCCTGATGCGACGCGGTTAACGTTGGGCTCAGACGCAGCATATCGATAAAGGCCTCGACGATTTGCGGCGCGCTCGCGGCCAGGTCGAAGCTCTCAGGCGTAAACAGCCAGCTCTCCATCATACCGTTGACGTAGCCTCGCATCAGCAGCGCCGCCTGTCGGGTATTGAGCGTGACGGGTAACTGCCCTGCTTCAATGCACTCTTTCAAAACATCTTCTATTTTGTCATAGCACTCTGACAGCAGGCTTTGCTGCATGATTTGCAGCGCGGCCATTTCGCCAACGAACTCGCACTTATGGAAGATGATCTCCATCAGCGCGCGGCGCTGCGGATCCTTTGCTGTCGCTTCAAAGATATAGATTAGCATTGCGCGCAATACAGAAAGTGGATCGCCAGGGTATTTTGTCTGATACTCAAGTTCCACATCATCAAGCCCAGCGTCGGTGCGCAGCCAGATTTCGTGTAACACATCGGCTTTATTTTTAAAGTGCCAGTAAATTGCGCCCCGCGTTACGCCAGCCGCTGCGGCAATATCCGCAAGCGAGGTGGCGGAAACGCCCTGGCAGGAAAATAACGCAAGGGCGGCATCAAGAATTTGATGACGCGTTTCAAGTGCTTGGGCTTTGGTTTTTCGTGCCATAGGACGTTTTTTTTACAAACTGGCAAGTTTACATACATTTGTGAATGTATGTACCATAGCACGACCCGGGTTTTAGCGCAGCAATGGGTTTATCGGTTTGTGATCCATTGATCAATTGATATCGGACACTAGAGGTTTATTTATGAATAAAAACAGAGGATTAGCGCCTCTGGCGGCCGTCCTGATGCTTTCAGGCAGCTTTGTGTTAACAGGATGTGATGATAATAAATCCCAGCAAGCCGCCCAGCAGCACCCGCCGGAAGTGGGGGTTGTTACCCTTAAAAGCGAACCCCTTAAGATCACCACGGAGCTGCCGGGCCGTACCTCCGCCTATCGCGTGGCTGAAGTACGCCCTCAGGTTTCCGGTATCATTCTGAAGCGTAATTTTGTGGAAGGCAGCGATATTAAAGCGGGCGAATCGCTTTATCAGATCGATCCTGCCACCTATCAGGCAAGCTACGACAGCGCGAAAGGCGATCTGGCGCAGGCGGAAGCCAACGCCCGCATCGCGCAGCTGACGGTTAACCGCTACAAGCCGCTGCTCGGCACCAAATATATCAGCCAGCAGGATTACGATAACGCCGTCGCTACCGCGGCGCAGAACGCCGCCGCAGTGCAGGTTGCAAAAGCGAACGTCGAAACCGCCCGCATTAATCTGGCCTACACCAAAGTGACCTCGCCTATCAGCGGTCGTATCGGCAAATCGTCCGTGACCGAAGGGGCGCTGGTGCAGAGTGCGCAGACCACCGCGCTGGCCACTGTGCAGCAGCTCGATCCGATGTATGTCGACGTCACCCAGTCCAGCGACGAATTTATGCGTCTGCGCGCGGAGCTGGAATCGGGCCAGCTGAAACAGGTCGACGGCAAAGCGACCGTTACCCTGCTGATGCAGGACGGCAGCGAATCGCCGCAGAAAGGCACGCTGGAGTTCTCCGACGTCACGGTTGACGAGACCACCGGCTCTATCACCCTGCGCGCTATCGTGCCGAATCCGGATCATCGTTTGCTGCCGGGCATGTTTGTCCGCGCGCGTCTGGAGGAAGGCACCAACCCGAATGCGCTGCTGGTTCCGCAGCAGGCCGTCGCCCGTACGCCTACCGGTCAGGCGACCGTGATGGTGGTTGGCGCGGACAACAAGGTTGAAGTGCGCAGCGTCAACGCCGCGCAGGCGATCGGCGACAAATGGCTGGTTACCTCTGGTCTGAAAGAGGGTGAACGCGTGATCAGCGTCGGCACGCAGCGCGCGAAGCCAGGCGCCCAGGTAACGCCGCAGGAAGTCTCTGCCGAGCAGAAATCTGACGCGAATGCGCAATCTCAGACCCAGTCTGAAAAAACTTCGTCTTAACAGGAGCCGTTGATACATGGCTAAGTTCTTTATCGATCGCCCCATCTTTGCGTGGGTAATCGCCATCATCGTGATGCTGGCGGGTGCGCTATCGATTCTCAAGCTGCCGATCGAGCAATATCCAAACGTTGCTCCGCCGGCCGTGCAGATTCGTGCCGCCTATCCGGGCGCCGATGCGAAAACGCTGCAGGACTCCGTGACGCAGGTTATCGAACAGAATATGAACGGTATTGATGGGCTGATGTACTTCTCATCAAACAGTGATTCTTCCGGTAACCTGCAGCTGACCCTGAGCTTTGAATCCGGCACCGATCCCGATATCGCGCAGGTCCAGGTGCAGAACAAACTGCAGCTGGCGATGCCGCTGCTGCCGCAGGAAGTGCAGCAGCAGGGTATTCAGGTGCAGAAATCCTCCAGCAGCTTCCTGATGGTGGCGGGTTTCGTCAGCGATGACGGCTCGATGACCCAGAATGATATCTCAGACTTCGTCGCATCGAATATCAAGGACCCTATCAGCCGTACTTCCGGCGTGGGCGATACCCAGATCTTCGGTGCGCAGTATGCGATGCGTATCTGGATGGATCCGGCGAAGCTAAATAACTATCAGCTGACGCCGGTCGACGTCATTAGCGCCATCAATACCCAGAACGCCCAGGTGGCGGCGGGTCAGCTCGGCGGCGCGCCTGCCGCGCCGAACCAGCAGCTCAACGCCTCGATTATCGCCCAGACGCGTCTCACCTCGACCGATGAATTCGGCAAGATCCTGCTGAAGGTGAACACCGACGGCTCGCAGGTGCGCCTGCGTGACGTAGCGAAAATCGAGCTGGGCGGCGAGAACTACGAGGTTATCGCACGCTATAACGGCAAACCGGCTTCCGGTATCGGTATCAAGCTGGCGACCGGCGCAAACGCGCTGGATACCGCCAATGCGGTGAAGGCGGAGCTGGGCAAACTGGAATCGACCTTCCCGGCCGGCCTGAAAGTGGTTTATCCCTATGACACCACGCCGTTCGTTAAGATCTCTATCTTCGAAGTGGTGAAAACCCTGTTCGAAGCGATCGTGCTGGTCTTCCTGGTGATGTATCTCTTCCTGCAGAACTTCCGCGCCACGCTGATCCCGACGATCGCGGTGCCGGTGGTGCTGCTCGGCACCTTCGCTATCATTAGCGCCTTCGGCTACTCGATAAACACGCTGACGATGTTCGGTATGGTGCTCGCCATCGGCCTGCTGGTGGATGACGCCATCGTAGTGGTGGAGAACGTTGAGCGTGTGATGGCCGAAGATGGCCTGCCGCCTAAAGAGGCGACCAAGGTCTCAATGGAGCAAATTCAGGGCGCGCTGGTCGGTATCGCGCTGGTGCTCGCGGCGGTCTTTATCCCGATGGCCTTCTTCGGCGGCTCTACCGGCGTTATCTACCGCCAGTTCTCTATTACCATCGTTTCCGCGATGGCGCTGTCGGTGCTGGTCGCGTTGATCCTGACGCCGGCGCTCTGCGCCACAATGCTGAAGCCGATCAAAAAAGGCGATCACGGCACAACCACCGGCTTCTTCGGCTGGTTTAACCGCCTGTTCGACAAGAGCACCAACCACTACGTCGACAGCGTCGGCCATATCGTGCGCAGCACCGGTCGCTATCTGGTGATCTATCTGGTGATCGTAGTGGGCGTGGCGTATCTGTTCCTGCGTCTCCCCTCCTCGTTCCTGCCGGAAGAGGATCAGGGCCTGCTGCTCGCTCAGGCGCAGCTGCCTGCGGGCGCGACGCAGGAGCGTACGCAGAAGGTCATGGATCAGATTACGGACTACTTCCTGAATAAAGAGAAGGACAGCGTGAAGTCGGTGTTTACCGTTAACGGCTTCGGCTTCTCCGGCCGCGGTCAGAACACCGGTATCGCCTTCGTCAGTCTGAAACCCTGGGATGAACGCAGCAGCAGCGATCTGAAGGTGCCGGCTATCGCCGGTCGCGCCATGGGCGCGCTGGGCCAGATCAAAGATGCGATGGTGTTCCCGTTCAACCTGCCGGCGATTATCGAACTGGGTAACGCCACCGGCTTCGACTTTGAGCTGATCGACCAGAACAACCTTGGTCACGAAAAACTGACCGAAGCGCGTAACCAGCTGCTGGGTATGGTGGCGCAGCACTCCGATACGCTGGTGGGCGTACGTCCCAACGGCCTGGAAGATACGCCGCAGTACAAGCTGACTATCGATCAGGAAAAGGCGCAGGCGCTGGGGGTATCGCTTTCCGATATCAACACCACGCTCGGTTCCGCCTGGGGCGGCTCTTACGTCAATGACTTTATCGATCGCGGCCGCGTGAAGAAGGTCTACGTGATGGGCGAAGCCAAAGATCGTATGCTGCCTGACGACATCAGCAAATGGTACGTGCGTAACAGCAGCGGCAACATGGTGCCCTTCTCCGCCTTCTCGTCGGCGAAGTGGCAGTACGGTTCGCCGCGTCTGGAGCGCTATAACGGCCTGCCGTCGATGGAGATCCTGGGCCAGGCCGCGCCAGGCAAAAGCTCCGGCGACGCCATGAACCTGATGGAGGAGCTGGCCTCGAAGCTGCCTGCGGGCATCGGCTATGACTGGACAGGCATGTCCTACCAGGAACGCCTCTCCGGCAACCAGGCGCCTGCGCTCTATGCGATCTCGCTGATTGTGGTCTTCCTCTGTCTGGCGGCGCTCTATGAGAGCTGGTCGATTCCGTTCTCGGTGATGCTGGTGGTGCCGCTCGGGGTTATCGGCGCGCTGATCTTTACCACGCTGCGCGGGCTAAGCAACGACGTTTACTTCGTAGTGGGCCTGTTGACCACCGTCGGGCTATCGGCGAAGAACGCCATTCTTATCGTCGAATTCGCCAAGGATTTGATGGAGAAAGAGGGCAAAGGTCTGGTAGAGGCGACGCTGGAAGCCTGTCGTATGCGTCTGCGTCCGATTCTGATGACTTCACTCGCCTTTATCCTCGGCGTGTTGCCGCTGGCAATCAGCACCGGCGCAGGCTCCGGCGCGCAGAACGCCGTCGGTACCGGCGTAATGGGCGGCATGGTTACGGCAACCGCGCTGGCGATCTTCTTTGTTCCGGTCTTCTTCGTGGTGGTGCGCCGCCGCTTCGGCAAGAACAAAGCGGAGCTGGAAAAAGGTCATCCAACCGAACAGAACCATCAGCATTAATCTTTGCTGAATGACGAAAGGCCGCGCAAGCGGCCTTTTTTATTGCGGACGCCTGCTCGCGCCACCTCGCTCGCTTACCCGCGGCTTATCCAGCAAAAACCCCTTCGAGCATTTTATCGCCCTGCCGACACGGGTTGCATTTATCACCAACGCGCGCCATAATAATGTTACTTTATAACATAACAATTGAGAGGCGTTATGAAACCGAATATTCATCCTGCTTATCGTCCCGTCGTGTTCCACGACACGACCGTCGATAAGTATTTCAAAATCGGCTCCACCATCAAAACCGAGCGCACCGTCGAATTCGAAGGTGAAACCCTGCCCTACGTGACGCTGGATGTCTCTTCCGCCTCCCACGTCTACTACACCGGCAAGCAAAAAGATTTCACCAAAGAGGGCAGCGCCGCACGCTTTAACCAGCGCTTTGGCCGCTTTCTCAAGAAATAAGGACGCTAGAAATGCAGGTATTGAGCTCGCTGGCGTCGGCAAAGAAGCGCCACAAGGATTGCAAAATCGTGCGCCGTCACGGACGCGTTTTTGTGATTTGCAAATCGAATCCACGCTTTAAAGCGGTGCAGGGAAGAAAGAAGAAACGTTAGCAGGCGTCGTGACAGCTGGCCGGGGAACTCCCCGGCCTTTTTTTATTTCATGCTGCGGATCATCGCCTCAACGTTGTGACGGAACGCCGCGACATAGGTGGGCGCAGGGCCGGAAGGCTGCGACAGCGCCTCGGGATAGAGCTCGCCGCCCGGCTGCGCGCCGGTTGCGCTGGCGATCTGCTTCACCAGGCGCGGGTCGGTCTGATTTTCAATAAAATAGCTATGGATATGCTCAGCCTTGAGCTGCTGGATCAGCCCGCCGACCTCGCTGGCGCTCGCTTCCGCTTCGGTAGAGAAGCCGACCGGCGCCAGGAAGGTTACGCCGTAGCGCTGCCCGAAATAGCCGAACGCGTCGTGGCTGGTCAGCACCTTGCGCTTCGCCGCCGGTACCGCCGCAAAAGCGGTTTTTGCCCAGCCGTCCAGCGTCTGCAGCTTCTCAATATACTTTTCGCCGCTGAGTCGAATCGCATCGGCGTCCTGCGGATCCGCCTTAATCAGGGCGTTCATCACGTTGGCGGCGTAGATGACGCCGTTGTACATGCTATTCCACGCGTGGGGATCGGTCACGGCTTTCCCCTCCTCTTCCATCCTGCGCGTCGCGACCCCGCGCGAGGCCACCACGGCGTCGCCTTTATAGCCCGACGCGCTCACCAGTCGATCCATCCAGCCCTCCAGCCCCAGGCCGCTGACGAAGACCAGATCCGCGCTGGCCAGCGCCTGGCTATCCTGCGGCGTCGGCTCGAAAGTATGGGGATCGCCATTCGGTCCGACCAGCGATTTTACGTTCACGTGCTCGCCGCCCACCTGCTTCACGATATCCGCCAGTACGGTAAAACTGGCGACGACATTGACGGTTTTCGCCATGGATAGCGGGCTGATTAGCAGCGCGCCGATCGCCAGGCTTAACGGTAACTTCTTCATAAATACCCCTGTTTAATGGCGGCGCAGAAGGCCGCCGCATGGACCTGCCAGAATAGAAAGAAAAAAGAGCAGTGCGGCGCTCAGCACCACCGCCGGGCCCGCCGGCAGCGAGAAGCGCCATGAGAGCATCAGTCCGATAACGGCCGCGGCGATCGCCAGCCCCATCGCAGCGGCGAGCATCCATGCCAGATGCCGGCTCCAGAATCGGGCGCTGGCGGCGGGCAGCATCATTAGCCCGACCGACATCAGGGTGCCGAGCACCTGAAAGCCCGCCACCAGGTTCAGCACCACCAGCAGAAGAAACAGGCCGTGCACCAGCGGCGCGCTCCATTTGCCCTGCGCGCGCAGAAAATCGGGATCGAAAGCGTCAATCACCAGCGGCCGGTAGATCGCCGCCAGCATCAGCAGGGTAAAGGCGGCAATGGCGCCGACCAGCAGCAGCGCCGGCTTATCCACCGCCAGCAGCGAACCGAACAGCACATGCAGCAGATCGACGCTCGATCCGCGCAGCGATACCAGGGTGACGCCGAGCGCCAGCGAGCCCAGGTAGAAACCGGCGAAGCTGGCGTCCTCTTTCAGCGGCGTGTAGCGGCTTACGGCACCGGAGAGCAGCGCCACAGCCAGCCCGGCGATAAGCCCGCCGACGCCCATCGCCACCAGCGACAGACCCGATATCAGATAGCCGATGGCCGCACCCGGCAAAACCGCGTGCGACAGCGCGTCGCCAATCAGGCTCATGCGACGCAGCGACAGAAAGACGCCGAGCGGCGTGGCGCTGACCGCCAGCGCCACGCAGGCGATCAGCGCGCGCCGCATAAAGCCGAACTCAATAAAAGGCTGAAGCAGGGTCATGAGGCCAGGCTCCGCAGTGCGACTGACGCGTGCCCGGCAGATCGTTCGCCAGCATCGTCCAGCGACAGCACCTCGCTGAAATAGCGCTCTACCAGCGGGCGGTCGTGCAGCACCACCAGCAGCGTGGTGCCCGCCTGCCGCTGCTGCTGCAGGATCGACATCAGGAGCGTCACGGTTTTGCTGTCGATGCCGTTAAAAGGTTCATCCAGCAGCCACAGCGGGCTGCGCTGCAGCAGCAGCCGGGCAAACAGCACGCGCTGCAGCTGGCCGCCCGACAGCGTGGCGGGCTGCGCGCTGGCGAAATCGCGCATCTGCACCGCATCCAGCGCTTGCTCGATCTCCCGGCGCATGCTGCGGTTGATGCCGCCGAACCAGCCGCAGCGCGGCCAGCAGCCGATCGACACCAGTTCGAAAACGGTTAACGGAAAGCGCGTCTCCAGCTCGCTGCGCTGCGGCATCCAGCCAATAGCCTTGCGAGGAAGCTGCAGCTCGCACTTTCCGGCAACCGGCTTTATCAGTCCGGCGATAGTTTTCAGCAGCGTCGATTTGCCGCTGCCGTTTACGCCGACCAACGCCGTCATGCTGCCGGGCGTTAACTCGGCATTAATGACCGGCGTTACCGCCCTGTTCTGATAGCCCGCCTGCAGCTGGGTAAAGCGCATCATGATGCGGCTCCCCACATTATCGCCAGCGCCAGCAGGGCGATGATGAACAAGGCGACAGCAACTCTTCCGCCCAGTGAAAGCAGCATTCCACTCTGATTCATGATTTACTCATTACGTTATAACATAACAACAATCTATCTTAATTTGAGCGCAAGGCGTGCAGGCAATATGTTTCAAAAGGTATCATCAGAGCTGTACAGCTTCTCAGAGGGAGATGCCATTTGTCTGATTCATCGAGGAAAAAAGCTTTACGAATAATAACAATAGGTTTTGTCGTTAAGAGAGGCGTTGCAAAGTGGTTGCACAAGTCTAATGATCGGTTTAACAATCTATTGAAGCGGTAAATGAAATGTATCTGAAGCTAGAAAGCAATATCCACCCGGATAACCCCTCTGTCCCAGAATTAACGGCGTTTATCCAACGGAATATTCCCAAAATAGCGCAACGCCTGGCAGGCGATCTGCAATGGTATTCACCGCATGCGCAGTTAGTACCAGAGAGTTTTAAAATAAAGTCTGTAGAAAAGTTAGCCAGCAATCGTTTTAAAATGCTTTATCAATTTGATGGTCATATATTTAGTCCTTGTCTGGATTTAAATGAAGTTTTTACCCGCGAAGAACAGATTCAGTTTCAGGTTTTTCCCGGCAGACTTGAGTTTGAGCTCATTGATAGCCAGCAACCCTCGCCGGCCGATGAATTGTAATATTTGGTAATTGAGGTGAGCAAATCTAATGATTGTGTTTTATATTTAATGTATCCCAAGCTCTAACCGCTATTCGTAATCACTTCCTGGCCGCTTAACCTTAACTCGCCGCGTTGCGGTATCCGTGCAAGCTATGGAGGGGAAAAAGATGGACGAGTACTCACCGAAACGGCATGATATTGCCCAGCTTAAATTCCTGTGTGAGAGCCTGTTTGACGAAAGTATGGCGACGCTGACCGACAGCCATCACGGCTGGGTTAACGACCCAACTTCTGAGAACAATTTACAGCTTAATGATTTGATTGAGCACATTGCTTCTTTCACGATGAATTACAAAATAAAGCATGCTGAAGATGAAGATCTGATAACGCAAATCGACGACTATCTTGACGATACCTTTATGCTATTCACTAATTACGGTATCAATGCGCAAGATCTGAATCGGTGGCAGCGTTCCGCTCGACGCTTATTTAATCTTTTTAGCGAAGAGTGCGCTTTCCTTCAGCAACCCAGCCACTCCATTTAGGTAAACACGAGACCGGTTTATTTATGAACGATAAAAATCTGACTAAAACTGATTATTTGATGCGGCTGAGACGCTGCCGCTCAATCGACACGCTCGAACGCGTGATTGAAAAGAATAAGTATGAATTATCTGATGACGAACTGGCGGTATTTTACTCAGCCGCCGATCATCGTCTGGCTGAACTGACGATGAATAAGCTTTACGATAAAGTTCCTGGCTCGGTATGGAAGTTTGTGCGTTAACACACTGTTTTTCCTTCCTCTTAGCGACAACACGCCCATTTTATTCTGAATAAACTTTTAACTGGCCATGGAGTGGCGGTTATGAGAGACGTCTGGGAATTTACCGGGGGAGAAAGTGGTGGAGGCCCTGCCAGCCACATCCCGGCACACGCGTCGCCTGCTGCGGCTGCTTCCTTCCGGACCTGACCGAGTTCACAAGTTAGCATTGCGGGAGGACCAACAGAGCCTCCATTGACAAGCCCTCTTTCGAAGGCGGGGGCATTATCAGGGAAGCCCCCGGCAATTGCAAGCGCCGTCCTGATGACCGTTGTTTTCTTGAACAATGCGTCTCGCCAGAGGACCGCGTCGCTGTGCTAGAGTAGCGTTTTGGCTTCTGCGCAAGGTCGTTATGGATTCGCAAGAGAGTTTTCAGCAGCGCATATGGCACATCGTGGCCGCTATTCCGCCTGGCAAAGTGGCCACCTATGGCGATATCGCCCGACTGGCCGGTTCGCCGCGTGCGGCGCGTCAGGTGGGGGGCGTGCTGCGTCGTTTGCCTGCCGGCAGTCGGCTGCCGTGGCATCGCGTCATTAATCGGCACGGCACCATTTCATTACAGGGCGACGATCTGTTGAGGCAACGCGACGCGCTGGCGGCGGAAGGCATTGAGATAAGCGATGACGGGCGTGTCGCGCTGGACATTTATCGCTGGCAGCCTTGACAGCGGGGCGAAACCGCCCCGCTCTTAGATGATTACAGACTGGTTGGTGCAGGCACGGCGGAAGATGGCGTAACCTGAGTCGGCGAGGTCGACGGCACAGTGCTGACCGCGCCGGGCTGCGTAGGCAGCGCGGTTTGCGGTACCGGCACCAGCAGCAGTTCCGCTTTGGTGCCGCCCTGGTTGATGACCGGCTTCACCGAATCGGTGATAAAGGCCAGCTTGCCGTCGATGGTAATAGCCGCGCTCAACAGAATACGCGCATTGGGCTGGATATCCGCCGGGTTAAACGGCAGCACGAACTGGAACGGCGCCTGCTTGCCCTGCGTATGTACGGCGCGCTGCGACAGCACTTTTGACGGCGCATTCGCTACTGTCGCGTCGGAGAGCGTGACCGTCAGCACCGCGTCAGGCGGCAATGCAATCCGCTGACGAATATAGACCGAACCGCTCACGTTAGGCTGCGCAATCGCCGCCTGTTGCCCTGCCGCGCTGGCACCCAGCGTCGGTACCGGTACCGGCTTGCTGTGATCGGCGCAGCCTGCGGCGGCTGCAATCAAGGTAATACCACTTACCACTTGCCAGAGTTTCATTGATGTCGTCTCCATCTGATCACTATGATTATCGGCTGCGAATTTATCGCCTGGGGTTTCATTCGCCTTATGTGGTTAATCCTGGCATAAAATCCAGATATTTCCTCTCTGCCCCTGCGTGGCTCTGCTGCACTCTTTGATTGACGGCAACTGGTCGGATCTTTCACACTGAGCGGGTTAACTTTGTGAGGATTGCACTATGAGCCAGGCGCTGCAAAATCTGCTGAATTTATTAAATCTGGAAAAGCTGGAAGAGGGTATCTTTCGCGGCCAGAGTGAAGATTTAGGACTGCGTCAGGTCTTTGGCGGTCAGGTGGTCGGCCAGGCGCTCTACGCGGCGAAACAGACCGTGCCGGAAGAGCGTATTATTCACTCTTTCCACAGCTACTTTTTACGGCCGGGCGACAGCAAGAAAGGCATTATTTACGATGTGGAAACCCTGCGCGACGGCAAAAGCTTTAGCGCGCGCCGCGTCAGCGCGGTGCAGAACGGACAGCCTATTTTCTATATGACCGCCTCTTTCCAGGCGCCCGAGAGCGGCTTCGAGCATCAGAACGCGATGCCTGAGGTGCCCGGCCCGGAGACGCTGGCATCGGAGCAGGATCTGGCGCAAAAGATGGCGCATCTGCTGCCGGAAAAGGTGCGGGAGAAGTTTATCGCCGAGCGGCCGCTGGAGATACGCCCGGTTCAGATCCACAATCCGCTAAAAGGCCACGTCGACGAGCCGGTACGTCAGGTCTGGATCCGCGCTAACGGCGGGCTGCCCGCCGATCTGCGCATTCACCAGTACCTGCTGGGCTACGCCTCCGATCTCAACTTCCTGCCAGTGGCGCTGCAGCCGCACGGCAAAGGATTTCTTGAAGCGGATATGCAGGTCGCCACTATCGACCATTCGATGTGGTTTCACCGCCCGTTCAACTTCAGCGACTGGCTGCTCTACAGCGTGGTAAGCACCTCGGCCTCCGGGGCGCGCGGTTTTGTGCGCGGCGAGTTCTATAACCAGCAGGGCGTGCTGGTCGCCTCGACCGTGCAGGAAGGGGTGATGCGTCAGCGCAGCGAATAGGCTATCAGGCTGCGCAAAGGCGAAAAATAAGGGGCGAATAGTCGCCCCTTTACTTTTTTCTTTTTTTAGCGCACTGCCTTTCCTGCCCGACGGCTTACTGGTTGTAAGCATTCTCGCCGTGGCTGTTGACGTCCAGACCTTCGCGCTCCTGCTCTTCCGGCACGCGCAAGCCGACAATCATATCCGCCAGCTTAAATCCGATAAAGGCGACCACCGCAGACCAGACGATCGTTACGCCGACGCTGAACAGCTGCACCCATACCTGATGGCCCATGGTAACGCCTTCCGCATAGCCGACGCCGCCCAGCGAAGAAGAGGCGAACACGCCGGTCAGGATACAGCCGACGATGCCGCACACGCCGTGCACGCCGAAGACGTCGCAAGGGTCGTCCACGCGCAGCATTCTCTTCAGCGAGGTCACGCCCCACAGCCCGGCCAGACCGCCCACCAGGCCGATAATCAGCGCCCCGCCGACGCCCACATAGCCGCAGGCTGGAGTAATGGCCACCAGGCCGGCGATAAAGCCGGAACAGGCGCCCAGCAGCGACGGTTTGCCGCGTACCGCCCACTCGCCGAAGGTCCATGAGAGCACCGCGCCTGCGGTCGCCACCACGGTGTTCAGGAAGGCCAGCGCGGCAATTTCGTTAGCGGCGGAGGCGGAGCCGGCATTAAAGCCGAACCAGCCCACATAGAGGATCGCCGTGCCGGTGAAGACCATCGGCAGATTATGCGGTTTGAACGCTTCTTTGCCGAAGCCGGCGCGTTTGCCCACCAGATAGGCGCCTACCAGACCCGCGATAGCCGCGTTAATGTGTACTACGGTGCCGCCGGCGAAGTCCAGCGCGCCATCCTGCGCAAGAAAGCCGCCCGCCCAGACCATGTGCGCAATCGGCAGATATGCCAGCGTCACCCACACGCCGACAAAAATCAGCACGGCGGAGAAGCGGATGCGCTCGGCGATGGCGCCGACGATCAGACCCACGGTGATACAGGCGAACGACGCCTGGAACGCCACGTGGATATACTGATAGAAGCTGCCCATTACCGCTTTCAGCTCGATGTTTTTCAGCATTGCCCACTGGAAGCTACCGAAGAAGGCGTTGCCTTCGCTGAAGGCCAGCGAATAGCCGTACACAATCCACAGCACACAGACCAGTGCAAACGTCACCGCCACCTGCGTCAGCATAGAGAGCACGTTTTTGCCGCGAATCAGACCGCCGTAAAACAGCGCGATCCCTGGAATCGTCATAAACAGCACCAGCGCGGTGCAAATCATCATAAATGCGTTGTCGGCCTTATCCGCTACGGCAGGCGCAGCCATCGCCAGCGACGGTAACAGCGACAGGCTGATGAGGCCCAACAAGGTGAGTGCTTTATTCATTTTTTTCCATCCCATCAGATAACGTAGCCGAAATTAAAGCGCTGCTTCGTCGGTTTCACCGGTACGAATACGGATAACGCGCTGCAGCTCGGCGACAAAAATTTTGCCGTCACCGATCTTGCCGGTATAGGCCGCTTTGCTGATCACATCCACCACTTCGTCGAGCTGGTCGTCGGCGATGGCGACGTCGATCTTGACCTTGGGCAGAAAGTTCACGCTGTACTCGGCGCCGCGATAGAGCTCTGCATGGCCTTTCTGGCGACCGAACCCTTTAACTTCAGAGACGGTCAGCCCCTGAATGCCGATAGAGGAGAGGGCTTCGCGCACATCCTCCAGTTTGAACGGTTTGATGACCACGGTAACCAGCTTCATTGCATCCCCTCCGGGTAATAGACAAGTGAGTCGCCTCAGACACGCAGAGACAGAAGCAAAGGCTGTGCCAGGAATGAAAATGCGCAGGCGGCGAGAGATAAATGCAGCCCGGCCCGGCTTGAAATGGCAAAAGAGGAGAGCAGAAAAAGAAAAGCGAAAGAGGAGGCTAGATAAACTGCACTTCTTTGGTGCTCCTGGCCTCAAAGAAGTGCAAAGAGTGGGAACATTCTGATAAATGCGCGCAAAAAAGGTGCAATTTACTCTACGGTGGCGACGGCTTTGCCCGACGCGAGTTCATCGCCCGCCTGCTGCAGCTGATACATCTGCCAGTAGCGTCCCTCTCGCGCCAGCAGCGCGGCGTGGTCGCCCTGCTCTACCACCTGACCACGATGCAGCACCAGAATAGTGTCGGCCTCGGTGATGGTCGAGAGACGATGGGCGATCACCACCAGCGTCGTGTGCTGGCGCAGCCTGCTCAGCGTCTGCTGAATCGCCTGCTCGGTGCCGGAGTCGATATTGGCGGTCGCCTCGTCGAGGATAAGAATCTGCGGCATCTCCACCAGCACGCGCGCCAGCGCCAGCAGCTGCTTCTGCCCGACCGACAGGTTATTGCCCTGCTCCCCTAGTCGCGTATGAATGCCGTCTGGCAACGCGCGCGCCAGCGAGTCAAGCTGCACCTGCTCCAGCGCCTGCCAGACCGCCTCTTCGCTGATATCGCGGCCGAGACGCACGTTAGCCAGCAGGCTGTCCGCCAGCACGACCGGATCCTGCTGCACCATGGCGATGCCGCGCCGCAGCGTCTGATGGCTGAGCTGACCAATAGGACGGTCGTCCAGCCAGATCTCGCCGCGCGTCGCCGGGTAGTAGCCCATCAGCAAATTTGCGAGGGTGCTTTTACCGCTACCGGTATGACCGACAAGCGCCACGAAACTGCGCGCCGGCACCTCAAGGTTGATATCGCTCAGCACCTCGCGATCGGCGCGATAGGCGAAACTCAGCTGACGCAGCGAGAGGCGTCCCGACGCCAGGGGGCGATCGTCGCTGCCGTAGCGCTGCTGCGCGGCATCCATCAGCTCGAAGATACGTTCGCCCGACACCACCGCCTGCTGCAGCATCGACTGCTGCGTCGTGAGTTCAATCAGCGGCTCATTGAGACGGCCGAGCCAGGTGATAAACGCATAGAGCACGCCGACTTCGAAAATGCCCGGCGAGGAGAAGCTGAACAGCATCAACAGCCCGCAGAGGATCACCGCCGAAAACAAGCTGAGCAGCGGACGCAGCAGAAAACCGTCGAGCCGCAGCGTCTGCATGCGCGCCTGATAGTGCGAGCGGCTGGCCTGGCTCATGCGCTCGCCGAAGCGCGCCTGCTGGCGAAACTGCTGGATCACGCTCATGCCGTTGATCACTTCGTTAAAGCCGTTGTTGATATCCGCCAGATAGCTGCGCACGCGGCGCGCGATGGGCGTACTGTAGCGCTGATAAATCAGCATTACCGTCAGCACCAGCGGAAAAATCGCCATCGCTACCAGCGCCATACGCCAGTCCAGGCTGAACATCGCCACCATCATCGCGCCGATCAGCGCCGCGCTGCGCAGCACCGTGGCGACCACCGTCACGTAGAGATCCCTGATCACTTCGGTATCGTTGGTAACGCGCGAGATAATCTGTCCGACCGGCTGGGTGTCGAAGGCGCTGAGCGGCTGACGCAGCGCCGCATTCATAACATCGCTGCGCAGCTGCTGCACGACGCCGATCGCCGCGCGGTTAAACAGCAGCGACTGGAAATAGTGCAGCCCCGCCGCCAGCAG
Source organism: Pantoea septica (assembly GCF_002095575.1). Classification (GTDB taxonomy): domain Bacteria; phylum Pseudomonadota; class Gammaproteobacteria; order Enterobacterales; family Enterobacteriaceae; genus Pantoea; species Pantoea septica. Next base: position 81,427 of record NZ_MLJJ01000014.1, on the reverse strand, counting down.
CTGCAGGAGAATAAAGCCCGTCACCAGCCCGGCGACGATGCCCCAGGGCATCTGGTGTTTCGCCACCAGGTTATCGATAAAGTAGCTGACCAGCACCGGTCCGGTCACCTCGGCCGCGGCGGCGATCCAGAGCAGACCGACCGCCAGACTCAGCGATCTGCGCCACGGCCTGCCGTAGGCGAGCAGCCGCTTCAGCGTCGGCCATAAGCGTTTAGAGGTCGCCATCAGGCTCTCCTTTTGCCGATTCGTCTTCGTCCAGCGCCGCCTCAAGCTGCTGATAGCGATACATATCGCGATACCAGCCCGGCTGCGCCGCCAGCGCGTCATGATCGCCGCGCTGGGCGATCTCGCCCTGCTGCAGCACCAGAATTTCGTTCGCCTCCGCCAGCGCCGACAGGCGATGTGCGCTGATAATCAGGGTGCGGCCCCGGCTCCAGAGACGCAGGTTGTGCAGAATGTCGTGCTCGGTGCGGCCGTCGACCGCCGACAGGGCATCGTCGAGGATCAGGATCTCCGCGTCGAGGAGCAGCGCGCGCGCGATAGAGAGCCGCTGCTTCTGGCCGCCGGAAAGCATCACCCCGCGCTCGCCCACTTCGGTGGCGTAACCCTGCGGCAGCCGCAGGATATCCTCGTGCACGCAGGCCAGCTTCGCCGCGCGCTCAACCTCCTCCTGCGTGGCGTCGGGCTTGCCCAGCGCAATATTGCTCGCCACGCTGTCGGAGAAAAGGAACGGCGTCTGGCTGACGACTGCCAGCCGACTGCGCCAGCTGTCGATGCGCAGCTGCGTCAAAGGAATGTCGTGGTAGCGAATATCCCCCTGTTCGATATCGAAATGGCGCTGCAGCAGGCTGAGCAGCGTGCTTTTTCCGCTGCCGGTCGGGCCGCACAGGCCCAGCATCTGTCCCGGTTTCAGCGCAAAGTTGAGGTCGCGCAGCACCGGCGCGGCGCTGGCCGGATAGCGAAATTCGCGGATCGAAGCCTGCAGCACGCCCGCTTCCGCCGGCGGCTCCCGATCGCCATCCTCGACCGCAGGCGCTTCCGCCAGCAGCGCGCCGATGCGGCTCCAGGCGGCGCTGCCGCGCTCGACGATGTTAAACATCCACGCCAGCGCCAGCATTGGCCAGATCATCAGGCCGAGATACATGACAAAGCTGGTGAGCTGACCGAGGGTCAGCTGGTCGTGCCACACCATCCAGCTGCCGCCGCCAATCGCCAGCAGGTTCGAGAAGCCGATAGCGATATAGATGGTCGGGTCGAATCGGGCGTCGACGCGCGCCACGCGCAGGTTTTTTGCGCCGGTATCGCGCGCAATAGCGGAGAATTGATCCGACTGGTGCGACTCCAGGCCGAACGCCTTAATCATGCGGATGCTGGTCAGGCTCTCCTGCGTCTGGTCGTTCAGGCTGGAGAAAGCCGCCTGCGCCAGCTTGAAGCGGTCGTGCAGCTGGTTGCCGTAGCGGTGGATAAACAGCGCCATGATCGGCATCGGCACCAGCGACAGCAGCGTCAGCTGCCAGCTGATCTGCAGGCTCATCACCAGCAGCACCACGCAGCCCATCACCAGCGAATCCACCAGCGTCAGCACCCCTTCACCGGCGGCGAACACTACGCGATCCACGTCGTTAGTGGCGCGCGCGATAAGATCGCCGGTGCGATGACGCAGATAAAAGGCGGGATGCTGGCGGCTAAGCTGGCGATAGAAATCCTCGCGCAGTTCGACGGCCAGCTGATAGGAGGCGCCGAACAGCAGCACGCGCCAGACGTAGCGCAGCAGATAGGTCGCCACGGCGGTCACCAGCATCACGCCGATCCACATCAAAATAGTGCGCCCGCTCATGGTGTGATGCGTGACGCCATCAACGATCACGCCCACCAGATGCGGCGGCAGCAGCTGCAGGATAGCGATAACGATCAGGAGAGTGATCGCGCCCAGATAGCGTCGCCACTCGCGGATAAAATACCAACTTAACTGGCTAAATAGTCGCACTACGCTTTTCTCTTTCTTTTGCTTCAGGGAGCAACGGGTAACGCCGTGGTGTATTTAATCTCCTCCATGGCGAAGCTGGAGGTGACGTCAATCAGGCCCGGCACGCTGTTGACCAGACGCTTGTAAAAGTCGTCGTAGCGTTTCATATCCGCAACCTGAATGCGCAGCAGATAGTCGAACTCGCCCGCTGTGCGGTAGAACGCCAGCACCTCAGGCATCTCCTGCACCGCCGTGACGAAGCGCTGATACCATTCGCGGCTGTGCTGCTGCGTTTTGACGAACATAAAGGCGGTCAGCGTCAGGCCGAGCTTTTCCGCATCCAGCAGCGCGACGCGAGCACGGATGATACCGTCATCCTCCAGCTTTTTCAGTCGCTTCCAGCATGGCGTCGTGGTGAGGTTGACGGCGTCCGCCAGCGCCTGCAACGACAGCGTGCAGTCCCGCTGCAGCAGATCGAGTAAATGACGGTCAGTTTTATCTAACATTTGCCTCCTCGGGAGAATATTTTTCTCCGGATACGCCATTATAGCGGGAATAAAGCCAACTCTTTTTCCTGCGCGTGCCTTACAATCAGCGCAACTTTTCAGTCGGAATCGCATCATGAGTAACTGGACTCGCCACGCCATCAATGAGATCAACGCGGACTTTCAGCGCTCCGCCGAAACCCACCTGATTCGCTTTCGCCTGGCGGATTATCCCGGCATCGATTTCTATCTGAAAGATGAGAGCACACATCCCAGCGGCAGCCTGAAGCATCGGCTGGCGCGCTCGCTGTTTCTTTACGGGCTGGCGAATGGCTGGATCAACGAGAACAGGCCGGTGATAGAGGCCTCTTCCGGCAGCACCGCCGTCTCGGAAGCCTATTTCGCTCAGCTGCTCGGCCTGCCCTTTATCGCGGTCATGCCGGCGAGCACCGCGAAGCGCAAAATCGAGCAGATCCAGTTCTATGGCGGCCAGTGCCACTTTGTTACCGACCCGTGCGAGCTTTACAGCGCCTCAATGCAGCTGGCGCGCGAGCTGAACGGTCATTTTATGGATCAGTTCACCTACGCCGAACGCGCCACCGACTGGCGTGGCAATAATAACATCGCCGAGAGTATTTTCCGTCAGATGGCGCTAGAGCCTTGTCCCGTGCCGCATACGCTTATTATGGGCGCCGGCACCGGCGGCACCTCGGCGACGCTGGGCCGCTATATTCGCTATCAGGGTTTCGCCACGCGGCTGCTGGTGGTCGATCCTGAGCACTCGGTGTTTTACGATTACTGGCACAGCCGTGACGCGACGCTGCGCAGCCCGCGCGGCAGCCAGATCGAAGGTATCGGTCGTCCGCGCGTCGAGCCCTCTTTTATGCCTGACGTGATTGACGAAATGATGAAGGTGCCGGACGGCGCCACGCTGGCGGCGATGCTGAAGCTGGCGCAGATTATCGGCCGTAAGCCAGGCGCCTCAACCGGCACCAATTTTTGGGGCATGATGCAGGTGGCGAAGCGGATGCGGGCGAAAGGGGAACGAGGCGCGCTGGTGACGCTGATGTGCGACAGCGGCGAGCGCTATCCCGACAGCTATTACGACGCCGGCTGGGTCGCGCGGCAGTTTGGCGATATCAGCCGCTGGCAGCGGGAACTGGAATAAAATCGCGGACTCCCTGTCCGCTTCACTGTAATCCTCAGCATTCGGGGGAATACGCGAGGTGCGGCGTCGCCATCCAGTGATCTAAATAGTGAGACACCGCCTGTGTCTCGCAATGGCCGATAACCGGCAAATGAGGCAGCGCGGACTTGAGCTGGCTCATGGCGTTGCCCATCACGAACCCTTTGCCCACCAGTCCCAGCATTTCGCGGTCGTTCATGGCGTCGCCGAAGGCCATGCACTCCGCCAGCGGCAGCGAAAGATGCTGGCAAAGCATGGCGAGCGCGCTGCCTTTGTTGCAGTTGAGCGGCAACACCTCCAGACAGTCCAGCGCTGAGAAACAGATATGGGCGCGGTCGCCGAGCGCCGCCTCCAGCTGCGTTTTCAGCTGGCAGAGCCTGTCGTGACTTTCGACGAAGCAGATTTTAGTGACCTGATGCGCCGGAATGCTTTTCAGATCGCATAGCTGGTAGCGAAAGCCGCTCAGCGCGTGCGCCTGCAGCATCTGGGGCACAGGCACGTCGGTAAACCAGCCGTCGTCGTTGAAAACGTGCACCGTGGCGCTGCTTTCCCAGCGGCTGTGCAGCACCTCTTCCGCCACCGAAGACGAGAGATCGCTGGCGAACAGCAGGTTGCCGTCCAGATCGTGCACGCGCGTGCCGTTGCCAGTGATCAGCCAGGCGGGCAGCGTGATGCGCTGCCGCAGGATCTGCATCTCCAGCAGGTGACGGCCGGTAGCGAAGGCCAGCTGCACGTCGCGCTGATGCAGCGCAAGCAAACTGTTTAACGTCTGCTGCCCCAGCTGATGGCTGGGCAGCAGCAGCGTGCCGTCCATATCGAATGCGGCAAGTCGCGCCATGGCTCTCTCCCGTTGATAAGTCAGCCTTCACTATCGCCTGGCAATCCCGGAACTAATAGTGAATACTTTTCGAAAACTGTTCCGGGTTTGCTATGCGCCAGCTTAATCGCCTTAATCAGTTTCAGCGCCTGTGGCAGCAGAGCCAGGGCGCCCCCCAACAGACCTGCGTGGCCGAGATGGCCAGCCGCTGCTTTTGCAGCGATCGCCACCTGCGCACCCTGCTGTCCCATTGGCAGCATGCAGGCTGGCTCCGCTGGCAGGGCGAGTCGGGGCGCGGCAAGCTGGGCACGTTGACCTTTCTTCGATCGCCCGAACAGCTGCGGCAACAGCTGCTGCAGACGCAGCTGCAGGCGGGCAACGCCGCCGAAGCGCTGCAGGTGCTGGATATGGCGCCGGAGCGGCTGGTAGATCTGCTGCGTCCGCTGATGGGCGGCCAGTGGCAAAACGACGCCCCTGTGCTGCGCATCCCCTACTATCGCCCGCTCGATTCCGTTGCGCCGCTGCAGATTGTCGGGCGCGCCGAACAGCACCTGGCGCGTCAGCTCTTTTCCGGCCTGACGCGATTCGAAGCGGATGAGCCGGTCGGCGATCTGGCGCATCACTGGCAGCACGCCGACGAAGGGCGCGTCTGGCTGTTCTGGCTGCGTCCGCAGCTGTTCTGGCACAACGACGAGCCGCTTCAGGCCGCGCAGCTGGTCGAGCAGTTTCAGCGCATTTTGCAGGACGCGCGCGCGCAGCGCCTGCTGGCGGACGTCGCAAGCATAGACGCGCCGCATCCGCTGGCGCTGCGCTTTCGGCTGAGCCGCAGCGACTACTGGCTGCCCTGGCGGCTGGCGCATCAGCTCTGTTTGCTGCCCCATCCCCAGCAGCCGCGCCTGGGCAGCGGCCCCTGGAAGCTGGCGCACTTTACGCCCGAGCTGGTGCGTATCGAGAGCCATACGCGCTGTCACCTGCAGCTGCCGCTGATGCAGGCCGTTGAGTACTGGATTACGCCGACGCTGTTCGATCGCGCGCTCGGCACCAGCTGCCGCCATCCAGTTCAGATCGCCATTGGCGATGCGGCAGATCTCGCGTCGCTGCGTCCGGTCAGCCGCAGCATCAGCCTCGGTTTTTGCTACCTCGCCTGCCGCCCGCGCGCCGGGTTTAGCCCGGCGCAGGCGCGTCGTCTGCTCCGCCTGCTGCAGCAAAGCGGCATCGTTGCGCAGTTGCCGCTGGAAGAGGGGCTGATTACGCCGAGCAAAGAGCTACTGCCGGGCTGGCCGGTGCCGACGGTAGAGGATGAGGCGCCGCATCTGCCGCCGCGTCTGACGCTGCACTACCAGCTGCCGGTCGAACTGCATGAAATGGCGCAGGCGCTGCGCGAGCTACTGCGGGCGGAGGGCTGTGAGCTCACCCTGATTTTTCACGACGTGAAAAGCTGGCGAGGCAGCGAGGCTCTGGCGCAGGCCGATCTGGTGATGGGCGACCGGCTAATCGGCGACGCGCCGCTTTTTACGCTGGCAAGCTGGCTGGAGATCGATCGGTTGTGGTCCGCGGAGACCAGCCAGCATCTTCGTCAGCAGCTGTCGAGGATACAGCAGCTGGCCGACGACGAGCCGCGCCGCGCCGCGCTGCACCAGCTCTACCACAGCCTGATGCGCGACGGCCTGCTGCTGCCGCTGTTCAACTATCGCTATCAAATCTTCGCGCCCCCAGGCGTAGAGGGCATCCAGCTGAACACCCTTGGCTGGTTTGACTTCAGCCGCGCCTGGGTTCCGCCGCCGCTGACGGCGTGAAGCCGCGCTTCGCGCTGTTCAGCGGGCGGGAGAGTGATTACCATAGGTGCAAAATTTTCAACCAGGACCCGATGATGAAACGAGCCGTTGTAGTCTTTAGCGGTGGACAAGACTCCACCACCTGTCTGATCCAGGCGTTGCAGCAGTATGACGAAGTGCACTGCGTCACCTTCGACTATGGCCAGCGCCATCGCGAAGAGATCGACGTCGCCCGCGCGCTGGCGCTAAAGCTGGGGGCGCGCGCCCATAAGGTGCTCGACGTCACCCTGCTGAACGAGCTGGCGGTAAGCAGCCTGACCCGTGACAACATTCCGGTCCCCTCTTACGATCCCGCTGCCAGCGGCCTGCCGAGCACCTTTGTGCCGGGACGCAATATTCTGTTCCTGACCCTCGCCTCGGTTTACGCGTATCAGGTCGAGGCGGAGGCCGTGATCACCGGCGTCTGCGAAACCGATTTTTCCGGCTATCCCGACTGCCGCGACGAGTTCGTTAAAGCGCTCAACCATGCGGTCAGCCTCGGCATGGCGCGCGAGGTGCGTTTTGAAACCCCGCTGATGTGGCTCAATAAAGCAGAGACCTGGGCGCTGGCCGACTACTGGCAAAGCCTGACGCTGGTACGGGAAGAGACGCTGACCTGCTATAACGGCGTCAAGGGCGACGGCTGCGGGGAATGCGCCGCCTGTCATCTGCGCGCGCGCGGCCTGAATGACTATTTCGCCGATCGCGACGCCGTGATGGCGGCGATGAAAAGCAAAAGCGGTCTGGTCTGATATTGGCGCGGCGCCGCTCAGACGCGCCGCGCTGTTGACTCAGGCGGAGAAAGCCTCCAGCCGTGCGCGCAGTTCGCTCTCCAGCGCGACCGCTTTCTGCGTGCGCAGATCGATGCAGACGAAGGTCAGTGCTGCATCCGCCACCAGGGTTTCGCTTCCCGCCAGCGTTACGCGCTGAGTAATTACGCCGCTTTTTCCGTTCAGCTGCGTCATTTCGCTGTCTATTGCCAGAACGTCGCCCAGCACAGCCGGGCGACGGTAGTTGATATTGATATTCACCACCACGAACGCCAGCTGCTGCTGCTGCAGCCAGTTGAACGCGTCCGCCTCTTCGAGCCATTGCCAGCGCGCCTCTTCCAGAAACTCCAGATAGCGCGCATTGTTGACGTGCTGATACACGTCGAGGTGATAGCCGCGAACTTTGATCGTGGTCTGCATGCCTGACATCTCCTGTCGTTAAAAGGACCTAACTGGTATGACCTCCTTAGCGTAGCAAAAGGCCTTTTATCGTGCGGCAAAAGCGTCAGGGTTGCGTCTTAGCTCACAGTTTCAGCCGCTCGGCATTACGTTCGATAAGCGAATTGCCGATGCCTGGCACCTCCTTTAGCTGTTCGACGGCGGTAAAAGGCCCGTACTGCTCGCGATAGCTGACAATCGCCTGCGCCTTCTTCAGCCCGACGCCGTTCATTGCCGCCGACAGCTGCTCGGCGGTCGCCTCGTTAATATTGATTTTTTCGTCTGCAGCCTGCGCGGCCTGGGCGGTTGGCGTCTCGCCTGCGGTTTCCGCCGCCGACAGGCTGGAATAGCCCACTGCGCCGCCAAGCGCGAGAGTAAAGCAAAGAACTGACAATAGTGATTTAGACATGCTCTGTTTCTCCTTATGTTTAACAGCAAGGAGAGCGTGACAGAGAAGAGAGAAGGCCTCAAAAGGCAACATCCAGAAATGGAAAAGGCCGCGCAAACGGCCTTTTAGGTTTTCACTGCAGAACACTTTTTTGCGAGCGTTACTGCATTTGCGCTGCGGCACCGTATTTGATTTTGGCTTCTTTGCGCAGGTTCGCGAGCAGCGCTTCAAACGCCAGCTGCGCGTTATTCTGCGTCACGCCCTTAATCATTTCGTTTACCTGCTCCTGCGGCAGCGTACCGCTGCTGACCTTGTCCAGCGCCACCAGCACCACGTTGCCCTGCATATCTTCGCTCACGCCCCACGACGTTTTACCGTCAACGGGCTGCGGCAGATTGAAGGCGGTCTGCGCGACCGGATCCTGGCTGTTGCGGTCGACGGTTTTGCTGGCGCTCAGCGTCAGACCGGCTGCGTTCAGCACATCCTGTTTGCCCGCTTTGAGATCCGCCAGCAGTTTGTCCGCCTGAGCCTTCGCCTGCTGTTCCGCTTTATCGTGCTTCAGCGTATCGGCAATCTGCGCTTTCACCTCATCCAGCGGTTTAATCGCTTCAGGTTTGTGCTCGCTGATGCGCAACACGAACGCGCGGTCGCCATCCACGGTAATCACGTCGGAGTTGTTGCCTGGCGCGCCGTTCTGGCCGGTCAGGCCGCCGTTGAAGATGGCGTTTTTCACCGCGTCAAAATTGAGCTCCTGCGGCACGCTGTCGCGGCTGAACCAGCCGGTCTCAACCACTTTCAGGCCAGAAGCCTGCGCGGCGCCGGCGAGCGACTCATTGTCGTTGCTCGCCGCTTCGCTCACTTTCTGCTGCTGCTGATAGAAGGCGTCGACCGCTTTCTCCTGCTTCGCTTTGTCGGCCACCGCGTCGCGCACTTCGGCCAGCGGTTTGATCAGCTCCGGCTGGATATCGTCCAGACGCACCACCAGGAAGCCGACCGACGATTTAATCACGCCCGAAAGCTGGCCTTTCTGCGTCAGTCCGGCGTTTTTCAGCTCGTCCGGCGTGGTAGCCGGCTCAAGCCAGCCCATGTCGCCGCCCTTGCGCGCGGAGATAGGATCGATTGATTTGCTTTTCGCCAGCGCGGCGAAGTCCGCCCCGCCCTTCAGCTGCGCCAGCACGGCGCTGGCATCCGCCTCGGTTTTGGTCTGGATGACGCTGTAGCGGTTACGCTGCGGCTGGGTGTAGTCCGCTTTATGTTGGTCGTACCAGCTTTGAATGTCGGCGTCGCTGACGCTGGCCTGCATGCTGGCGGCATCCATTTTGATGTAGCTGACGCGGAACTGCTCCGGCGCCATAAAGTTGTTTTTATGCTGCTGGTAGTATTGCGCGATCTCGTCGGCCGTCGCGGTTTGCTTCGCCGCCAGCGCGTTGACGTCAATCGTCGCCTGACGGATGTCGCGCTTCTGCGACACCAGATCCACCAGCTTGCTGGTTTCGCCTTTAAGCATAAAGTCGGTATTGGCGACGGCGTTGATCAGCTGCTGGGTCGCCAGCTGCTTACGCAGCGCTTCCGCGTAGCGATCGGCGGTAAAGCCCATGCTGCTCAGCAGAGCGTTATATTTCGCGTTGTCGAACTTGCCGTTGGTCTGGAACGCCTGCTGGGCGAAAATCGCCTGCTTGACCTGATCGTCGCTGATAGAAATGTGGAGGTCGTTGATGTACTGATCGAGCAGCGCCTGATCCACCAGCTGCGACAGCGCCTGCTGACGCATCTGCTGCATGAAGCCGTCGTTGCCGGCAAGCTGCGAGAACTGATCGCCCAGCATTTGCTGCTGGCGGCTGCGCTCGCTGTTGAACGCCTGATCGAGCTGCGCGCGGCTGATTTCCTGTCCGTTGACTTTAGCGGCGTAATCGCTGCCGCCGCCGATAAGGTAGTTGCCAACGCCGGTCAGCACGAAGGAGAGGATAATCAACCCCAAAATAACCTTGAGCACGACATGATTCGACGCCGCGCGTAAATTGTCCATCATGGTATGACAACGCTCCGCTGTAGTGTGGATATAAACCTCGGGCGCAACGCCTGTCGGATAAAGGCCGTTACGCAACTGCCGTTTAGCCTGGCAGCTTCACTCCTGTTGAGACAAGTCTTAGCGCGATTTATCCCCGGATCCGAATAAAAAAGGCACATCAAATTTGATGTGCCCGTATGTTACATGAGAACGCATGAACCGTCCTCTAGTCCACGGAAGAAAATGCTTCTGCGGACGGGTGCGATGTCATGCGTTGACAGCGTCTTTCAGCGCTTTACCGGCGCGGAAGCCCGGCACTTTGCCAGCGGCAATGGTGATCTCTTTGCCGGTCTGCGGGTTGCGGCCGGTACGTGCGGCACGCTCGCGTACGGAGAAAGTGCCAAAGCCCACCAGAGCCACTTCGTCGCCGCCTTTCAGCGCGTCGGAAACAGAACTGGTGAATGCGTCCAAAACACGTCCCGCTGCTGCTTTAGAAATGTCAGCGTCTGCAGCAATTTTGTCGATCAACTGTGACTTATTCACTCTCTTCATCCCCTCTTTTATTATTTCACTTCACATCCGCGCGTCCTGCCGGATACGAATGCGCAGCACGTTATATCAAGCCTGTTGAGGCGAAACAACGGAATTCATCTTAATCGCTGAATCCGCAGCCCCCTAAATTAACGGCACTAAAAAAAGCTGGCAAGCGCTCATTGGCCTGCCAGCTTCGCTTTTTAATGCTTTATGTCGCTAATCACTATTTTGCGGTAGCGACCTGCATGCCGTATGGGGCATTTTCCAGCGCAAGGCCTAAAACTTCTTCGATGCGTTTCACCGGATGGATCTCGAGATCGGCAATAACGTTGGCCGGAATCTCTTCCAGGTCGCGTTTGTTATCGTCCGGGATCAGCACCACTTTAATGCCGCCGCGATGGGCCGCCAGCAGCTTCTCTTTCAGGCCACCGATCGGCAGCACCTGGCCGCGCAAAGTGATCTCGCCGGTCATCGCCACGTCGGAGCGCACAGGGTTGCCGGTCAGACAGGAGACCAGCGCGGTGCACATCGCGATACCCGCGCTCGGGCCATCTTTCGGCGTCGCCCCTTCCGGTACGTGAACGTGGATGTCGCGCTTCTCGTAGAAATCGCCGTTGATGCCCAGCTTCTCCGCGCGCGCGCGAACGACCGTTAGCGCCGCCTGGATCGACTCCTGCATCACCTCGCCGAGCGAACCGGTGTAGGTCAGCTTGCCTTTGCCCGGCACGCAGGCGGTTTCGATGGTCAGCAGATCGCCGCCCACTTCGGTCCACGCGAGGCCGGTCACCTGGCCGACGCGGTTTTCGCTTTCGGCGCGGCCATAATCGAAGCGCTGTACGCCCAGGTAATCCTTGAGGTTGTCGCCATTGATGGTGATATGTTTCTGCTCTTTATTCAGCAGCAGCGTTTTCACCGCTTTACGGCAGAGCTTCGACAGTTCGCGCTCCAGGCTACGTACGCCCGCTTCGCGCGTGTAGTAGCGGATAATGCCGACGATGGCGCTGTCTTCCACCGTGATTTCGCTCTCTTTCAGGGCGTTACGCTCAATCTGCTTCGGCAGCAGATGCTGTTTGGCGATATTGAGCTTCTCATCCTCGGTGTAGCCAGAGAGGCGAATCACTTCCATACGGTCCAGCAGCGGCGCCGGAATGTTCATGGAGTTGGAGGTGGCAACGAACATCACGTCGGAGAGATCGTAATCTACTTCGAGGTAGTGATCGTTGAAGGCGATGTTCTGCTCGGGATCGAGCACTTCCAGCAGCGCGGAAGCAGGATCGCCGCGCATGTCGGAAGACATTTTGTCGATCTCATCCAGCAGGAAAAGCGGATTTTTCACCCCGACCTTCGCCATCTTCTGGATCAGTTTGCCCGGCATAGAGCCAATGTAGGTCCGGCGGTGACCGCGGATTTCCGCTTCGTCACGCACGCCGCCCAGCGCCATACGCACATACTTACGGCCGGTCGCCTTAGCGATCGACTGACCCAGCGAGGTTTTACCCACGCCCGGCGGTCCAACCAAACAGAGGATCGGGCCTTTAATTTTGCTGACGCGGCTCTGCACGGCGAGGTATTCCAGGATGCGGTCTTTGACGCGCTCCAGGCCGTAGTGGTCGGTGTCCAGCGTCTCCTGGGCCTTGCGCAGGTCTTTTTTCACCTTGCTGCGCGCGTTCCACGGCACCTGAACCATCCAGTCGATATAGCCGCGCACCACCGTCGCTTCGGCGGACATCGGCGACATCATTTTTAATTTCTGCAGCTCGGCTTCGGCTTTTTCGCGCGCTTCGGCCGGCATTTTCGCCGCGTCGATTTTGCGCTTCAGGGCTTCGTACTCATCCGGCACGTCGTCCATTTCGCCCAGCTCTTTCTGAATGGCCTTCATCTGCTCATTCAGGTAGTACTCGCGCTGGCTTTTCTCCATCTGCTTTTTAACGCGGTTGCGAATGCGCTTCTCAACCTGCAGCAGATCGATTTCCGACTCCATCATCGCCATGAGATATTCCAGACGCTCGTTCACGTCCGACATCTCCAGCACCGACTGTTTATCGGCTAATTTCAGCGGCATATGGGCCGCGACGGTGTCGGCAAGGCGCGCCGCATCGTCGATATTGTTCAGCGAGGTCAGCACCTCCGGCGGGATCTTTTTGTTCAGTTTGATATAGCCTTCAAACTGATTGATCGCCGTACGGACCAGCACTTCCTGTTCGCGCTCTTCGATTTCCGGCGAGATCAGGTATTCCGCCTGCGCGGTAAAATGGTCGCCATTATCCGCCAGGGTAGTGATATGCGCGCGCTGCAGGCCTTCGACTAAAACTTTGACGGTGCCGTCAGGCAGTTTCAGCATCTGCAGCACTGAGGCTACGGTCCCTACAGAGAAGAGATCGTTAATGCCAGGTTCATCCGTTGAAGCCTCTTTCTGGGCCACCAGCATGATCTTCTTGTCATGATCCATCGCCGCTTCGAGGCAACGAATCGATTTTTCCCGACCAACAAACAACGGAATTACCATGTGCGGATAAACCACCACGTCGCGCAGAGGCAACACGGGGATTTCAATGCGTTCAGAACGCTCAGGATTCATAGAGCTCTCTCTTAGTTAGTGTCCGCCAGGTGATGGGCACCGCATAATGCAGGGAATGTGCAGTTAAACCCACAGGATTATGAGTATATGGGGATGATCGTTCGACATTCAACGTCATGAGAGCGAGAAAAACAAAAGGGGAAAGAATTTTCCCCTTTTTTAATAATATCAACGCCCTTACGCTGGCGAATTATTCGCCAGACGCCTGGGCTTCATGCTTGCCGTAGATAAGCATCGGCTCTGACTGGCCTTCGATAACCGACTCGTCAATCACCACTTTTTCCACGTCTTCCATAGAAGGCAGGTCATACATGGTTTCAAGCAGCGCGCCTTCAACGATAGAACGCAGGCCGCGAGCGCCGGTCTTACGCGACATCGCTTTTTTGGCGATGGCGGTCAGGGCTTCGTCGCGGAACTCCAGCTCGACCCCTTCCAGGTTGAACAACGCCTGGTACTGTTTGGTCAGGGCGTTCTTCGGCTCGCGCAGGATCTGGATCAGCGCTTCTTCGCTCAGCTCGTTGAGCGTCGCGACCACCGGCAGACGACCGATGAACTCCGGGATCAGGCCGAATTTGATCAGATCTTCAGGTTCAACCTGAGAGAGCAGTTCGCCTTCGCTCGCTTTTTCCGACTTGCCTTTCACCGTGGCGCCAAAGCCGATGCCAGAGCCGGTTTCCACGCGCTGGGAGATCACTTTATCCAGTCCCGCGAATGCGCCGCCGCAGATAAACAGAATCTTAGAGGTATCGACCTGCAAAAACTCCTGCTGCGGATGCTTGCGGCCACCCTGCGGCGGAACGGCCGCCACGGTGCCTTCGATCAGCTTCAGCAGCGCCTGCTGCACGCCTTCGCCGGAGACGTCGCGCGTAATAGACGGGTTATCCGACTTACGCGAAATTTTATCGATCTCATCGATATAGACGATGCCGCGCTGCGCCTTCTGCACGTCGTAGTCGCACTTCTGCAGCAGCTTCTGGATGATGTTCTCCACATCCTCGCCCACGTAGCCCGCTTCGGTCAGCGTGGTGGCGTCGGCCATGGTAAACGGCACATCCAGCAGGCGCGCCAGCGTCTCCGCCAGCAGGGTTTTACCGCTACCGGTCGGACCAATCAGCAGAATGTTGCTTTTGCCCAGCTCGATGCCATTGCTGGTATCGCCGTTGCGCAGGCGTTTGTAGTGGTTGTACACCGCAACCGCCAGCACTTTTTTCGCCTTTTCCTGGCCGATAACATAATCATCGAGGTGATGGCGGATTTCGTGCGGCGTAGGCAGCGCGCTACGTTCGCGATGCGGGGCAACTTCTTTAATCTCTTCGCGAATGATGTCATTGCACAGATCGACACATTCGTCGCAGATATACACTGACGGCCCGGCAATCAGCTTACGCACTTCATGCTGGCTTTTGCCGCAAAAAGAGCAGTACAGCAACTTCCCTGAACCGTCTTTGCGCTTATCTGTCATCAGTTAACCTCTTCTTGTTCTCAGGCCATACTGGCGTACGGCGCAGGCCGTGCGAACACGGCCAATATTCATTCAACTCAAACCCGTTTCCCAGTAACTATAGCGTAAGGAGACGGGCAGATGAGTCTTATTCGCGATGTGTCAGGACGGAGTCGACTAAACCATACTCTACCGCTTCACTCGCCGAGAGGAAACGGTCGCGCTCGGTATCGCGCTCAATTTCTTCCAGCGACTTGCCGGTATGCTGCGCCATCAGCTCGTTCATGCGCTGTTTTACTTTCAGAATCTCTTTCGCATGAATCTCAATGTCGGTCGCCTGGCCCTGATAGCCGCCTAGCGGCTGATGGATCATCACGCGCGAGTTCGGCAGGCAGAAGCGCTTGCCTTTAGTGCCGGCGGTCAGCAGGAAAGCGCCCATTGAACAGGCCTGGCCCATACAGATGGTGCTGACGTCAGGCTTGATAAACTTCATTGTGTCGTAAATCGACATGCCTGCGGTGATCACGCCGCCTGGGGAGTTGATATAAAGATAGATATCTTTCTCAGGGTTTTCCGCTTCCAGAAACAGCATCTGCGCCACGATCAGATTGGCCATGTGATCTTCAACCTGGCCGGTCAGGAAGATGACGCGCTCTTTCAGCAGGCGGGAATAGATGTCGTAGGAACGCTCGCCGCGCGAAGTCTGTTCAACCACCATGGGCACCAGCGCATTGCGCGGCGCAGTAAATTCACGATCGCCACTGTATGACATTACCGTCTCCTGGATATAGTTCATTGGCTACATTCTGTACCGATTTTCTCTGAAGCGAGCGCGTTCTGCGCAGCTCAGCTTCGTTTCCGACACCTTCAAGGACGGTTAATCAGCCAGTCTAACTCTCTTCTGCATACTCCCTCAATCTGGGGATACTGCCCTGCTGTTTCAAGCATAACAACCTTTTCTCTATTCGCTAACCTGGAAAAAGCGCAACGTGAATAATTTGCCGGTTTATTAAGCGAATAGCCACGGAAGAGCGCCGACGACGTCGGAAAAACAAAAAAGCCCGCGACTTTGCAGCCGCGGGCTCAGCACTTCTGGTTAAATCAGCGATCAGGCAGCGGTGGTCTGATTCATCAGTTCCTGGAAGCTGGTCGCTTTCTCAGTCACTTTCGCTTTTTCCAGAACGGCTTCGACCGCCTGCTCTTCGAGCGCGACGTTGCGCATGTTGTTCATCAGCTCGTTGTTTTTGCTGTAGAACTCGATCACTTCCTGCGGATCTTCGTAAGCGGACGCCATCTCTTCGATCAGGGCGTTAACGCGCGCTTCGTCAGCCTTCAGCTCATGGGTGCGAATCACTTCGCCCAGCAGCAGACCTACGACAACGCGGCGTTTCGCCTGCTCTTCGAACAGCTCGCGCGGCAGTTCCAGCGCTTGCTTCTCGTTGCCGCCGAAGCGCTGTGCAGCCTGGCGACGCAGTACGTCGATTTCGCTGTCGATCAGCGCAGCCGGCACGTCGATGTCGTTGGCTTTTACCAGGCCGTCGATCGCCTGCGTTTTCACGCGGTTGCGGATGGCGCCTTTCAGCTCGCGGTCCATGTTTTTACGCACTTCGGCGCGCAGACCTTCGATAGAACCATCTTCTACGCCGAAACGCTTGATGAACTCTTCAGTCAGCTCCGGCAGCTCGCGCGTTTCAACTTTCTTCAGCACGATGTCGAACTTCGCGTCTTTACCTTTCAGGTTTTCCGCGTGGTAGTCTTCCGGGAATTTCACGTCGATAGTGAAGGTTTCGCCCGCTTTATGACCCACGATGCCCTCTTCGAAGCCCGGAATCATACGGCCCTGGCCCATAGCCAGCACGAAGTCAGAGGCTTTGCCGCCTTCGAACTCTTCGCCGTCGACTGAACCGCTGAAGTCGATGGTCGCGCGATCTTCGGCCGTTGCCGCCGCATCGCTCTCTTTCCAGTTGGCCTGCTGCTTGCGCAGGGTGTCCAGCATGGCGTCGACGTCAGCGTCGGTCACTTCCACCAGCGGTTTTTCTACTTCGATGCTGTCCAGACCCTGCAGTTCAACTTCCGGATAGACTTCGAATTCGACCGCGTAGGTAAAATCTTCGCCTTCTTTATATTCGCCCGGCACGTAGTTCGGCGCGCCAGCCGGATTGATTTTTTCTTTGATGATGGCGTCAACGAAGTTGCGCGTCATCAGCTCGCCCAGCACGTCCTGGCGAACAGAAGCGCCGTAGCGCTGTGCGATGATATTGGCCGGCACTTTGCCTTTACGGAAACCATCGATACGGACTTTTTTCGCCACTTCCACCAGTTCTTTCTTCACTGCGCTTTCGATGCTGTCAGCGGGGACAGTAATCGTAATGCGACGGCCCAGACCCTGCGTGGTTTCTACTGAAACTGTCATCTTGTTACCTCAAAAAATCGCGTGCTCGGTCAACTTCAGACACCACACATTATGCAATGCGCCGTATCCAACAACCGGGACGGCTTCCATTAAGAGAACCTGATCCCTGTCACCAGAAGCGTCCCGAAGACATTCCGGAAAAATAGACGCAGCATTATAGCGGCATCGCCCTGGTGAGTCGAGGCTGTAAACTCACCACTTTTTAGCGGCTTTGCTGCTTTTTTGCGCCGGAGATCGCGTTTATCGCTAAATAATGAAAAAAAACGGCCCGCAGGCCGTTTTTCAAAATCGGGAAGGGATCAGGCTAGGGTGCCGGCACCGCGGCAGTTTGGCGAGGCGAGCACGGTATCCTGCAATCCCTCCCACTCTTTCAGGGTATAGGTATGCAGCGCCAGCGCGTGAACGCTGCCTGCCAGCTCGGCGGCGAGCTCGCCGTAAATCGCCCGGTGGCGCGCCAGAAAGCGCTGACCAGCGAATACGTCGCTGACGATAACCACCTTGAAGTGGCTTTCGGAACCCGCCGGGACATTGTGACGATAGCTTTCGTCATGCACTTCCAGATGAGCCGGCTCAAAAGCCAGGCGCAGCTTCTCTTCAATCTGTTCGCGAATCATTGTCTCTTTCCTCAATGGCGAGCGCTGTGCCCCATCTGGTTAAATATTAGTAGGTTTTCAGACGCATCCGTATAAATGTGTGAAAATATTTCCGCCGCCGTTTAAGCCGACCGGCATGATAGCGCAGCGCGGGTGCGGGTCAATGCCCGGATTTTTCTTAGCGTATAAAAAAGGCGGTTACCGCGAATTTCCCCTTCTCAAGGGCTTTTTTCACTGCCGCGCAATGCTATGATGGCCGCAGTTTTTGCAAACCAACCCACAACATTAATGAGAATAAGCATGTTGAAAAAACTGTTATTTCCCCTGCTGGCCGCCTTCATTTTGGCCGGCTGCGCCACTAACAGCAATACGCTGACCATTCAGCCGAAAATCGAACTGCCGCAGCAGGATCCAAGCCTGATGGGCGTGACCGTCAGCATCAACGGCGCCGATCAGCGCAGCGACCAGGCGTTGGCGAAAGTCAATCGCGACGGCCAGCTGGTTACCCTGACGCCGTCCCGCGATCTGCGCTTCCTGCTGCAGGAAGTGCTGGAGAAGCAGATGACCGCACGCGGCTATATGATCGGACCGGAAGGCGCCGTCGATCTGCAGATCGTGGTGAATAACCTCTATGCGGACGTGACCCAGGGCAACGTGCGCTACAGCATCACCACCAAAGCGGATATCTCGATTATCGCCACCGCGAAGAACGGCAACAAGCAGGTGAAGAACTATCGCCAGACCTATAGCGTAGAAGGCGCCTTCAGCGCGACCAACGACAAGATCACTAAGGCTGTGAACTCGACGCTGGGCGACGTGATCGCCGATATGGCGCAAGACACCAGCATCAACAACTTCATCAAGCAGAACGCGCATTAATCCGCCGCACTCTATGCCCGGCGCACCGCCGGGCATCGCTTCAGGGTCAGCATGAATCACTATCTTCGCATCTTCACTCAACGAAACGCCGCAGTTTTACTGCTGCTGGGCTTTGCCTCAGGCCTGCCGCTGGCGCTGACCGCCGGCACGCTGCAGGCGTGGATGACGGTGGAAAATGTCGATCTCAAAACCATCGGCTTTTTTTCGCTGGTAGGCCAGGCGTACGTTTTTAAATTTCTCTGGTCGCCGGTGATGGACCGCTTTACGCCGCCGTTTCTCGGGCGCCGCCGCGGCTGGCTGCTGCTAACGCAGCTGGCGCTGATCGCCGGGATTATCGCCATGGGCTTTATGCAGCCCGGGCGCGACCTGACGCTGCTCGCCGCGCTGGCGGTGCTGGTCGCCTTCTGCTCCGCTTCACAGGATATCGTCTTCGACGCGTGGAAAACCGACGTGCTGCCGCCGGAAGAGCGCGGCAGCGGCGCCGCCATCACCGTGCTCGGCTACCGGCTGGCGATGCTGGTCTCCGGCGGACTCGCGCTCTGGCTGGCGGATCGCTATCTCGGCTGGCAGGCGACCTACTGGCTGATGGCGCTGCTGATGGTGCCAGCGCTTATCGCCACCCTGATGGCGAAAGAGCCCGATACGCGCGCCGCCACGCCGCATTCGCTGCGCGAGGCGGTGTCGCTGCCGCTGAAGGACTTTTTTCAGCGCAACAACGCCTGGCTGCTGATTACCCTTATCGTGCTCTATAAGTTGGGCGACGCCTTCGCCGCCTCGCTGACCACCACGTTCCTGATCCGCGGCGTCGGTTTCAACGCCGGCGACGTCGGGCTGGTGAACAAAACGCTCGGCCTGCTGGCGACCATTGTCGGTGCCCTCTACGGCGGCGTGCTGATGCAGCGCCTGAGCCTGTTCCGCGCCCTGATGATTTTTGGCGTGCTGCAGGCGGTCTCGAATTTCGCCTACTGGCTGCTGGCGGTGACGCCGCCGCATCTATGGAGCATGGCCAGCGCCGTCTTCGTGGAGAATCTGTGCGGCGGCATGGGCACGGCAGCGTTCGTCGCGCTGCTGATGACCCTGTGCAACAAAGCATTTTCCGCCACGCAGTTCGCCCTGCTCTCCGCGCTGTCGGCGGTTGGCCGCGTCTATGTCGGCCCGGCGGCCGGCTGGCTGGTTGAGATCTGGGGCTGGCCTGCCTTCTACGCTTTCACCGTGCTGGCGGCGCTGCCCGGCCTGCTGCTACTGCTGCTCTGTCGCGACACCCTGAACGAAGCGCAAAACAGCGAGCGCTTCCTGACGCGCACGCGTTTCGCCGCCGGCTACCGCTGGACGACGCGCCTGTTCTGCGTCGGATGCGCTGTTATCGCGCTCTGGCTGACGACGCTGGCGTGTCAGGCGCTGGGGCTGTGGCGGCTGGAGAGCGTGCCGGGCGCGCTGTTCGAAGCCGGTATGGCGCTGCTGGCGCTGGCGGTATGCGGCGGCGTGACGCTTGACTACATAGCGCAGCGGAAAAGCGCGGCGCAGCCGCTTTAATTCACACCCGTTATTATTTCAACGGGAAAATTAATCGGGCCGCCTTGACGGGCGGCAAAAGTTAAACTTTGTCATCCAGTGTTATTTTCCTGGAAATATTAAGATCCCATTTTTGCATTCAGCGAATATATTAAAAACCGGTGCGCAATTATTTTGTATAAATTTCATCACTCAAATGATGCAGATTTGTTAAAGAATTGGGTATCAAAAGTAAGGTTTATTCTTTCCCTGTTTTCTTTAAGGATACTTTCATTGGTTTTTGTTATATTAGTGCCAACTGCTTGTCGCAGTTAATAATTTATTACCCCAGGCAACATCTGTGACACCCTTAGCAAAAGGTGTCAACACGCTGCTGACACATCCTTATGCTGGTTTACACTGCATAAACCTTCCCGTAAAATGCGCGCACACTTAAACGACAATAAGCCCTTTGTCATTGAGGTCGTTAAATGAGACTCAGGAAATACAATAAAAGTTTGGGGATTTTGTCATTAATCGCAGGCACTTTGTTAATGAGTGGCTGCGATAATGCGTTGTTAAATCCCAAGGGACAGATTGCACTTGAGCAACGTTCGTTGATTCTGACAGCCTTCGGCTTAATGATGATCGTCGTTATTCCGGCAATCTTGATGGCGGTGGTGTTTGCATGGAAATATCGTGCATCCAACACTGAAGCGAAGTACAGCCCCAACTGGTCGCACTCTAACAAAGTCGAAGCCGTGGTCTGGACCATTCCGATCCTGATCATTCTCTTCCTCGGCGTGCTGACCTGGAAATCAACCCACGCGCTGGAGCCGAGCAAACCGCTGGCCTCTGACGTGAAGCCGGTTGAGATCCAAGTGGTGGCGCTGGACTGGAAATGGTTGTTTATCTACCCGGAACAGGGTATTGCCACCGTTAACCAGATCGCTTTCCCGGCTAACACGCCGGTGAGCTTCAAAATTACCTCTAACTCCGTTATGAACTCCTTCTTTATTCCGACGCTCGGCAGCCAGATCTACGCCATGGCGGGCATGCAGACCCAACTGCACCTGATCGCCAACGAGCCAGGAACGTTCGACGGTATTTCCTCGAACTTCAGTGGTCGAGGTTTCTCTGGTATGAAGTTCAAAGCCATTGCAACCAAGGACGATGCGGAATTCCAGCAGTGGGTCGCCAAAGTTAAAGCGGCGCCTAACACGCTGACCACCATGGAAGATTTCGAGAAAGTCGCTGTGCCAAGCGAAAATCATCCGGTGGAATATTTCTCTTCAGCGAATCCTGAACTGTTCAAGCAAGTTATCGCTAAGTTCATGACCAGCCACGGGAAGATGGACATGTCTCAGCACGAAGGCATGGACATGAGTCACACCGCTTCCGCGGGAGCCGAGGAATAATACGATGTTCGGAAAATTAACACTGGATGCAGTGCCGTACCATGAGCCGATTATCATGGTTACGGTTGCCGGGATCATCATTGGTGGTCTGGCAATCATCGCTGCCCTAACCTACTTTGGTAAATGGCAGTACCTGTGGTCGGAATGGCTTACCTCCGTCGACCATAAAAAACTGGGTATCATGTACATCATCATGGCGTTCGTCATGCTGCTGCGCGGCTTCGCCGATGCCATCATGATGCGTACCCAGCAGGTAATGGCTTCCGCCGGGGAAGCTGGCATACTTCCACCGCACCACTACGACCAGATCTTTACCGCGCACGGCGTGATTATGATCTTCTTCGTGGCGATGCCTTTCGTGGTAGGTCTGATGAACATCGCGGTTCCGCTGCAAATCGGCGCGCGCGACGTTGCATTCCCGTTCCTGAACAACCTGAGCTTCTGGTTTACTGCGGTCGGTGTGATCCTGGTTAACCTGTCGCTGGGCGTGGGCGAGTTTGCACAGACCGGCTGGCTGGCCTATCCGCCGCTTTCAGGCGCGGAGTACAGTCCTGGCGTCGGGGTCGATTACTGGATCTGGAGTCTCCAGCTTTCCGGTATCGGGACCACGCTGACCGGTATCAACTTCTTCGTGACCATTCTGAAGATGCGTGCGCCGGGCATGGACCTGTTCAAAATGCCGGTATTTACCTGGGCTTCTCTTTGCACCAACGTCCTGATTATCGCTGCGTTCCCGGTTCTGACCGTGACCCTGGCGCTGTTGACGCTTGATCGTTACCTTGGCTTCCATTTCTTTACCAATGATATGGGCGGTAACATGATGATGTACGTCAACCTGATCTGGGTCTGGGGTCATCCGGAAGTGTACATCCTGGTTCTGCCGGTATTTGGCGTCTTCTCTGAAGTCACTGCGACCTTCTCGAAAAAACGTCTGTTTGGCTACACCTCACTGGTTTGGGCAACTATCGCCATTACCGTACTGTCGTTCATCGTCTGGCTGCACCACTTCTTCACCATGGGTGCGGGCGCGAACGTTAACGCCTTCTTCGGTATTATGACGATGATTATCGCCATCCCGACCGGCGTGAAAATCTTTAACTGGCTGTTCACCATGTATCAGGGTCGCATCGTGATGCACTCTGCCATGCTGTGGACCGTAGGCTTCCTGGTCACCTTCTCTGTAGGTGGTATGACCGGCGTTCTGCTGGCGGTGCCGGGTGCGGACTTCGTGCTGCACAACAGTCTGTTCCTGATTGCGCACTTCCATAACGTCATCATCGGCGGCGTGGTATTCGGTTGTATGGCTGGCGTGACCTACTGGTTCCCGAAAGCCTTCGGCTTTACCCTGAACGAAACCTGGGGCAAACGCGCCTTCTGGTTCTGGATCATCGGCTTCTTCGTTGCCTTTATGCCGCTCTATGTGCTGGGCTTCATGGGCATGACCCGTCGTCTGAGCCAGGATATCGATCCGCAGTTCCACTCTCTGCTGGTTATTGCCGCCGTGGGTGCAGCGCTGATCGCGTGCGGTATCATCAGCCAGGTGATCATGTTCTACGTCTCTGTGCGTGACCGTCATCAGAACCGCGATCTGACCGGTGACCCGTGGGGCGGTCGTACGCTGGAGTGGGCAACCTCTTCACCGCCGCCGTTCTACAACTTTGCCACTATCCCGCATATCCACGAGCGCGACGCGTTCTGGGAAATGAAAGAGAAAGGCGAAGCGTACAAGCAGCCGGCGAAATATGAAGAGATTCATATGCCGAAGAACAGCGGCGCGGCTATCGTGATCGCAGCCTTCGCAACGGTATTCGGTTTTGCCGCAATCTGGCATATCTGGTGGCTGGCTGGCCTGAGCTTCCTGGGCATGATCGTGACCTGGATTGTGAAGAGCTTCGACGAAGACGTGGACTACTACGTTCCGGTTGCCGAGATTGAGAAGATCGAAAAGCAGCACTTTGACGATATTAGCAAAGCGGGTCTGAAATAATGTCGACTGAAACTCTGACAAAACACCACCACGACGCCCATGCGGAGCATGGGCATCACGATGCAGGAGCCAATAAAGTCTTTGGCTTCTGGATCTACCTGATGAGTGACTGCATTATCTTCGCAACCCTGTTTGCGACCTATGCAGTTATGGTCAACAGCACTGCCGGTGGCCCGGCAGGCAAAGACATCTTCGAACTGCCGTTCGTTCTGGGCGAAACAGCGCTGCTGCTGCTGAGCTCCATCACCTACGGCATGGCGGTTATCGCCATGAACCACGACAAGAAAAGCTCGGTCCTTAGCTGGCTGGCGCTGACTTTCCTGTTCGGTCTTGGCTTTATCTGCATGGAGATCTACGAGTTCCATCATCTGATCGAAGAAGGCTTCGGCCCGAATCGCAGCGGCTTCCTGTCAGGCTTCTTTACCCTGGTAGGCACCCACGGCCTGCACGTTACCTGCGGCCTGATCTGGATGCTGGTACTGATGTTCCAGATTGCCAAACGTGGGCTGACGTCGACTAACCATACCCGTATCCTGTGCCTGAGCCTGTTCTGGCACTTCCTGGATGTGGTCTGGATCTGCGTATTTACCATTGTCTATCTGATGGGAGTCATGTAATGAGTCATTCAGCTAACGGAAACGTCGTTCCGCACAGCAGCGTGAAGTCCTACATGATCGGCTTCATCCTCTCTGTCATCCTGACCGGTATTCCGTTCTGGATGGTGATGAGCGGCGAGTCATCTCAAGGTATGACCCTGGGCGTCGTTGTTGCCTGCGCAGTCATTCAGGTCGTTGTTCACCTGATCTACTTTTTGCATCTGGACACCAAGTCCGAAGGCGGCTGGAACATGATAGCCATCGTCTTCTCGGCGATTATTATTCTGATCGTCGTGGTTGGCTCGCTGTGGATTATGTGGAACCTCAACTACAACATGATGGTTCACTAAAGAGTCGCGCGTAATGATTAAGCAATACCTGCAAGTAACAAAACCAGGAATTATTTTCGGGAATTTAATTTCTGTGATCGGCGGATTTCTGCTGGCTTCGAAAGGCAGCATTGATTACGCCCTGTTTCTCGCCTCGCTGATCGGCGTGTCGCTGGTTGTCGCCTCAGGTTGTGTTTTCAACAACGTGATCGACCGCGATATCGACGTAAAGATGGAAAGAACCAGGAATCGAGTGCTGGTTAAAGGCCTCATCTCCGCGAAAGTAAGCCTGATTTATGCTACCGCGCTAGGTATTGCTGGCTTTGCGTTGCTCTACTTTGGTGCCAATCCGCTGGCCATGTGGCTGGCGGTCATGGGCTTCGTGGTTTACGTCGGCGTTTACAGTCTCTACATGAAGCGTCACTCGGTATACGGGACGCTGATTGGCAGCCTGTCTGGCGCCGCGCCGCCGGTGATCGGCTACTGCGCCGTCACCAACCAGTTTGATGCCGGCGCGCTGATCCTGCTGGCGATCTTTAGCCTGTGGCAGATGCCGCACTCCTATGCGATTGCCATCTTCCGCTTTAAAGATTACCAGGCGGCGAACATCCCGGTTCTGCCGGTGGTGAAAGGCATCTCCGTGGCGAAGAATCATATTACGCTCTACATTCTGGCGTTTATGATCGCCACGCTGATGCTGTCGCTGGGCGGCTACGCGGGCTATAAGTATCTGTTGGTCGCGGCGGCCGTAAGCGTATGGTGGCTGGGAATGGCGTTGTCAGGTTACAAGACCTCGAACGATCGTGTCTGGGCGCGTAAGCTGTTCGTTTTCTCTATCGTGGCCATCACCGCGCTGAGCGTCATGATGTCGGTGGACTTTATGGCCCCGGCGTCAAAAGATCTGCTGACCTACGTGTGGTAATGCCGCACGGCCATGCATGCTAAGGGCGCGATTTCGCGCCCTTTCTTTTTGTTACCACTTCTTAAACACTATTATTTTACCCGCCCTGCCCTGCTCCCTAAAATAGATACGGCAAACTTACAGAGGTTGGAATGAACGATAATAAAATGACGCCGGTGGAGCTTCGCGCCACATGGGGTTTGGGCACGGTATTTTCCCTGCGAATGCTGGGCATGTTTATGGTCCTGCCGGTATTAACCACTTACGGCATGGCCCTTCAGGGCGCAAGTGAAACGCTTATCGGCCTGGCAATCGGCATCTACGGTCTGGCGCAGGCGATCTTTCAAATTCCCTTCGGCCTGATGTCTGACCGCATCGGCCGCAAGCCGCTGATCGTCGGCGGCCTGCTGCTGTTCGTCCTCGGCAGTATTATCGCCGCAACCACCACCTCTATCTGGGGCATCATTCTCGGCCGCGCGCTGCAGGGCTCCGGCGCAATCGCCGCCGCCGTGATGGCGCTGCTCTCTGATTTGACCCGCGAACAGAACCGCACCAAGGCGATGGCCTTTATCGGCATCAGCTTCGGCGTCACCTTCGCAATCGCAATGGTGGTCGGCCCCATCGTTACCCACGCGCTCGGCCTGCACGCGCTGTTCTGGATGATCGCCATTCTCGCCTCGCTGGGTATCGTGATTACCCTGCTGGTGGTGCCGAGCGCGCCCGGCCATGTGCTGAACCGCGAATCGGGTATGGTGAAAGGCAGCTTCCGCAAGGTGCTCGGCAATTCGCGCCTGATCAAACTCAACGTTGGCATTCTCTGCCTGCATATTTTGCTGATGTCCAGCTTCGTCGCCCTGCCCGGCCAGTTCGAGCAGGCGGGGCTGCCCGCTGCCGAACACTGGAAAATCTATCTGGTGACGATGCTGATCGCCTTTGTCGGCGTGGTGCCCTTTATTATTTACGCCGAGGTAAAGCGCCGCATGAAGCGGGTATTCGTCGCCTGCGTCGGTTTGATCGTCATTGCAGAGATCGTGCTGTGGGGCGCGGAAGGCCACTTCTGGACGCTGGTGATCGGCGTGCAGCTCTTTTTCCTCGCCTTTAACCTGATGGAGGCGATTCTGCCGTCGCTGGTGAGCAAAGAGTCGCCGGCCGGCTATAAAGGCACGGCGATGGGGCTCTATTCCACCAGCCAGTTTATCGGCGTGGCGATTGGCGGCAGCCTCGGCGGCTGGGTATTCGGCCATTTCGACGCGCAGACGGTGTTTCTGGTGGGCGCCATCGTGGCGGCGGTCTGGCTGTTCGTCGCCATGACCATGCAGGAGCCGCCCTACGTCAGCAGCCTGCGTATCGTGCTGAGTGACAACGCGCTGGCGGTGCCGAATCTGGAACAGCGTTTGAAAGCCCAGCCGGGCGTATCAGCAGTGTTGATCGTGCCGGAAGAGAAAAGCGCCTATATTAAGATCGACAGCAAGGTCACCAGTCGCCCTGAGCTGGAGGCGCTGCTGGCAAGCAGCTAGCGCACACGGGCTTCTTCGCGATGACACAAAAGAACCGGCTTTGCGCCGGTTCTTTGCTTTTCACGCCAGCGTTAAAGCGACATATCCACCACGATCCGCCCCTCAATTTTTCCGGCGTGCATACGCTCAAAGATAGAGTTGATATTACTCAGCGGCTCGACGGCAATGGTCGCTTTCACCTTATTGCGTCCGGCAAAATCGAGCGCCTCCTGCAAATCTTTTCGGGTACCCACGATAGAGCCACGCACCGTGATACCGTCCAGCACCATATCAAAGATAGAGAGATCGAACTTACCCGGCGGCAGCCCGTTGAGCACCATGGTCCCGCCGCGCCGCAGCGTGCCGATAGCCTGTTCAAAGGCCGCTGGCGACACGGCGGTGACCAGCGCCGCATGTGCGCCGCCAAACTGCGCGTGAAACATCTTCGCTGGGTCGTCTTTACGTGCGTTTGCCACGACGCTGGCACCGAGACGCTGCGCAAAAGCCAGCTTCTCATCGTCCACGTCTACCGCAGCCACGTTAAGCCCCATCGCCACCGCGTACTGCACCGCCAGATGACCCAGGCCCCCGATACCGGAAATCACCACCCAGTTTCCAGGCCGGGCCTCTGTCATTTTCAAGCCCTTGTAGACCGTGACCCCTGCGCAAAGGATCGGCGCAACCTCGGCATAATCGAGGTTATCAGGCAAAATGCCGACATAGTTGGCATCGGCCAGGCAATACTCCGCAAAGCTGCCGTTAACCGAATACCCCGCATTCTTCTGCTCATGACAGAGCGTCTCCCAGCTATCAAGGCAGTGCTCGCAGTGCCCGCACGCCGAATAGAGCCAGGGCACGCCGACGCGATCGCCCAGCTTGAGGTGAGTGACGTTCGCCCCGACGGCCACGACTTCGCCCACCCCTTCATGACCGGGAATAAAAGGCGGCACGGGTTTGACGGGCCAGTCGCCCTCCGCCGCATGAAGATCGGTATGGCAGACGCCGGTTGCCGCAATTTTGACCAGCACCTGCCCTGCGCCAACTTCTGGTATCGGCACCTGCTCAATAACCAGCGGTGCACCAAACGCCTTAACCACGGCAGCTTTCATCATTTTCATGACTTCTCTCTCCTGTTGAGGGTTTCATCAAGAGAGTTGCACACCTTTGCCGCTAAGCATATTGATTTAACGCAGAGGGAAGAGGAAATAAACGGGGCGAGAGAGGCAGTAAGCAAAGCGTGCAGCAGATCGGCCGCCGCACGCCTTAAGAGGATTAATCGCGGAAGTTCTTAAACTGGAACGGCTGGCCAAGATTGCCGCCGCGCACCAGCGCCATCGCGCTCTGCAGATCGTCGCGCGATTTGCCGGTAACGCGCAGCGAATCGCCCTGAATCTGCGTCTGCACCTTGATCTTGCTGTCTTTGATCAGCTTCACGATCTTCTTCGCGACTTCGCTCTCAATGCCCTTTTTCATTTTGGCATCGACGCTCCAGCTCTTGCCGCTGTGCTCGATCTCCTCGGGGATATCAAGCGCGGCGCCCTCGATGCCGCGCTTGAGCATCTTCTCGCGCAGCATATCCACCAGCTGTTTCACCTGAAAATCGGACTCGCTGGTCACTTTGATGGTTTCATTCTTTTCGTTGAGCTCGAAACTGGCGCTCACGTTGCGAAAATCGAAGCGGGTCGTTAATTCACGGTTGGCGTTTTCGACCGCGTTGCGGACTTCCTGCATGTCGACTTCTGAAACGATATCGAAAGATGGCATCTCTTCTTCTCCTGACGCTAAAGTGACATGCATAATACGCGTCTTGCCGCACTAAACAAAATCAGGCTGCGCACAACGCTATACTTACTATCGCTGTGTATAACAGAACAAACGACAAACCCGGATACGGGAGGCAGTATGAAGATTACCGTGTTGGGTTGTGGCGCTATTGGCCAGGTCTGGCTCGCCGCCCTGGCGC
Organism: Pantoea septica; assembly: GCF_002095575.1. Classification (GTDB taxonomy): domain Bacteria; phylum Pseudomonadota; class Gammaproteobacteria; order Enterobacterales; family Enterobacteriaceae; genus Pantoea; species Pantoea septica. The sequence continues at coordinate 52,936 of NZ_MLJJ01000014.1, read as the reverse complement.
GCCAGGGCCACGAAGTGCAGGGATGGCTGCGCGTGCCGCAGCCCTACTGTTCCGTCAACGTGATTGATTACCAGGGGCAGGTGAGCAACAACACCTTTATCGCCAACGACCCGCTGTTTCTGGCCGCCAGCCAGTTGCTGCTGGTGACGCTCAAAGCGCCGCAGGTTTCGCCCGCGCTGCGCAATCTGCAGAGCGTGCTGTCGGACGATTGTCCGGTGCTGCTGCTGCACAACGGCATGGGTACGCTGGAAGAGCTGAAAGGCCTGAGCCAGCCGCTGCTGCGCGGCATCACCACGCATGCGGCGATGCGCGACGGCACGGTGATCAAACATGTCGCCAGCGGCATTACGCATATCGGCCCGGCAAACCGGAAAAGCGCGGCTTTTAGCGACCTCGCCGATATCCTGCACGCGGCGCTGCCGGACGTCGCCTGGCACGACAATATCGCCGCCGCCTGCTGGCGCAAGCTGGCGGTCAACTGCATCATCAACCCGCTAACGGTGGAGCACGACTGCCAGAACGGCGCGCTGCGCGCCTGGCCCGAGCAGATCGATCTGCTCTGCCAGGAGCTGAGCTGGGTGATGGAGCGAGAAGGCCAGCACATCAACGCCGACAGCCTGCGGGACATTGTCTACAACGTGATTGAAACCACCGCGGCCAATACCTCCTCTATGCTGCAGGACGTGCGCGCGCAGCGTCTGACTGAAATCGATTATATCTCCGGCTTTCTGCTGCGACGCGCGCGCGCGCAGGGCATCGCAGTGCCGGAAAACACTCGCCTTTATGAGCTCGTAAAACGCAAGGAGTCCCATTATGACCGCGAACACGCCAGTTCTCGTTTGCCTGGCACATGGCAGTGAAGAGACCGAGGCGGTCACCACTATCGATTTGCTGGTGCGCGGCGGCCTGAAAGTCGTCACCGCCAGCGTGGAGAGCGACGGCACGCGCGAAATCGTCTGTTCGCGCGGCGTGCGCCTGCTGGCGGATGCGCCGCTGGTGGAGGTGGCCGATGATGACTACGCGGCGATCGTGCTGCCGGGCGGTCTGAAAGGCGCGGAAACCTTCCGCGATAGTCCGCTGCTGGTGGAAACGGTGCGCCAGTTCCACCTCTCTGGCCGCATCGTCGCGGCGATCTGCGCGGCGGCCGGCACGGTACTGGTGCCGCACGACCTCTTTCCGGTGGGCAATATGACCGGCTTTCCCGGCTTAAAAGAGACGATCCCGGCGGAGAAGTGGATGGAAAGACGCGTGGTGTGGGATCCGCGCGTCAATCTGCTGACCAGCCAGGGGCCGGGCACGGCGATGGATTTCGCGCTTAAGCTCATCGATCTGCTGGCGGGAAAAGAGAAAGCGGCGGAGGTAGCGTCCCAGCTGGTGCTGGCGGCGGGCATCTACGATTACAGCGAGTAGCTTGTTCATCAGGTGCCGATGCAGGTGCCATGGCCCGATCGCAAAGACGCAAAAAACGTCATCCCTGACAGCTCGACCCGCGCAGTCCCTTACGCGGGACGCTTTGCTCTTCTGTCCATGTCACCCGCATTTCAGGTTGCAAGCAGTCTGAGGCTGCGCACTATGCGCAGCCTTTTTCATTACGGACGATAAACCTTCACGTTTTTGAAGCCCTGCTCGTGCAGATAGAGCGCCTGCAGCTTGCTCATCACGCCGCGATCGCAGTAGAGCAGCCAGGTCTTGCTCTGGTCGAGATCGCCGAACTGGCTGCTTAGCTTATAGAATGGCAGCGATTTCACCTCGGTGCCCTGCAGCGCCAGCGGCTTATCTTCCTGTTCGTCGATGGCGCGGATATCCAGCACCACATCGTCGCTGCCGAACGAGTCGACGGTTTCCACTTCCACGACTTCTTCTTCGGCCTGCTCGGCGATGTCGCGGATATCAACGTTGCTCGCCTCTTCCACCACGCGCTGCAGAATAGCGAAGTCGAAGTTTTGCTCTTCCGCTTCAATCTTCGCCTTAACCGCTTTCACCGTCGGGCTTTTAGAGATGACACCGCAATATTCCGGCATGGTGCTGGCGAAATCTTCGGTGCCAATCTCGCGCGCCACTTTGATGATGTGCTCTTTATCGTGCGAGATCAGCGGACGCAGGATCAGGGTATCGGAGGCGTTGTCGATCAGGCGCAGGTTGGTCAGCGTCTGGCTGGAGACCTGACCCAGCGCTTCGCCGGTCACCAGCGCCTGCACGCCGTAGCGCTCAGCGACCATCGACGCGGCGCGCACCATCATGCGCTTCAGCACCACGCCCATCTGGCCGTCATCCACTTTTTCCAGAATTTCGCCGACCACCGGTTCAAAGTTGATCGCCACAAAGCGCACGCGGTGCGAGCGGCCGAAGCGGTTCCAGATATAGTGCGCCACCTGGCGAACGCCGATTTCGTGCGCTGCGCCGCCGAGATTAAAGAAGCAGTAGTGCACGCGACAGCCGCGGCGCAGCAGCATATAGCTGGAGACGCCGGAGTCGAAGCCGCCGGAGATCAGCGACAGCACATCTTCCTGCGTGCCGATGGGGAAACCGCCTAGCCCTTCATAGCGGCCGGTGATCAGCATCAGCCGATCGTCGTCGATTTCGAGATGCACGGTGACGTCGGGCTTGTTCAGCTGAACCTTCGCGCTGGCAATATGCTGATTCAGGCCGCCGCCGACGTAGCGCTCTACGTCCTGCGAGCTAAACTCATGTTTACCGCGGCGCTTAACGCGCACGCAGAAGCTTTTGTTCTGCAGGCTCTCGCCATACTGCGCCAGCGTCTGCTCGAAAATATCGTGCACGTCGCTGTAGCTGCGATCTTCGACCGACAGCACGTGATGAATGCCGGGAATGCGGGTGAGCTCATCCACAATCACGCCGCGCAGCCCTTCGTCTTTCGACCGGACTTCGATGTGATCCCAGTGGCGCACCACGGCGATATCGTCGCCGACGGTTTTCAGCACGTTGCGAATATTGCTGGTGAGAATTTTAATAAAGCGCAACCGCACCGACTGACTTTTGATGGTGATTTCGGGAAATAACTTGATGATAAACTTCATGGCGACACGAATTCGTTGGGCAAATAAGTGCGAGCGAGCGGCACTTAGCTGGTAAAATCACAAAAATTGCGGGCTAAAGGGCGCAGCCGCATCCGAGGCGCGAGAGTATACCACCTTTGTCGGGTGACTGCTTCTGCAACCGCAGTCACATTGATTATTTTGCTAATCAAACGCTCTCCGCTACCATGACCGATTACGAGAGAAAGTCTTACACGTGAGTCGACACTGAATATGCCGAAAAAAGCCGAACAGCCCGCTAGTTTTGAAACCTCCTTGCAGCAGCTGGAGCAGATTGTCAGCCGGCTCGAGAGCGGCGAGCTGCCGCTGGAAGAGGCGCTGAATGAGTTTGAGCGCGGCGTACAGCTGGCGCGCAACGGTCAGCAAACGTTACAACAGGCCGAGCAGCGCGTACGCATTCTGCTCAGCGACGATAAAGACGCCGATCTCAGCCCCTTCACGCCGGAAAAAGAGTAATGGATTTTATTCACCTGCTGAGCCTTTATCCGGAGCGAGCCAATGCCGCGCTGTCTCGCTTATTAGCGCCGCTTCCCTTTCAGAGTTCTCCTCTGGTTAACGCTATGCGTTATGGGGCACTATTAGGCGGTAAACGCCTGCGCCCCTTTCTGGTCTACGCCACCGGCGAAATGTTCAACGCGGATCCAGCGAGCCTTGACGCGCCCGCCGCCGCCGTGGAATGCATTCACGCCTACTCCCTGATCCATGACGACCTGCCCGCGATGGATGACGATGCGTTGCGTCGCGGCCAGCCGACCTGTCATATCAAGTATGGCGAAGATACCGCGATACTCGCCGGCGATGCGCTGCAAACGCTGGCGTTTTCTATCCTGGCGGACGAGCCGATGCCGGGCGTCAGCGACGCCAGCCGCATCGCGATGATTGCCGAACTGGCGCGTGCCAGCGGCGTCGCGGGCATGTGCGGCGGCCAGGCGCTCGACCTGGCGGCGGAAGGCCAGCGGGTCGGGCTGGAACAGCTGGAGCAGATCCATCGCCATAAAACCGGCGCGCTGATCCGCGCCGCCGTGCGCCTTGGCGCGTTAGCGGCGGGCGAGCGCGGACGCGACGCGCTGCCAGCGCTGGATATCTACGCCGACGCCATCGGCCTCGCGTTTCAGGTACAAGACGATATTCTTGATGTGGTAGGCGATAGCGCCATCACCGGCAAAAAACAGGGCGCCGATCAGGATCTGGATAAAAGCACTTACCCGTCGCTGCTGGGGCTCGACAATGCCCGAGCGAAAGCCAGGGAGCTTCACCAGCAAGCGCTGAGCGCGCTGGATATTCTTGCGGCGCAATCGTTAGACACCACAGCATTGCAGGCGCTGGCAAGCTTCGTAATTGAACGCGACAAATAACTTCCATAATGAGTCTCTGATGAGTTTTGATATTGCAAAATACCCGACACTGGCGCAGGCAAGCACCGTTGAGGAGCTGCGTTCTCTCCCGAAAGAGTCGCTTCCGGCGCTGTGCGACGAGCTTCGCCAATACCTGCTGGACAGCGTAAGCCGCTCCAGCGGCCATTTCGCCTCGGGTCTGGGCGTCGTCGAGCTGACCGTCGCGCTGCATTACGTCTACAACACGCCGTTCGATCATCTGGTGTGGGACGTCGGACATCAGGCCTACCCGCATAAAATTCTGACCGGACGCCGCGACCGCATCGGCACTATTCGCCAGAAAAACGGCCTGCACCCCTTTCCATGGCGCGGCGAGAGCGAATATGACGTGCTCAGCGTCGGCCACTCCTCTACTTCCATCAGCGCCGGTCTCGGCATGGCGGCGGCGGCGGAGCGCGAAGGCCTGGGCCGCCGCACCGCCTGCATTATCGGCGACGGCGCCATTACCGCCGGTATGGCGTTTGAGGCGATGAACCACGCGGGCGATATCAAGCCCGATATGCTGGTAATCCTCAACGACAACGAGATGTCGATTTCGGAGAACGTCGGCGCGCTGAATAACCGTCTGGCGCAGATCCTGTCCGGCAAAACCTATTCGCGCCTGCGCGAAGGGGGCAAGCGCGTGCTGGGCGGACTGCCGCCGATTAAAGAGCTGGTGAAGCGCACTGAAGAACACCTGAAAGGCATGGTGGTGCCGGGTACGCTGTTTGAAGAGCTGGGCTTTAACTATATCGGCCCGGTGGACGGTCACGACGTGCTGACGCTGGTGACGACGCTGAAGAATATGCGCAGCCTGAAAGGGCCGCAGTTTCTGCATATCATGACCAAAAAAGGCAAAGGCTACGCGCCGGCGGAACAGGATCCAATCGCCTGGCACGCGGTGCCGAAGTTCGATCCCGCCAGCGGCGCGCTGCCTAAGAGCGCCGAAGGTCTGCCGAGCTACTCTAAAATTTTCGGCAGCTGGCTGTGCGAAATGGCGCAGGACGATCCAAAGCTGATGGCGATCACGCCGGCGATGCGCGAAGGCTCCGGCATGGTGGAGTTTTCGCGCCGCTACCCGGCGCAATATTTCGACGTGGCGATCGCCGAGCAGCATGCGGTGACTTTCGCCGCGGGCATGGCGATCGGCGGCTATAAGCCGATCGTCGCGATCTATTCCACCTTTCTGCAGCGCGCCTACGATCAGGTGATCCACGACGTGGCGATCCAGAGGCTGCCGGTGATGTTCGCCATCGATCGCGGCGGCATCGTCGGCGCCGACGGGCAGACCCATCAGGGCGCGTTCGACCTTGCGTTTCTGCGCTGCGTGCCGGAAATGGTGATTATGACGCCGAGCGACGAGAACGAATGTCGTCAGATGCTCTATACCGGCTATCACTATCAGGACGGGCCGAGCGCGGTGCGCTATCCGCGCGGCAATGCGGTCGGCGTCGAGTTGACGCCGCTGCAGAGTCTGCCGCTGGGCAAAGGCGTAGTGAAGCGCCAGGGCGAAAAGCTGGCGATCCTGAACTTCGGCACGCTGCTGCCTGCGGCGGCGGAAGCGGCGGAAGCGCTTAACGCCACGCTGGTGGATATGCGCTTCGTTAAGCCGCTGGATGAAGCGCTGATCGCCGAGCTGGCGCAGAGTCACGAATCGCTGGTGACGCTGGAAGAAGGCGCGATTAAAGGCGGCGCGGGCAGCGGCGTCAACGAGACGGTGATGGCGAAGCGCCTGCGCGTCTCGGTGCTTAACCTCGGCCTGCCGGATGAGTTTATTCCGCAGGGCACTCAGGATGAAGTGCGTCACGATTACCAGCTGGACGCGCAAGGCATTCAGCAGCAAATCCGCGACTGGCTCGCGCAGTAATCCCCTGCCCTCCTCTCCTGCTATGCTTGATGGTTTAATGCATAGCAGGAGCTTCCATGAAAACCACTCAGTTAGGCAACACCGACCTTCAGGTTTCCCGTCTCTGCCTTGGCTGCATGACTTTTGGCGAGCCGGACCGCGGTCGCCACGCCTGGACGCTGCCGGAAGCGAGCAGCCGTCCACTGATCCAGCAGGCGCTGGAGGCAGGCATTAACTTTTTCGATACCGCGAACAGCTATTCCGATGGCAGCAGCGAAGAGATCGTCGGCCGCGCGCTGAAGGCATTCGCGCGCCGCGAGGAGATCGTGGTCGCTACCAAGGTTTACTTCCCGCTCAGCAATCTGTCGCAGGGCCTGTCGCGCAAAAATATTATGCAGTCGATCGACGACAGCCTGCGCCGCCTGGATATGGAGTATGTCGACCTGCTGCAAATTCACCGCTGGGATTATGAGACGCCGCTGGAGGAGACGCTGGAAGCGCTGAGCGACGTGGTGAAGGCGGGCAAAGCGCGCTATATCGGCGCCTCTTCGATGCATGCCTGGCAGTTCGCCAAAGCGGTTTATACCCAGCGGCAGCACGGCTGGGCGCCGTTCGTCAGCATGCAGGATCAGTACAACCTGATTCAGCGCGAAGAGGAGCGCGAGATGCACCCGCTCTGTCAGGCGGAGAATATCGCCGTGCTGCCGTGGAGCCCGCTGGCGCGCGGCAGGCTGACGCGCCCCTGGGGCGAAGCCACCGCGCGTACCGCCTCGGACGAGTATGGTAAAACCCTCTATAGCGCGACGGAAGAGAACGATGCGGCGATTGCGCAGCGCGTGGAGGCGATTGCCGCACAGAAAGGGGTGAGCCGCGCGCAGGTGGCCCTCGCCTGGCTGCTGCATAAGCCCGCCGTTACCGCGCCGATTATCGGCGCATCGCGCGCCGAGCAGCTGGCGGACCTGGTCAAAGCGGTTGAGGTGGAACTAAGTACTGAGGAAATTGCCGAGCTGGAGACGGTTTATCAGCCGCATCCGGTAGTAGGCTTCGAATAAAGTTCCCTTTCAGGCCGCACAATGTCACTACAAGCGGGTGGCATGGGCAGAAGAGCAAAGCGTCCCGCGCCAGGGACAAAAACGCCGGGAGCGTTTTTGAACAACGCACAGCGTTGGCCCGGTAACGGGCGCACCTCAGGGATGAGGTGCGTATCTGCGCGGGCCGAGCGAGCATGGACGCCTTGAGCGACTTTGCGATCGGCCCATGCCACCCGCGTGGGCACACTATGGCAGCCTGTCAGGCCGCCAGCCACACCCCTGCCGCATAGAGCAGCGCCGCTGAGATCACGCCGGCGATGATATCGTCCACCATAATCCCCATGCCGCCGTGCACGTTACGATCGAACCAGCGGATCGGCCAGGGCTTCCACATATCGAAAATGCGGAACACCACAAAACCGGCCAGCACCCACTGCCAGCTATTCGCCGGAATCGCCATCAGCGTAATCCACATGCCGATAAACTCGTCCCAGACGATGCTGCCGTGATCGTGCACGCCCATATCTTTGGCGGTGCGGTGGCAGATATAGACGCCAAGGCTAATGCCCAACAGCACGATCAGCGAATAGAGATCCTGCGGCAGCCGCGCCATCAGCCACCAGAACGGGATCGCCGCCAGTGAACCCATCGTGCCCGGCACATAAGGACTCAACCCGCTACCGAAACCGGTGGCGAGCAGATGCCAGGGATTACTCATGCGCAGACGGCCCTTCGCCACATCCTTATTTCGCGTCAAAATGATCAAATCCTTTATGGCTGAAGGTAACCGGTTTGCCGTGCTCCAGCAGCATTAGCCCTTCCGCTTCCGGCATCAGCTGCCCGATGCAGGTAAAAGGCACCCCAAGGTGGCCCAGCGCTACGTCGAGCGCGCCGCGGTTCATCTCCGGTACGGTGAAGCAGAGCTCGTAATCCTCGCCGCCGCTCAGCGCCCAGCGCAGCACCTGCTCAGGCTCGAAATGGTCGCGCAGCGCAGACGACAGAGGCAGCGCCTCCAGATTCAGCCGCGCGCCGCAGCCGCTGGCCTTGAGAATATGGCCGAGATCGGAAATCAGGCCGTCGGAGAGATCGATCGCCGCCGAGGCGAGCGAACGCAGCGCCTGGCCCTGCAGGATGCGCGGCATCGGCCGCAGGTGGCGCTTAATCAGCGCCTCATGCACCGCCGGCTCGTTAATGCGATGACGATGCTGCAGCAGCGCCAGGCCCGCAGCGCTGTCGCCCAGCGTGCCGGTCACGTAGATCCAGTCGCCCGGCTTCGCGCCCGATCGCTTCAGCGCGCGCCCCTGCGGCACCAGGCCGTGGATGCCGAGCGTCATGCTCAGCGGGCCGCGCGTGGTATCGCCGCCCACCAGCTGCATATCGTAATACTCCAGCAGCTCGAACAGGCTTTCGCTAAAGGCTTTCAGCCACTCTTCGTCGACCTCCGGCAGCGTCAGCGCCAGCGTCAGCCAGGCCGGATCGGCCCCCATGGCCGCCAGATCGCTGAGGTTGACCGCCAGCGCTTTATAGCCGAGATCGGCAGGGTGGATATCGCGTAAAAAGTGGACGCCCGCCACCAGCGTATCGGTGCTGATTGCCAGCGTCTGTTTCTCCGGCACGCACATCAGCGCGCAGTCGTCGCCGATGCCGGTCTCGACGTCGCGGCGGCTGCGGGTTCTGCGATTAAAATAGCGTGCGATGAGTTCGAATTCGCCACAGGACATGGTTGCGTTCCGCTTACTGATGAAAAAAGGCCAGCAAGCTGGCCTTTTCTTTATTTGCGATTGGGTCTGATTTGTGGAGCGGCTTTATCCAGCACGCCGTTGACGAACTTATGGCTATCTTCGGCGCCAAAGACTTTCGCCAGCTCAATACCTTCGTTGATTGCCACTTTGTAGGGCACATCAGCGCGCTTGCTCAGTTCATACAGCGAAATACGCAGGATTGCTTTTTCTACCTGGCCCAGCTCTTCAAGCTGGCGCGACAGGTAAGGTTTCATCAGCCCATCCAGATACGCGCTGTTGGTCGCCACACCGGACAGCAGTTCGCGGAAATAGGTAATGTCGACGTCTTTGACGTCCTGTTCCGCCAGAAACTGGTATTCCACATCGGCAATGTCGTTTTTAGACAATTGCCAGGAGTAAAGCGCCTGGACAGCGCACTCGCGGGCGCGGCGACGAGCAGCAGGTTTCACAAAATTCCCCTTACAAAAATCAGGCTTTGATGGCTTTCAATACGTTAATCATTTCGAGTGCGGTCAGGGCCGCTTCGGCGCCTTTGTTACCCGCTTTGGTACCGGCACGCTCAATAGCCTGCTCGATATTTTCCGTGGTCAGCACGCCGAAAGTCACCGGGATTTCGCTGGTCATCGCGACGTTAGCGATGCCGGAGCTGGCTTCGCCGGCGACATATTCAAAGTGGGCGGTGCCGCCGCGAATGACGGTGCCCAGCGCCACGATGGCGTCGTGCTTACCGCTGTTCGCCAGCGCGCGGGCTGCCAGCGGCAGTTCGTATGCGCCAGGAACCCAGACGACGGTGATGTTTTCATCTTTCACCTGACCGATACGCTTCAGGGCATCGATCGCGCCGTGCAGCAGGCTGTCGTTGATGAAGTTGTTAAAACGCGCGATAACGATGGCGACATTGGCCTCAGGCGTGGCAACAGCAGCTTCGATAACTTTCATACTTATCCTTTCAGGGTTTTGTTATGGCCCCGCAGGGGGGCGGATTCTATCACACTCTTTGGCGGCGTGCTCTCGCTTTTCCGCCGCGGTCAGCGCGGCGTCAGCGTCAGGCGCAGATCGGGACCGACCTGGCGCACGTCGCTAAATGAAAAGGCCGGCGCATCGGCCAGCTGCGCTAAGCCGGGCAGCTGGCACAGGCCGCGCGCGGCGTCGCCGAGCAGCCTCGGCGCCATATAGACGATCAGCTCGTCCACCACGCCCGTCTGCAGCAGCGCGCCAGCCAGCGACGCGCCCGCTTCGACCCACAGGCTGTTCACCTGCTGTTTGCCCAGCAGCATCATTAGCGCCACCAGGTCGAGCTGCTCGCCGCGCGGCGGCACGGCGATCTGCGTCACGCTCTCCGGCCAGGCCTGCTGATCCGGCGCGGCGCGCATCAGCCAGGTTTCGCCCGGCTGGGCAATCAGTTTATGCTGCGGCGTCACCCGATTGCGGCTGTCGACGATCACGCGCAGCGGCTGCCGCAGCTCTGCTTCGTTCAGCAGCGACTGCGACTCGCTATCGAGCTCTGCCCAGCGCACCGTCAGCGACGGATCGTCCGCCAGCACGGTGGCGCTGCTGCTGAGGATGGCGGAGCTCTGCGCCCGCAAACGCTGCACGTCGCGACGCGCGGCGGCGGAGGTAATCCACTGGCTTTCGCCGCTCGCCATGGCGGTGCGGCCATCCAGCGAGGCGCCGAGCTTGAGCTGAACAAACGGAAACCCGGTGCGCATGCGCTTCAGAAAGCCGCGATTCAGCGCTTCCGCTTCCGCCATCATCAGCCCGTGGCTGACTGCGACACCCGCCTGCTGCAGGCGGTAAAGTCCGCGCCCGGCGACCTGCGGATTGGGATCCTGCATCGCCGCGACCACGCGGCTAACGCCGGCGGCGATCAGCGCGTCGCAGCACGGCGGCGTGCGGCCGTGGTGGCTGCACGGCTCGAGCGTGACGTAGGCGGTGGCGCCGCGCGCCCTGTCGCCCGCCATGCGCAGCGCGTGCACCTCGGCATGCGGCTCGCCGGCGCGCTGATGCCAGCCTTCGCCGACGATCTCGCCGTCGCGTACGATAACGCAGCCCACGTTGGGATTGGGCGTCGTGGTAAAACGTCCGCGCCGCGCCAGCTCCAGCGCGCGCGCCATATAGCGTTCATCCATAATCAATCCTGTAATCTGGCAATCTCCGCGCCGAAATCGCGAATATCTTCAAAGCTGCGGTAGACCGAGGCGAAACGAATATAGGCGACCTTATCGAGCTTTTTCAGCTCGTCCATCACCAGATTGCCGATCAGCTTGCTGGGAATCTCTCGCTCGCCGGTGGCGCGCAGCTGGGTTTTGATATGGTTTACCGCACTTTCCACCGCATCGGCGCTGACCGGGCGCTTTTCCAGCGCCTTCATCATGCCGCTGCTGAGCTTGTCTTCATTAAAGGGTTCGCGCACGTCATTGCTTTTCACTACCCGCGGCATCACCAGCTCCGCCACTTCGAAGGTGGTGAAGCGCTCATGGCACACCAGACACTGCCGGCGTCGCCGAACGGACGATCCTTCACTAACCAGACGTGAATCAATGACTTTAGTGTCCACAGCAGAGCAAAATGGGCAGTGCATGACCTTTCCTGACGCTAAACAAATGGGCCACACAGTGTAGCGCGAATGGCATGTCAACAAAATGTATAAGCGTGCCTTTCCTCTTTTGCCAATCGGCAGGAGAGGTCGCGAGAAAGTGTCTATGCTTACAGATGTCGTCAGAAAGACGGCCTACACCATGACAATCTGGAGGATATATATGGGTTTGTTTAACTTTGTGAAAGAGGCAGGCGAAAAACTGTGGGACGCGGTATCCGGCCATGATGATGCCAGCAAAAAGCTGAAAGAGCACATCGACAAGCTGGGCTTACCTGACAGCGACAAAGTAAACGTAGCGGTCAACGGCGACACCGTAACGGTGAGCGGAGATGGCATTTCTCAGGAGCTGAAAGAGAAAATTCTGGTGGCGGCCGGCAACGTCGCGGGCATCACCAAAGTCGACGACCAGGTCAAAACAGCCGACGGCGCGCCGGAAGCGGAATTCTATACCGTGAAAAAAGGCGACACGCTGAGCGCAATTTCGAAAGCGGTTTACGGCAACCCCAACGAATACAATAAGATTTTCGAAGCCAACAAGCCGATGTTGACCCACCCTGACAAAATCTATCCGGGCCAGGTATTACGCATTCCTAAATAACGGACAAGGAAGACTTTATGATCAGGACGGTTTGGGCGCCGCTGGCGTGCGCGATGGCGCTGTTAAGCGGCTGTAGCTCGACGCCCGCCAGCCCCAAAGTGAATCAGCTGCATCAGGAAGTGAGCCAGCTGAATCAGCAGATGCGCCACCTGACCACTCAGGCGAGCGCCATCGAAATCCAGGGGCAGCTTAACAGCAACTCGACGCAGGGCGCCTGGCTGGTGCCGCAGGCTGACACGCCGGTCGAGCTGCAAACCCAGCTCGGCAAGCTGCGCCTCTCGCTGACGCGCGTAGCGGCGGAAGCTAATGGCACGCGCGCTAACCTGACCATCAGCGCCACAGACAGCCAGCCCGTTCCGGCGCTGCGCGCGCGCGTGGTATGGGGCGAGCGCGATCCGGCGACGGGCAAGCCGCTTGACGCCACCAGCCTGAGCCAGGCGATCGAGGTGCCAGCCGCGCTGCTGCCGCGCGCCTCGGTTATCGTGCCGCTGCGCCTGAGCGGCCTGACGCCGGACCAGCTCGGTTTCGTGCGCGTGCACGACGTAGTGGGCGACGCGCCCGCCGCGCAGTAACAGAAGCGCCCAAACAAAACGGGCTGCCAGATGGCAGCCCGTTTTTTTATTACGCTTGCGCGTTACGGCATGATTGAAGGCTGGTCCGCGCCCTCTTTCTCCACCTTCTGCACCAGCATATGTTCGCGCTTCATGCCCAGCTTCAGCGCCAGCGCGGAAGAGACATAAATCGACGAAATGGTACCGATGGAGACGCCGATCAGCATCGTCAGCGAGAAGCCTTTCAGCAGCGCGCCGCCGAAGATGAACAGGATCAGGATCATCGCCAGCGTGGTGAGGGAGGTGATCAAGGTACGGCTCAACGTCTGGGTCAGCGACACGTTGGTGATATCGTAAGAAGAGCCGCGGCGGATCTTGCGGAAGTTCTCGCGAATACGGTCGGATACCACGATTTTATCGTTAAGCGAGTAGCCAATCACCGACATCAGCGAGGCGACGATGGTCAGATCGATCTCGATGTGCGCCAGCGACAGAATGCCGCAGGTGATGATCACGTCGTGCGCCAGCGCCAGCACGGTGCCGAGCGCCAGACGCCACTCAAAGCGAAAGCCGATATAGATCAGAATCGCAATCAGCGCCGCCAGCAGCGCCATCGCGCCCGCCTGCGCCAGGTCGTTGCCCACGCTCGGGCCGACGAACTCAATGCGCTTCACCGTCGCGTTCTGCTGGGTGGTCTGATTGATGATGGTGATGATCTTGTTGCCTAGCTCCTGGCCGGCCGGTCCGTCCATGGGCGCCATGCGCACCATTACGTCGCGGCTGCTGCCGAAGTTCTGCACGATAGGATCGGCATAACCCGCTTTTTCCAGCCCGTCACGCAGCGTATCCAGCTCTGCGGGTTTCTCCAGCGCGATCTCGATCACCGTACCGCCGGTAAAATCGAGACCCCAGTTGAAACCGCGCACTGAGACCATGGCGATAGACGCCACGATCAGCAGGCCGGAGATAATAAACGCCAGCGTGTCCCAGCGCATAAAGTCGACGACTTTACGCCCGTGGTTCAGCTGTTCAATATTGTATTCCTGTGCCACAACGCACTCCTCAGATAGACAGCTTGTTGATGCGCTTGCCGCCGTACACCAGGTTCACGATGGCGCGCGTTCCAACGATCGCGGTAAACATCGAGGTGGCGATACCAATAGCGGTGGTAATCGCAAAGCCTTTAATTGAACCTGTACCAACGGCATACAGGATGATGACCTTGATCAGCGTGGTCACGTTAGCATCGACGATACTGGAGAAGGCGCCTTTATAGCCTTCATGAATCGCCTGCTGCACGGAACGGCCGTTTCTCAGCTCTTCCTTAATACGCTCGTTAATCAGTACGTTCGCATCCACCGCCACCGCCAGCGTCAGCACGATACCGGCGATACCCGGCATCGTGAGCGTGGCGCCCGGCAGCAGCGACATGACGCCGACAATCAGCACCAGGTTGCACAGCAGCGCGCTGGTGGCGATCAGCCCGAACTTTTTATAGAACACCACCATAAACAGAATCGAAGCGATCAGGCCCCACAGGCAGGCTTCAAGCCCCTGCGTGATATTCTGCGCGCCCATGGTCGGCCCGATGGTGCGCTCTTCCACGATCTGAATCGGCGCAATCAGCGCGCCCGCACGCAGCAGCAGCGAGAGCTGACGCGCTTCGTTCGGGTTGTTGATGCCGGTGATGCGGAAACTGTTGCCGAGGCGAGACTGGATATTGGCGACGTTAATCACCTCTTCCTGTTTCACCAGCACCGCGCGACCGTTGGCGTCTTTCTTACCGCTGTCTTTGTACTCCACAAACAGGGTCGCCATCGGCTTGCCGATGTTGTCCTTGGTGAAGTTAGACATGATATTGCCGCCCGCGCCGTCCAGGGAGATATTGACCTGCGGCTGGTTGTACTCGTCCATGCTGGATGTTGAGTCGGTGATATGGTCACCGGTCAGGATTACGCGCTTGTAGAGCACAACCGGCTGACCTTCGCGCGTCTGTTTCACTTCCGAGTCGCCCGGCACGCGGCCGTTGGCGGCGGCGGTCGGATCGGCGGTGGTGTTCACCAGACGGAACTCCAGCGTCGCAGTGGCGCCGAGGATCTCTTTGGCGCGCGCGGTATCCTGAATGCCTGGCAGTTCAACGACGATGCGATCGGTGCCCTGACGCTGCACCAGCGGTTCGGCGACGCCGAGCTGGTTAACGCGGTTACGCAGAATAGTGATGTTCTGCTGAACGGCGTATTCGCGCGCTTCGCTGAGGCGCGCGTCGCTCATCACCGCGCGCAGCGCGTCGCTGCCGCTGGAGGAGATGACCATGTCGCGATGGCGGGCGCTCAGCCAGTTAATCGCGGCATCGCGGCTATCGCCGTCGCGGAAACGGATTTCCACGCCGTAGTTGGCGATTTTATTGACGTTGGTATAGGGGATATTCTTTTCGCGCAGATCGCTGCGCAGGCTGTCGGCATTCTGCTCCTGCAGCTTGCCCAGCGCGGTGTCCATATCCACTTCCATCAGGAAGTGCACGCCGCCGCGCAGATCCAGACCGAGCTTCATCGGCTCAGCCGCCAGCATGCTCAGCCAGCGCGGGGTAGCCGGCGCGAGGTTGAGCGCGACGACGTAGTTCTCGCCAAGCTTATTCACAATCGCTTCACGGGCGCGCAGCTGCACATCCGTGTTGGGGAAGCGCGCCAGAATGGCGCCGTTTTCCAGCGCGAGGGATTTGCTCTGGATATTCTCTTGTTTTAACAGGTTCTGAATCTGATCCAACGTTTGTTCACTGGCGGCGACGCCGCGCGCGCCAGTGATCTGAACGGCCGGATCCTCACCATACAGGTTGGGAAGCGCATAGAGCAGGCCGACGAGAATGACGACGACCAGCATCACGTACTTCCACAAAGGATAACGATTTAACACGGCAGTTCCCTTAGGGAAGTAAATATTAGAGCGCCTTCATCGTACCTTTCGGCAGGACGGCGGCCACGAAATCACGTTTGATAACCACTTCGTTAGTCTCGTTCAGGGCGATTGAAACATAGCCCGTGTCGGACACTTTCGTCACGCGACCTACCAGGCCGCCGCTGGTCAGCACTTCGTCGCCTTTAGCGATGGAATCCATCAGCTTCTTGTGCTCTTTCGCACGCTTCTGCTGCGGACGCAGGATCATGAAGTAAAAAATCAGGCCAAACACCACCAGCATGATCACCAGAGAATACGGACTTCCCTGCGACGGTGCACCTGCGGCAGCCACGGCGTCAGAAATGAAAAAGCTCATTTAATTTCCCTCATTGATAGAATTATCAGACGTTTAACGGCGGAACCGCTTTGCCCGTCCGTTGGTAGAACTCGCTAACAAAGCGCTCCAATTTACCCTCTTCGATAGCCTGGCGTAAACCCGCCATCAGGCGCTGGTAGTAGCGCAGGTTATGAATGGTATTCAGGCGCGCGCCGAGTATTTCGTTACAGCGATCAAGATGATGCAAGTAGGCGCGGCTGTAATTGCGACAGGTGTAGCAATCACACTCCGCATCCAGCGGCGAGGTGTCGTCTTTATGCTTCGCGTTACGGATTTTCACCACGCCGTCGGTGACGAACAGATGGCCGTTGCGCGCGTTGCGCGTCGGCATCACGCAGTCGAACATATCAATGCCGCGACGTACGCCTTCCACCAGATCTTCCGGCTTGCCGACGCCCATCAGGTAACGAGGTTTATCCTGCGGGATCTGCGGACAAACGTGCTCCAGGATGCGATGCATGTCCTCTTTCGGCTCACCCACCGCCAGGCCGCCCACAGCGTACCCATCAAAGCCAATCTCTACCAGACCTTTGACCGAGACATCACGTAAATCTTCGTAAACAGAGCCCTGGATAATGCCGAACAGGGCGTTCTTGTTGCCCAGGCTGTCGAAGCGATCGCGGCTGCGTCGTGCCCAGCGCAGCGACATCTCCATCGAGCGCTTCGCGTAGTCCCAGTCCGCCGGGTATGGCGTGCATTCGTCGAAAATCATCACGATGTCCGATCCCAGATCGAACTGGATCTCCATCGATTTTTCAGGATCGAGGAAGATCGGGTCGCCGTTGATCGGGTTGCGGAAGTGAACGCCCGCTTCGGTAATCTTGCGGATATCGCCGAGGCTGAACACCTGGAAACCGCCGGAATCGGTCAGGATCGGCCCTTTCCACTGCATAAAGTCATGCAGATCGCCGTGCAGCTTCATGATCTCCTGGCCAGGACGCAGCCAGAGATGGAAGGTATTGCCGAGGATAATCTGCGCGCCGGTTTCCTGGACCTCTTCCGGCGTCATGCCCTTAACCGTGCCGTAGGTGCCCACCGGCATAAACGCCGGGGTTTCCACCACGCCGCGATCGAAAATCAGACGGCCACGGCGCGCGCGCCCGTCGGTAGTGTCGAGTTCAAACTTCACAAAGCCTCCATCAGAGAAACAGTCTGATGCGATGGTTAAACAAGCGGTTTACGGCGCCGCCGTAAACCGGACGTCATCAGGCGCCGACCTTCTCGTTCGGTGCCTGCGGATTTTTCGTAATGAACATCGCGTCCCCATAGCTGAAAAAGCGATATTGTTCAGCCACAGCGGCCTGATAGGCCGCCATGGTGTGCTGATAGCCGGCAAAGGCCGACACCAGCATGATCAGGGTCGATTCCGGCAGGTGGAAATTGGTGATCAGCGCGTCGATCACCTGATACTGGTAGCCGGGATAGATAAAAATCTGTGTGTCGTCGAAGAAAGGCGCAATCAACGCTTGCTGGCTTGCCTGCGCCGCGCTCTCCAGCGAGCGCACCGAGGTGGTGCCGACGGCGACCACTTTATTGCCGCGCGCTTTGCACGCCAGCACCGCGTCGACCACCTCCTGCGGCACCTCGGCATATTCGGAGTGCATTACATGCTCTTCGATGCTGTCGACGCGCACCGGCTGAA
The DNA here is from genome assembly GCF_002095575.1 of Pantoea septica. GTDB lineage: Bacteria > Pseudomonadota > Gammaproteobacteria > Enterobacterales > Enterobacteriaceae > Pantoea > Pantoea septica. The sequence goes on along the minus strand of NZ_MLJJ01000014.1, from coordinate 35,209 downwards.
AGGTGCCCGCGCCGACGTGCAGCGTCACGAACGCCATCTCAACGCCCTTTTCGCGCAGTGCCGCCAGCAGCGGCTCGTCAAAGTGCAGTCCAGCGGTCGGCGCCGCCACGGCGCCGGGACGCGCGCTATAGACGGTCTGATAAAGCTCGCGATCCGCCTCTTCGTCGGGACGGTCGATATAGGGCGGCAGCGGCATATGGCCGACGCTGTTAAGAATATCCAGCACCGCGCGGTCATCTTCGAACGCAATCTCGAACAGGGCGTCGTGACGCGCCACCATCGTCGCCTTCACGCTCTCGTCGTCCCCCAGCAGCAGCTGCGCGCCAGGCTTCGGCGCTTTAGATGCGCGCACGTGCGCCAGCACGCGCTTCTCATCCAGCATGCGCTCCACCAGCATTTCGATTTTGCCGCCGCTCGCCTTCCGGCCGTAAACGCGCGCCGGGATCACCCGCGTATTGTTGAACACCAGCAAATCGCCGGGATTCAGCTTCTCCAGCACGTCGGTAAAGACCCCGTGCGTCAGCTGCCCGCTCGGACCGTCCAGCGACAGCAGGCGACAACCGCTGCGCTGCGCCTGCGGATAGTGGGCGATAAGAGATTCAGGCAACTCAAAAGTAAAATCGGCGACACGCATGGCTAACTTCTTACTCAGGCATAAAAACAGGCGGCACAGTTTAGCGGAAAAGCGGCCAATTCTGAACAACTGGCTGCACGTTCGCACTTCTGGCTATAATGCGGCATGAACTTTCTTGCCCATCTTCACCTCGCTCACCTCGCCGAAAGCTCGCTGCTCGGCAACCTGCTGGCGGATTTCGTGCGCGGAAACCCGTACGAACAGTGGCCGACGCCGGTTGCCGACGGCATTCTGATGCACCGCCGCCTCGATGCGATGACCGACTCCCTGCCGGAAGTGCAGGAGGCGCGCCCGCTATTTCGTCCGGAAACCCGCCGCGTCGCGCCCATTACGCTTGACGTGGTGTGGGATCATTTTCTCGCCCGCCACTGGGCAACCATCCATCCTGAGATCTCGCTGGCGGCCTTCTCGCGCTTCGCTGAACAGCGCGTGGTGCCGCAGATGGCGGGCACGCCGGAGAGTTTTCAGGCGCTGAACGCGGTGATGTGGCGCGAACGCTGGTTCGAGCACTACGCCGATCCGGCGCGCATGGCGCGCGTCCTCAGCGGCATGGCCCAGCGGCGGCCGCGTCTCGCCGCGCTGCGAGACTCTTATCAGGATTTCATCGACCACTACGACCAGCTGGAAACGCTCTTTTTCCGCTTCTACCCGCGCCTGATGGCGCTTGCGAATGAAGGCAAGTTATAGTCAAATATTGCCCGCCAGGCATGGATAGCCTTGCGGAACTCTATGCTTTTACTGGCGTAATTTTTTAATTAATAACAGGGAATGTTTATGCAGAATCTTATCGCGGGCTGGCTGATCCAGGCTGGCCTCACGCAATATACCTATACCGTTGCGCTTCTGATCGTCATTGCATTTATTATTTTAACTGCCGTTGTTATCCATTTTGTTCTGCATCGCGGCCTGCTGCCGATGCTGCGCCGTCACGCTAACGCCAGCTCTCGGCAGTGGCCGAAGGCGCTATTGGATAGTTACCTCTTCGATCGTTTCGTCTGGCTGATGCAGGGCGTACTCTTTAAGCTGCAAATCGAGGTTTTTCTGCACGGCAGCACGCCGTTTTATAGCCTGATAATGATTGCGATTCAGATCTGGATCATGATCTTCTCGCTGCTGATTTTCTTTTCGCTGCTCGATATGCTGCAGCGCCTGAGCGCCAGTAGCGCGCTGGCGCAGCAAATGCCGGTGCGCGGCATCGTGCAGAGCGTAAAGCTGATCGCCGCCGTTCTGATCGCCATCATGATCATATCCCTGCTGCTCGGGAAGTCGCCCAGTGTGCTCATCACCAGCCTGGGCGCGATGACCGCCGTGCTGATGCTGGTCTTTAAAGATCCGATACTGGGCCTGGTGGCGGGCATTCAGCTCTCGGCCAACAATATGCTGAAGGTGAACGACTGGCTGGAGATGCCTAAATATGGCGCTGACGGCTCAGTTATCGACATTAGTCTGACCACGGTAAAAGTGCGCAACTGGGATAACACTATCGTCACCATTCCTACCTACGCGCTGATCTCCGACTCATTCAAAAACTGGCGCGGCATGTCGGAGTCTGGCGGACGCCGCATCAAGCGCTGTATTAATATTGATACCACCAGTATCCATTTTCTGACTGAGGCGGAGCTGGAAACCCTGAAGTGCGCGGAGCTGCTGTCGCCTTATCTGGAGAGTAAAAGCCAGGAGGTGGCAAACTACAATGCGCAGTTAGCATGCGATCTTACGACGCCGCTAAACGGCCGTCGTCTGACGAACATCGGCACCTTCCGCGCCTGGTTAGAGAGCTGGCTGCGCGCGCATCCTCACATTCATAAAGGGATGACGCTTATGGTGCGGCAGCTAGCGCCAGGCGAAAACGGCCTTCCCGTGGAGATTTACGCCTTTACCAATACTACCGTCTGGCTGGAGTATGAGAATATTCAGTCCGACATTTTTGATCATGTCTTCGCCGTCCTGCCTGCCTTTGGCCTGCGTGTTCATCAGTCGCCTACCGGTAACGATATGCGTCAGATCGGCAGAATCAGCGAATAATCCTTTCTTGCTCCCGTCCGTGCGGCAAATAAAGCCCGCGGACGGATCTCACCTTCCTTGAAAGCAATTTTTATTTGCGGCTTAATGAAGCCTTTCTTATCTATGCTAACGATCATGACTGAGTCGGCTGCCTTCTGAGGCGGCTATAGCATTTCGCCGGGTTCAAAATCATAAGAGGGAAAGGATGTCATCCGCTTCGCAAACCGAAACAGACGCGCGTTACCACTATGCCTGTGAAATCGCCCGCGCGGCGGCCAGCCGCGCCTATGCCTGGTACCAGCAGCGCCAGCAGCTGGTGGTGGAACACAAGCGGGATTTACAGGATGTGGTCAGCGAGGCGGACCGCAACGTCGAAGAGCTGATTAAAACCCTGATTGCCGAACGCTTCCCGGACGATGCGGTGCTAGGGGAAGAGAGCGGCGGCGAGGTCGAGGGCGCGCGCTGGGTATGGGTGGTGGATCCCATCGACGGCACCGCCTGCTTCCTTAACGGCCTGCATAACTGGTGCGTATCCCTTGCCGTCTTGTGCGACGGCGAAGCGCTGATTGGCGTAATTTGCGATCCGAACCATCAGGAGCTGTTTCACGCGCGCGCGGGCCGCGGCGCGTGGGTCAACGAAACCCGCCTGCAGGCGCACGGCGCGCAGCATCTTAGCGAGGGGGTACTGGGATTAAGCAACTCCAGCCGCGCGCCGGCGGAACAGACCGCCGCATTCATTCAGAGCCTGCTTGCCGAGGGCGGCATGTTCGTTCGCATCGGTTCGGGCGCGCTCACCACCGCCTGGGCGGCGGCGGGCCGTCTGATCGGCTACTACGAAGCGCATATGAATCCCTGGGACAGCCTGCCGGGCATCGTGCTGATGCGCGAAGCGGGCGGCGTCACCAATGACTATCTCGCCAACGGCGGCCTGAAAAAGGGCAATCCGGTACTGCTCGCCAACCCGGTTATCTATGCGCAAATCAACGCGCTGCTCGGCCCTGACGCGATTGAAGAAACCTGAGGCAGAGACGCCTTAAGACAGGCGGCGCAATAGTCTGTAACGCAGAGAGTGCGGCGCGATCGCAAAATCCATCGCCCCCCTGCGCCTTCGGCCCGGCAACGGGCCAACGCGCCGCGTTGTTCAAACGCTTCCGGCCTGTCTGGCGTGCTTGCTCTCCGGGCCATGCTCTCCGCGTCCTCGCCTTCCCTTCCTGAGCTGCCTTTAGCCCGCCTGAACTATCGCCCTTTTATCCTTAACCGCCGCTGCACTGTTTTTTCAGCGCCACTGCGAAGTTTTCTATATTCGCGCCGACATGATTTCCCCGCGCTTTTTTGGCTTAAAATAAAGGCGTCAATCATCCCTTTATCATTATTTTTTTAATTTTGTCTTTTGCTTAATTCGGCGACTGGATTCGCCGATTTCTTTATGGGCGGCGCCAACGACATCAGCGGTGTTAAATACCTTTGTCGATACTCGGGGAATCCGATAATGAAAACGCTCTCATCACAGGATTATCGCGCAGATATCGACGGCCTGCGCGCAGTGGCGATCCTGCTGGTTGTCCTGTTTCACGCGGGCGTCAGCGCCCTGCCCGGCGGCTACGTCGGCGTCGACCTCTTCTTTGTTATTTCGGGCTTTCTTATCGGCGGCTCGCTCTACCGCGACTACGCTGCCGGCCAGTTCTCGCTCTATCGCTTCGCCGTGCGCCGTATTCGCCGCATCGCGCCCGCGCTGTTGACCATGCTATTCGGCCTGCTGTTTATCGGCTATTTCCTGCTTTCGCCACTGGAATATAGCCAGCTGGCGAAATACAGCTTTGGCGTCTTCCTTGCGGTGCCCAATATTATTCTGCTGAAAAGTGCGGATTATTTCAGCGCGCCGGCGGATTTAAATCCGCTGCTGATCACCTGGTCGCTCGGCATTGAAGAGCAGTTCTATCTTGTGCTGCCGATTATCATGCTGCTGGCAGCCAGAAAGCGCCTCTTATTATTCGCGGTAGTGGCGCTGCTGAGCCTGCTGTCGCTGGCGGGCTGCATCTGGCTGACGCCGCAAAACAGCTCGCAGGCCTTCTACCTGCTGCCGACGCGCGGCTGGGAGCTGGGCGCGGGCGTGCTGCTGGCGCTGTGGAGACCTCGGCCGATCGGCGGTCTGTGGGCTAACCTCTTCACGCTGGCCGGACTGGCGCTGATCGCCTTTTGCGCGCTCCGGCTCAACAACGGCGAAGGGTTTCCCGGCGGCCAGGCGCTGCTGCCGGTAATGGCGGCCTGCCTGCTGATCGCGGCGCGCAGCGCAATCAGCCGCCTGGCGCTGGAAAACGTCCCGATGCGCTTTATCGGCAAAATCTCTTACTCCTGTTACCTGTGGCACTGGCCGCTGCTGGCGCTGGCGCGCATCTGCAGCGACGGCCCGGTCAGCGTCAATCAGGGACTGAGCATCAGCGCGATAGCGCTCGGCGTCGCCTGGCTGTCGTGGCGCTGCGTTGAGCAGCCGTTCCGCCGCCCGGCCAGAGAGCCGCGCGCGGTCATTCCCGCCTATTGCCTGATCTCGGGCGCCGCCGCCGCCGCGATGGTCGGCCTGTGGAGCAGCGGCGGCCTTCCCTGGCGCGTCAACGATAAGGTGATCAGCGGCGAAGCCTACAAGATCGACGCTCAGGCCGATCCCTGCCTGGTCGATAGCGGCGCAGGCCTGCCTTCAGCCAGCGCGCACTGCCAGCCGAAGACGTCGCGTCCCGGCATCGCGCTGGTCGGCGACAGCCATGCGGCGGCGATGCGCAGCGCCGTCGCGCGCTACGCCGAGGCGCAGGACAAGCCGCTCTTTCAGCTAACGAAAGCCACCTGCCCGCTGCTGGCGGCGGGCGTCACGCGCGCGCTCTACCAGCAGCCGGCGCACGCCAGCCAGTGCGCGGCGTTCAACGCCGCCGTCATGCAAGAGCTGGTCAGCCCGCGCATCGACGAGGTGGTCATCGCCGCGTCCTGGGCGGCCGGAATAGAAACGCTGCCCGGCGCAGGCTACCGCGACATTCATCATCCCGACAGAGATAACCTCAGCGCGTTGAAACAGGGCATGGACGGGGTTATCGCCCAGCTGCGCCAGGCGGGTAAAAAAGTGGTATTGATCGAGGATGCGCCGTTGCTGTCGCTGGATCCCCTGCGCTACAGCAACAACCGCAACATGCCGCTGCGCCGCGAGCTGAGCCAGTGGCTGAGCGACTGGAAACCTCTGCCGACGCAGAACGCCCGCACCCGGCTCTACTCGCTGCCGGAAGCGGACGTGACGCAGCTGCTGCGCGGCTACGAACAGCGCGACGTGCGCGTGGTCTCGTTACAGGAAAACTTATGCAATCGCAGCGGCTGTCTGGTGACCTGGCAGGGCCTGCCGCTCTATTACGACGATAGCCATCTGAGTCCGCAGGGCGTGGAGATCGCGCTGGGCAGCCGCTGGTAGCGCCTTTAACCCTGCGCCCTAAAGCAAAACGGCCCGCGCAATCTCTTGCGCGGGCCGTTTTCGTCTTATCGCGATTTAAGACTTACGCACCAGCTTATAGCCCGCCAGCAGCAGCACGATCCACACCAGTCCCACATAGAGCGAAATACGCGTATCCGGGAAGTAGCCGATCAGCGCGATAATAAAGCCCAGGAACAGCACGCCGAACAGCGAGGTCCAGATGCCGCCCGGCACCGCGAACTGCAGCTTGCTCGCCGCCTCTTTGCCGATCTTGCGGCGGAAAGCGATCTGCGACAGCAGGATCATAATCCACACCCAGACGGTGGCGAAGGTTGCCAGCGAGGCGATAACCAGGAAGACTTTCTCCGGCATCAGATAGTTGAGATAGACCGCGATCAGCATCGCCGCCATCATCACCACCACCGTCACCCAGGGAATACCGCGCGCGGACACCTTCATAAACATCTTCGGCGCGTGGCCCTGCTGCGCCATACCGTGCAGCATACGTCCTACGCCGAACACATCGCTGTTGATCGCCGACAGCGAGGCCGTCAGCACCACGAAATTCAGGATAGAGGCGGCCGCCGCAATACCGAGATGCTGGAAGGTCAGCACGAAAGGCGAGCCGTTGGTGCCGACCTGATTCCAGGGATAGATCGACATAATCACGAACAGCGTGCCGACGTAAAACACCAGAATGCGCATCGGCACCGAGTTAATGGCGCGCGGAATCGACTGCGCCGGATCTTTGGCTTCGCCGGCGGTAATGCCGATAATCTCGATGCCGCCGTAGGCGAACATCACCATCTGCAGCGACAGCAGCATGCCGACGATACCGTGGGCGAAGAAGCCGCCGTTGCTCCACAGGTTATGAATGCCGGTCGGCTGTCCGCCGTTGCCGATGCCCCAGAAAATCATCGCGAAACCGGCGACGATCATTACCACAATGGTGGCGACCTTGAAGAAAGAGAACCAGAATTCGACTTCGCCGAACACCTTAACGCTCATCAGGTTAACGGCGCCGATAATCAGCACCACGCTCAGCACCCAGATCCAGTGCGGCACCTCAGGAAACCAGACGCCCATATAGATGCCGAAGGCGGTCACGTCGGCAATGGCGACGATCAGGATCTCAAAGCAGTAGGTCCAGCCGGTGATATAGCCCGCCAGCGGCCCGAGATAGTCCTGCGCATAGCGCGAAAACGAGCTGGCCTGCGGGTTATTCACCGACATCTCGCCGAGCGCGCGCATGATGATATAGGCCACCGCGCCGCCGATAATATAGGCGAGCAGCACGCTCGGCCCCGCCATCTTGATGGCATCCGCCGACCCGTAGAACAGTCCGGTGCCAATCGCCGATCCCAGCGCCATAAAACGGATATGGCGCGTGCTCAGTCCGCGTTTGAGCTTGTTGGTTTCTTGCATAACAACCTGTACCTGTAAAAGAAAAACCACGGGCAAGCCCGTGGTCAGAGAAAACAGCGGCGGCGGTTACGAGTGCGCCGTAACCTGCTCGCGTCCTTTGACGCGATCCACAATCGCCGCGATCAGCAGCATCACCAGCGCGGGCGGCAGCCAGGCGAGTCCCTGGTCCGCCAGCGGCAGCTGCTGGCTGAACGCCGGCAGCATATCTTTAAAGCTGGTGGTTTTCACTCCGTCGATAATGCCGAAAATCAGGCTGACCAGCATGGTCGGCGCAACCAGACGGCTGCTCTTGTTCCACCAGTTCAGGGTGAAACTCAGCACGATCAGCACGATACACGGCGGATAGATCGCCGTCAGCACCGGAATCGAAATCTGAATCAGATGGCTCAGGCCGAGGTTCGACACCACCATTGAGAACAGACCCAGAATAAAGACCAGTGCTTTATACGACAACGGCAGGTATTGCGCAAAAAATTCCGCACAGGCGCAGGTCAGACCGACCGCCGTGACCATACAGGCGACGAAAATCAGCGCTGCCAGGAAGAAACTGCCCATGCCGCCGAAGGTCTGCTGCACGTAGGCGTGCAGGATGGCCGCGCCGTTCGCGCTCTGCGCCACCAGCGCGCCGCTGCCGTTGCCGAGCTTAAACAGGCTGAGATAAACCAGCGTCAGGCCGATGCCGGCGATCAGGCCCGCCATCACGGTATAGCGCGTCAGCAGGCTGGCGCTCTCAACGCCGCGCGAGCGCGCCGCGTTGACGATAACGATACCGAACACCAGTGCGCCAAGCGTATCCATAGTGAGATAGCCATTGACGAAGCCGCTGGAGAAGGCGGCGCGCTGATAGTCTTCGGTAGCAGGCGCGATGGTGCCCGCCGGCCAGATCAGCGCGGCGACGCCGAGCACCGTCAGCGCGACGATTTTCAGGGGCGCGAGGAAGTGGCCCACGGTATCCAGCAGCTTGCCGGGATAGAGCGAAACGCCAATCACCAGCGCGAAATAGATAAAGCTGTAGACAAACAGCGGCAGCGCGCCGTCGCCGGTCAGCGGCGCGATGCCCATCTCGAACGATACGGTCGCGGTGCGCGGCGTGGCGAACAGCGGGCCGACCGCCAGATAGCAGACGGTGGCCAGCAGCAGTCCGGCGCCCTTGCCGATAGGGGTGCTGAGCGCGTCGACGCCGCCGCCGACGCGCGCCAGCGCGATAACGGTCATTACCGGCAGGCCGACGGCGGTGAGTAAAAAGCCAATGGCGGCCGTCCAGACATGTTCGCCAGACTGAATACCGACCATTGGCGGGAAAATAATGTTACCCGCGCCGACAAACAGGGCAAACGTCATAAAGCCCAGCGCGAGGATATCCTTCGAGGTTAAACGATGTGTCATACAACTGTATTGCCTGTTACGAGTGTTGCGGTGGAAGTTGGGTTTATGTTGTCCCCAGACCGCGCGTTGACAACGATTTAGCGCGCAATGCCAGCGCATCGTGCTTGCCTTAATCGTGTCGCGCAGGTGAATTAAGCTGCTTTTGTTCTGTTCACAAGTGGGATGCTACGACAACGGCCGTAAGTAGAACGTTTATAGCGGAGAAAGGCAATACGGGATCGGAAAACCAGAAGGTTATGACGGAAAACAGAGCAAAAATAGTGAATATCTCGGATATATCTCCGCAGGGCATCAGATGATGTGCTTATTTTTTCTGCAGCGCGTAAGAAATTTCAGCGTAAGTGTACGGCATGATGCACAAAAGGCGCGTTTTACGCGCCTGTTTGCACAAGTTTACAGCATTACCACACCTGTCCGGCGATATCGACCACCAGGCGAATCTTCGCCCACTGCTGCTCTTCGCTCAGGCTGTTGCCCTCTTCTGTCGAGGCAAAGCCGCACTGCGGGCTGAGACAGATCTGGTCAAGGCTGACGAACTTCGCCGCCTCCTGCAGACGCGCCTTCACCTGCGCCGGATCTTCCAGCTCGCCGTTTTTAGTGGTCACCAGGCCCAGCACCACTTTCTGGTGGCCTGGCTTGATAAAGCGCAGAGGCTCGAAGCCGCCGGCGCGCTCGTTGTCATACTCCAGGAAGAAAGCGTCGATGTTCACGCCGCCGAACAGAATCTCTGCCACCGGCTCATAGCCGCCTTCAGAGATCCAGGTAGAGCGGAAGTTGCCGCGGCAGACGTGCAGGCCCACGGTAAGATCGGCGGGCTTGCCCTCCAGCGCTTTGTTGAGCACGCGGGCGTAGGTCTGCGCCAGCTGCTCGGGATCGTCGCCGCGCTCGCGGATTTGACGCTTTTGATCTTCCGAGCAGAGATAGGCCCAGACGGTATCGTCCAGCTGCAGATAGCGGCAGCCCGCATCGTAAAAGGCTTTGATCGCCGTTTTATAGGTGTCGGCCAGGTCGTCGAAGTAGTCCGCCAGATCGGGATAGACGTTTTCGTCGATCACTTTGCGGCCGCCGCGGAAGTGCAGCACGCTCGGGCTGGGGATGGTCATCTTCGGCACCGCGTCGCCCGCGACGCTCTGCAGGAAGCGAAAATGCTCCAGCATCGGGTGATCGCGGAAGCCCAGCTTGCCCACGACGCGCACGCCGTGCGCTTTGGTCTGGACGCCGTTGAACTGAATGCCCTGCTCCGCTTCGAACAGCTCGACGCCCTCCAGGCCGCCGAAAAAGTCGAAGTGCCACCAGGCGCGGCGGAATTCCCCGTCGGTCACCACCTGCAGCCCGTTGGCGATCTGCTTGCTGACGACGTCGCGGATCGCTTCATCTTCGATACGGGTCAGCTGGGTTTTATCAATCTGGCCGGCGGCATACTGCTCGCGCGCGTTTTTGATGGCGGCGGGACGCAGGAAGCTGCCGACGGTATCGGCGCGGAACGGGGCGGTCTGTGCGGTCATCTTCACTCCTGGCACCCTGACCGTTAATCACGGCAGGGAATAATTTCGCTAAGTTATATATAGCCATCTGGATGGCTAAACGTCTGTAGACAGATTGGCACGCGCCCGCCTTATCTGCAACAGAAGAAATTTCAGCGGAGTTGAAAAAAATTCACGTTAGCGTTTACTTCGCCTCTATCGCAGACAGAGCCTGATCGCGTTGCGCCGCCGACAGCGGAAGATAGCCCGCCTCGCTGACGCGGCGCTGGCCCTGCGGCGAAAGCACCTGATGAAGAAAGGCGTTTACCAGCGGCGGCAGCGGCTTGCCCGGGGGCTTATTGACATAGATATAGAGCGGGCGCGCCCAGGGATAACGGCCGCTGCGGATAGAATCGGCGTCCGGCGCCACCGTCGCGCCCTGCGCGTCAGTGACGGCCAGCATCTTCACGCCGCTCAGGTGGAAACCGAAGCTGGCGTAGCCGATGCTGCGCGGATTGGCGGCGACCGCCTGCACCACGGCGGCCGAGCCGGGAAACTCTGCCACGTCGGCGCGAAAATCGCCGTTGCACAACGCCTGCTGCTTGAAAAAGCCCCAGGTGCCCGAGGCGGAGTTGCGTCCGTAGCGCTGAATCGGTCGCCGCGCCCAGTCGGGCTGCCGCACGCCCATATCGCCCCAGCGCGCTGGCACCTGCGGCGCGCCGCACAGGCGCGTCACGGAAAAGATGGCGTCGAGCTGGCGCATATCGATCTGCGTCAGCGGATTGCGCTGATTGACCACCACCACCAGCGCGTCGAGCGCCACCGGCACGGCGAGCGGGGGGTAGCCATAGCGCGCCTGAAAGGTTTGCCGCTCTTCCGCCTGCATCGGGCGGCTCATCGGCCCGAGCTGCGCGGCACCCGCCGCCAGCGCGGTCGGCGCGGTGGAGGAGCCGGAGGCCTGCACCTGTAGATTGACGCCCGGCGCCCGCGCGCTGAAATCTTCGCTCCACAGCATCATCAGCGTTCCCAGCGTGTCTGAGCCGACGCTGCTGAGGTTGCCGGTGAGCATTTCGGGCTGAGGCGCCGCCGCCAGCGTCAGCGCGGGCGAAAAGAGAGAAAGCAACAGCAGCAAGGCGCGCATGAGAGGTTCCATTAACGGTTAATGGACGGCATTCTCCTGCAATCCCGCGCTAACGATCAACCTTGACGGCAGGGTAAAGGTAAAACAGGTCTCTTTATCGGGAATGCTGGTGATCTCCAGTCGCGCATTATGGTGGCTAAGGGCGTGCTTGACGATCGCCAGCCCCAGTCCGCTGCCGCCGGTGGCGCGCGAGCGCGCTTTATCCACGCGGTAGAAGCGCTCCGTCAGGCGCGGCAGGTGCTCGGCTGAAATCCCCGGCCCGTTGTCGCAGACTTTGAACTGCGCCCCCTGCCGGCTGCGCAGCCAGCTGATGTCGATGCGCGTGCCTTCTGGCGTATGGTTGACCGCGTTGTAAACCAGGTTAGAGAGGGCGCTGCGCAGCTGATCGTCGTCGCCGAGCACCTTGAGATGCGGATCGGTATGGAAGTGGATCTGGTGACGGCCGCCGCTCAGCGTCTCCGCTTCGCGCTGCAGCAGGTGCAACATCATCGGCACGTCCACCGTCTCTTTCATGTCGATGGCCGGCGCCGCCTCGATGCGCGACAGCGTCAGCAGCTGGCGCACCAGGCTGTCCATGCGGCGCGTCTGCTCCTGCATGGTCTGCAGCGCTTTGCCGCGCGAGCGCTCGTTCATCACCGAGTCGTTCATCATCTCCAGATAGCCCTGCAGCACCGTCAGCGGCGTGCGCAGCTCATGGCTGACGTTGGCAAAGAAGTTGCGGCGCGCCCCTTCCAGCTGGTGCATCTGCGTCACGTCACGCGCCACCATCAGCCACTGGCCCTCGCTGTAGGGCATGATGCGAAACTCCATATGGCGCTGATTATTAAGAATTAAGGTGAGCGGCTTGTTGAAATCGCGCTGGCGAATATAGCGGGAGAACTCCGGATAGCGCAGCAGGTTGAGGATATTCTGGCCGTTATCTTCCGGCCAGCGCAGGCCGAGATGCTGCTGCGCCAGACCGTTGCACCAGAAAATGGCGCCCTCTTCCGTGGTAAGCACCACCGCGTCGGGCAGCGTCTCGGCGCCGCTGCGGAAGCGTTTGATCAGGTTGCCCAGCTCGCGCCGCCGCCGCCGGTTGCGCAGCTGCATCTGATAGAGGCCGTAAAACAGCGGCTCCCAGCTCGCCTGTCCGGTGGGCGGCGTCATGGTGCGATCGACCCACAGCCAGTGCGACAGCCGCATCAGATTATAGAAGTGCCACAGCAGCATCCCTAGCAAACTGATCAGCAGCAGCCAGGGCAGATAGCCGAAAATCAAACCGATAATCAGCGCCGGCAGGCAGGCCAGCGCCAGCTCGAAGAGCAGTCTCTTCCAGGAGAGTCGTTCCAGCACGGTAAAGACTCCGTTTAGTAGCGGGCGGAGAAACGATACCCCGTTCCGCGAACGGTTTGAACCATGCGATCGTGGCCGGAAACTTCCAGCGCCTTACGTAAGCGGCGGATATGCACGTCGACGGTGCGATCTTCCACATAGACATTGGTGCCCCAGACGTGGTTCAGCAGCTGCTCGCGGCTGTAGACGCGTTCGGGATGGGTCATAAAGAAGTGCAGCAGCTTATACTCGGTCGGGCCCATCTCAAGCGGCGTCGACTCCGACATCACGCGGTGCGACGAAGGGTCCAGGCTCAGGCCCTGCATCTCGATCACCTCTTCCACCGCCATCGGCGAAATGCGGCGCATAACCGCCTTGATGCGCGCCATCAGCTCCTTCGGCGAGAAAGGCTTGGTGATGTAGTCGTCCGCGCCCACTTCCAGACCGCGCACGCGATCTTCCTCTTCGCCGCGCGCCGTCAGCATCATCACCGGAATATCCCGCGTCAGGGCTTCGCGCTTGAGGTGCTTGATAAACTGAATGCCGCTGCCGCCCGGCAACATCCAGTCCAGCAGAATTAAATCTGGCCAGGGCTCAATCAGTTTCCCTACCGCGCTGTCATAATCCTCGGCCTCAATGGGCTGGTAGTCGTTCTGCTCCAGAACAAAGCACAACATTTCACGGATAGGGGCTTCATCTTCCACAACCAAAATGCGCTTAGCCATTGCAACTCCTGCTGATGTGACTGCTGTCACCGTTATATGCGGCGCCATTATGCGTCAGATTTATGACACTTTTATGAAAAACATAGCCGCTTAATCAGCGCGTTAACACTGCTTTATGACAGCCGGCGCAGCTTTTTTCGCTTTTGCGCCATAGCCGGTATAATCCTCCGGCAAACCATTACCGCAGGGAGTTTTATGCGCATCATTCATACCGCGGACTGGCACCTCGGTCAGTTTTTCTATAACAAGAGCCGGGCGGCCGAGCACCAGGCCTTTCTCGACTGGCTGCTGGCGCGCATCGAGGAGCATCAGGTCGATGCGCTGATCGTCGCGGGCGACCTCTTCGATAGCGGCGCGCCGCCAAGCTACGCGCGCGAGCTCTTTAACCGTTTCGTGGTGGCGTTGCAGCCGACCGGCTGCCAGCTGGTGGTGCTGGCGGGCAATCACGACTCGGTCGCCACGCTCAACGAGTCGCGCGCCCTGCTCGCCTGCCTGAATACCCAGGTGATCACCACGCCGCAGGCGGATCACAATCTGTTGCTGCTGCGCGACCGCGCCGGCGAACCGGGCGCGCTGCTCTGCGCCATTCCCTATCTGCGGCCGCGCGATATTATGCGCAGCCGCGCGGGCCAGTCGGGGCGCGAGAAGCAGCTCAGCCTGCTGGAGGCAATCGCCGCGCACTATCAGCGCAGCGTCGACGCGGCGCGCGCGCATCCGCTGGCGCTGCCGGTGATCGCCACCGGCCATCTCACCACCGTCGGCGTCAGCAAAAGCGATTCGGTGCGCGATATCTATATCGGCACGCTCGACGCCTTTCCCGCGTCGGCTTTTCCCGACGTCGACTACGTGGCGCTCGGCCATATCCATCGCCCCCAGCGCGTCGCCAACAGCGATCATATTCGCTACAGCGGCTCGCCGATCCCCCTCAGCTTCGACGAGCTCGGCAGCGAGAAAAGCGTCTTTTTGCTGGAGCTGAATCGCGCCGGTTTGCAGAGCGTGACGCCGCTGCCCGTTCCGCCGTTCCAGCCGATGAAAATGCTGAAAGGCTCGCTGGCGGAGATCGAGGCGCAGCTGGCGCCCTTTGCCGACCATCAGGGCGACAAGCCGGTATGGCTCGATATTGAGGTGACGACCCAGGAATTTCTCAGCGATCTGCAGCGCCGCGTCGAGGCGCTGACCGCCGATCTGCCGGTCGAGGTCCTGCTGCTGCGCCGCAGCCGCGAACAGCGCCAGCACAGCCTGGCGCAGCTAAAAAACGAAACCCTGAGCGAGCTAAAAGTGGAAGAGGTCTTTGCCCGCCGCATCGCGCTGGCGGAGGATATCGAAGAATCCGAGCATGCGCGCCTCAGCGCCCTGTTCCGCTCCACCCTCGCCTCGCTTGAGGAGAGCGAATGAAAATCCTCACGCTGCGCTTTAAAAACCTGAACGCGCTGAAAGGCGAATGGTTTATCGACTTTCGCGCTGAACCCTTCGCCAGCAACGGTCTGTTCGCCATAACCGGCGCGACCGGCGCAGGCAAAACCACCCTGCTCGACGCCATCTGTCTGGCGCTCTATCACCAGACGCCGCGCCTCGGCGTGCTGTCTCAGACGCAAAACGGTCTGATGACGCGCGACACCGCCGAATGCCTCGCCGAAGTGGAGTTCGAGATCAAAGGCGAAGCCTGGCGCGCCTTCTGGAGCCAGAACCGCGCGCGCGGCGCGGCCGACGGCAAGCTGCAGGCGCCGCGCGTCGAGCTGGCGCGCTGCATCGACGACAAAATCTTCGCGGACAAGGTCAACGACAAACTAAAACTGATCGAGTCGCTGTCGGGCCTCGACTTCGAGCGCTTTACCCGCTCGATGATGCTGTCGCAGGGGCAGTTCGCCGCCTTCCTCAACGCGAAGCCCGGCGAGCGCGCCGAACTGCTGGAGGAGCTGACCGGCACCGAGATCTACGGCCAGATCTCCGTCGCCATCTACGAGCGTCACAAGGCGGCGCGGCAGGCGCTGGAGAACCTGCGCAGCCGCGCCGGCACCCTGGCGCTGCTCGACGCCGAGGCGCGCGACGCGCTGCAGCAGCAGCTGGCCGCGCTGACCGAAGCGGAGCAGGCGCTGACTCAGCAGAACGACAGCCTGCGCAGGCAGCATCAGTGGCTGACCCAGGCGCAGCAGCTCGACAGCGATATTCAGGCCGCGCAGGCCGCGCTGGAGGCGGCGGAACTGGCGTGGCGCGACGCGGAAGCGGATCGCCAGCGGCTGGTGCGCAGCGAGCCGGCGGAGAAGCTGCGCGATAAATTAGCTCAGCGCGATAGCCTGCTGCATGAGCAGCAGCGCCTGCAGCAGACGCAGCAGCAGCTCACACAGCAGCGCCAGGCCGCCGAGCAGCAAACGCAGAGCGACCTGCGCCGCCGCGAGGCGGCCCAGACGGCGCGCGACGCCGCGCTGCGCGAGCAGCAGGCGCAGGAGACGCTGCTGACAGAACAGGTGATGCCGCTCGACCAGCAGATCGCCGCCCTGCTGGCGCAGGCGCAGCAGCAGCGGCAGGAAAGCGAGCAGCAGCAGCAGGCGCTGACGCAAAGCGCGCGCGCGCTGCAGCAGGAAACGGCACAGCGCGACAGCCTGCAGGCCGCGCTGGCGAAACAGCAGCAGTGGCGCGCGGATCAGGGCGCGCTGCCGCAGTGGGGCCCTTCGCTGGCGCTATGGCAGGAGCGCTTCGCCCAGCTGACGCAGCGCGAAAACGCGCTGGAGGCGCTGCGCGAGCAGCAGCGTCTTCAGCAGCAGAGGCTGGCGCAGCGGCAGGCGGAGATCGCCCGCCTGGAGCAGCAGGCAACGCCGCTGAGCCAGGCCGAACAGCAGGCGGCGAGCGCCCTGGAGCAGGCGCAACAGGCGCTGGACGATCTGGAGCAGCGCCATCCGCCGCAGGCGCTGCAGGCCAGCCTGGCGCAAAGCGAGACGAGGCGCCCGCTGCGCCAGCAGTTGGTGGTGCTCGCCTCACAGTGGACACCGCTGCATCAGCATCTCGCCGCGCGTCAGCAGCGCCTCGTCGCGCTAGAAAAGACGCTGCAACAGGATGACGAAACGCTGCAGACGCTGCGCGCCGCCTTCGCGCGCGAGAAGGCGTCGCTGGCCGATATCAAAAAGATCTGCGAGCTGGAGCAGCATATCGCCGATCTGGCAGCCTGGCGCGCACGCCTGGAACCCGAGCAGCCGTGCCCGCTGTGCGGCTCGTGCCAGCACCCGGCGGTCGAGCGCTACGCCGCGCTGCAGCTGAGCGAGAACCAGCGACGGCTGGCCGAACAGGAGCTGCAGGTCGAGGCGCTGCGCGAACAGGGCATTAAAAAAGGCGAGGCCGTTAAGCAGGCGAAGGCCGAACGGCAGCGGCTGCAGGAGGAACTGGCGGCAGATGCCCAACAGCTGGATGATCTAACCCAGCAATGGCAGGCTCTACAGCGTGAGCTAGCGCTCACATTCGATGCGGGAGACAGCGCCGCGCTGGCTGCCTGGCAGCAGCAGCAAAGCAGCGAGGAGCAGCAGCTGCAGCAGCTGATGCGTCAGCAGGAGAGCGCCGCGCGCCAGCGCCAGCAGGCGAAAGATGAGCATCTGCGCCATCAGCAGGCGCTGCAGCAGCATCAGCAGCAGCTTCAGCTGGCCCAGCAAACGCTCACTAACCTGCAAGAGGGCGCGACGACGCTGGCGCAGCGTCTGGAACAGGAAGAGCGCGACTGGGGACAGCGCCGCGACGCGCTGCATCAGGCGCTGACAGACGCCGGTCTCGCCCTGCCCGACGCGGCGTCGCGCGACGGCTGGCTGCAACAGCAGCAGCAGCGCTGGCGACAGTGGAACGAGAGCGAGCAGCAGATTGCCCAACTTCAGCCGCAGCTGGCGCGCGCCGAGGCGCAGTGCAGCAGCCTGCAGCAGCGCGTTGAGAGCGAACGGCAGCGGCTCGACGCCCTGCAGCAGCAGCGCGCGCAAAGCGACGCGACGCTGGCGCAGCAGCGCGCGACGCGGCAGGCGCTGTTCGGCGATAGCGACGTCGCCGCAGCGCGGCGGCAGACGCAGGCGCAGATCCAGCAGCAGGAGGCCGCCCTCGCCGCCGCGCTGGAGGCGCTGCAGAAAACCCAGAGCCACCTCAGCCAGCTGGCCGGGCGCGCCGCAGAGCTCGACGCGCAGCAGGAAAAAGTCAGCCGAGGGCTGCACGAGGCGCAACAGTTGTTCAGCGCCGCGCTGGCCGCCGCCGGCTTTGACGACGAAGCCAGCCTGCGCGCCGCGCTGCTGGAGGAAGAAGAGGCGCGCGCGCTGCGCAGCCGGTTACAGCAGCTTGAGCAGCAGCGCCAGGCGCTGCAGGCACAGCGGCAGCAGCTGGCCCAGCGTCGGGCGGCGCATCAGCAAAGCCGGCCCGAGGGCACGGCGGAAAACGCCGCCGCGCTGGAAGCGCAGCTTGAAGCGCTGCGTCTGGCGCTGCGGGACAATGCGCGCCAGCAGGGCGAGGCGCAACAGCAGCTTCAGAGCGACGCGCGCCTGCGCGAACAGCAGCAAAGCCTGATGATGCAGATCGAAGAGGATGAAGCGGCGCTGGCCCAGTTGAGCCAGCTAAACGATCTTATCGGCTCCGCCAGCGGCGACAAATTCCGCCGCTTCGCGCAGGGGCTGACGCTGGATCACCTGGTGGCGCTCGCTAACCGCCAGCTCGATCGGCTTCACGGCCGCTATCTGCTGCAGCGCCGCGCCAGCGACGCGCTTGAGCTGGACGTGATCGATACCTGGCAGGCGGACGCCGCGCGCGACACCCGCACCCTTTCGGGCGGCGAAAGTTTTCTGGTCAGCCTGGCGCTGGCGCTGGCACTTTCAGATTTAGTCAGCGTGAAAACCCGCATAGAGTCTTTGTTTCTCGACGAGGGCTTCGGTACGCTGGACGCCGAAACGCTCGACACCGCGCTGGACGCGCTGGACGCGCTTAACGCCAGCGGCAAAACCATCGGCGTCATCAGCCACGTCGAGGCGATGAAAGAGCGCATTCCGGTACAGATTCGGGTGCGCAAGATTAACGGGCTGGGCTACAGCAAACTGGAACTGCCCCGCGCTCAGGAGGCGTAATGAAAACAGGCATGGCGCTGCTGCTCGCCAGCGCGCTGCTGGCGGGATGCAGCAGCAAACCGCAAAGCAATCTCAGCTGCGACCGCTCTTACTCGGCGGCGCAGTGCGACTATCTGCGCGACGTTCAGCTCCAGCTGATCGACAGCTTCAACAGCAGCGTCGCGCCGCGCTATCCCGGCCAGACCTGTCTGGTGTCGGCGCACCGCCGCGCCGACGGCGGCTACAGCGTGCTGCGCACCGAAGGCGACGAAGCGCTCTGCCTGCGCGCCTGGCAACAGGTCAGCAGCGCGCGCAACCTGCCGCTGCCGCCGGTCGGCGTGCCCGAGGACTGGCAGTTTCCCTTCGGCGCGACGCGGTAGCCTCTACTTTTCCAGCGGCCAGAGCCAGGCCGCGCCGCGCACCCCGCTCGAATCGCCGTGTTTTGCTTTTAGCACCGGCGTTTCACACTCCCCGCCGAAAACCCACTGCTTCATCAACGCCGGCACCGTCCGATAGAGACGATCGTTATTGCTCATGCCGCCGCCGAGCACGATCGCATCGGGATCGAGCAGGTTCACCACCTGCGCCAGCGACTTCGCCAGCCGGGTTTCATAGCGCTGCATCGCCTGCTCGGCGACGGGATCCTGCTGCGCGATCAGCCTGACGATCTCCGCGCCTTTCAGCGCCTGGCCGCTCAGCCGCCGGTAGTCGATGGCGAAGCCTGTGCCGGAGACAAAGGTCTCGATGCAGCCTTTCTGGCCGCAGTAGCACGGCACTTCCTCACGGTAGCGCAGCTCCTCTTCATCCATCCACGGCAGCGGATTGTGCCCCCACTCGCCTGCATTGCCATTGCCGCCGATGCGCGCTTCGCCGTTAATCGCCACGCCCGCGCCCGAACCGGTGCCGATGATCACCGCGAACACCAGCGGCTGGCCCGCGCCTGCGCCGTCTACCGCCTCTGAGACCGCCAGGCAGTTGGCGTCGTTGGCGATGCGCACCTCGCGCTGCAGCGCCAGCGCCAGGTCGCGATCCAGCGGCTGGCCGTTAAGCCAGGTGGAGTTAGCGTTTTTCACGCGGTGCGCGTAAGGCGAAATCGTGCCGGGAATGCCGACGCCGACGCTACCGGTCTGACCGGTTTTCGCTTCGGCGAGACGCACCAGATCCGTAATCGCCTGCACCGTGGCGGCGTAGTCGTCGCGCGGCGTATCCACGCGGTGGCGAAAAAGCTCATTTCCCTCGTCAGACAGGGCGATCACTTCGACCTTGGTGCCGCCCAAATCAATACCTATACGCACGCATTATTCCTCATTATTCGTCAGGGTAGGAGATACATTAGGAGCGGCGTCGGGGAAAGGCAATGAAACCGTTTCGATGTTTCGCTATCATGCGCGCTGACCTCTCGACTTGTGCGCCAGATCGCGCGACCCGGTAAGGAATTATGATGTTGTGGTTTAAAAATATGATGGTTTATCGTCTGAATCGGGACATTCCGCTCTCTGCAGACGACATGGAAAAACAGCTTGAGGCTTACACCTTCTCTCCCTGCGGCAGCCAGGATATGAGCAAAACCGGCTGGGTGTCGCCAATGGGCAACCGCAGCGACGCGCTGACCCACGTGAACAACGGCCAGATCGTGATTTGCGCCCGTAAAGAGGAGAAGATCCTGCCGTCGCCGGTGGTGAAGCAGGCGCTGGAAGCGAAGATCAGCAAGCTGGAAGCGGAACAGAGCCGCAAGCTGAAGAAAACCGAAAAAGATTCGCTGAAAGATGAAGTGCTGCACAGCCTGCTGCCGCGCGCCTTCAGCCGTCTCAGCCAGACGTTTATCTGGATCGATACCGTCAACAACCTGATCATGGTCGACTGCGCCAGCGCGAAAAAGGCTGAAGATACGCTGGCGCTGCTGCGTAAGAGCCTCGGCTCGCTGCCGGTAGTGCCGCTGACGCTGGAAAGCCCGATCGAGCTGACGCTGACCGAATGGGTTCGCTCTGGCGATCTGCCCGCCGGTTTCGCCCTGATGGACGAAGCGGAGCTGAAGGCGATCCTCGAAGATGGCGGCGTGATCCGCTGTAAAAAACAGGATCTGGTGTGCGACGAGATCGCCAACCATATCGAAGCGGGCAAGCTGGTGACCAAACTGGCGCTCGACTGGCAGGAGCGCATTCAGTTCGTGCTGGCGGACGACGGCTCCGTGAAGCGCCTGAAGTTCAGCGACACGCTGCGCGAGCAGAACGACGATATCGACCGTGAAGATTTCGCTCAGCGTTTCGACGCCGACTTTATCCTGATGACCAGCGAACTCGCCGCGCTCACCAGCAATCTGGTGGAAGCGCTGGGCGGGGAAGCAAAACGCTGACCGTTCAAGGATGACGCGCCTTTGCCGATAATCACTTCTTTCGGCAAAGGATTCCCGCTATGTCTCGTTTCTCTACCCGTGCGGCGCTGCTCGCCGGGTTAATGCTCTTCTCCTCCGCCAGCTTTGGCGACGCCTCTTTTACCCGCCTGAATGCGTTGCGTATCAACGACCGCCTTAATGTCATGGTGGCGCTGGCCGGAAAATCGGGCGGCGCGATGCAGGTCTGGCAGGCTTACGACTGCAAAACGCTCTCTGCCGAGGCGCTCTATCGCAATCTGCTCGACGCCAGGGGCATGACTACCGCACGTTTTTACGGCAGCGAATTTGGCCGTTACACACCGCCGCAGCCGGGTCCCAATCAGGATCCTGAAACGCTGAAGCGCATCTGCAGCCTGCCGGAGAAAGCGGTAGTCTGGGAAAAAATCGAACCGACCAACCGCTTTGGCGCCACCGCGCTGGTGGATGTCGCCAGCCTGAAGCGCAGCGGCGACGAATTGCAGGTGCGCCTCGGCTACGACTATGCGACCAAAGATTTCGATCCGCCCTATGACGCGCCTTACGCGTTCAAGGTGGAAAACTATCGCTTCAACTGTCAGACGCAGGCGCTTGCACCCGTGTCGATGATGGATGTGGATGATAAAGGCTACGTGACCGACTCGCTGGACAGCGGCGATATCGCAGATCGTAAAGCCTCTTTCCCGCTGACGCCGCTCATGAAGCAGACCTTTACCCGCCTTTGCGCCACCGCCGATCTGCAACGCTTCCGCGCGCTGGGCCGCTTTGTCTCCGCGACGCACAAGGCGGTCAGCCGCAACGCGAGCAACATGCTGCCCGATCTGAGCGAAAATCCGGCCTCGGTGCTTGCGGCGCTGCCGCTGGACAAAGAGCTGGAACAGCAGGTTCATCAGCTGATTGCGCCCTGGGCACTGCCGCGTTTTCGCCAGCTGAACTGGGTGGAAAACAGCCCCTCGGGCAAGGTAGCGGTGCGTATCGACGTTGACGAGCAGGGCTACCTGCGCAAGCTGGAAAACTACGGAATCTGGAAGGTGCAGCGCCTGACGCTGGGCAATCTGATCCAGCTGAAGTTTGCGATGTCGATTGCCTCGCAGCCCAGTCGACTGGAAGCGCTAAAAACCACGCTGCGTTTCCCGCTGGTGGCCGGACAGACGTTTACCGTCGACACCGATTTAGTAGAGCGCGCGCCATCATCGGACGTGCGCCGCACGCGGCAGCAGTGCAGCGTGCAAGCAGGCGGCGAGGCGCAGAGCATCAACCCCGCTTTCAGCGGTCGCTATCTGCAGGTAGCCTGTCGTAGTGAGGGTGACGGACAAAAGACGGTTGAGACGCGCGACGCGTGGCTGGAGGATCTGCGTGTGCTGGCGCCGCTGGCGTCGAAGCTGGGCAGCGCGCCGTGGCAGGATACGCGGCTGGAGCAGGTCGCCATCATCCGCTAAAAACCGCACTGCAGACGGCTGACAAACTTACAACCGGCGTAACCGATCCCAAGTAGCAAAGCGGCCCGCGAAAAGAGTATCGCGGGCCGCTTTGCGGTCATTTTTACTCTTTCAGATAGCGGCAGAGGTAGGCGCTCGGCTCGCCCACCTGCAGATGAAACTCGCTATGGCCCGGCACGTTGAACACCGAACCCGCTTCAAACCATTGCCACTCGGTTTCGCCCGGCAGCAGCACCTTCAGCGATCCGCTCACTACCGTCATCTCTTCCGGCTGCGCCGTGCCGAAGGTGTATTCGCCTTCCGCCATCACGCCTACGCTGGCGCGACCAGTGCTGGCACTGTCGAAACCGATCGATTTCACTTTTCCGTCAAAATACTCGCTTACATTGAGCATATTACTTCCTCACAGCACATTAAGGTATCTGGCAGTGTAGAGCGGAACTCGCTGATCTGTCACGCGAATTGCAGCGCCGCCTCCTGCTTTGTGATCGCGTCGGTTATCAGACGATAAGTTCAGCGGCCAGTTTGGCGACCAGCACGTTGGAGAGAAGCACCGGAATGCCGAGCAGCTTCTGCAAAAAGTCGCGATGTGTCTGGTTATAGCCGACGCAGTCCAGCACCACCACGTCCGCTCCCTGCTCCTGAAGGAGGAGCGCGGCGTCGGTAAGCTTCTCGCGATCGGGAATATAGGGGCTGGCGACGGCGAAACAGGGCCGATGCTTCAAATTGCGCCACTTATTCGCCTGCTGCTGGATCTGCTCCTCGACCGGCACCACGATGCCGAGCTGATGGTCCTGCACAATGGCGGCAACCAGCGGCGGAATAATGCGGTCCGGCTCCAGCAGCAGCGCGCTTTTCGCGGTCAGCGCGCCGAACTCGCCGGTGCAGAGCAGCAGAATAGTGTCGTAGCCTTCTTCTTCCAGCGCGGCGATTTTCGCCTGCAGTCCCTGCTCTACCTTCGCCGTGGCCAGCCGCACCTGCGCGCCATTCTGCAGGCGCGACACCAGCACGCCGTCCTGGGCGTCAGGGGCGAAGCGCGCGGCGATCTCCGCTTCGCTCAGTCCATCCAGCAGGCCGACATGGTCGGTCTGCTCGCCGGGTAAAAACTCCGTCAGGAGCGGCATGATATCGCTGCGCGGCGACTGACCGATGGTCAGGGTAACCAGGGATTTCGTCATTATTCGTCTCGTTTACGTAGATGGCTCAGGCTGCCATAGAGCGCCAGCAGGCGGGCATATTCGTCCGCATCGTAGAAATGGCAGGTCTCGCGGCCGAACTCTTTCGCCACCTCCACCGCAAACTTCGCCGCCGCCGCGATATCTACTTCGTGGCTGGCGCCGGTGCCGCAGCCCGGCACCACCGATTCGGCGGTGATCGCTGCGCCGACCACCGGCACATCGGTGGCGGTAGAGGGCTGCAGAATGCTGTTGAGGTGATAGATGCCGTTGCCGTAAGGGGTAATATCCTGAGTCGTGATGGGAAAGGTCACCGCCGGACGGCCGGTGGTCATCTCCATGATGCGCAGCAGATCGTCCGATACGCGCAGGATATAGCCCTCTTTTACCGTAGGCGACAGCGCAAATCCTTTGTGGTTGATAATGCGGTTGCCTTTGGTGGTGTCGATCGACAGGATAGCGTCGACCTCCTGCACCACCTCATTGTCGTTCATGGTGACGTCGTCGATAGGCGAATCCATAAAATCGACCGGCTCGTGCGGACGCGTCGGCGCATCGGGACAGATATGGGTGGTGACGATGACATCGCCCGCCAGCACGTCGCCTTTGGTCTGCATAACGGCCAGCTTCAGCGCGCTGCTCACCGCCGCAACGGCGCCATCGGCGTCGGAAACCATGCCGATGCGCGTCGGGCGCGCCCCGATGCCGCCCAGACGGCCGATAATGCCGAGCGTCGGCGCGCTGCCGCCGCCAGCTTTGCCCTGCGCCCCTGGAATATCGATGCGAATGAAATCGGTGCGCCCTTTCGGGCCGCTGACGCGTTTGAAGCTGGCGTTTACGCCAGGGAAAGCGGCAAAAAGATCGACCACCTGCTGTCCGTCGATACGTGCGCTGTCGAATAATTCAAATACCTGTAACGTCTGATGCAGACTCATGTCATCCCTTAATTATTTTTTGCCGCTGGCAAACAGCGAGTGAAAGAAGCTATAGAGCGCGTCGCCGGCGATAAAGCCTGCCGCCATCACCTCCATCGGCGAGCGGCCGCGTTCGCCCCATATGCGAAGGATCACGATGCGCAGCGCGATGCCTACCACTACCGCCCAGCCGGCCATCGCGTTGTTGATCAGCAGGCCGGTGGCAAGCAGCACGCCGAGCTGGCGTTTCGGGCCGCCAATCAGCTGAATAATGGCGCCGGGAATCGCCCACATCAGCAGGCTGCCGGCGATGCCGGGTTCCGCGCCCGCCTGGATGGTTTTGGCGTAGACGCGCGCTACCGGCGGCAGCAGGTTTTCCGCAAAGAACAGGTTATGCGCGTACCAGACGACGGGAATAGAGACCAGGAACGCGATCATCGCCGCGATCAGCTGGATGCGGCGGCCCCACAGCTCCTGCTGCAGATCCGCGCCGTTGCCGCGCAGGATAAAGCCCGCTTTGAGATCGTAGCCCATGTCGGCGAAGGCGGGTCCGGTCGCTGCGGTGAAGCCGCACAGCAGGCAGAGCGCCAGCGGCGGAAAGCCGAGCAGGATGCCGACGATCAGGGTAATCAGCGCCACTGCGAAGGCCGGGAACCAGCCGGAGTGCATTGCGGCGATGCCGACGATCAGCTCATGCACGAAGGCGGCGAATGCGGCGTAAATCACAAACAGCAGCAGCATCGGCAGGCTCATTTCGCTCCACAGACCGCCCGCCAGCGCCAGCAGCGCCGAAACAATCAGGTAGCCTGCGCCGCCGAGACCGAGCGCGCGCCTGACTTCGTTGCCGCCGCGGCTTACCTTCTGCTCGTCGTGGCGGCGGCTGCGGATCACCATCACCACCTGAATCAGCGCCACCAGCCCCGCGCCGACCATGACGCCGTGCGGCAGAAAGAGCGCGTTGATATCGATGCCGGCAACCGGTTGCGCATAGGCGCGCACCAGAAAGCCCACCCCGAGCATGCCCAGCGCCCAGATATTGCCGATAAAGGCGGTGCCGAAAGCGGACATCGGGATCTTCAGCATTGAGCCGAGAATGCCGCCGACGATGCCCGCCGCCAGCAGCCAGGCCTGTCGTCCGCCCTTGTCGCCCGCTTTGATCGCCTCTGCGGCGGCCACGCCCGGCGGCCAGGCGTTGCTGGCGGGGAAGACGCGGGTATCGAACAGACGGTAGAGCAGATAAGCGTCCAGCAGCATCGCCGCGCTGACGCCGCAGAACATCGGCAGCACCAGCTGCGGCTCGCCCAGCGCCCAGGGCACCGCGATCGGCATTAATAAGCTGTTGGCGGCGCCGAAAGTGGCGGAGGAAATAGCCGTTTGCGCGAGGTTTTGAATTTCGATCGAACGATAGCGGCGAAACGCCTGTAAGGGAATACGCGCCAGCAGCATGGCGAATAGCGCGCCGATAATAGAAGTATTCGGCGTCACGCCGATAGTGGTAATAAGCTGCACGCCGATAATGGCGCCTGCTACCGACAGGGCGATTAATACTATCGCCACGCCAGCCTGTTTAACTGGATTAACCTTCTCCATATTGTCCCCGTCAGGAATGCCGGTAGAAATGAAATGACGCTTCGCGAGCCTGAATCAGACTCGCTTACGTCGTTTTTTTATTTCGTCCGTGAGATTGAATAAACAGGCCCGAAGGCCTGGCGTTTTCCCGGTGTGGCGAAAGTATTGCGCCGATAAAATAAATTCAGAGTGGCGTTGCGCCATATTTCTCGGCCAGGCTGCCGGCCGTTATGCGTAATTCATCGAGCAGCGCAGGCGGATAGCCCGGCGAACTCTCCTGCGATAAAAATGAGAGGCAAAGCGCTACCGTATCGCCGTGATATTTATTATGCAGCGCGACGGAGAGCGAACTGATGCCGGGCAGCGTTTCATTACGCGCCAGCGACCAGCGCTGGCTGCGGATCGCCGCCAGCTGCGCGCAGAGCGCCTCCAGCGTTTGCGGCGAATTGGGCGGCAGCGGCTGCCAGGCGTCGCGGTAGCGCTCGCGCACCTCTTCTTCGCTAAGCTGCGCCAGCAGCACGCGGCCGGTCGAGGTGGCGGCGGCGATCATGCGGCTCCCCGGCGGCGTCACCAGCTGGGTGAAGTGGCGTCCGTGAAACATGCGCATCACCACCAGATCGCGCCCGTCAAGGCGCGAGATATAGCCGATGCTGCCTGTTTTATCCGCCAGCCGCGCCATCGCCGGCGCGGCGCTGTCTACCAGCGGCGCGGAGAGATAGTGGCCGGCGACCGACAGCAGCACGCGGCCAATATGAAAACAGCGGCTCTCCGCGTCGCGCTCCAGCATGCCCTGGCGTTCCATGGTGGCCAGCAGGCGCGATACGGTGCTTTTCGGCAGGCGCAGCGCCTCGACGACATCGGTAAACGTCAGCCCGGGATTTCCCTGCGTCACGCCTTTTTGCTGAAACAGCTTAAGCACCGCGGCGGCGTTTTCAAGCGTGGTCATATTGGGAGTTTCACTATATGGAACCGAGTTCCTGTATCGATGGTTAAAACTAAAACGTGGAGGAATAAGGGTCAAGCGTCAATTTTTGTCAGGGGAAATCGCGCGCAGTGAAATAACCGGTCTGGCGGCAAAGAGAAATGATTTTATAAGGGAGTTGCGAGAAATAGCAGAATGGATAACAGCTTCGCTGCGCGCAGGCAGCTAATAACAGCAAACAGCACTCAGCGAAAAAAGCGCATTCAGGCTGGCGTCCCTGCCAGAGAGATTGCCCTACTCTTTTTCCACATCCTCATAGCGAACTTTGGCGTCCTGCGCTTCTGCTTCCGACGTATGTTCGCTAATTAAGGTATTGGGCGATGGATGATCGGCGCGTAGCTCCCATGAAGTGACGGTGCTGCCCTGCGGTCCCTTCTCAACGGCGACAACGCGAGCTTCGCGTGGATAAGGCGGTCTGGTTGGCATATTCAATCCCTCCTGGCTAATCGTATTCCACACGACGAGACGATTCCCGTCTGAGGATCAGTATAGCCAGGCTACGCAACCCAGACGGGAAAGCGGGAAGAATCTGAAGAAAAAGCGGGGGAAACTAGCTGGCGCGCGCCAGCGACAGCGACTGGAGGATCTCGTCGATAACGCGCTCTGGCGGCTGCATGGCGTTGACTTCATGGTGGGCGGCGTCGCGATAGAGATGCGCGCGCTCGCGCAGAATATCGCCCATCTCTTCGGCGATGGGACGGCCGGTCAGCGTGGGGCGCTGCGCCGCTTCCGGCTGGCTCTCCAGCCGCTGCGCCAGAATATGTGACGGCGCGCTGAGCCAGATCACGCGCCCCTGTTCGCGCATAAAGCGGCGATTGTGCTCCGCCAGCACCATGCCGCCGCCGGTAGCGATTACCGTGGCTGGCGCGGTAACCGCTTTCAGCGACTCCGTTTCCCGCGCGCGAAAGCCTTCCCAGCCTTCATCGGCCACGATTTGCGCGACGCTGCGCTGGGTGCTGAGCTGCAGATGGTGATCGGTATCGCGAAAGGCGTAGCCGAGCGCGCGCGATAGCGCTTCGCCCACGGTGGTTTTGCCGCAGCCGCGCGCGCCGATCAGATAAATAGGTAGAGACATCGGGCAGTTCCTCCGCCGTTACAGGCCGTATATCGCGGCATATCGCTTGATAATGCGACGCATCATAACTGGAAACCGCCAGAGCCTCCACCCGTGAAGCAAGAATTGCGCATCCTTTTCAGCCTTTCGCACCAATATCATTAAATATTAACGCGTTAACCATGCGCGTTTCGTGCAGATCGCGCCAAATCAAGCGGCGGCAACATTTGCTTACCTGCTGGATTTTACTTTGCTGCGCTCCGCCCCCATATACTTATTCAGTCGCAACAGGAGAGCCATTATGTATAGCCAGGAACACCAATTGATTGAGGGTCTGTTCAGCCGTCTGAAACAGGCCGAGAGCCAGACCGGACCGCGTGACGCGGCGGCGGAACAGCTGATTAAAGAGCATCTGCAGCAGCAGCCCGGCGCGCCTTACTATATGGCGCAGGCGATCCTGATCCAGGAAGCCGCGATGAAGAAAATGAACGACCGCATTACCGAGCTGGAGAACCGCCTGGCGCAACAGCAGCAGCAACCTCAACAGCAGAGCAGCGGCGGTTTTCTGTCGAGCCTGTTCGGCGGCGGCTCGCGCCAGCAGGCGCCGGCGCAGCAGCAGCCACAGCAGCAGGCGTGGAACAACGCGCCGCAGCAGCCGCAATATAACAACGCGCCAGCCGCACCGGCGCGCGGCACCGGCTTTCTCGGCGGCGCGCTGCAAACCGCAGTGGGCGTCGCAGGCGGCGTGGTAATGGCGGATATGCTGACCAGCCTGTTCCACCACTCGCAGCCGGAAGAGATCGTTAATATTATCAACGAACCCGATACGCCGCTTCCGCAGGTCGATGAAAACCTCGACACTTTCAACAGCGGCGGCAGCGGTTTCCTTGACCAGAACAACGGCTGGGATAACAACTACGCCGACAATAACGACTTCAACGATCTCGGCAACGACAGCTTCGACGGCTTTAACGACGACGACGACAGCTTTGTCTGATTTCAGCGCTGGCGCTGCGTCAGCCAGCTGTCGAGCGCGTTAGCGAACTGCTGGCGGTCCCGCGGACTCATCGCCGCGGGGCCGCCTGTTTGCACGCCGCTGGCGCGCATCGTGTCCATAAAGTCGCGCATGGTCAGCTTTTCACGAATGGTGGCGGGCGAATAGCGCTCGCCGCGCGGGTTAAGCGCCGCGCCCCCTTTCTCCAGCACCTCGGCCGCCAGCGGAATATCTGCGGTAATCACCAGATCCCCGGGCTCTACGCGCTTCACAATCTCGTTATCCGCGACGTCGAATCCGGCGGGCACCCGCAGCGTTTTCAGCCAGGGCGACGGCGGCACGCGCAGCGACTGGTTGGCGACGAAGGTCACCTGCGTTTTGGTGCGATCCGCCGCGCGGTAAAGCACCTCTTTAATGACGTTAGGGCAGGCGTCGGCATCAACCCAGATAACCATGTTCTTTCCTTACTCTTTGGGAATGATGGAGATCTTGCCGGTCTTCTCCAGAATGGCAAACTTTATTTGGTCCAGCCGTTCCAGCCCCTGCGAGCTGCGCGCGCTCTGCAGAATATCCTCTTCGTCTATCCCGGCGCGCTTCGCCCGCTGGCGCAGCAGTTTGCCCTCTTCCACCAGAATCAGCGAAGAGCCGTCAATCAGCCGCTCCATGCGGGGAAAGCGCGTTTTCATCACGCCGAACAGAATATCAATCACGATCAGCGTGACGATAGTCAACCCGGCGCCGGTAACGGAAAAGTCATCGCCGAGCAGCGCCTGCTGGGTCGCCTCGCTGATAATCAGCAGCAAAATCAGGTCAAAAGAGGTCATCTCCATGAGGGTGCGCCGTCCAGCGATTTTAAACACCACCATCAACAGCAGATACATGCTGGCTGCGCGCAAAACCGTTTCCATAGGGCTCTCCTAAGGGTAGATAAACTGGCTGAACCTTACGCTGGAGGCGTCGTCGAGCGTGACGGTAAGGTGATAGCGGCCGAAATCCTGCGCCTGGGAGCCGATCCAGATAGTGGCCTCCTGCTGATCGGCGCGGCGGTGCCAGCGCAGCACCAGGCTATCGCCGGTGCTCCAGGCGTCGTCCGGCTGCGGCTGAAGGGTCTGCAGCTGAATATCGTCGAGCTGCGGGCCGCGCAGCCTGATCTGATAATCTTCGCCGCGCAGCTGTCTCAGATGCAGCGTCATATCCATGTTGCTTTCCCGTCGCCCGAAGCGTTCGTAATCGACGCTCAGCCGCTTATCCGTGCTGGCGACGCGCTGGTTGCTCAGCCAGCCTTTCGAAAACAGCCCTGCCGCGCCAGCGACGACAACCAGCAGCAGCAGCGCAAAACCCGCGTGCTGAATACGCCACTCGATACGTTGCCACGGCATATTCTCTTTAATCGGATAGTGCCGGCTTTGATTTTCATTGTCGCCCATGCCCTGTTCTCCTTGCTGACTTGTTATTAATCCTGGCTGAAGTAAGCTAACGCGTTAAGATTTTCGAACTTTCTTAAGGATACGGCGATGCTGGAGAAGAAGATTGGGTTTATCGGCGGCGGCAATATGGCCAAAGCCATTATCGGCGGACTGGTAAAAAGCGGCCAGGTCGCGCCCTCGAACATCTGGGTATTTGACCGCAAGGCGGAGGCCAACGAGGCGCTGGCGCGCGAGTACGGCATTCAGGCCGCGGAGAGCGCCGAGGCGCTGGCACGCGAAGTCGATATTCTGTTCGGCGCGGTCAAACCCAACGTCATCCTGAAGGTGCTGAAAGATGTGGCCAGCCAGCTGAAAAAAGAGGCGCTGGTGGTCTCTATCGCCGCGGGCGTGACGCTCGATTCGCTGGCGACGGTGCTTGGCCACGATCGTAAAATCGTGCGCGTCATGCCGAATACGCCGGCGCTGGTCAACGAAGGGATGACCTCGATAACGCCTAACTTGCTGGTCGAGCAGCCGGAAATCGACGAAGTGGTCACGATATTCGAGAGCTTCGGCAAAGCGGCGGTAGTCAGCGAATATTTGATCCATTCGGTGGTCGGCGTGAGCGGCTCTGCGCCCGCCTATGTCTTTATGTTCATCGAGGCGATGGCGGATGCCGCCGTGCTCGGCGGCATGCCGCGCGCCCAGGCCTATCAGTTCGCCGCCCAGGCGGTGAAAGGCTCGGCGCAGATGGTACTGGAAACCGGCAAACATCCCGCAGAGCTGAAAGATATGGTCTGCTCGCCCGGCGGTACCACCATCGAAGCGGTGAAAGTGCTGGAAGAGAAAGGCTTTCGCGCCGCCGTGATGGAGGCGATGCAGCAGTGTATGGCGAAGTCTGAAGCGCTGAGCAAAAAGTGACGCATGGGGCGGAGCGCACGCTCCGCCCGCTTGCGCTATCCCTGACGGCTCGCCACCGTCGCCAGCGCCTGCGCTATGGTCATCGGCTGCTGCATCTCCAGCACTAGCGCCGCCGTGAGCGTATACATGCCGCAGGAGAACGCCGCCGCCAGCTTGCCCTGCTGGCCGTAAAGCGCGATAAACTTTTTCTCCTCCAGCGAGCCTATCAGGCGATACTCGTCCCACTCTTCGGCATGACCGAGATATTCGTAGCGTGTGCCAAAGTGCGTGGTCCAGAAAAAGGGCACGCGGTCGTACATCATACGCTTATCCAGCATATTAAAGGCGGCGATGCGCCCCTGCTGATGGGCGACGCGATAATGCTCGACGCGCAGCGGCCCCTGGGGCGTCAGATAGCTGGCGATATCTCCCGCCACCCAGACGTTTTGCGTAACGCGCAGCTGGCTGTCGGCGAGCAGGCTGCCATCTTCGCGCAGCGGCAGATCGTGAATAAACCCGGTGGCGGGCTGAATGCCGGTCGCCAGCAGCACCACGTCCGCCTTGATGCGGCGGCCATCCTGCAGACGCAGCGCGGTAACGTGCTGCTCCCCCTCCAGCTCTGCCGGATCCCCATCAACAAAATGCACGCCGTTGCTGCCGTGCAGATCGCGGAAATAGCGGCCGATCTGCTCGCCGAACTGGCGCGCGAAAGGAAGCGGATGCCGCGCCACCACCGTGACCTCGACGTCGCGATTGCGCAGCGCCGACGCCATCTCCATGCCGATAAAGCTGTTGCCGACGATCACCAGCTGCTGGCTCTGGTCGACCTCCTTTAGCAGCGCATCCGCCTGCGCCAGCGAACGCAACAGGTGTACGCCCGCCAGATCGCGGCCCGTTAAATCGGGACGCTGCGGCGCGCCGCCTGAGGCGATCAGCAATTTGTCGTAAAACAGCGAGTCGCCATCAGCGAAGTGGATACGCTGCTCGCGCGTGTCGAGACGCGTCACTTCGCCCTGGAGGCGATCGACGTGTTGCAAAATATCCTCTTTCAGAATGCGCGGCACATCCTTGATATCCATCTTGCCGGAGGGAACGAATTTCGTCAGCGCCGTACGGTCGTAGGGCGCCTCCGGCTCGCGTTCCACCAGCACGACCTTTCCCTTAAAGCCTTCCCGGCGTAGCGTCCAGATAGCCGCGCTGCCTGCCGCGCCGCCGCCGAGTATCGCATAAACCGGCGCGTCGCCGCCGCTGCCGATGGGCGTCGCAGATGACATTGCTTTAGGGTTGACCTGCACAATGCCGTTCTCGACGCGCAGCGGAAACTGTTTGAGATCGGCCAGCGCCAGCGGCTCGCACATATGACCATCCTCCAGCGCGAACACGGCTTTATGCCAGGGACAGACCAGCTTATCGCCGCAGATAGCGCCCTGCTCCAGCGGTGCACCCGCATGCGGACAGGTGGCCTGATAAGCGCGCACCTTTTCTCCGTCGCGCACCAGCAGAATATCGGTATCGGCTATTTTGGTTTTGGTGGGCTGGCGGTCGGGCAGATCGTTTAAAGCGATGACGGGCTGATAATTCATCACGCGGCTCCTTCTTTATCGTTGTTAATCAATGCGCCCTCGGCGGACGCCGTTATTCCCCTATAAAAAGTAAGTGTGGCAAAGGAAAGCGAAAGGCAGCGTCTGAAAATAAAAAAAAGCGGTTAACCTGTTGTTAATCCGCTCTTTTTAAAATTTAAGCAAGTGTAAATTTCAGAATAAAAGGCTCGGCAGAATAATTAGCGCAAACAGCGCTGCAATCAGACTATATTTCACCCAGTAATAAAGCGTGCGGTTACGCTTCTTCAGCCGCTGCCCTGCGTTACGGATCGCATAGACGTACTTGAATATACGGTTGATAAAACCGGTACGGTCATTTGCATCATTAGGCGACGCGGCGGCTGCCATCAGCCAACGGCCAACGCCACGATTGACCGCTTGCGCCCAGCGCCATTTCATTGGCCGCTCAATATCGCAAAACAAGATGATTCGCGTTTGCTCGCTTTCATTTTGCGCCCAGTGCACATAGGTTTCGTCAAAGATAACCGCCTCGCCGTCGCGCCAGCTATGACGTTGGCGATCGACTTCAATAAAGCAGCGATCGTCGTTAGGGGTTTGCAAACCAAGGTGATAACGCACCGATCCTGCATAGGGGTCGCGATGCTTCCCCAGATGGCTACCGGCAGGCAATTCAGCGAACATCGCCGCCTTGACCGAAGGTATACGGCTTACCAGCTCGGTTGTGACCGGACACAGCTCGCGCGCTGAAGGATGGGCGTCGCTATACCACTTGAGGTAGAAACGCTTCCAGCCTCGCTTAAAAAACGTATTAAAACCGGCGTCATTGTTGCTTTGCGCCGCCTTAATATGATCCTGCAGGCGCAGCGCCTCTTCCCGAATCACCTGCCAGTTTTCCGTTAGCTGACGCAGTTCAGGAAAATCCTCTGGCGGAAAATAGGGCTGTTTGGCAGGCAGCGTCGAAAAACCCGTCATAAACATGTTAATCGGCGCCATAAAGGTGGAGTGATCGAAAAGCTGACGCGATAACCTCTGTTTTTCGACGCCGCGAGAATGCGCGTAGATAACGCTAATAATAAATATACCGATAATAATGACGGCTACCATACAACAGTTCCTTATGTTGCTGTAATGAACGCGCTTGCTGCGCGAAGCGCAGGGAGGAGTAAAGAGTATTTAATATTTTTCTCAGCGATCGGCTTATCAACGCGTGCGGATAAATCGCTACAGGGTAAACGATGATGAAATGGCTTTTAAAGAGAGTGGAGTACGGCCGCGCACGGCCGTATTAAGTGAGGATCAGGACTTTTTGAGGCAGCCGCTCATAAAGGTTTTACGCGCGTCGCCGCTGAGCTTTTTAGCGCCTGCTTCGCTATTACAGCTTTTCATTTTTACCTGCTGCGGCGTCATGTCGGCAAGCTTACTCTCTTTTTTCAGGCACTCGCTCATAAAAGATTTACGCGCGTCGCCTTTCAGATTCTGCGTGCTGGCGTGCTGGTTGCACTGCGTCATTTTTTGCTGCTGCGCGGTTTTCTCGGCGGCCTGGGCCAGGCTGACGCCGCTCACCAGCAAGCCTGCCGTTATGACTGCCGCTAAATGCAATTTCATGGTGTGACTCCCTTGATGAAGAATCCGTTAATTCTGGCACGAGAAAAACAGAGCGGTGGAGATTTGCGCAAATTTGCAGCGCCGATCGCACTGCTCCGCTATTAACAATCAGACGCGCGGATGGTTAAGTAATTTGTCCAGGTAGTTACGTAGCAAGAGCGCATCTTCATTACTGGCGTCGGCGTCGGCATTATGCATCGCGTGTTCGATACTTGCGGCGATAGCATGTTGTTGTTCTGGCTCAAGCTTGCGCAGCATCGCCGTTACGATAATTTCCAGCGCCTCAACCTGAGCCACCAGTTCTTTAGACTCTTCTTCTTTTGCCGCCAGTTTTACCAGTAATTCAGCGATAAGGTTCTTCATGCCCTTTTCCCGTCGGTAAATAAAAGCAGACGTTATCACTCGCCAAAATAAAAAAACAGCGCTTTTGGCCGATTTTCCTCGGCTCTCTATAACCTCTTTTATTAAAACAGGGCTTAAACATATTTTAAGAAGCGGGCGAAACGTTTTGTCGTTAATTAAGCGAAACGTCAATCGTTTCAGCCCGGAATAAAGCGGGCGTTAAGCGGGATTAACGCGGGTCGGTGAAACCGTGACCGTGACCGCCCCAGCCGCCACCGCCGCCAGGACCTCCCCAGCCGCCGCCCGGGGGT
>NZ_MLJJ01000013.1 GCF_002095575.1 Pantoea septica | reverse complement strand
ACATCGCCTGCTATAACGCCAAAAAAGCGGGCCGCGGGCAGCTCATGGTCTACACGCCGCCGTCGCGCTGAGCCGCTTGCCAGCCCCGCTCAGCTGCGCTAAAGTCGCCCCCTTTTTTCCGGGAGGGGCATCAGATGTTCATTGGTTTCGATTACGGTACGGCGAACTGTTCCATTGCGGTGTGCGAAGCGGGCACGCCGCGCCTGCTGGCGCTGGAGAAGGGTCAGCGCCTGCTGCCGTCGATGATTGCCGCACCGACGCGCGAAGCGGTGAGCGAATGGCTCTACCGCCATCATCAGGTCGCCACTCCGGATGCGGAAACCACCGCGCTGCTGCAGCGCGCGCTGCGCCATAACCGCGAAGAGGACATCGAGGTGTCGGCCACCAGCGTGCAGTTCGGCCTGAGCGCGCTGCAGCACTATATGGCGGACCCGGAAGAAACATGGTTCGTGAAATCCCCAAAATCCTTTCTCGGCGCCAGCGGCCTGAAACCGCAGCAGATCGCGCTGTTTGAAGACCTGGTCTGCGCCATGATGCGCCATATCCGCGAACAGGGCGAAACGCAGCTCGACGCCGCGATCGATCAGGCAGTTATCGGCCGCCCCGTCAACTTCCAGGGGCCTGGCGGCGACGACGCCAACGCCCAGGCGCAGGGCATTCTGCTGCGCGCCGCGCAGCGCGCCGGTTTCCGCGACGTGGAGTTTCAGTTCGAGCCGGTCGCGGCGGGACTCGATTTCGAAGCAACGCTGGAGAGAGAGACGCGCGTGCTGGTGGTGGATATCGGCGGCGGCACCACCGACTGCTCGATGCTGCTGATGGGACCGGAGTGGCGCAAGCTGTCGGACCGCCGCGAGAGCCTGCTCGGCCACAGCGGCTGCCGCGTCGGCGGCAACGATCTCGATATTATGCTGGCGTTTAAGACCCTGATGCCGCTGCTCGGCCTGGGCGGCAGGACGCAGAAAGGCACCGCCCTGCCCGCGCTGCCGTGGTGGAACGCGGTGGCGATTAACGATGTGCCGGCGCAGAGCGAATTTTACTCCGCCGCCTGCGGCAAACTGCTGCGCGATCTGGTGCGCGACGCGGAACAGAGCGCGCAGGTGGCACATCTGCTGAAGGTGTGGCAGCAGAAGCTTGGCTATCGTCTGGTGCGCGCGGCGGAGGAGAGCAAGATCGCCCTTTCCGATCGCGCCGCTTTCGACGCCAGTCTGGACTTTATCGCGCCGCAGATGCACGCCGCCATCAGCGATACGCTGCTGCAGGAGGCGATCAACCAGCCTCTGGAGCGCATTCTGGAGCAGGTGCATCTGGCGCTCGCCAGCTGCGACGCCAAACCTGAAGTGATCTACCTGACGGGCGGCAGCGCGCGTTCGCCGGTGCTGCGCGCCGCGCTACAGCAGGCGCTGCCGGAAACGCCGATCGCCAGCGGCGATGATTTCGGCTCGGTGACGGCCGGTCTGGCGCGCTGGGCAGAAGTTATGTTTCGCTAAGAGAAAAGAGAGCAGGCGGGACACTACAGCGCAGACGCGAATACGCGCCTCATCTCTGAGGCGCGTCCGTAAACGGCACGACGCGATGCGCTTCGAGCCATGCCATCCGCTCAGATAGTTGTGTGCGGCCTGAGAGTGGAAACTTCAGGCCGCTGCGCTATCAGAAGTTGATGTTGGCGCTGATGCCGCCGACAAAGGCATCCTTCACTTCGCTCACCGCGCCCGGCGCCACGATATACTGCACGTTCGGACGTACCTGCAGCCATTTCGCCAGCTTCACGTTGTAGTAAAGCTCGTAGTTATATTCCGAACCATCCTGAATCGGCAGATAGGTCGGGCTGTCGAAGTCCGTTTCGCCGTTGGCGGCGTTTTGCTGACGCTGCGCGCGGGTGTAATCGCTGTTAACGTGAATGCGCGCCGCGGCGATGCCGATCTCATCTTCAGGACGGGCGTCGAACGGGCCTGCCCAGGTAAAGGCGATCGACTGATAGTTGTCGGTCTTGGAGGTTTTGTGATCGTTCATCACCGCCTGAACCGATACGCCGATGCCGCGGCTGGCGTCGCCGCCCTGCGCGGTCAGCTGCTGCTGCAACAGCACATAGCCGCCGTAGGCGTGATCTTTATCCTGATAGGCGCCGTCGCGCCAGCTGCCGTACACGTCGCCGTTGGCGGACGAGTAGTAGTAGCCGATGCGGTAGTTACCCGGCAGCTTGTCCGGGCCCAGCGTCGGCTTCCAGCCCAGTTCCACCGGCACCAGGTTACCCTCAGAGTTGCTGGTGTCGAGGCGGAAGCCGTCGCCGCGATCGTAGTTGGCGCGGTTCTGGTTATAGAAACCGACCTGGAAGAAGACTTCCGGGGTGATGTTAAGCTTCACGCGGCCGCCCCACTGCGACACCGGCCAGTTAAACCAGCGGTCGCCGCGCCAGTTGCCCGCCTGGCCGCTGCCGAACGCCAGGTTCTGGAACTTGCTGTCGAAGTTGTCGAAGTCCTCGCCGACGGTGACGCGACCCGCTTTCAGGTTGACGACGTCGTCAAACAGCCCCTTGCTCAGCCAGAACTGCGTCAGACGCCAGGTCTGTCCGCGGCCATACACTTCCTGTACCGAAGAGAGCATGCCGGTACGGCGGTCGGCTACCTGATCGGAAATATTGCGGCCGTCACGGTTGGTGATGGTGGCCTGGAACTGCGTATCCTGCCAGCCGAGCAGCTTTTCCAGATCGAGATTGGCGCCGAACGCCCACTGATCGCTGTAGCGCATTGAGGTGTTGGTATCGGCGCCGCCGCCGAGGTTCGATGCGCTTTCCATGGTGTAGTTGACGTCAAATTTAACGCCGTCATTTTCCAGCTGCGTTCGCGAGCCGCCCCAGTCGCCGAACATATAAGGCGAGTCATAGCTAAAGGCATCTGCGGCCACAGCAGACGCGCTCAGCATGGCAAACATCAGGGAGCCGGCCGCAACACGGCGCAGCGGGAAGCGTTGCACTGCTTTTTTTCTGTTCATAATCGTTCTTCTTATCTGAATAATGGGTATTTCCACGCAGAGAATAGTGCTGCAAAAAGTTCAACTTTTGTAAAAATGTGCGCACGAATAAGCAAAGAGACAGTTTTTTCAAACAAGTGTGAAGGGGATCGCTGAACGGACTCGCGGCCGTGATGAACGCATTATTTGGCACGCAAAATAATGACGAGGCGCTAGCGCCCCGTCTGGCGGGATTAGCGGCTGGCCTGCGCCAGTTTTTCGCTCTCCTCCGCCGACAAACGCAGCTGCGTTGCGCCGATCAGATCGTCGAGCTGGGCGAGCGAAGTGGCGCTGACGATCGGCGCGGTAATGCTCGGCCGCGCAATCTGCCACGCCAGCGCGACCTGAGTCGGCGTCACGCCGTGCGCCTGGCTGATGTCGTCCAGCGCTGCCAGAATAGCCAGGCCGCGCGGGTTGAGATACTTCTCGACCACACCCTGCCCGCGCGCGCTTTTGCCGGCATCCGCCGCGCTGCGGTATTTGCCGCTCAGAAAGCCGCTGGCCAGCGAATAGTAGTTAATCACGCCCAGCCCATGCTGCGTCGCTACTGCCTCCAGCGCTGACTCATAGCCTTCGCGATCGTAAAGATTATATTCAGGCTGCAGGGTGGCGTAGCGCGCCAGGCCCTGCTCTTCGCTGATCTTCAGCGCCTCCTGCAGGCGCGGCGCGCTGTAGTTCGAGGCGCCGATGGCGCGCACTTTGCCCTCTTTGATCAGGGAATCGAACGCCGCCAGGGTTTCCGCCAGCGGCGTATCGGTATCGTCGCGGTGCGCCTGATAGAGATCGATATAGTCGGTTTGCAGGCGGCGCAGCGAATCCTCTACCGCCTGACGGATATACTGCGGCTTCAGGCCGGTTTTCTCCGGCGAGAGCTCCATGCCGACCTTGGTCGCCAGCACGATGCGGTCGCGTTTGCCGCTTTTTTTCAGCCAGTTGCCGATGATGGTTTCTGATTCGCCGCCTTTATTGCCCGGCGCCCAGCGCGAATAGACGTCTGCGGTATCGATAAACCACAGCCCTTTTTCCACCAGCGCATCTAGCAATGAAAACGACTTCGCCTCATCCAGGGTCCAGCCGAAGACGTTGCCACCAAAGGTTAACAGCGGCACCTGAATGCCGGTATCGCCGAGCTGGCGGGTTTCAACCTGACTCATCCTCTTCTCCTTGTGTACGAAATGCCCAGACAAAGAGCATAGCAAAAGCGAAAACCGCCCTTTATGCGCAATTCGTCGATAAGTTTGTTCTGAAAGGGATACTTACGTCGGGCTGACAGATATCCTTAATTCCTTCAACTTCTGCCCGCTTTGCGGGTCTACACTCTGCTATTTGCAGGCTGCCGCGTTTCAGCCTGCGTTTTGGGGATTTCGCTACTGCTGGAGAGCAACCGATAAGATGAACCGACCTTCCTTGTTGAAAAAAAGCCTGCTGACGCTGTTAGTGCTGGCCGCCGCCGCAGGCGGCTATTACTGGTGGCACCACCCGGCGCAGCCTGACGCCGATCCTCAGGCGTCGACCCGGCCGCATCGCGGCAAGGGCGGCGCGGGCGCCCCGCCGGCGCCGGTACAGGCCGCCGCCGCTGTCAGCCAGAGCGTGCCGCACTTTCTCAGCGGGCTCGGCACCGTGACCGCTGCCAGCACCGTGACGGTGCGCAGCCGGGTCGACGGCGAGCTGATGGCGATCCACTTTCAGGAAGGGCAGCAGGTTAAAGCGGGCCAGCTGCTGGCGGAAATCGATCCTCGCCCTTATCAGGTGGCGTTAACCCAGGCGCAGGGTCAGCTGGCGAAGGATCAGGCGACGCTGGCGAATGCCCGCCGCGATCTGGCGCGCTATGAAAAGCTGGCGAAAACCTCGCTGGTGTCGCAGCAGGAGCTCGATACCCAGCGTTCGCTGGTGAGCGAAACCCAGGGCACCATTAAGGCGGATGAAGGCAGCGTCGCCAGCGCCCAGCTCAATCTGACCTACAGCCGCATTACGTCGCCGATTGCGGGCCGCGTCGGCCTGAAACAGGTGGACGTCGGCAACTACATTACCAGCGGCGACACCAACGGTCTGGTGGTGATCACTCAGACCCATCCCATCGACGTGCTGTTTAGCCTGGCTGAAAATTATCTGCCCGACATCATGCAGGCGCAAAAGAGCGGCCAGCCGCTGGTGGTCGAAGCCTGGGATCGCAGCAACCAGACGCTGCTGACTCAGGGCACGCTGCTCAGCATCGACAACCAGATCGACGCCACCACCGGCACCATCAAAATGAAGGCGCGCTTCGACAATCAGGACGACAAGCTCTTTCCCAACCAGTTCGTCAACGCGCGGCTGAAGGTCAATACCCTGCAGGATGCGATCGTTATTCCCGCCGCCGCGCTACAGATGGGCAACGAGGGCCACTTTGTCTGGGTGGTGAACAGCGACAATAAAGTGAGTAAGAAAAGCGTGACTGCCGGACTGCAGGACAGCCATCAGGTGGTGATCAACGCCGGCCTCAGCGCAGGCGAACGCGTGGTCACCGACGGGCTGGATCGCCTGACGGAAGGGGCGCAGGTGGAAGTCGTCGCGCCGCAGAGCACTGCGCTGAAAAGCAGCCGCGCGGCGCAACCGGCCAGGGGAGCGAGCGAGTAATGCAGGTTACGCCTCCTGACGCCAGCGGCGGGCCGTCGCGTCAGTTTATTTTACGTCCGGTCGCTACCACGCTGTTGATGATCGCTATTCTGCTGGCGGGCGTTCTCGGCTACCGTTTTCTGCCGGTGTCGGCGCTGCCGGAGGTGGATTATCCCACCATCCAGGTGGTGACGCTCTATCCCGGCGCCAGCCCGGACGTTACCACCTCCGCGATTACCGCGCCGCTTGAGCGCCAGTTCGGCCAGATGTCAGGGCTGAAACAGATGGCGTCGCAAAGCTCCGGCGGCGCGTCGGTGATTACCCTGCAGTTCCAGCTGACGCTGCCGCTTGACGTCGCCGAGCAGGAAGTGCAGGCCGCCATCAACGCCGCCACCAGCCTGCTGCCCAACGATCTGCCTAACCCGCCGGTCTACAGCAAGGTCAATCCCGCCGATCCGCCGATCATGACGCTGGCGGTCACCACCAGCAGCATGCCGCTGACCCAGGTGCAGGACATGGTGGAGACGCGCGTCGCGCAGAAAATCTCCCAGGTCTCCGGCGTCGGGCTGGTGACGCTCTCCGGCGGTCAGCGACCGGCGGTGCGCGTGCAGATGAACGCTCAGGCGCTGGCGGCGCTCGGCCTGACCAGCGAAGCGGTGCGCACCGCCATCAGCAGCGCCAACGTCAACTCGGCGAAAGGCAGCCTCGACGGCCCGGAGCGTTCTATTACTCTCTCCGCTAACGACCAGATGAAATCGGCGGAAGATTACCGTCAGCTGATCGTCAGCTATAAAAACGGCGCGCCGGTGAGGCTCGGCGATGTCGCCACTATCGAACAGGGCGCGGAAAACCGCTGGCTTGGCGCCTGGGCGAACCGCGAAGCCGCCATCGTGCTCAACGTGCAGCGCCAGCCGGGCGCCAACATTATCGCCACCGCCGATAATATCCGCGCGCTGCTGCCCTCGCTCACCGCCTCGCTGCCGAAGTCGGTGAAGGTCCAGCTGCTGACCGACCGCACGACCAATATTCGCGCCTCGGTCACCGATACCCAGCACGAGCTGATGCTGGCGATCGGCCTGGTGGTGATGATTATCTATCTGTTCCTGCGCAACGTGCCGGCGACGATTATTCCCGCCGTCGCGGTGCCGCTGTCGCTGGTCGGCACCTTCGCCGCGATGTACTTTCTCGGCTTCTCTATCAATAACCTGACGCTGATGGCGCTGACTATCGCCACCGGCTTCGTGGTGGATGACGCCATCGTGGTGATCGAAAACATCACCCGCTATCTGGAGAAAGGCGAAAAGCCGCTCACCGCCGCGCTCAAGGGGGCGGGCGAAATCGGCTTTACCATTATTTCCCTTACCTTTTCGCTGATCGCGGTGCTGATCCCGCTGCTGTTTATGGGCGACGTGATCGGCCGTCTGTTCCGCGAGTTTGCCGTGACGCTGGCGGTGGCGATCCTGATTTCCGCCGTGGTCTCGCTGACGCTGACGCCGATGATGTGCGCGCGTATGCTGAGCGCCGAGTCGCTGCGCAAGCAGAACCGCTTTTCGCGCGCCAGCGAAGCCTTTTTCGAGCGGTTGATCGCCGGGTATGGCGGCTGGCTGCGCAAGGTGCTGGCGCATCCCTGGCTGACGCTGTCGGTGGCGCTCGGCACGCTGCTGCTCACCGTGCTGCTGTGGGTAGTGATTCCGAAAGGCTTTTTCCCGCAGCAGGATAACTCCATTATTCAGGGCACGCTGCAGGCGCCGCAGAGCGCCTCGTACGCCAGCATGGCGGAGCGCACGCGCGACGTCGCCTCGCTGATCATGAAAGATCCGGCGGTGCAGAGCATGACCTCTTTCGTCGGCGTCGACGGCACCAACGCCGCGCTCAACAGCGCGCGTCTGCAGATCAACCTGAAGCCGCTGAGCGAGCGCGAAGACCGCATCCCGCAGGTGCAACAGCGGCTGCAGCAACAGATAAGCCAG
Source organism: Pantoea septica (assembly GCF_002095575.1). GTDB lineage: Bacteria > Pseudomonadota > Gammaproteobacteria > Enterobacterales > Enterobacteriaceae > Pantoea > Pantoea septica. The sequence goes on along the minus strand of NZ_MLJJ01000013.1, from coordinate 112,223 downwards.
CTTCCCGGCGTCACGCTGTGGCTGCAGCCGGTACAGGATTTGACGATTGAAACCCAGGCGAGCCGCACGCCCTATCAGTTCACGCTGCAGTCCGGCTCGCTGGCGTCGCTCGGCACCTGGGTGCCGAAACTGCTGGACGCGCTGCGCCAGTCGCCTGAGCTGCGCGACATCAGCAGCGACTGGCAGGATCAGGGCCTGGAGGCCTATGTCAATGTCGATCGCGACAGCGCCAGCCGCCTCGGCATCAGTATGGCGGACGTCGATAACGCGCTCTATAACGCCTTCGGCCAGCGCCTGATCTCCACCATTTATACCCAGGCGAACCAGTATCGCGTGGTGCTGGAGCAGGATAACCGCGCCACGCCGGGACTGGCGGGCCTGGAAGGCATCCGGCTGACCAGCACCGACGGCGGCAGCGTGCCGCTCAGCGCTATCGCGAAAGTTGAGCAGCGCCACAGCGCGCTAAGCGTCAACCATCTCGATCAGTTCCCGTCGGCGACCTTCTCCTTTAACGTCGCCGACGGCTACTCGCTGGGCGACGCGGTGAAAGCGGTCAGCGCGGCGGAAGAGCGGCTCGGCATGCCCTCCGAACTGATGACCCAGTTCCAGGGCAGCACCCTGGCGTTCGAGGCGGCGCTTACCAGCACCGTCTGGCTGATCGTGGCCGCCATCGTGGCGATGTATATCGTGCTGGGCGTGCTCTATGAGAGCTTTATCCATCCCATCACGATTTTGTCGACGCTGCCGACCGCCGGCGTCGGCGCGCTGCTGGCGCTGATGCTGAGCGGCGGCGAGCTGGATATCGTCGCCATCATCGGCATTATTCTGCTGATCGGCATCGTGAAGAAAAACGCCATCATGATGATCGACTTCGCGCTGGCCGCCGAACGCGAGCAGGGCATGACGCCCTATGACGCCATCTATCAGGCGTGCCTGCTGCGTTTCCGCCCGATCCTGATGACCACGCTGGCGGCGCTGCTGGGCGCGCTGCCGCTGATGCTCAGCACCGGCGTCGGCGCAGAGCTGCGCCATCCGCTCGGCATCGCCATGGTCGGCGGCCTGATCCTGAGCCAGGTGCTGACGCTGTTTACTACGCCGGTGATCTATCTGCTGTTCGATCGCCTCGGCCAGGCCGCGCGCCGCCGCTTTAGCGGCCGGGAGGCGGAGCGGTGAGATTTTTCGCGCTGTTTATCCACCGCCCGGTGGCCACCACGCTGCTGACCCTCGCCATTGCGCTGGCGGGCGTGCTCGGTTTTCGTCTGCTGCCGGTCGCCCCGCTGCCGCAGGTCGACTTCCCGGTGATAGTGATTTCCGCCTCGCTGCCGGGCGCGTCGCCGGAAATCATGGCTTCGTCGGTGGCGACGCCGCTGGAGCGTTCGCTGGGCCGCATCGCCGGCGTGAGCGAAATGACCTCCACCAGCTCGCTCGGCAGCACGCGCATTATTCTGGTGCTCGATTTCGACCGCGACATCAACGGCGCGGCGCGCGACGTGCAGGCGGCCATCAACGCGGCGCAAAGCCTGCTGCCGACCGGCATGCCGAGCCGGCCGACTTACCGCAAGGTCAATCCCTCGGACGCGCCGATTATGATCATGACGCTGACCTCGGATATCTATAATCGGGGCCAGCTCTACGACTACGCCTCGACCCAGCTGGCGCAGAAGCTGTCGCAGATCGAAGGCGTCGGCGACGTCACGGTCGGCGGCAGCTCGCTGCCTGCGGTGCGCGTCGCGCTGAATCCGCAGGCGCTGTTTAACCAGGGCGTCTCGCTGGACGCGGTGCGCGAGGCGATCGCCAACGCCAACCAGCGTCGTCCGCAGGGCGCGGTGGAGGATCGCCAGCAGCGCTGGCAGTTGCGCACCAACGACGAGCTGAAAACCGCCAGCGACTACGCGCCGCTGGTGGTGCATTACCGCAACGGCGCGGCGGTGAAGCTGGCGGACGTCGCCAGCGTGCAGGACTCGGTGCAGGACGTGCGCAACGCCGGGATGGCGGACGGCAAGCCCGCAGTGCTGCTGCTGGTGCGCAAAACGCCGGAGGCGAACGTGATCGACACCGTCGACCGCATTCGCGCCGAGCTGCCGACGCTGCACCAGACCATTCCCGCCGCCATCGACCTGCAGATTGCGCAGGATCGCTCGCCCACCATTCGCGCCTCGCTGCATGAGGTCGAGCAGTCGCTGACCATCGCCGTGGCGCTGGTGATTATGGTGGTGTTCGTTTTTCTGCGCTCCGGCCGCGCCACGCTGATCCCCGCCGCCGCGGTGCCGGTATCGCTGATCGGCACCTTCGCCGCGATGTACCTCTGCGGCTTCAGCCTGAATAATCTGTCGCTGATGGCGCTGACCATCGCCACCGGTTTCGTGGTGGATGACGCCATCGTGGTGCTGGAGAATATCGCGCGCCACGTCGAGGCGGGCATGAAACCCCTGCAGGCGGCGCTGACCGGCGTGCGCGAAGTGGGCTTTACCGTGCTGTCGATGAGCCTGTCGCTGATCGCCGTCTTTTTGCCGCTGCTGATGACCGGCGGGCTGATAGGCCGCTTCTTCTCTGAATTCGCCATTACGCTGTCGGTGGCGATCGCCATCTCGATGGTGGTCTCCCTCACCCTGACGCCGATGATGTGCGCGTATCTGCTGAAGCCGCATGCGCCGCGCGCCCAGCCGCGTCGGCGCGGCGCAGGCCGGATGCTGCTGGCGATCCAGCAGGGCTACGGCCGCTCGCTGGGCTGGGTGCTGAACCATGCGCGCTGGGTGCTGCTGCTGCTGTTCGGCACCGTCGCCCTGACCGTCTGGCTGTTTATTCAGGTGCCGAAAACCTTTATGCCGGAGCAGGACACCGGCCGGCTGTCGGGCTTTATCTCCGCCGATCAGAGCATCTCCTTCCAGGCGATGCGCCAGAAGCTGCAGGATTTTATGGTGATCGTGAAAGCCGATCCGGCAGTCGAGAGCGTGGTGGGCTTTACCGGCGGCATGCGCACCAACAGCGGCTCGATGTTTATCTCGCTGAAGCCGCTCTCGGAGCGCAGCGAGAACGCCCAGGCGGTGATCGCCCGGCTGCGCGCGAAGCTGGCGAAAGAGCCCGGCGCCAGCCTCTATCTCAACGCGGTGCAGGATCTGCGCGCCGGCGGCCGCGAATCGAACGCCAGCTATCAGTATTCGCTGCTCTCCGACGATCTCGCCGCCCTGCGCGAATGGGAGCCGAAAATCCGTCAGGCCTTCTCCGCGCTGCCGCAGCTGGCGGACGTCAACTCCGATCAGCAGGACAAAGGCAGCGAAATGGCGCTGATCTACGATCGCGAGAGCATGTCACGCCTCGGCATCGACGTCTCTGAGGCTAACGCCCTGCTGAACAACGCCTTCGGCCAGCGACAGATCTCCACCATCTATCAGCCGTTGAATCAGTACAAGGTGGTGATGGAGGTCGACCCGCGCTACACCCAGGACATCAGCGCGCTGGATCAGATGTTTGTGATCAACAGCGACGGCAAACCGATCCCCCTGTCGTGGTTCGCGCGATGGCAGCCCGCCAACGCGCCGCTGGCGGTCAACCATGAGGGGCTCTCCGCCGCCTCGACCATCTCCTTTAACCTGCCGGAAGGCATTTCGCTGTCGGAAGCCTCTGCGGCGATCGATCGCACCATGACGGCCATCGGCGTGCCCTCCAGCGTGCGCGGCAGCTTCGCCGGCACCGCGCAGGTGTTCGAGCAGTCGCAAAGCAGCCAGCTCTGGCTGATGCTCGCCGCCATCGCCGCCGTCTATATCGTGCTGGGCATATTGTATGAGAGCTACGTCCATCCGCTAACCATTCTCTCGACCCTGCCCTCCGCGGGCGTTGGCGCGCTGCTGGCGCTGGCGCTGTTCGATACGCCTTTTAGCCTGATCGCCCTTATCGGCATCCTGCTGCTGATCGGCATCGTGAAAAAGAACGCCATTATGATGGTTGATTTTGCGCTGGAGGCGCAGCGCAACGGCAACCTGAGCGCGCGCGACGCCATTTTCCAGGCCTGTCTGCTGCGTTTTCGCCCGATTCTGATGACCACGCTCGCCGCGCTGTTCGGCGCGCTGCCGCTGGTGATCACCAGCGGCGACGGCGCAGAGCTGCGCCAGCCGCTCGGCATTACTATCGCAGGCGGGCTGATTATGAGCCAGCTGCTGACGCTCTATACCACGCCGGTGGTCTATCTCTATATGGACAAGCTGCGGCGCAAGCGCGGTAAAATCGGCCAGCCGGTGGAGAGTTAAGGAGAGAACAGCAAATGAACGCCCAAAACGCCACGGTTCGCTGGCAGCTATGGATTGTCGCCTTCGGCTTCTTTATGCAGACGCTGGACACCACCATCGTCAACACCGCCCTTCCCTCGATGGCGCAGGATCTGGGCGTCAGCCCGCTGCATATGCATTCGGTCATCGTCTCCTATCTGCTGACGGTGGCGGTTACCCTGCCGATGAGCGGCTGGATGGCGGATCGCTTCGGCGTGCGCAACATCTTCTTCAGCGCCATCGTGCTGTTCAGCGTCGGCTCGCTGCTCTGCGCCTTCTCTTCGACGCTGGACCAGCTAGTGATGGCGCGCGTGGTGCAGGGCGTTGGCGGCGCGATGATGGTGCCGGTGGGCCGCCTGACCGTGATGAAAATCGTGCCGCGCGAGCAGTATATGTCGGCGATGACCTTCGTCACCCTGCCGGGACAGATCGGCCCGCTGGTCGGGCCGGCGCTCGGTGGCGTGCTGGTGGAGTATGCCAGCTGGCACTGGATCTTCCTGATCAATATTCCGGTCGGCATCATCGGCGCCATCGCCACCCTGACGCTGATGCCGAACTACTCGATGCAGACGCGGCGCTTCGATTTTCTCGGCTTTCTACTGCTGGCAGTCGGCATGGCGACGCTGACCCTGGCGCTCGACGGCCAGCGCAGCAGCGGCGGCTCTCCCCTGCTGCTGGGCGCGATGATCCTGACTGGCCTCTTTTCGCTGTTGTACTATCTGATGCATGCGCGCGGCAACGACAAGGCGCTGTTCAGCCTGAAGCTGTTCGACAACCGTCTCTACTCTATCGGCCTGCTCGGCAGCTTTTTAGGCCGCATCGGCAGCGGCATGCTGCCTTTTATGACGCCGATATTTTTGCAGGTCGGCATGGGCTTTACGCCGTTTCACGCCGGGCTGATGATGATCCCGATGGTGCTCGGCAATATGGGCATCAAACGCATGGTTGTGCGTATCGTTAACCTGTTCGGCTACCGCAACACGCTGGTCGGCACCACGCTGGCGCTCGCCGTAGTGGTGCTGCTCTTTCCGCTGGTCGCGCTGCTCGGCTGGCTGTGGCTGCTGCCGCTGGTGCTGCTGATGCAGGGCATGGTGAACGCGCTGCGCTTCTCCTCGATGAATACCCTGACGCTGAAGGATCTGCCGGACGAGCTCGCCTCCAGCGGCAACAGCCTGCTGTCGATGATTATGCAGCTGTCGATGAGCGTCGGCGTCACCGTCGCCGGCCTGCTGCTGGGCGCGTTCGGCCAGGATGCGCTGGCCAGCAGCGACCATACCCACAGCCTGTTTATGACCGCCTGGGCGTGGATGGCATTGATTATCGCTCTGCCCGCGCTGGTGTTCTGGCGCGTGCCAAAGGAAACCAGTAAAAACGTCGATCTGCGACGCCGGAGAAAACCATGAAGTTGCCGTTGCGCCTGGGTATCAGCGCCAAACTCTTTTTAGCGATTTTTTCCACCTGCATGCTGGTGCTGATCACCATGCACTGGGGCGTGCGTCTCAGCTTCGAGCACGGCTTTGTCGACTACATCAAGCGCGGCAACGAGCAGCGGCTGGCGATGCTCGGCGACGCGCTGGCCGACCAGTACGAACAGCACGGCAGCTGGGATTTCCTGCGCCATAACGATCGGCTGATCTTTACCATGCTGCGCTCGCTGGAGCAGAATCCCGACAGCAGTAACCAGCTACCGCCGCACGGCTGGCGCACGCAGTTCTGGGTTATCGATCAGCAGTACAAGGTGCTGGTCGGCCCGCGCGCGCCGGTGCCGCCGGAGGGGTCGCGCCGTAATATCACCACCAGCAACGGCAAAGTCGTCGGCTGGGTGGTGGGGTCGCCGCCGGAGCGTCTGACGCGCAGCACCGATATTAACTTCGATCATCAGCAAAAACGCACCAGCTGGCTGATTGTCGGCCTCTCAACGCTGCTGGCGGCGCTGGTGACCTGGCTCATGTCACGAGGTTTGCTGGCGCCGGTAAAACGGCTGGTCGCAGGGACGCACCATCTGGCCGCCGGCAATTTCGCGACGCGCGTTGAGGTCGGCAGCCAGGATGAACTGGGCCAGCTGGCGCAGGATTTTAACCGCCTCGCCAGCTCGCTGGAAAAAAACGAGAGTATGCGGCGCGCCTTTATGGCCGATATCTCCCACGAGCTGCGCACGCCGCTGGCGATCCTGCGCGGCGAGCTGGAGGCGATGCAGGACGGGGTGCGCAAGCTGACGCCAGAGGCGATCGCCTCGTTGCAAAGCGAAGTCGGCGTTCTCAGCAAGCTGGTGGACGATCTGCACCAGCTGTCGCTGTCCGACGAAGGCGCCCTCGCCTATCGCAAGCAGGCCACCGATCTGGTGCAGCTGCTGGAGGTGGCCGCCGGCAGCTTCAACGAACGCTACCGCAGCCACGGGCTGACGCTGACGCTGCAGATGCCGGACGAAGCGCCTTTCTTCGGCGACCCCGATCGCCTGATGCAGCTCTTCACCAACCTGCTGGAGAACAGCCTGCGCTATACCGACTCGCCGGGCCAGGTCGAGGTGCGGCTCACGTATGAGGCGCCCTGGTGGCAGATGAGCTTTGCCGACAGCGCGCCTGGCGTCGACGCGCAGCAGCAGGCGAAGATCTTCGAACGCTTTTTCCGCACGGAAGGATCGCGCAATCGCGCCAGCGGCGGCTCCGGTCTGGGACTGGCGATCTGCAAAAATATCGTCGACGCCCACGGCGGCCATATCGCTGCGGAGCACTCTGATTTAGGTGGACTGAAAATCGCGCTACAATTGCGCTATGTTCCCCAGCCGTAACTGACGATGACCTTCGAAAAAACCGACCCGCTGATTCTGGTAGTGGAAGACGAGCCGAAGCTGGCGCAGCTGATGATCGACTATCTTGAAGCCTCTAACTACCGCACGCACCATATCGCCCACGGCAGCGACGTGCTGCCTTTCGTCCAGCAGACGCCGCCCGACTTGATGCTGCTGGATCTGATGCTGCCCGGCAAAGATGGCCTCACGCTGTGCCGCGAAATCCGCCGCTTCTCCGAGCTGCCGATCGTGATGGTGACGGCGCGCACCGAGGAGATCGATCGCCTGCTTGGCCTGGAGATCGGCGCGGATGACTACATCTGCAAGCCCTTCAGCCCGCGCGAAGTGGTAGCGCGCGTGAAAACCATTCTGCGCCGCGTGAAGCGCTCGCCGGAAGAGCCCGGCAAGGCGTCGCTGCTGAAAATCGACGAAGGCCGCTTCCAGGCGAGCTGGCGCGAACAGCCGCTGGAGTTGACCCCCGCCGAATTCCGGCTGCTGAAAACCCTGGCGCTGGAGCCGGGCAAGGTTTTTTCGCGCGAGCAGTTGCTTAATCATCTCTACGACGACTATCGCGTCGTGACCGATCGCACCATCGACAGCCATATCAAAAATCTGCGGCGCAAGCTCGAGAATCTCGACGCTGACCAGCCCTTTATCCGCGCCGTCTACGGCATGGGCTATCGCTGGGAAGCGGATCTGTGCCAGTTGATCTAGATCAACTGACTGACACGCGTCGCCGCCTACAATTTTGCACCTTTTGCCGGGCCGCTCTCTTTGCGGCTGCGGCACGTGCCGCGCCAGGCGGCATGCTGACCTGACATCAGTGAGAACATCATGAAACCAGAACTGCTTTCTCCAGCGGGAACGCTGAAGAATATGCGCTACGCCTTCGCCTATGGGGCCGACGCGGTTTATGCCGGCCAGCCGCGCTACAGCCTGCGCGTGCGCAATAACGAATTCACCCATGACAACCTCGCCAAAGGCATTGCCGAAGCGCACGCGCTGGGCAAGAAATTCTATGTGGTGGTGAATATCGCGCCGCATAACGCCAAGCTAAAGACCTTTATTCGCGACCTGACGCCGGTGGTGGAGATGCAGCCGGACGCGCTGATCATGTCCGATCCCGGTTTGATTATGCTGGTGCGCGAGGCCTTTCCGCAGATGCCGATCCATCTCTCGGTGCAGGCCAACGCGGTCAACTGGGCGACGGTGAAGTTCTGGCAACAGATGGGACTGACGCGGGTGATCCTGTCGCGCGAGCTGTCGCTGGAGGAGATCGCGGAGATCCGCCAGCAGGTGCCGGAGATGGAGATCGAGATCTTCGTGCACGGCGCGCTCTGCATGGCCTACTCCGGCCGCTGCCTGCTCTCCGGCTATATGAACAAGCGCGACCCGAATCAGGGGACCTGCACCAACGCCTGCCGCTGGGAATATAAGGTTGAGGAAGGCAAACAGGACGAGGTCGGCAATATCGTCGAAGTGCAGGAGGTGACGCCGACGCTGGGGCTTGGCCAGCCAACCGATAAGGTATTTCTGCTGGAAGAGAAGATGAAGCCAGGCGAGGTGATGAGCGCCTTTGAAGATGAGCACGGCACCTACATCATGAACTCGAAGGATCTGCGCGCCGTGGCGCACGTTGAACGCCTGAGCGAGATGGGCGTCCATTCGCTGAAGATCGAAGGCCGCACCAAATCGTTCTACTACTGCGCGCGGACGGCACAGGTTTACCGCCGCGCTATCGACGACGCCGCAGCCGGCAAGCCTTTCGATCCGGCCCTGCTGACCACGCTGGAAGGTCTGGCGCATCGCGGCTATACCGAGGGCTTTTTGCGCCGCCATACCCACGACAGCTATCAAAACTATGCGCAGGGCTATTCGATCTCCGAGCGTCAGCAGTTCGTCGGCGAATTTACCGGCGAGCGGCGCGGCGACTGGGCGGAGGTCGCGGTGAAAAATAAATTCCTGCTCGGCGACAGCCTGGAAATCATGACGCCGAACGGCAACCTGAACTGCACGCTGGAAGCGCTGCAGGACGCGCGCGGCGGGGCCATCGAGGTGGCACCCGGCGACGGCCATCGCGTCTGGATGCCGGTGCCCGCAGACGTCGAGCTCGCCTTTGGTCTGCTGCTGCGCAATTTTACCGACGGCAGCAGCACGCGCGATCCCCATAGCAAATTACTCACGTCGCGCAAGTAAACCGATGAAGTTAGAACAGGATCACAGACCGCCGCGGCGCGCTCCTTTATAGTCGCGCCTGCTGCGAACGAGTAACAACTAATAGCTGTTGTATCAGGAACCACCTCATTCACCCGCCCGGCTCCCCCGTGCGGGTTTTCTTTTTCCGCTTTTCTCCCGTAAATTTTCGCTCCTGACTATGCTATAAGCAGAAATCTTTGCAGGTTTTCAAGGACCGGAAAATGGAAAAACAATCGCTTACTCTACTTATTCTTAATGGCAAAGGCGCAGGCAACGAAGATTTGCGTGCGGCCGTCACCGCGCTGCGCGATGAAGGCTTCGACGTCGCCGTGCGCGTGACCTGGGAGAAAGGCGACGGCGAACGCTACGTTGAAGAAGCGCTGCGGCTAGGCGCTGAGACCGTGGTCGCAGGCGGCGGCGACGGCACCATTAACGAGATCGCTACCGCGCTGGCCGCCGTCGACGCCGCGCGTCGGCCGGTGCTCGGCATTCTTCCTCTGGGCACCGCCAACGATTTTGCCACCAGCGTCGGCATTCCCGCCGAGATGGAGCCTGCGCTGCGCCTCGCGGTTCAGGGCAAAGCCCACGTGATCGATCTGGCGCGGGTTAATCAGGATCGCTATTTCATTAATATGGCGACCGGCGGTTTCGGCACCCGTATCACCACCGAAACGCCGGAAAAGTTAAAATCCGCGCTGGGCGGCGTCTCCTATTTTATTCACGGCCTGATGCGCATGGATACGCTGAAGCCAGACAGCTGCGAGATTTCCGGCCCCGGCTTTCAGTGGCAGGGCGACGCGCTGGCGATCGGCGTCGGCAACGGACGTCAGGCCGGCGGCGGACAGCGTTTGTGCCCGTCAGCGCTGATCAATGACGGCCAGCTCGATGTGAGCATCGTCACCGCGCAGGAGCTGCTGCCTACCCTGCTGCACTCGCTGACCAGCAATGATGACAACCCGAACATCGTGACCGCGAAGCTGACCTCGCTGCGCATCGTTTCCCCTAACGAGATGACCTTTAATCTGGATGGCGAGCCGCTCTCCGGCCGCGAGTTTGAGATTGAGGTCATGCCCGGCGCGCTGAGCTGCCGCTTGCCGCCGCAGTGCGCGTTGTTAGCCTGAAGTCGCGCTTCAGGCTGTAAGATAAGCGCTTACGCGGGCAGGCTGGCCCGCGTTTTAACCTTTATGCAGCCCGTAACAGCAATTCGACATTCCTTCCCTACGGCCGGCAGCGCGCAAAATCCTCTCTGTGATTCTCTTCACAACTCTGTTATACCAACTTGTATGGTAGTATAAATGCGCGTACTTTTTCAGCATTGATTGCTGGAAAAGGCTACGAGAGATGAAAATTGTTAACGCTGAAGTCTTTGTCACCTGCGCAGGCAGAAACTTCGTTACGCTGAAAATCACCACCGATGAAGGCATTACCGGCATCGGCGACGCCACGCTCAACGGCCGTGAACTGCCGGTCGCCTCTTACCTGAAGGATCATATCTGCCCGCAGCTGATCGGCCGCAATGCGCATCAGATCGAAGATATCTGGCAGTACTTCTATAAAGGTGCTTACTGGCGCCGCGGGCCGGTCACTATGTCGGCGATCTCCGCGGTCGATATGGCGCTGTGGGATATCAAAGGCAAAGCCGCCAATATGCCGCTCTATCAGCTGCTGGGCGGCGCATCGCGCACCGGCGTGATGGTTTATTGCCATACCACCGGCCATACCATCGACGAAGTGATGGACGACTACGCGAAGCACAAGGAGATGGGCTTCAAGGCGATTCGCGCCCAGTGCGGCGTGCCGGGCATGAAGACCACCTACGGCATGGCGAAAGGCAAAGGGCTCGCCTATGAGCCGGCGACTAAAGGCGACTGGCCGGAAGAGCAGCTCTGGTCTACCGAAAAATATCTCGACTTTACGCCGAAGCTGTTCGACGCGATCCGCGACAAGTTCGGCTTCAACGAACATCTGCTGCACGATATGCATCACCGCCTGACGCCGATTGAAGCGGCGCGCTTCGGCAAAAGCGTCGAAGATTACCGCCTGTTCTGGATGGAGGATCCGACGCCGGCGGAAAACCAGGCGTGCTTCCGCCTGATCCGCCAGCATACCGTGACGCCCATTGCGGTCGGCGAAGTCTTCAACAGCATCTGGGACTGCAAACAGCTGATTGAAGAGCAGCTGATCGACTATATCCGCACCACCATCACCCACGCGGGCGGCATCACCGGCATGCGCCGCATCGCCGATTTCGCCTCGCTCTATCAGGTGCGCACCGGCTCGCACGGCCCGTCGGATCTCTCGCCGGTCTGCATGGCGGCGGCGCTGCACTTTGACCTGTGGGTGCCGAACTTCGGCGTGCAGGAGTATATGGGCTTCTCCGAGCAGATGATGGAGCTGTTCGACGCCAGCTGGACGTTCGAAGACGGCTTTATGCATCCGGGCGACAAGCCAGGCCTGGGTATCGGGTTCAACGAGAAGCTGGCGGCGAAATATCCCTATGAGCCCGCCTATCTGCCGGTGGCCCGTCTGGAAGACGGCACGCTGTGGAACTGGTAAAGGAGCGCATCATGAAAAGTGTCGTGATTGAACAACCCGGCGAGCTGGTGCTGGCGGAGCGTCCGCTGCCAACGCCCGCTGCGGGCGAAGTCCGCGTCAAGGTGAAATATGCCAGCATCTGCGGCTCTGACGTGCATATCTGGCACGGCCACAACCCTTTCGCGAAATATCCGCGCGTCATCGGCCACGAGTTTTTCGGCGTGATTGACGCGGTCGGCGACGAGGTCGACGCCAGCCGCATCGGCGAGCGGGTAGCGGTCGATCCCGTCGTGAGCTGCGGTCGCTGCTATCCCTGCTCGGTGGGCCGTCCTAACGTCTGCACCACGCTGAGCGTCATCGGCGTGCACCGCGACGGCGGCTTTAGCGAATATGCGGTTGCGCCGGCCGGTAATGCCTACAGGCTGCCGGCGGCGATCCCGGACAAGCTCGCCAGCATGGTCGAGCCTTTCACCATCGCAGCCAATATCACCGCGTTCCTGAAGCCGCAGCCGCAGGATGTGGCGCTGATCTACGGCGCCGGACCGATGGGCCTGACGGCGATTCAGGTGCTGAAAGGTGTCTTTAAGGTGGCGCAGGTGCTGGTGGTGGATCGCCTGCCGGAACGTCTTGAGCTGGCGAAAACCAACGGCGCGGATCGGGTGTTCAACAACGCCGAGGTGCCGCTGGCGGCCCAGCTGGAAGGCGTGCAGCCGACGCTGATTATCGACGCCGCCTGCCATCCCTCTATCCTGGCGGAAGCGGCGGCGCTCGCCTCGCCCGCCGCTCGTATCGGTCTGCTCGGCTTCTCCGGCGAGCCCTGCAGCATTACCCAACAAAGCCTGACCAGCAAAGAGCTGTCGCTGTTTACCTCGCGTCTTAACAGCCACCGCTTCCCGCAGGTGATGGAATGGATGGAGCAGGGCCTGATCCAGCCGGAAAAACTGGTGACGCACTATTTTTCGCTCGACGAAATCGAACGCGCGATGACGCTGTTCGAAAAAGACCCCCGTACCTGCTGCAAGGTCGTGCTGGCCATGTAGCGCTTGCCCTACCCTCACCGGGGATTCAGCCGGCGGCGCGCTGCCGGCGTTATATCACTATAAAAAAGCGTTGGAGCCACTATGTTTAAAAATCTGCGCTGGACAATCGTACTGCTGTTGTTTCTTGTTTACATGATCAATTACCTCGATCGTGTTGCCCTCTCTCTGACCTTACCGCTGGTAGAAAAAGATCTGGCGATCAACGCCGAACAGTTCGGCATGATCTTCGGCAGCTTCTTCTTCGGCTATGCCCTGTTCAACTTCGTTGGCGGCATCGCCACCGACCGCTTCGGCCCCAAAATCGTGCTCGCCGTCGCGGTCGGCATGTGGTCGCTGTTCTGCGGCATGACCGCGCTGGCGACCGGATTCTGGTCGATGCTGATCCTGCGCGTGCTGTTCGGCATGGCGGAAGGCCCTATTTGCGCCTCGGCCAACAAAGCGATTAACGGCTGGTTTCCGAAAAAACAGGCGGCGACCGCAATGGGCCTGCTGAGCGCAGGCTCGCCGCTGGGCGGCGCGATCGCCGGGCCGATTATCGGCTATCTCGCGCTCGCGTTCGGCTGGCGTCCGGCCTTCGTGATCATCTGCCTGATCGGCCTGGTGTGGATGGCGATCTGGCTGTTCGTTTCGGCTGATAACCCGGCGAAGAGCCGACACGTCTCCGCCGAGGAGCGCGCGCTGGTTGACCAGCTGAAAGCCGAGCAGCCGGGCGAAGAGGCGGATCTGGCGCAGGCGTCGCACGGATTCGGCTACTATTTGCGTCAGCCGATTATCCTGGTCACCGCTTTCGCCTTCTTCTGCTACAACTATATTCTGTTCTTCTTCCTGAGCTGGTTCCCGGCCTACCTGGTGCAGGCGCACGGTCTGGATATTAAATCGATGTCGATCACCACCATGATCCCGTGGATTGTCGGCTTCGTCGGCCTCGCGCTCGGCGGTTGGACCTCAGACAAGATCTTCAATATTACCGGCAGGTTACTGCTCTCCCGTAAAATTGTGCTGGTGGTCTCACTGTTCGCCGCCGCCGTTTGTGTGGCGCTGGCGGGTACGGTAAAAGAGGTCAACTCTGCGGTCATGATGATGTCGATCTCTATCTTCTTCCTCTACATCACTGGCGCCATCTACTGGGCGATTATTCAGGACGTGGTGCACAAGAGCCGCGTCGGCAGCATCAGCGGCTTTATTCATCTGGTGGGCAGCCTGTCAGGCATTATCGGTCCGATTGTCACCGGCTTTATCGTGCAGCATACCGGCAAGTTTGATAGCGCCTTCGTGCTGGCAGGCGGCGTTGCCGCCGTCGGCGCCTTCCTGGTGCTGTTCGTTATCCGCAGCCCGAAAGCGAGCAAGAAGCCGATTTCGGCGTAAGCAGCAGGTTTTACATGACTGAATCACGGGGCGCAGGACGCCCCGTTTGCCATAAGGACGAACTATGTTAGAGATTGATCGCCTTCCCGCCGACGTGCAGCGCCCGCGCTACGATCGCAGCAAACTGAAAACCCGCATGGTGCATATCGGCTTCGGCGCTTTTCATCGCGCGCATCAGGCGTTATGCAGCGACAAGCTGGCGGAACAGGGCAGCGACTGGGGCTATTGCGAAGTTAACCTTAATAGCGGCGAGCTGATTCAGGCGCTGCGCCAGCAGGATCACCTCTATAGCCTGACGGAAATGGCCGACGATTCGCTCAACACGCGGATTATCGGCGTGATCACCTCGGCGCTGCACGGCAAAAGCGACGGCATCGAGGCGGTGATCGCCGCCATGAGCCAGCCGGACGTGGCGATTGTCTCGATGACGGTCACCGAGAAAGGCTACTGCCATCATCCCGCCAGCGGCGATCTCAACCCTGATCATCCCGATATTGTGCACGACCTGGCCCATCCCGATGCGCCGCGCTCGCTGCCGGGCCTGATTCTGGCGGCCATCCGCCGCCGCCGCGACGCAGGCCTGCCGCCCTTCAGCGTGATGTCCTGCGACAATATGCCGGAAAACGGCCACGTCACGCGCAATGCGATCGTGCAGCTGGCGCAGCGGCAGGATAGCGCGCTGGCGGACTATATCCGGCAGCATGTCACCTTTCCCTCTACCATGGTCGATCGCATCGTTCCGGCAATGACCGACAGCGCGTTTGCCGAGCTTGCCGAGCGTCTTGGCAGTCGCGATCCGGTTGCGGTGGAAGCGGAGCCGTTTTTCCAGTGGGTTATCGAGGATAATTTCGTCAGCGGCCGGCCCGCCTGGGAGCAGGCAGGAGCGGAGCTGGTTAAGGACGTGCTGCCGTTTGAGGAAATGAAACTGCGTATGCTTAACGGCAGCCACTCGTTTCTGGCCTATCTCGGCTTCCTCTCCGGCTATGAGCACATCAGCGACTGTATGGCGGACGCAAACCTGCGCACCGCCGCGCGCAGGCTGATGCTGGATCAGCAGGCGCCGACGCTGCGCACCCAGGGCGTGGATCTCGCCGCCTACGCCGACTCGCTGATCGCGCGCTATGAAAACCGCGCCATTAAGCATCGCACTTATCAGATAGCGACCGACGGCACGCAGAAGCTGCCGCAGCGCCTGCTCGACAGCGTGCGCTGGCATCTGCGCAACGGCAGCAACTGCGACCTGCTGCTGCTGGGCGTCGCAGCCTGGATGCGCTATGTCGGCGGCGTGGACGAGCAAGGCGCGCCGATCGAGATCCGCGATCCGCTGAAAGCGGAACTGGCGGAGCGCGTGGCCGCCAGCGGCGAAGGCGAAGCGCGCGTGAAGGCGCTGCTGGGCATGAAAGCGGTATTTGGCGAGGATCTGGCGCAGAATGCGGAGGTGGTCGCGACGCTGACGCGCTTCTGGCTGCAGCTGCGCGAGCAAGGCGCGCGCGCCACGGTGGCGCAGGCGGTGGGTTCGCCGTAATTGTTCAGTATCAAAAGCGCTGGCGCAGTCGCAGCGCGCTGATTAGACTGACACTTTCCCAACGGGCTGGCTGCGGCCAGCCGTAATACGGATATGCCGCATGTCAATCGCCTATACCATCACCACCAGCGAACCAGTTAACCAGCAGATTTATCGTTATCTGCGTAAGGATATCGTGACCTGCGTCATTCAGCCGGGTTCGCTGCTGTCAGAGAAAGAAGTGTCGGCCCGGTTCAACGTGTCGCGTCAGCCGGTGCGCGAAGCCTTTATCAAGCTGGCGGAAGCGGGTCTGGTGCAGGTGTTGCCGCAGCGCGGCACCTTCGTGCGTAAAATTTCCGCGCGCCGCGTCGCGGACGGTCGGTTTATTCGCGAAGCGGTAGAGGTTTCGGTGGTGCGCCGCGCGGCGCTGGAGATAGAGCCAGTGGCGCTGATGGCGCTGGAGCACAACCTTCAGCTGCAGAAGATGGCCGCCGATCGCCATGACAGCCAGGCGTTTCTTAGCCTCGACGATGAGTTTCACCGCCTGATTGCCGAAAGCATCAACTGCCTGCTGGCATGGGAGACGGTGGAGAATATCAAAGCGGCGATGGACCGCGTGCGCTTTTTGACGCTGAGCGAGGTCTCGCCGCCAGGCAGCCTGATTGAGCAGCATGAAGAGATCCTGTCGGCGCTGAAAAGCCACGATGCCGACGCGGCCGAAGCGGCGATGCGCCGCCATCTGCAGGAGATGATTTTCTCGATTACGCCGATCGCCGAGCGCAACAGCGAGTGGTTTGAGTCGCTATAACGCCGTCCTGAGCATTCATAACAAGGCCGGCGCGCTGCTGGCCTTGTTTGTTTCTGACCTTTACCACCAGCGATGAAAATGGTGCACCGGCCCAATTCCCTTGCCTACCTCCAGCGTATCGGCCTGCATCAGCGCCTGCTGCAGCCAGGCTTTCGCCTCGCGCAGCGTTTGCGACCAGCTGCTATGCCGCGGGCGCAGCGCCGCCAGCGCGGCGGAAAGCGAACAGCCGGTGCCGTGGGTATGGCGCGTATTGATGCGCGGCGCGGTAAAGCGCTCTGCGCCTTCGCGGGTGATGAGCCAGTCGGGACTTTCGCTGTCGCTGAGATGGCCGCCTTTCATCAACACTGCCTGGCAGCCGAGCGCCAGCAGCGCTTCGCCCTGCTCCAGCATCGCCTCTTCGCTGCGCGCTGGCGCGCGCTCCAGCAGCGCCGCCGCCTCCGGCAGATTGGGCGTAATTAACGACACCTGCGGCAGCAGCAGCTCGCGCACGCTGGCGATAGCGTCAGGCGAGAGCAAGGGATCGCCGCTTTTCGCCACCATCACCGTATCCAGCACCACGAAAGGGATGTCGGCTCTTTTCAGCTTTTCCGCCACGATCTGCACGATGGCGGTTTCCGAGAGCATGCCGATTTTCGCCGCGTCGATGCGCACGTCGCTGAGTACCGAATCGAGCTGCGCGCCTACGAAGTCTGGCTCAATGCGATAAACCGACTGCACGCCGCGGGTATTTTGCGCCACCAGCGCGGTAATCACGCTGGTGCCATAGGCGCCGAGCGCCGAAAAAGCCTTGAGATCGGCCTGGATGCCGGCGCCGCCGCTGGGATCGGTGCCGGCAATGGTCAGAGCGTTGATACGCTTCATGCGCGCGCCTCCTGAGCCAGCTGCCACAGTGCGTCGATAAACAGCGCGGCGAAGCTGCCGGGCGCGGCTTTCTGCGCGGCGGCGCGTTCGCCCGCCAGCGCCATGACGCGGCAGGCGCTGGCGACGTTGCTCAGCCGGTCGCCAGGCAGGCTGCAAAAGGCGGCCACCACGGCGGAGAGCGCGCAGCCGGTGCCGACCACGCGCGTCATCAGCGCGCTGCCGCCGGGTACGCTCAGCGTCTCGGCGCCGTCGGTGACATAGTCCACCTCGCCGCTGATCGCCACCAGCGTCTGGTATTGCCGCGCCAGCCCGCGCGCCGCCTCCAGCGCCGCCTCCGACTGGTGCTGCGTATCCACGCCGCGTCCGCCTGCGCCCTGCTGCGCCAGCGCGAGAATTTCAGAGGCGTTGCCGCGCACGGCGGCAGGCCGCAGCGCAAGAAGCTGCTGGCAGAACTCAGTGCGCAGGCGCAGCGCGCCGACCGCGACCGGATCGAGCACCCAGGGCTTTTGCGCCGCGTCGGCGGCCTGCACCGCCGCCAGCATGGCGTCGCGGCGATCGCGCGTCAGCGTGCCGACGTTGATCAGCAAGGCGTCGGCCACGGCGGCGAACTGCGCAGCCTCATCGGGATCGATCACCATAGCGGGCGAGGCGTCGAGCGCCAGCAAGACGTTGGCGGTGACGTTCTGCACGACGTCGTTGGTCATGCAGTGCACCAGCGGCTGGCGCTGAACGAAGCGGGCGAGAACGGGCGCGAAGTGCGCGTCGGAAAAGCGTTGAGGTTGGCGGATCATTATAACTCCCAACCGGCGAACAAGAAGGCGAATGCGGTCAGGCATCTGACTTCCCTACGCTGGCATTATCCAGATCAGGTAATACGGGTATTTCTCAGCCTTCACGCAGAAGGGCACCCCGAGTCATGAGTACAAAACAGGTTACTCGCTGGCAGATTAGGGGAAGTGGCTTACGGATTCAAGTTCGCCCTTCCGGTTATCGCTTCTTTACGCTGTACCCCGCCTTGTACCTCAGAATGTACCTTCCTGAGTGTATGAACGGCGGTTATATAACAACCAACAAGCATACCAGCGATAAAAGGTAGCAACTGTAAGCCTTGCTTGTTTACATACGCGCGTAGAAGTTAAACAGGGAACAGTTTACTCCCTTATTCTTCTGGATAAGCAAATTCAGCAGTGACTAAATGTGACCTTAATTTATCGGTTTGGACGTCATACGCGAACTTATACCGCTCTCCAGATGTAAAATTAAGTCCGAACACAGGAAGGATCTGTCAGTTTGAGTCGTAAATAATGTCTATCTGAACAGTTAATTACAGGAAAGTAATATGAATAACAAGATTATTATTGGGAATGAAGGACAGTCGATAAAGCAAACCAACTATTGGGACACGGAGCATGCTGCAACTAGCCTGGTCTTTCTGAGCTGGAAAGCAGGTGCCGCACGCCTGCTGGTACCCGACGCCGCCAAAGCTTTACCAGGGATCTGACGCTCAGTGGAACAAAAACTCACGTTAAGCAACGCTTTCTTCTTCAAACGCCTCTTTTAACGGTCTCAGATGTCCTTTGGTCACCAGTTCGCCAGCGTGAATGTTATAAATTGTCTGACATCATAAAATGATATTGTTTACCTGTCTATTTAATCGAAATTTTAGATAATAAACGTCTATTGTCTGACATTCATTTATAGAGACGTTGCTATGCGGCTTTTTGGGTATGCGTGGGTCTCAACCAGCCAGCAGTCACTCGATATTCAGATTAAGGCGCTCAAGGACGCAGGGGTGACAACTAACCGCATCTTTACTGACAAAGCATCAGGTAGCCATACCGACAGGAACGGACTGGATCTGCTACGTATGAAGGTGGAAGAAGGCGACGTCATTCTGGTGAAGAAACTCGACCGCCTTAACCGCGATACCGCCGATACGATCCAGCTAATAAAGGAATTCGACTCCCAAGGCATAGCCATCCGGTTCATTGATGACGAGCTCAGCACTGATGGGGAAATGGAAAAATGGTGGTTACTATCTTGTCTGCGGTGGCTCAGACTGAACGGCAGAGAAATACTGGAACGCACGAACGAAGGCAGACAGGAGGCAAAACTGAAAGGTATCCGTTTTAGTCGCAGACGTAAGATCGACAGAACAAGTGTACTGGAGCTTCACCAACAAGGTACTGGTGCTACAGAGATTGCCCGGCAACTCAGCATTGCTCATTCTACAATTTACAAAGTTATTGATGAGTCGAAATAAAACCTTCAGCGTTTAACTTAATACACAAGGAAATAATCATGAAAACGCAATATCATCTCGAAATCTATGAACCAGATATGAGCGACTGTGTGGCTGGTCATTTTAAGAGTGATGCACCTTTTGGTGCGTTAAGCGTTGGGGATGAAATAAACGGTATTCCTTTAAATACAAGTAGCAGCCACAAAAACCTCAGAATTATAACAACAAAGCACATGTTTTGTATTACTGAGGGATCTCATATGTCGCATAAAATATGCGTGCGGACTGATTTTTCAGATAAATAAAAGAAGAGTGGTAAGCAGGCTTTATATTTTTTGGGAATTTTCATGGGAAAATTTTTAACGTGATTCTTTAGTTTAATTGAGCGCTATTAAAAAATAATGGAGGTTTATATATATGGATATGCGTAACTTTAAACAATGCAGGGTGATGACAAAATCACCTTCATGGACATTTCTTGATGTATTGCGCTGGAAAGTCCTTCCTGAAAAATTAGGCGGCGGAAGAGCCTATGCCAGAGGTTTTAAAGACGCCTGGGTCAAAAAACATAGTTATCTTATTAGATCGGCTGCTCTTCGCTATAAACTTCCCCCAGAGTTACTGGCTGGTGTCTGCTGGATTGAGGTAGGTGGTGATCCAAATATTATAGATCGTTTTGCTTTTGAGGTCCGTGCCATCGACTGGAGCGGGCCAGCCTGTATTGACCGTAATTTCACTATAACCTCTCCACCGGCTAAAACCTCATTTGGATTTGTTAGTATGCAACTGCGTACAGCCGCTAAAACTATGGGCCTTAATGCAGATCATATGAGCACATCAGAACTTCGCTCACTGTCGCTGTGCCTTGAAAAAGACACCTACAATATCAACCTCGCGGCTATGCACTTACGCCAGCTTGCCGACTATGACAAATTATCATCCCGGCTCAGTATGAATGATGTAAAAATTATTGGTGCCAGATATAACCGGGGCACAAATCCAACCCTTGAAAGTATCAAAAAAGATACGCGATATGGTGATTTTATTGTGAAAAACTGGCAATACTTTAATAAACTGGTCTGGTAACAGGGGCATAGCAGCATGAATAAGATTATTAGAGTTATATTTATCCTGTTTTATATACTGTGCATGATATTAATTTATTTATCTATGGTTGATAAATATGATGTTGTATACGATATGGATCAGGCGATTCCTAAAGGTTCACTAAATAATAGCAGTGATAATGGGAAAGTTTTTGGTGGACTAATGCTGTTATTTATATTCATATCCCAGATGATCTTTTTTTACTTTGAAAAATCTCAAAAATGGAAAGGGGTAACAGGAATCATGACAGCATTGGCATTCCTTTTTTTCTTCATCAGGTAAGGCTAAAGTTATTTTTGACCTGTTTTCCACCGAAGCACCGACTCATTAACTCCTGTATTTTCTCCAGAACCGCCAGGATTTGTAAGAAAGGACTGGCGGTTGAACAATAACAGCAATCAACATTGCTATAGATAAACCAATCACAGTTGATATGATATATTCTATTTCATTTGAAATAATTACTCAGAGAAATATTTCTATAAAAGTGTTAAAGACCCAAAGAACTATTCTGAATCAACTAGCCAGTCCTGAATCGCCCCACTTAACATGCCACCATAGCTTTCAACATTGTTTTTTTATCCTCTGCAAGTCAGATGGTGTAAAACCAGAACTCAACAAAGCCTCATCACTAATTTTCATATTGTATCGTCTTTTATCGCTCAAAATATGTTTTCCTAATCACTGATTGTGCAAGCAATCATTCTGATGAGCTTTATAGGCATCCAGCCGAAACTTTTCGCAGGCTCTCTCCCCCATTATTATCGTCTGGGTGGTGCCATGGCGTTTCGATCATTTAAGGTTGAAGAGTTCTGTACCCCATGATCACATCCTTTTTGCACCTCAAGGGCATCGCACACGGAAAAAGAGAGAGCCAATCTCATGATAAGTAGGCCGAATTTCGGCCCCCTACGCTGGCATTATCCAAATCAGGTTTCTCGGCCTTCACAAAGAAGGGCACCCCGAGTCGAATGTTACGCCAGCAGTACAGGAGAGGCAGCGAGCGAAGGCTACGCGACTACCTCTTAAGAGGTATTACCAGTTAGCGCGATGCGGCATGATCTCGATCAACCAGTGGCGGCTGAAAAACGAGCCTAATGCTCCGGGCCCGCAAACCTGCTGTTTAATCCTGGCTATCCGTTTCAGAGGAACCTGATGAAACTGCTCTCGCTTATCCCGCACTGGCACCACTGGCAGGATGTTGTAATTACTCGCGCCAACGCCATCGCCCCGAATGGCAGAAGCTATTTTTCCACTCATATTACTGCCCGCTGCCGAAGCTGCGACCAGACGCTGTACCGCGTCTATTATCGCGATATCAGCGACGCGCAGGCGCGACGCTGGCTAGGCTAGACAATGCGCTGACGGGTGACGCTTTTCGCAACAACATGTTAGGCTGATGTTACCTGATGCCGACAACAGACGCGCTATGCCTGGCTTGCTTGATACCCTTACCCATCAGATTTACCTTTCCGCTCCGCTGTTTATTTTGATTTTCCTTGGCTATGCCCTGACGCGCGTCGGTAAATGGCCGCTGACCATCAGCGAAGGCATGAACCGCTTTGTCTTTAACGTCGCCCTGCCCTGCATGCTGTTCCGCGTGATGAGCGACTTCTACAAAAGCCCGCCGGTGGATGTGCGGCTGCTGCTGGCCTTTTTCGGCAGCTGCTTACTGATGTTTATGCTCGGCCGTTTCCTGGGGACGCGGCTGTTCAGGCTCGACGGCGTCGCGGGCACGGTTTTCGCGTTGGGCGGCATCTTCTCCAACAACGTGATGCTCGGCATTCCTGTGGCGACGGTGCTGCTCGGCCCGCAGGCGCTGCCGTCGGTGGCGCTGGTGCTGGTGTTCAACAGCCTGATCCTCTGGACGCTGCTGACGCTCTCCGTGGAGTGGGCGAAACAGGGCAGCTTCTCGCTGACAGGCATCGGCCATACCCTTCTCAGCGTGGCGAAGAATCCGCTGATTATCGGCATCCTCAGCGGCACCGCCTGGAGCTTTTTAAAACAGCCGCTGCCCACCATCGCCGCCGAACCGCTGCGCATGCTCGGCTCTATCGCCGCGCCGCTCTCGCTGGTGACGCTCGGCATGAGCCTGGCGCACTATCGCGTACGCGACGGGCTGCGCGAAAGCTACACCATCTGCTTGCTTAAGCTGATTTTGCAGCCGATGACCATCTGGGCGATCGCCTGGCTGGTGCATCTGCCGCCGCTGGAGAGCCGGGTGGTGGTGCTGCTCGGTTCGATGGCGGTAGGCGTCAACGTCTACCTGATGTCGCAGAAGTTCAACGTGCTGACCGGCCCGGCGGCGTCAAGCATGCTGTTTTCTACGCTATTCGCGGCGGTAACAACGCCGGTGTGGATGATGCTGATGTCGTGGGCGGGCTATTAAAAAAAAGCCCCGAGACAGAGGTCCCGGGGCCGTTGCGTGGCTATCGCAAAACGTTATTCAGCCGGTTTGGTGCGGATCAGGTAGTCGAAAGCGCTCAGTGAGGCTTTCGCGCCTTCGCCGCTGGCGATGATGATCTGCTTATAGGGCACCGTGGTGCAGTCGCCCGCCGCGAAAACGCCTTTCAGGCTGGTTTCGCATTTCGCGTCAATCAGGATCTCGCCCATTTTGTTGCGCTCTACCGCGCCTTCCAGCCAGGTGGTGTTCGGCAGCAGACCGATCTGCACGAAAATACCGCTCAGCGCGATGTCGTGCGCCGTCTGGTTGTTGCGATCGATATAGGCCAGGCCGGTCACTTTGCTGCCGTCGCCTTTCACTTCCGTGGTCTGCGCGTTCAGGATCACATCGACGTTTTTCAGGCTACGCAGCTTGTTCTGCAGCACCTGATCGGCGCGCATTTCGCCAGCGAACTCCAGCAGGGTCACGTGCTCGACGATGCCCGCCAGATCGATTGCCGCCTCAACGCCGGAGTTGCCGCCGCCGATGACCGCAACGCGTTTGCCTTTAAACAGCGGACCGTCGCAGTGTGGGCAGTAGGTGACGCCTTTGGTGCGATACTGATCTTCGCCAGGCACGCCCATGTTGCGCCAGCGCGCGCCGGTGGCAATGATGATGCTGCGTGATTTCAGCACGGCGCCAGAGGCCGTTTCAATCGCGTGCAAACCGCCCTCTTTCGCCGCCGGGATCAGCTTGATAGCGCTCTGGGTATCGATCACGTCAACGTCATAGTCGTCAACGTGGGCGCGCAGCGAGCCGGCCAGCTTAGCGCCTTCGGTTTTCTGCACGGAAATGTAGTTTTCAATATCGACGGTGTCGAGCACCTGGCCGCCGAAACGCTCGCCCATCAGGCCGGTACGGATGCCTTTACGCGCCGAGTAGATCGCCGCCGCCGCGCCTGCCGGGCCGCTGCCGACGATCAGCACTTCATAGGCGTCGCGCTTGTTCAGCTCTTCCGCCGCGCGCTTTTCGGCGTTGGTGTCGACCTTGCCGACGATCTCAGCAAGGCTCATGCGGCCCTGACCGAACTCTTTGCCGTTCAGGTAAACCGCCGGCACGCCCATCACGTTGCGCTCGGTAATTTCATTCTGGAACATGCCGCCGTCAATCGCCGTGTGCGAGACGCGCGGGTTGATAATCGCCATCAGGTTCAGCGCCTGCACGACGTCAGGGCAGTTGTGGCATGACAGCGAGTAGTAAGTTTCGAAATGCAGGTCGCTATCCAGCGACGCCACCTGGTCAAGCAGGCTCTGCGTCTCTTTCGACGGATGCCCGCCGGTCTGCAGCAGCGCCAGCACCAGCGAGGTGAATTCGTGACCCATCGGCGAACCGGCAAAGCGCGGGCCGCTGTGCGAGCCAGGGTTGGCGATCAGAAAAGAGGGTTTCCGCACCGGACGATCGTTCTCTTCGCGGAAGCTGACTTTTTCAGACAGGCTTGCGATATCCGCCAGCAAATCGCGAATTTCCGCTGATTTGGCGCCATCGTCCAGGGTGGCGATCAACTCAACAGGCTTGGTTAATTTCTCAAGGTAGGCCTTGAGCTGGGTTTTTAAATTTGTGTCGAGCATAGTGAGTTCCTGTCAGAAGAAATCGGGTGCCGCAGCACCCGATAGAGAAGATCGAAAAGCCGGTGTGGAAATTAGATTTTGCCAACCAGGTCCAGAGACGGAGCCAGGGTTGCGTCGCCTTCTTTCCATTTAGCCGGGCAAACTTCGCCTGGGTGAGAAGCGACATACTGAGCGGCTTTCACTTTACGCAGCAGGTCAGACGCGTCGCGGCCGATACCTTCAGCAGTGATTTCGATCGCCTGGATGATGCCTTCCGGGTCAACGATGAAAGTACCGCGGTCAGCCAGACCTTCGGCTTCGCGCATGATTTCGAAGTTGCGGGTCAGCGCGCCAGTCGGGTCGCCGATCATGGCGTACTGGATTTTCGCGATGGTTTCAGAAGAACCGTGCCAGGCTTTGTGGGTAAAGTGGGTGTCGGTAGAAACAGAGTAGATATCTACGCCCAGTTTCTGGAATTCTTCGTAGTGGTCAGCCACGTCACCCAGTTCGGTCGGGCAAACGAAGGTAAAGTCAGCCGGATAGAAGAAGAATACACTCCATTTACCTTCAACGTCTTTCTCAGTTACGTCGATGAATTCGCCGTTTTTAAACGCAGCGTTTTTAAACGGTTTGATTTTGGTATTAATGATAGACATCTGAAGTCCTCCGCTAAAAGATGTGATGTACGTTACAAAATTTTCGGGCCAACTTCTAATACGCAGTCGTTATCAATCAGATAAACGAAAGCTATCAAACGCGGCAAGCCGCACCGCTATTGACGCCGCCCCGGCATTCTACACGCAAAGCACCTTGATTTAACGCGGTTTATCTTTTCATCGCAGAACTGCTAGTTTTGTAGAGACGCTTATTGATGACGAGCCAGCGCCCTCTCTCCCGTTTGCGGATATGGCCAGCCCTCTGATTGCCGTTAAGGGAGTTTACCGTGCAGATACGTTCTTTTACCGAAGCCGATCGTCCATTCCTGCGCACGCTGTTTCTTGCCGCGCGTCGCCATAACTGGCGCTGGCTCGACGACAGCCACTGGCAGCTGGAAGATTTCGACAGCGTGATCCTGGGCGAGACCGTCTGGGTGGCCGAGCTTGACGGCCACCGCGTCGGTTTTGCCGGCGTGCTGGAAAACGACAACTTCCTTCATAGCCTTTACGTCGATCCCGCTTATCAGGGCCGCGGCGTCGGCGCCGCGCTGCTGGAGAGAGTGCAGGCGAGTTTTACCAGCACCGGCGCGCTGAAGTGCCTGTTAATGAACAAGGCGGCGCAGGCATTCTATTTAAAGCACGGCTGGAAAATTATCGCGCAGGGCGAGAGCGAGCAGGGAAAATATGTGCTGATGCACTTTCCGCTGGCGTCCTGAGGCGACGCCAGCGGTACAGGGCGTTACAGCGCGCGGAAAGCGATGTCGCCGGGGATCACTTCGCCCTGCCAGTAAAGACGCGAGGCGACGCGGCCCGCCAGTTGGCGATAGAGCGCGGTAAACTCGCTCTCGGGTCGGCGTATCACCGTCGGTTCGCCGTCGTCCAGATCTTCGCGCAGGTTGATATGCAGCGGCAGCTGCGCCAGCAGTTGCGTCTGATAGTCCGCCACCAGCTTTTCCGCTCCGCCGGTGCCGAAGATCGGCTCGTGGAAGCCGCAGTGGCTGCAGATATGCAGGCTCATATTCTCCACCACGCCGAGCACCGGCACGTTGACCTTCTCGAACATCACCATGCCTTTGCGCGCGTCGATCAGGGCGATGTCCTGCGGCGTGGTGACGACAATCGCGCCGGTCACCGGCACGCTCTGCGCCAGCGTCAGCTGTATGTCGCCGGTACCCGGCGGCATATCGAGCACCAGATAGTCGAGGTCGGGCCACAGCGTCTCGTTAAGCAGCTGCATCAGCGCCTTGCTCGCCATCGGTCCGCGCCACACCATCGCATTATCGTCGGTCACCAGATAGCCGATAGAGTTGGTGGCGAGGCCGTGCGCCATAATCGGCGCCATATGCGTGCCGTCCGGCGAGGTGGGACGCTCATGCTCGGTGCCCAGCATATTGGGCACCGACGGGCCGTAAATGTCCGCGTCGAGAATGCCGACGCGCGCCCCTTCCGCCGCCAGCGCCAGCGCCATATTGACGGCGGTGCTCGACTTGCCGACGCCGCCCTTGCCGGAGCTGACGGCGATAATGTTCTTCACGCCGTTAACGCCGGGCTGGCCTTTGACGCGCTTCAGGGTGGCGATATCGTGGCGCAGCCGCCAGTCGATCGCCTGGGTGCCGGTCAGGCGCAGCAGTTCGGCGCTGGCCTGCGCCTTCAGCTCTTCAAACGCGCTCGCCCAGGGGAAGGGCATGCAGAGTTCGATATGCAGCTTGCCGTCCAGCAGCGCGACATGATGCAGCGCTTTCAGCGCGGTGAGGTTGCGATCGAGGGTCGGATGCCGGAAGCCGCTTAACACGCCCATAACCACGGCGCGCAAGGCTTCAGGTGAATGTGATGTCCGGGATTGTGCTGTCATCCCCACTCCTTGTTATTTATTCTGTCGCTGGGTTCAGCGGTAACACAACAATGATATCAGATGTCGGCGCGGTCGACGCCAGACCGCCCTTGTGTTTACGCCCGCCAGGGCATGAGTTACCATCTAAGCCCGTTTTTTCAATCAACAGAAAGCTACGCAAACTATGACTCAAGTCGCTAAAAAAATAATGGTAACGTGCGCCCTGCCGTACGCGAACGGATCGATCCATCTCGGCCACATGCTCGAGCATATCCAGGCAGACATTTGGGTGCGTTACCAGCGAATGCGTGGCAATCAGGTCTATTTCATCTGCGCCGACGATGCGCACGGTACGCCGATCATGCTGAAAGCGCAGCAGTTAGGCATCTCGCCGGAGCAGATGATCGCCGAAATGAGTCAGGAACATCAGGTCGATTTCGCCGGCTTCAACATCAGCTACGACAACTACCACTCGACGCACAGCGACGAGAACCGCGTGTTGTCGGAACTGATTTACACCCGACTGAAAGAGAACGGTTTTATTAAGAACCGCACCATCTCTCAGCTCTACGATCCGGAAAAAGGCATGTTCCTGCCCGACCGTTTCGTCAAGGGCACCTGCCCGAAATGCAAATCGCCGGATCAGTATGGCGACAACTGCGAAGTGTGCGGCGCCACCTACAGCCCGACCGAGCTGATCGAGCCGAAGTCGGTGGTCTCGGGCGCCACGCCGGAGATGCGCGACTCCGAGCACTTCTTCTTCGATCTGCCGTCCTTCAGCGCCATGCTGCAGGCCTGGACGCGCTCCGGCGCGCTGCAGGAGCAGGTGGCGAACAAGATGCAGGAGTGGTTCGAGTCTGGGCTGCAGCAGTGGGATATCTCCCGCGACGCGCCCTACTTCGGCTTTGAAATCCCCGACGCGCCGGGCAAATATTTTTACGTCTGGCTGGATGCGCCGATCGGCTATATGGGCGCGTTTAAAAACCTGTGCGACAAGCGCGGCGATCTCGATTTCGACGAGTTCTGGAAGAAAGATTCCACCACCGAGCTCTATCACTTTATCGGCAAGGATATCGTTTACTTCCACAGCCTGTTCTGGCCGGCGATGCTGGAAGGCAGCCAGTTCCGCAAGCCTAACAATCTGTTCGTGCACGGCTATGTGACGGTGAACGGCGCCAAAATGTCTAAGTCGCGCGGCACCTTTATCAAGGCGAGCACCTGGCTGCAGCATCTGGACGCCGACAGCCTGCGCTACTACTACGCCGCCAAGCTCTCTTCGCGCATCGATGATATCGACCTGAATCTGGAAGATTTCGTGCAGCGCGTGAACGCCGATATCGTCAATAAGGTGGTGAACCTGGCATCGCGCAACGCCGGCTTCCTGACCAAACGCTTTAACGGCCAGCTTTCGGCCGAACTGGCGGATCCGGCGCTCTACCAGACCTTTGTCGACGCCTCTGAGAAGATTGGCGAAGCCTGGGCGAGCCGCGAGTACAGCCGCGCCATTCGCGAAATCATGGCGCTGGCCGATCTGGCTAACCGCTATGTGGACGAGCAGGCGCCGTGGGTGGTGGCGAAAGAAGAGGGTCGCGACGCCGATCTGCAGGCGATCTGCTCAATGGGCATCAACCTGTTCCGCGTGCTGATGACCTGGCTGAAGCCGGTACTGCCGAGCCTGAGCGAGCGCGCCGAAGCGTTCCTCAACAGCGAATTACGCTGGGATGCGATCCCGCAGCCGCTGCTTAATCATCAGGTGGCGCCGTTTAAAGCGCTCTATGGACGTATCGAAATGACCAAAGTTAACGCGCTGATTGAAGCGTCGAAAGAAGATGCCGCCGCGGCCAGCCAGCCGGCGACCGGCCCGCTGGCGGATGCGCCGATTGGCGATACCATTACTATTGACGATTTCGCCAAAGTCGATATGCGCGTAGCGCTGATCGAACACGCCGAGCTGGTGGAAGGCTCCGATAAGCTGCTGCGTCTTCAGCTCGATCTGGGCGGCGAGAAGCGCCAGATCTTCTCCGGCATCCGCGCCGCCTATCCGGATCCGTCGGTGCTGATCGGCAAAATGACGATTATTGTCGCCAACCTCGCGCCGCGTAAGATGCGTTTCGGCGTGTCGGAAGGCATGGTGCTGTCAGCAGGCCCGGGCGGCAAAGATCTGTTTGTGCTCTCCGTCGACAGCGGCGCGCAGCCGGGCATGCCGGTCAAATAAGGGGTTAAGGCTGAATAAGGGCGGTAAAAATGTCGCCCTTAAGGCACAAAAGAATGTGCCCGTCGCGGGTGGCATGGCCCGATCGCAAAGACGCAAAAGACGGCATCCCTGCCAGCTCGGCCTGCGCAGATACGCACCTCATCCCTGAGGTGCGCCCGTCACCGGGCCAACGCGCTGCGTTGTTCAAAAACGCTCCCGGCGTTTTTGTCCCTGGCGCAGGACGCTTTGCTCTTCGGTCCATGCCACCCGCTCGCAAGCTTCTCTGCGGTCATCAAGGGCGACAGCAATGTCGCCCTTTTTTATCCCATGTCGCGTATGATGTTGTGCAGTGAAAACAGGAGCCTGCTATGCCCACCGTGCTGTCTCTGTGCTGGCGCTACGTGCGCGCCTTCGTCATCATCTATCTCTGCCTCTATGCGGGCAACGCCCTCTCCTTGCTGCTGCCTGTCACCATTCCCGGCAGCATCCTCGGCATGCTGACGCTGTTCGCCCTGCTGGCGTCGCAAATCCTTCCGGTGGAATGGGTAAAGCCCGGCTGCCACCTGCTGATCCGCTATATGGCGCTGCTGTTTGTGCCCATCAGCGTCGGCATCATCAACTACACCGACGTGCTGAGCGCGCAGTTCGGTCCAATCGTGGTCTCTATCGTGGTCAGCACCTTTCTGGTGTTGACGATTGTCGGCTGGAGCGCCCATAAAATTCATACGCGCAACGTACGGGAGAAACCGAGTGAGTGACATCTGGTGGTCGCTGCCGCTCAGCGTTGGCGCTTTTATGCTGGCGCGTCGCCTGGCGGCGAAGCTGAAAATCTCGCTGCTCAATCCGCTGCTGGTGGCGATGGCAATCATTATCCCGCTGCTGCTGGTGCTGCAAATCCCCTACGCGCGCTATTTCGCCGGCAGCCAGATCCTCAATCAGCTGCTGCAGCCGGCGGTGGTCGCGCTGGCGCTGCCGCTCTACGAGCAGATGCATCAAATCCGCGCGCGCTGGAAATCGCTTATCGGCGTCTGCTTTATCGGCAGCCTGACCGCGATGGTCTCCGGCACCGCTATCGCGCTGTGGATGGGCGCGACGCCGGAAATCGCCGCCACCATTTTGCCGAAATCGGTGACCACGCCCATTGCGATGGCGGTCTCCGCCTCGCTGCACGGCATCCCCGCTATCAGCGCCATTTGCGTGCTGATCGCCGGCGTGCTCGGCGCGGTCTTCGGTCATATGGTGCTGAACCTGCTGGGGATAAAAACCCGCGCGGCGCGTGGACTGGCGATAGGCAACGCGTCGCACGCGCTCGGCACGGCGCGCGCGGCGGAGGTGGATTACCAGGAAGGCGCGTTCAGCTCGCTGGCGCTGGTGCTGTGCGGCATCATCACCTCGCTGCTGGCGCCCTTTATCTTTCCGCTGCTGCTGCATGCGTTCGGATAAAACTTTGCGATAGATCTCGCAAAGTTGAAACGATGCAAATCTGTTGCATTGTCAGAGCGATACAGATCACATATAACCCCTCTGGCGGCAATGGGCCGCCTGATATTAACGAGGCTATCATGCATCCACGTTTCACCTCCGCCTTCGACGCGCTGCCCGCTGCCCTGCAAAGCGCGCTGCGTCCTATTCTTGACGACGCGCAGTTTCAGGCGGCGCTGACGCCGGAGCAGGTCGCATCGCTGATGCAGCAGACCCGACTGGAGGCCGACGCGCTGGCGCTGGCGCTGCTGCCGCTGGCGGCGGCCTGTGCGGTCGTGCCGGTCTCGCGCTTCAACGTCGGCGCCGTGGCGCGCGGCGTCAGCGGTTGCTGGTACTTCGGCGCCAATATGGAGTTCGCGGGCGTAGCGCTACAGCAGACTATCCATGCCGAGCAGAGCGCTATCGCGCACGCCTGGCTGCGCGGCGAGCAGCGCCTTGAGGCGGTCACGGTTAACTACACGCCGTGCGGCCACTGCCGCCAGTTTATGAACGAACTCAACAGCGGCACCGAGCTGCGCATTAGCCTGCCCGGTCGTGGCGTCAGCACCCTGGCGGACTACCTGCCGGACGCCTTCGGCCCGCGCGACCTGAACATCACTACCCTGCTGCTGGACAAGGTGGATCACGGCTATCAGGCGGAAGGCGACGCGCTCGCCCAGGCGGCAATCGCGGCCGCCAACCAGAGCCATGCGCCTTACAGCGGTTCGCACAGCGGCATTGCGCTGCGCACCGCGAGCGGCGCGACGGTTACCGGGCGCTACGCCGAGAACGCCGCCTTCAACCCGAGCCTGCCGCCGCTACAGGCCGCGCTGATCCTGCTGAATATGCAGGGCGAAGCCTGCGAAAACATCGAGGCCGCCGCGCTGGCCGAAGTGGAAAACGCCACGCTGGATCAGTTCGCCGCGACTCAGGCGACCCTGGCCGCGCTGGGATGCGACCAGCTGACTCGCGTCACGCTGCGCCAGGGCTGAGGCACAGAACACGCTTTCCAACACTTACGATATCTTTTATTTACAAAAGCTGTACATCGGCGAGAAATTTCATAGGATCGTGCGCCAGCAACACAAAAAAAGAACGACTGGCGTCTGAGCTTTGCCAGACAACACCGCAACCGGAGCATCAATTCATGGAACATGAGTACGAAAGTAAGCGTCCGCTGTACATCCCCTACGCTGGCCCGATCCTGCTGGAATTTCCCCTGCTGAATAAAGGCAGCGCCTTCTCGCTGGAAGAGCGCAACGAATTTAACCTCAACGGCCTGCTGCCTGAAGCGGTCGAGAGCATTGAAGAGCAGGCAGAGCGCGCCTGGCGTCAGTTCCAGGACTTTAAAAACAATAACGATAAGCACGTCTACCTGCGCAACATTCAGGACACCAACGAAACCCTTTTCTATCGCCTGCTCGACAACCATCTCGAAGAGATGATGCCGATTATCTACACCCCGACCGTCGGCGCGGCCTGCGAACACTTCTCCGAGATCTACCGCCGCGCACGCGGCGTCTTTATCTCCTATCCGAACCGCGATCGCATCGAAGATATGCTGCAGAACGCCACCAAGCAGAACGTGAAGGTGATTGTGGTTACCGACGGCGAGCGCATTCTCGGCCTCGGCGATTTAGGCATCGGCGGCATGGGCATTCCTATCGGCAAGCTGTCGCTTTATACCGCCTGCGGCGGCATTTCGCCGGCCTATACTCTGCCGGTAGTGCTGGACGCCGGCACCAACAATCAGCAGCTGCTTAACGATCCGCTCTATATGGGCTGGCGTCATCCGCGTATCACCGGCGAAGAGTACGACGCCTTTGTTAACGACTTTATCCAGGCAGTTAAACGCCGCTGGCCGAACGTGCTGCTGCAGTTTGAAGACTTCGCGCAGAAAAACGCCATGCCGCTGCTGCAGCGCTATCGCGACGAGATCTGCTGCTTCAACGACGATATTCAGGGCACCGCCGCCGTGACCGTCGGCACGCTGATCGCGGCCAGCCGCGCCGCAGGCAGCCGCCTGTGCGAGCAAAAAGTGGTGTTTCTCGGCGCAGGCTCCGCCGGATGCGGCATCGCCGAGCAAATTATCGCGCAGATGAAATCGGAAGGCCTGAGCGATGAAGAGGCGCGCGCGCGCGTGCTGATGGTCGATCGCTTCGGCCTGCTGACCGACAAGCTGCCGAACCTGCTCGACTTCCAGAGCAAGCTGGTGCAGAAGAGCGAGAACCTGAAAACGTGGGACACCGCCAGCGATTCTATCTCGCTGCTGGACGTGGTGCGTAACGCTCGTCCCGATATTCTGATCGGCGTCTCCGGCCAGCCGGGCCTGTTTACCGAAGAGATTATCCGCGAGATGCATAAGCACTGCGCGCGTCCTATCGTGATGCCGCTGTCGAACCCGACATCGCGCGTAGAGGCGACGCCGGCGGATATTATCGCGTGGACCGACGGCGCGGCGCTGGTAGCGACCGGCAGCCCCTTCTCGCCGGTGAGCTGGAAAGGCAAAATTTATCCGATCGCGCAGTGCAACAACTCCTATATTTTCCCGGGCATCGGTCTGGGCGTGATCGCCGCCGGCGCGACGCGCGTCACCGACTCAATGCTGATGACGGCAAGCCGCGCGCTGGCCGACTGTTCGCCGCTGGTGAACGAGGGCGAAGGTCCGGTGCTGCCTGAGATCAAAGATATTCAGGGCGTGTCGAAAATCATCGCCATGGAAGTGGGCAAAGCCGCGCAGCTGGCGGGCGTCGCGGTGGTCACGTCGGAAGATGTGCTGTCGCAGGCGGTCGCCAACAATTTCTGGCTGCCGCAGTATCGTCACTATCGTCGTACCTCGATCTGACAACCGGTCGCCGGGCCGTTCCAGGCCCGGCTGCCGCGCAAAAATCCATCAGCCAACCGGCGCCGCCTTGCTTCGTAGCCGGTCCTCAAGTAGCCTTGATGCACCGATTTTTCCTGACCCTGAGCGCTCACGCGTATGTTGAAACGCGTTTTTATTGGTCTCTTATTCATCATCTTACTGGTGGTGGCGACCGCGCTCGGCCTGGATCGCTGGATCAGCTGGAAAACCGCGCCCTATATTTATGAAGATGTCGCCTCGCTGCCGCATCGCCAGGTGGGCGTGGTGCTGGGCACCGCGAAGTATTACCGCACCGGCGTCTATAATCAGTATTACCTTTATCGCATTCAGGGCGCGCTGAACGCCTATAACAGCGGCAAGGTCAATTATCTGCTGCTGAGCGGCGACAACGCCATGAGCAGCTATAACGAACCCATGACCATGCGCCGCGATCTCATCAAAGCCGGCGTCGATCCGCAGGATATCGTGCTGGACTACGCCGGTTTCCGCACTCTCGACTCCATCGTACGCACGCGCAAGGTGTTCGACACCAACGACTTTATTATCATCACCCAGCGCTTCCACTGCGAGCGCGCCCTGTTTATCGCCCTGCATATGGGGATTCAGGCGCAGTGCTACGCGGTGCCGTCGCCGAAGAATATGCTTAGCGTCCGCTTCCGCGAGGTGGGCGCGCGCCTCGGTGCGCTGGCCGATCTCTTCGTGATGAAGCGTGAACCGCGCTTCCTCGGCCCGCTGGTGCCGATTCCGGCAGTGCATGAGGTGCCGGAAGATGCGCAGAGCTATCCGGCGGTGACGCCGGAGCAGCTGCTGGAAAGCGAGCAGAAAGCGCGGAAATAGCAAGAGCGGCTCTTAGGCCGCTCCTGAAAGAAAGATAAAGTGCTCACGCGGATGGCAGGGCTCGATCGCAAAGTCGCTCAAGGCATTCATGCTCGCTCGGCCCGCGACATCCCTGTCGCGGGACGCTTTGCTCCTCGAGCCCTGCCCCCCGCGTTTTGACGCCCAGGCTGTCTGCAACAAGCCTGAGCGACCTTTTTGACTTACTTCTTACGCGAGTACTTCAGCGAATCCAGCGCCACGGCGAAGATAATGATGCCGCCCTTGATAATGTACTGCCAGTAAGGGTTCACGCCGATATAGGTCAGACCGTAGTTGATCACGGTAAAGATGAGCACGCCGGTCACTACGCCCGCAACCGTCCCTACGCCGCCGGCAAAAGAAACGCCGCCCACCACGCACGCCGCAATGGCGTCCAGCTCATACATAAAGCCGAGGTTGTTGGTGGCGCTGCCGATACGGCCCGCTTCCAGCATGCCGCCGAAGGCGTAGAACACGCCGGAAAGCGCATAGATCAGAATCAGGTTGAGGTTGACGTTAACGCCAGAGACTTTCGCCGCTTCCGGGTTGCCGCCGATAGCAAAAATATTCTTGCCAAAGCGGGTCTTGTTCCACAGGATCCAGATGAAAATGATGGCGGCAATCGCGTAGAAGGTGATGTAAGAGAGCTTGAAGTCGCCAAAGCGCAGGAAGCCCTGAGCGAACTTCGAGAAGCCGCTGTCAAACCCGGCAATCGGCGACGCGCCGACGAAATCGTAGTAGAGCGAGTTGATGCCGTAAACGATAATCATGGTGCCGAGCGTGGTAATAAACGGCGTCACCTTGAGGTAGGCGATGATCAGGCCATTCACCAGGCCGATCAGGCCGCCGATCGCGCACACCACCAGAATCACCACCGGAATTGGCACGGTATCCAGCGTCGGAAACACCTTATTGGCGTTATCCATCGCCTGCAGCAGCGTCGCCGCCACCACCGCCGCCAGACCGACCTGACGACCGGCCGACAGGTCGGTGCCCTGCGTAACGATCAGACCCGCCACGCCCAGCGCGATAATAATACGCACCGAGGATTGGGTCAGAATATTACTCAGGTTCATCAGGCTTAAAAATGTCGGATCCTGGAAAATAATAATAGCCAGCAAAACCAGCAGAACGACATAAATGCCGCCCTCTTTCAGCCAGGTTAGCGCATTCTTTTTAGTAGTCGCTTTCATGTTAACAGCCCTTGCTTCATTAAAGGTGTAATGACGCTAAACGCAATATTTCGTTCTGCGTGGTTGTCTTGGTATCTACAATGCCCGCTACCTGACCGTTGCTCATCACCAGAATACGATCGGTAATGCCCAACAGCTCCGGCATTTCGGAAGAGATAATAATGATGCCCTTCTCTTTCTTCGCCAGCTCGGCAATCAGCTGGTAAATTTCGAACTTCGCGCCGACGTCAATGCCGCGCGTCGGTTCGTCGAGCATCAATATTTCAGGCTGGGTCAGTAACCAGCGGCCGATAATCACCTTTTGCTGGTTGCCGCCCGAAAGCGATCCAATTTGCGTATGATGGCCCGGCGTTTTTACGCGCATGGCGTCGATAACCCACTGGGTATCGCTTTTCATCCGCTTATTATCGAGCAGCCCGATATTGTTTTTATACTTCTTGATATTGGAGATTAACGAGTTAAACCCGATATCGAGAAAGGCATAAATACCGGTCGAGCGGCGCTCTTCCGTCACCAGGGCGAAACCGTGGTTGATGGCTTCATTGGCGCTGTGGTTATTAATCGGCTTGCCGTGCAGCTTAATCGTGCCGCTCACCTTCTCGCGGATCCCGAACAGCGTTTCGACGATATCGGTACGCTTGGCGCCCACCAGCCCGGCGATGCCCAGAATCTCCCCTTTCCGCAAGTCGAACGAAACGTCGCGAATCGACGGCTGACGCAGCGACGTTAAATGGCGCACCTCAAGAATGGTTTCGCCCGGCACGTTGGTTTTGTTGGGAAAGCGCTGGTTCAGGGAACGGCCGACCATCATGGCGATGATCTTATCCATATCCAGCCCTTCCAGCGGCTGGGTGGCGATCCATTGACCGTCGCGCAGAATAGTGATCTCGTCGCACAGCTGGAAAATCTCTTCCATCTTGTGCGAGATATAAACAATGCCGCAGCCGCGATCTTTCAGCTTGCGAATAATGGTGAACAGGTGGTTCACCTCTTTCTCGGTCAGCGAAGAGGTCGGCTCGTCCATGATGACGATTTTGGCGTCATAAGAGAACGCCTTGGCGATTTCGATCATCTGCATCTGCGAAACAGAGAGCGTCGCCACTTTGTCGCGCGGATCGATATCGATATCCAGCTCGTCGAAAATCGCTTTGGTATCGCGATACATTTTTTCCTGATCGACGAACGGCCCTTTTTGCGGATAGCGGCCCAGCCACATATTGTCCATGACGGTGCGCTGTAATACCAGGTTCAGCTCCTGATGCACCATCGAAACGCCGTTTTCCAGCGCCTCTTTCGAACTTTTAAAATCGATTTCCTCACCCTGAAACAGGATGCTCCCCGTATCTTTTTTATAAATACCAAACAGGCATTTCAATAATGTCGATTTACCGGCGCCGTTTTCACCCATCAATGCATGAACGGAGTGAGGCCGCACTTTTAAATTCACATTATCTAAGGCTTTAACCCCTGGAAATGACTTAGAGACGTTCGTCATTTCCAGCAGATATTCACGCTGCGCGGTCGGATTATCACTGGCCATAATTTACCTGGCTAAAAAAAGCGTTGGTCACGTGAAAACAGGGCGCGGCTCAGCCGCGCCCGGACAGGATTACTTCTGGAACTGAGACAGGTTCTCTTTATCGACCGGCACGTAAGGCACGCGGACGATCTTATCGGCGATCTTATAGCTGGTGCCCTCGGTCGCGGCTTTGCCGTCCGCCAGGTTTTTCGCCATATCCAGCGTCGCTTTCGCCTGGTTCTCTGCATCGTTCAGCACGGTGCCCGCCAGCGCGCCCGACTTAACCAGCGCCAGCGCTTCCGGCAGCGCATCGACGCCGAACACCGGAATTGAAGTCTTGTTATGCGCTTTCAGCGCTTCGACGGCGCCCATCGCCATGGCGTCGTTGTTGGCGATCACCACTTCGATTTTGTTGGCGTTCGGGCCGGAGAGCCACGCATCCATCTTGTCTTTCGCCTGAGCGGTATCCCACATCGCGGTATCCATCGCCAGCTGCTGGGTCTTGATGCCGTCCTGATTCAGGGTATCGATAACGTATTTGGTGCGCGCTTCAGCATCCGGATGGCCCGGCTCGCCTTTCAGCAGCACGAACTGAATCTGGCCATCTTTGTTCAGGTCCCAGTTCGGCGACGCTTTCCAGTGCTTCTCGATCAGTTTGCCCTGAATAATGCCGGACTCTTTAGAGTCGGTGCCGACATAGTAGGCTTTGTCGTAGCTGGCCAGCACTTTCGCGTTCGGCTCTTTGTTGAAGAACACCACCGGCACGTCGTTGCCGCGCGCTTTATCAATCACCACGGCCGCCGCGGCCGGATCCACCAGGTTAATCGCCAGCGCCTTCACGCCTTTCGCCATCAGCACGTCGATCTGGTCGTTCTGTTTGGACTGGTCGTTCTGCGAGTCATTCATCAGCAGCTGTACGCCGCCGAGGGTTTTGGCCTCTTTCTCGATGTCCTTACGAACCATCGACATAAAGTTGTCGTCATACTTATAGATGGTCACGCCGATACGCGTGTCCGCTGCGTGTGCCGTTGCGCCGAACATCATGCTGGCAACCAAAGCTGTGAGCGTGAAAACCTTCTTATTCATGGTATCTCCGGTTTTTTGCAGGGTAGTACTGGCTCAGACGCGTCTGGCGCGCAGGAGCTTTCGGTAAAATAAGATTCGGCGAGTCGCAAAGAGGCGAGTGAGATCGCGCTGCCCCGCTGAATCGCCGTCCAGAAAACTGACTTCCATGTGCGACAACGCATCCTCAAGATGTGATGAACCTTTTCAACGGGTTGCTGAAACCACGCCTGCTGCGGTTAGTGCGGCGTTACATAATGTTTCAGTCCGGTAAGACGCTGCCATCATAGTGAGCGGCATGTTAATTAACTGTGAATACAATCACAGATTGAAAACGGTTACATGGCGCTATCGCCTGAATTAGTGACCGACTCCACATTTTGCCGCTGCGCCACGGAATGGCGACGCACCAGCGTCGGCATAAAGACGTGCTGCGCGCTGACGTCCAGCTGGCCCGCCGCGCCGCTCAGCGCCAGCTCGGTGGCGAGTTTGGCCATAGAAACAATGGGATAGCGCACCGTGGTGAGTTGAGGATCGGTGTAACGCGACATCGGGATATCATCGAAGCCGATGACGGAGAAATGCTGCGGCACCTGAATGCCATTATCTTTCAGCGCGGTAAGCGCGCCGGCCGCCATGCCGTCGTTATAGGCGAAAATAGCGCTGAGATGCACGTTGCGTCCCAGCAGTTCCACCATCGCCGCCTCGCCGCCCTGCATATCGGGCTCGGCGCTGGCGATCCAGCTCTCCTGCGGCCGAATCCCCTGCTCCGCCAGCGCCTGCTCCCAGCCTTCGCGCCGCTGCTGCACATCTTCGATGTCGTGACTGGAGCAGAGATAGCCGATGCGGCCGTGTCCCTGCTGCAGCAGCATGCGGGTCGCCATCAGGGCGCCCGCCACGTTATCCAGGCTGACGCAGCGATGGGCGAAGCCCGGCACGATGCGGTTGACCATCACCATGCCCGGCACCTGCTGCATAAACGAGGCGAGCTCTTCGTCTGAAAGCGTTTTCGCATGCACCACCAGCGCATTGCAGCGCTGACGGATCAGCACCTCGATCGCATGGCGCTCTTTATCTTCCTGATGCCAGGAGTTGCTGATCAGCACATGTTTGTGCAGGCGCTGGGCCACGGTGTCCACCGCTTTCACCAGCGCGCCGAAGAAGGGGTCGGAGACGTCCATCACCACGACGCCGATGGTGTCGCTGATCTGCGTTGCCAGCGCCTGCGCGTTGGCGTTGGGCCGGTAGCCCAGCGAATCCACCGCCTGCAGCACCGCGTCGCGCGTCTCCGCGGTAACGGCGCTGCTGTTATTCAGCACGCGCGAGACGGTCGCCACCGACACGCCAGCCAGACGGGCAACATCACGAATCGTTATCATGCAGCTGTTCCACAGAGGAAAAAAAGGCATCACGCCGGGAAGTAATCCGGCGCTATTCTGGCAGGCGCGGCGAGGCAGCAGCGTGAATCACGTCACACTCATGAAAACGGTTACATACAATTATGTAACCTTTGTGATGAACATCATTATCTGGATGAGGAGCGATGCGGCGTTTTGCCCGCCGCCAGCCGCGTCAGGCGACGCCATAGCCACTCCAGCGGGCCCTGCGGGAAAAAGCGCAGCCAAATCGTAGAGAAGAGAATATTGACCAGCCAGACAGCCGGCACAAACGCCAGCAGCTGCAGGCGATCGAAACGCATAAAGAGATCGAAGCGGTAGAACAGCGTGGTGCA
This sequence comes from Pantoea septica, assembly GCF_002095575.1. Lineage (GTDB taxonomy): Bacteria > Pseudomonadota > Gammaproteobacteria > Enterobacterales > Enterobacteriaceae > Pantoea > Pantoea septica. The sequence continues at coordinate 72,159 of NZ_MLJJ01000013.1, read as the reverse complement.
GATCAGGGTTTGCAGCAGATAGTTGCTCAGCGCCATGCGGCCGACGCATTGAATCGCCGACGTGACGCGCCAGCGCGCCAGCTGCGGCCAGTAGCCGAGGATCAGCGCGGCGTAGCCGAGGCTGATAAAGGGACTGGCGAGATCGCGCGGCACCTGCAGGTAGAAGCCGCTCCAGCGAAACGACCAGTGCAGCATCCACTGCGTCGCTACCCCAAACAGGGCGATGGCATAGCCGACGGCCAGCAGAAGCGCGGCGCAGCGGCGGTAGTGGCGCAGGCTAAACTCGCCGGTCAGCCAGCCGCAGCGTAGCAGCGCGGCGCCCATCATCATCAGCCCGGCCAGCTGCCAGCCATACTGCGCCGCCAGCGCCATCAGGCTGGAGGAGAGATGGTCGAGGCGGTTCTGCACCGCCTCCCAGCCGCCGGCCAGCTTCCAGAAGCGTTCATACTCCAGGTCGGCCGCGCCGGGCAGCCACGAGCGGCTCGGCTCGGGATCGGAGATTGAGCCGAAGATCAGCAGCACGCCGCAGCCCACCAGGTAGAGCAGCGCGCCGGTATGAAACAGGCTGCGCGTCGAGGGCACGTCGCGCAGCATACGCCAGACGATAAGGCCGATAATGGCGTAATCGAGCAGGATATCCCCTTCCCACATCGCCACGGCGTGAAACAGGCCGATAAGCGCCAGCAGCGTCAGGCGCGCCGACAGCCAGCGGCCGCCGCGCGGCAGCTGAAGCTGCAGGCCCGCGCCAAACAGCAGCGCGAACAGGGTCAGGAATTTCAGCTGCGCCAGGATGTCGAGCACCGCCCAGGTCCAGACCTCGTCGGTTGCGGGATCGCCGCGCCAGGCGGGATTAAGATAGGCGGCGGAAGGCAAGGCGAAGCCGACGATATTGAGCAACAGAATGCCGAGGATGGCGCAGCCGCGAATGAAATCCAGCGCATGATAACGTTGCATAGCGATCCCTGTTGGCATAAAGCACCGCCGCCTGATGGCAGGCGGCGGCTAAGGCTGCTGGTAATCTTTAAATATGACGCACCGCGCGCAGGAACTCCTGACGGGTATTCTGGCTCGACTTAAACAGGCCGCCCAGCGAGGTGGTGGTGGTGGCGCTGGTGGCGTCTTTCACCCCGCGCGCTTTCACGCAGTAGTGCACCGCATCGATAGAGACCGCGACGTTATTGGTGCCGAGCAGCGTCTGCAGCGCTACCAGCACCTGCTGAGTCAGACGCTCCTGCACCTGCGGGCGCTGGGCGAAGAACTGCACGATGCGGTTGATCTTTGACAGGCCGATCACCTTCTCTTTCGGAATATAGGCCACGGTCGCTTTGCCGTCGATAATCACGAAGTGATGCTCGCAGGTGCTGGTCAGGGTGATATCGCGCACCGTCACCATCTCATCCACTTTCATCTTGTTTTCGATAACGGTGATCTTGGGGAAGTTAGCGTAATCCAGACCGGAAAAAACCTCGTCCACATACATTTTGGCGATGCGATGCGGCGTCTCCATCAGGCTGTCATCCTCAAGATCCAGATTCAGCAGCTGCATGACCTCGGTCATGTGGCCGGCGATCAGGCGCTTACGGGTTTCATCATCCATTTCACGCGTCGGCGCGCGTAACGGCGTTTCCAGGCCTCGCGCCAGCAGCGCTTCGTGAACCAGGATAGCTTCCTGACTAAGGGTGCTCATCGTACTCATCTCCGCAGGTGTAACGCCCGCCGGAGAGACCGGCGGGTTCAATTCTGAGCGCGTATTGTGAAGCTTTCCGCCAGGGTAATCCAGTAATCAATCCAATCGGCGATGAAAGCTTTTCACGACGATCGTCGCCACACCAGCAGTCCGGCCGCCGCCAGTCCCAGCCCGGCGATCCAGAGCGCCGGCTCCAGACGATGCAGCAGCGCGGTGGAGAGCGACGACAGCACCGGTCCCACCAGCTGTCCGACGGCGTAGCCGGTGGTCAGCAGCCCCGCCATATAGCGCGTGTGCTGCGGCGCCAGCTCGCGCGCATAGGCCAGCGCCAGCTGCACCACGCAGAGGAAGCCGCCGCCCACCAGCAGCGCGCCGAGCAGCAGGCCGCTAAAGCCGGGCAGCGCCGCCGCCGCCGCTACGCCCAGCGCCTGCGCCCAGAGCACATAAGCCAGTCGTTGGTTGTTGCTGGCGAGGCCGCGCGTCAGGATCCCCAGCGCGATGCCGACTATTGCCGCGCCGCCGAAGATCGGCCAGACGAACTGGGCGAAAGCGCCGTCGGGAAAGCGCGCCGCCGCCATCTGCGACAGAAAGGTGGCGGGCAGGATATAGCCGAAGCCCGCCAGGCTGTAGCTCAGCACCAGCCGCCGCAGGTCAGCGGTCAGCACCAGCGGATCCGGCGCCTGATCGGGACGATGCAGCTCGCCGACGCGGCGCGGCAAATTGCGCGCGATAGCGGCGATAATCAGCAGCGCCAGCAGGCCGTAGGCGGCCCACGCCAGCGAGGCGGACGCCTGCGAGGCATGCAGCTGTACCGCCAGCAGGCCGCTGATAAAGATGCCCGCGCCCGGTCCGGCGAATACCGCCGCCGACAGGCTGGGGCGCCCGTAATGATGCAGCTGCTCGCTGCTCCAGGCGGCGACCAGCACCAGCGCCACGCCGCTCGCCCAGCCGATTAAAAAGCGCACCGCCCCGTGCAGCCAGGGGCCGCTGACGCAGGCGGAAAGCAGCGTCAGCGTCACCGCCCCCCAGACGCCCAGCTGCAGGCGCAGCTCAACGCGCCGCCGCGCGCGCATCGCGTCAAAAGAGCCGCACAGATAGCCGAGATAATTGAGGGCCGCCACCAGACTGGCGCTGGTCAGCGTCAGCTGCCCGTCATGTATCATCAGCGGCATCTGCGGCGTAAAGGCGAAACGCCCGATGCCCATCACCACCACCAGCGCCAGAAAGGCGCTGAGCGCCACGCGAAAAGCCATATCCCTACTCCTGGGTTTCATTATCGCTTGCTTATAACATGCCAGCTTATTAAACTTACGAAAACTGAATAATTCACATCAAGTTGTTTACGGGAAGAGAATACATGGATCTTGTCCAGCTACGCATGTTCTGTTCCGTGGCCGAAACCGGTTCGCTGGCGCGCGCCGCGGAACAACTCCATCGCGTCCCTTCCAACCTCACCACGCGGCTGCGCCAGCTGGAAGAGGAGATGGGCGTCGATCTGTTTATACGCGAGAAACAGCGCCTTCGTCTGTCGCCGATGGGCCACAATTTCCTTAACTACGCGCAGCGCATCCTGGCGCTGAGCGACGAGGCGCTGAGCATGGCGCGCGCGGGTGAACCGGCCGGCAACTTCGCGCTCGGCTCAATGGAGAGCACCGCCGCGACGCGCCTGCCAGGCCTGCTGGCGGCCTATCATCAGCGCTTCCCGAAAGTGTCGTTGTCGCTGATCACCAGCACCTCCGGCGAGATTATCGACAAGGTGCGCGCAGGCACGCTGGCCGCCGCGCTGGTGGACGGTCCGGCGCCTTATGACGATCTCAACGGCTGCATCGCCTTTCGCGAAACCCTGACGCTGATCACCAGCCTGGATCATGCGCCGGTCGAGAGCGCGCGCGACACGCAAAACGACACCCTGTTCGCCTTTCGCAACAGCTGCTCCTATCGCGTGAAGCTGGAAGCCTGGTATCGCGAGAGCGGCGTCGCCCCTGCTAGCGTAATGGAGATCCAGTCTTACCACGCGATGATGGCCTGCGTGGCGGGCGGCGCCGGCGTGGCGATGATCCCCGAATCAGTGCTGAAGCAGATGCCTGAGCGCGCCCGCGTGCAGGCGCATCAGCTGCCGGCGGCGTATCGCGACACCGCCACCTGGCTGATGTGGCGTCGCGACGCCTTTACGCCCAACGTCGAAGCGCTGAAGTATTTGATTATTGATATGTTCGACGACCGCCCGCAGGACGACCAGCTGCTGCATCCGCTGCAGCTGGCAGAGTAATTGCCGATTACGCGCTATTTTTATTGATATCACGACCCACGGACGCGTCCAGACCGGCGCGTCCCTATCTGACCGCAAGAGGGATTGCATGAACATGATTAAAACTCGCGCCGCCGTTGCCTGGGCTGCTGGCGAACCGCTGAAAATCGAAGAAGTGGATTTGATGCCCCCGCAGAAAGGCGAAGTGCTGGTGCGCATCGTCGCTACCGGCGTGTGCCATACCGATGCCTATACCCTGTCCGGCAAAGATCCGGAAGGCGTATTTCCGGCCATCCTCGGCCATGAAGGCGGCGGCGTGGTAGAAGCGGTCGGCGAAGGCGTCACCAGCGTTGAAGTCGGCGATCACGTGATCCCGCTGTACACCCCGGAGTGCGGCAAGTGCAAATTCTGCCTGTCGGGTAAAACCAACCTCTGCCAGGCGATCCGCGCCACCCAGGGCAAAGGCCTGATGCCAGATGGCACCACGCGCTTCTTTAAAGACGGCAAGCCGATTTTCCACTACATGGGCACCTCGACCTTCTCCGAGTACACCGTGGTGCCGGAAATTTCGCTGGCGAAAATCAGCAAAGAGGCGCCGCTGGAAGAAGTTTGTCTGCTGGGCTGCGGCGTGACCACCGGCATGGGCGCGGTGATGAATACCGCCAAAGTGAAAGAAGGCGATACCGTGGCGATTTTCGGCCTCGGCGGCATCGGCCTGTCGGCGATTATCGGCGCGAAGATGGCGAAAGCGGGACGCATCATCGCTATCGACATCAACACCAGCAAATTCGACCTGGCGCGCAAGCTGGGCGCGACCGACCTGGTGAACCCGAAAGATCATGAGAAGCCGATTCAGGAAGTCATTGTCGAGATGACCGACGGCGGCGTCGATTTCTCCTTTGAGTGCATCGGCAACGTCAACGTGATGCGTTCCGCGCTGGAGTGCTGTCATAAAGGCTGGGGCGAATCGGTGATTATCGGCGTGGCCGGCGCGGGCGAAGAGATCTCAACCCGTCCGTTCCAGCTGGTGACCGGTCGCGTCTGGCGCGGTTCCGCCTTCGGCGGCGTGAAGGGCCGCTCGCAGCTGCCGGGCATCGTGCAGGATTACCTCGACGGCAAATTCGCGCTGAACGACTTTATTACCCACACCATGCCGCTGGAAGAGATCAACGACGCTTTCGATCTCATGCATGAAGGGAAGTCGATCCGTTCGGTGGTGCACTTTAACAAGTAATCGGGAGGCGATATGGCATCCACGCTGGAACTGCTGGAAGAACACCGGATGTTCGGCGGCTGGCAGCAACGCTGGCGACATCAGTCAGCCGCGCTTAACTGCCCGATGACCTTCAGCATTTTTTTGCCCGGTCCGAAAGGCGACACGCCGCCGCCTGCGGTGTGGTTTCTGGCAGGCCTGACCTGCACGGATGAGAACTTCAGCACCAAATCCGGGGCGCAGCGCGTCGCGGCGGAGCTGGGTCTGGTGCTGATTATGCCGGACACCAGCCCGCGCGGCGAGGCGGTCGCCAACGACGAGGCTTACGATCTCGGCCAGGGCGCGGGGTTTTACCTTAACGCGACCCAGGCGCCCTGGTCGGCGCACTTTCGCATGTTCGACTACCTGAGTCAGGAGCTGCCGGCGCTGATCGCCAGCAACTTCAATATCAGCGAGCGGCAGTCGATTATGGGGCATTCGATGGGCGGCCACGGCGCGCTGATGCTGGCGCTGCGTCTCGGCAACCGCTTTGCGTCGGCGTCGGCCTTTGCGCCTATCGTGAATCCAGCCGAGGTGCCCTGGGGGCAGAAAGCGTTCAGCGCTTACCTGGGCGAGGATCGCGCGGCCTGGCGCGAATACGACAGCTGCGCGCTGATGCGCGAGGTGCAGTCGCGCTTGCCGATCCTGATCGATCAGGGCGACAGCGATCAGTTCCTGGCGGATCAGCTGCAGCCGGAGCGGCTGGATGCGGTGGCGAAAGAGGTTGGATTCCCGCTGACGCTGCGCGTGCAGCCGGGCTATGACCACAGCTACTACTTCATCGCGACCTTCGTCGAGGATCATCTGCGCTTCCACGCGCAGCACTTGCTGGTGTAGGTCGTTCAGGGCCGCATCGCGGCCCTGAACGTTTGGCAAGGTGTGCAGCCGACAGGCATTGCGCACACGCGATTGGCATGGCCCGATCGCAAAGACGCAAAAAACGGCATCCCTGCCAGCTCGGCCCGCGACATTCGCACCTCATCCCTGAGGTGCGCCCGTCACCGGGCTAACGCGCTGCGTTGTGCAAAAACGCTCCCGACGTTTTTGTCCCTGTCGCGGGACGCTTTGCTCTTCGGGCCATGCCAACCACGTTCTCAACTCCGCTGCGCGCGGTTTAAACCAGCCCCGAGCCGACCAGCCCGTCAATCATCACCTGCGGCATCCCCTGCGAGCAGCGTTCGATACGCCCTTTCACGCCGTACACCTGCGCCAGCGTCTCCGGCGTAATCACCTGCTCCGGCACGCCGTCCGCTATCAATGCGCCCTCTTTCAGCATCAGCGCATGGTGCGCATGCCGTAAGGCGATATTGATGTCGTGCACTACCACCACGGTGACGATATTGCGCTGGGCGGTTTCGCGACGCACCAGATCCATCACGTGAAACTGATAATTCAGGTCCAGCGCGCTCAGCGGCTCATCCAGCAGCAGCAGCTCCGGACGACGGATCAGCGACTGCGCCAGACCGACCAGCTGTTTCTGCCCGCCTGAAAGCTGATCGAGATAGCGCATCGCCAGATGCGAAATGCCGAGCTGCTCCAGCAGATACATCACTTCCGCCTCGCTGGCGGCGTTATGCAAACCGCCCGAAGCGCGCTGCGCCACGATAATCGATTCCAGCACGTGCAGATGCACGCCCGCAGGCAGCGTCTGCGGCAGATAGACCACGCGCTGGGCGCGACGCGCGAACGGCTGCTGCATCAGCTCTTCGCCGTTAAGCCACAGCTCGCCCTGCCCTTTGTTCAGCCCGGCCAGCGCGCGCAGCAGCGTCGACTTGCCGCAGCCGTTCGGCCCCAGCAGCACGGTGATCTGGCCGCGCGGCAGCAGCGCCACGCTGAGGTTTTCAATCACCTTGCGTTTGGGATAGCCCGCCGTGAACCCTTTTAACGTCAGACCCTGAGTCATACATTCCCCCGATGGCGCAGAATAATGCTCAGGAAGAACGGCACGCCGACCAGCGAAGTGACGATGCCGACCGGAATAATCACGCCGGGAATGAGGTTTTTGGAGGCGACCGACGCCATAGAGAGCACCAGCGCGCCGGTCAGGGCGCTGGCGGGCAGATAGTAGCGATGATCTTCGCCGAAGATCATGCGGGCGATATGCGGCGCGACCAGCCCGATAAAGCCGATCGGCCCGACAAAGGCGACCGCCAGCGCAGAGAGAATACTGATGCGCAGCAGCGTCGCCAGGCGCAGGCGGCGCACGTCGATGCCGAAGCTGACGGCGCGATCTTCGCCGAGGCGCAGCGCGGTCAGCTTCCAGCTGCTGAGCAGCGAGAACGGCAGCAGCAGCGCGAAGGCGGCGCTCAGCACGCCGAGTTTCTCCCAGGAGGCGCGCGCCAGGCTGCCCATTGTCCAGAACACCAGCCCCTGCAGGGTATCTTCGCTGGCGATAAACTGCATCATCGACACCAGCGCGTTAAAGGTGAACACCAGCGCGATGCCGAACAGCACCACGCCCGAGGTGGAGACCCGCGTCCAGCGCGTGACGCCGTCGAGCATCAGCGCGGCGAACAGCGCGAACACAAAGGCGTTGGCGGAGATGAGCCACTGATCCGGCACGCCGGGAATGCCGATGCCAAGAATAATCGCCAGCGCCGCGCCGAACGCCGCCGCCGAAGAGACGCCGAGGGTAAAGGGGCTGGCCAGCGGGTTGTTGAGGATGGTTTGCATCTCGGCGCCCGCCAGTCCGAGGCAAAAGCCGACCACTACCGCCATCAGCGCGTAGGGTAAACGAATATCCCAGACGATGACGCGCGTGCCGGCGTCAACCGTGGCGGGATGGAGCAGCGATTGCCAGAGAGTCGACAGCGAGAGGCCGGCCGGGCCAAGGGTAAAGTCCAGCACCAGCGAGGCGATAATCGCCAGCACCAGCACGGCAATCATCAGCATGCGGCGGCGCAGTACCTGATGATAGCGGCCCATAGCGCCCTGCGCGGGCAGAGTTGAGTCCGTCATAAAAAGCCTGTTTTAAGGGTTCGGTCGAAAACGCTGCCACAATAGAGCAGATGATAATAATTATCAATTCTCCAACCTAAACAAAACGGCATCTTAACGAAAAAAGCGCGGCCGGGCCGCGCTTGCTGCGTTGGTTAGCTTCACTCTTTATGTGTCGGGAAGTCCATCTCGCTGTACTTCACGAAGCGGGTGCCGCGGGTCAGCTTATAGCCCATCCAGATCAGCAGAAACAGCGGCAGGCCGATATAGGTGGCGGCGACGCCGTACCAGTCGATGCTGTCGTTGAGGAACGCCTGATAGTTTTGGCCCAGCGTGATAATCAGACAGAGCACGAAGGCGAAAATCGGGCCGAGCGGGAAAAAGCCCGAGCGGTACGGCAGGTCGTCCAGGCTGCGGCCCTGCTTGATATAGCCGCGACGGAAGCGATAGTGGCTGATGGCGATGCCCAGCCAGGCGATAAAGCCGGTCATGCCCGAGGTATTGAGCAGCCAGAGATAAACCTCCTGATTGCCGAACTTCGAGGTCAGGAAGCAGAGGCCCGCCACGACGGTGGTCGCCAGCAGCGCGTTGCGCGGCACGCCGCCTTTCGACAGCCGGGCGAAAATGCGCGGCGCTTTGCCTTCGCTCGCCAGGTTATAGAGCATGCGCGTCGAGGCGTACATGCCGGAGTTGCCCGCCGACAGCACCGAAGTCAGGATCACCGCGTTCATTACCGCCGCCGCCGAGAGCAGACCCGCGTTCTGGAATACCAGGGTAAAGGGGCTGACGCTGATGTCGGTCACGTCGTTGTGCAGCAGTTGCGGATCGGTATAAGGCAGGATCAGGCTGATAATCAGAATAGCGAAGATATAAAACAGCAGAATACGCCAGAACACCTGGCGCACCGCGCGCGGAATGTTTTTCGCCGGATCTTCTGATTCGCCCGCCGCGATGCCGATCAGTTCGGTGCCCTGAAAAGAGAAGCCGACAATCATCGCCACGCCGATCATTGCGGCGAATCCGCCAGCGAAGGGCGCGTCGCCGACCTGCCAGTTATGCCAGCCGGCATGCTCGCCGCCGCGCAGGATGCCCACGATCATCAGTACGCCGACCACGATAAAGATAATCACGGTCGCCACCTTGATTAGCGAGAACCAGTACTCTGCTTCGCCAAAGCCTTTTACCGAAATAACGTTAAGCAGGAACATCAGGCCGAGGAACAGCGCGCTCCAGATCCAGCCCGGCGTATCGGGAAACCAGTAGTTCATCACCAGCTGCGACGCGACGAGATCCACGGCGATGGTCACCGCCCAGTTGTACCAGTAGTTCCAGCCGAGAGCGAAACCAAAGCCCTCTTCCACATATTTTGCGCCGTAGGTGGCGAAGGAGCCGGAAACCGGCATAAAGGCCGCCAGCTCGCCGAGGCTGGTCATCAGAAAGTAGACCATCAGGCCAATCAGCGCGTAGGAGAGCAGCGCGCCGCCCGGCCCCGCCTGGGAGATGGTGGCGCCGGAGGCCACGAACAGGCCGGTGCCGATCGATCCGCCGATGGCGATCATCGTCAGGTGACGCGCCTTTAACTCGCGTCGTAACGCAGGTTGTTGTGTTGTATTTGTGTCGTTATGCATGTGTAAACACTAGGCTCGCTAAAAATGAGGCGCGATTGTAGCAATTCACCCTGCGCTGTATAGCATTGACGCCGTGTTATTAGTTACCTTCATGATCGCCGCTGAATTATAAGCAAAAACCTCTTGCGGCTACTCTCGGCAGTAGGAGAGAAAACGGTCCAGCGCTCTGGAAAGGTGCTTCTGACGGTGATGAATGCGGTACAGGGTACGCGTCAGCCGCGGCAGCGGAATCGTCAGCTCCACTAAGGAGCCCGCCTCCAGCAGATCGGCGATCACGCGCCGCGACAGACAGCTGATGCCCATATTGTGCCGCACCGCATGCTTGATCGCCTCGGAGTTGCCCAGCTCCATGCCCAGCTGAAAAGCGGGCAGGTGCGAAAGCAGCAGATAGTCGACGATTTCACGCGTGCCGGACCCGTGCTCGCGCAGGATCCAGGGGGCGTTGCCGAGACTCTCCAGCGTCACCGGCTGGCGCAGGATCTCCGCATCGGGCGCGGCAAAGACCACCAGCTCATCCTCCAGCCAGGCATCGCTTACCAGCTCGGTCATATGGCACGGCCCTTCGATCAGGCCGACGTCGACGCGAAAATCGGCCACCGCGTTGATCACATCCTGGCTGTTGCCGACGCTCAACTCCAGCGGCAGGCCGGGAAAGTCGCGGCGATAGGCGGCTATCATGCCCGGTAGCAGGTAATTGCCGATGGTGCTGCTGGCGTAGATGCGGATCGCGCCGTTGTCTTCTTTGAACAGCTGTTCGATTTCGCCCGCCTGCTCCAGCAGGCCAACGGCGCGCGGATAGAGCAAGCGGCCGTGTTCGTTGAGCACCAGCCGCTTGCCGACGCGATCGAACAGCTGCACGCCAAGCTGGCCTTCCAGATCCGCCAGCGCCGCGCTCACCGCCGACTGCGAGAGCGCCAGCACCTGCGAAGCCTGCGTGGTCGAGCCGCTTTTCAGCACTTCGGTAAAAACTTCTATCTGCCGCAGCGTGATATGCATGGGCTCTCCTTACATCGCGTAGCGCTGGACAAGGTAGTACAGCACCGCCAGCCAGATCAGCACCATCAGAAACAGGCCGAAGCCGCTGACCACTTTTTTGCCGCGCGCCCGCTGCACTTCGGCGCGCTCAGCGCTGCCGATGCGGACGTCGCGCGGCAGCAGACGCAGCAGGATCAGCACGCCGAGCGGAATGATAATCGCATCGTCGAGCAGGCCGACGATGGGGATGAAATCGGGGATCAGATCGATGGGGCTGAGCGCATAGGCCACCAGCCCGAAGGCCAGCAGCTTGAACCACCATGGGGTGCGCGGGTCACGGCAGGCGAACCACAGCGTCAGCACATCTTTTTTGATCAGAGCGGCCCAGCGGCGCAAACGTCCAAACAACATTTTTCGGCCTTATCGTTTTATCTGGTTAATTATAAATATATTATCAATTTCACTTTTAAGCCAGCGCGGCGCATGCTTTGCCCGACATAAGGAGCAGATTATGACAGAGCTGACTTTTCCTCGACTTCCCTTTTTTATTCATCACCGCTTTCCCGGCCTGCTGCTGACCGCTGCGATTGCCGGCGGTGCCGCCTGGCTGGCGCAGCGCCCGGAGATCGCCGGTCTGGGCCTCGGCGCGCTGACGCTGGCGATTATGCTCGGCATTCTGGTCGGCAACACGCTTTACCCTTCTCTCGCCCCGCACTGCGACGCGGGCGTGCTGCTGGCGAAGCAGAAGCTGTTGCGCCTCGGCGTGATTCTGTTCGGTTTTCGCATTACGCTGCAGCAGATCGCCGATGTCGGCGCGAGCGGCGTGCTGATCGACGTGCTGACGCTGAGCTCGACCTTCTTTATTACCTGTCTGCTGGGCATAAAGCTGCTGAAGCTTGACCGCGAAACGGTCTGGCTGATCGGCGCGGGCAGCAGCATCTGCGGTGCGGCGGCGGTGCTCGCGACCGAGCCGGTGGTGAAAGCGTCGCCGACGAAAGTGGCGGTGGCGGTGGCGACCGTGGTGCTGTACGGCACCCTCGCGATCCTGATCTATCCCCCGCTCTGGCTGCTGGCGCAGCACTACTTCCCTCAGCTGAGCGTCGCGCAGTTCGGCATCTTTACCGGTTCGACCATCCATGAGGTGGCGCAGGTGGTGGCGGCCGGTCATGCGGTAGGTCCGGTGGCGGAGAACAGCGCGGTGATCGCTAAAATGCTGCGCGTCATGATGCTGGCGCCGTTTCTGCTCTGCCTGAGCGGCTGGCTGCGCCGCGCGCCGCAGCAAACGCCGCGCCAGGGCATCGCGTTTCCCTGGTTCGCGCTCGGTTTCATCGGCGTGGCGCTGTTCAACTCGCTGCATCTGCTGCCGGCCGCCTGGGTCGCCGATATTAATCAGGTCGCTAACCTGCTGCTGGCGATGGCGATGGCGGCGCTCGGCCTCACCACGCGCTTCGGCGCGCTGCGTCAGGCAGGCGTGAAACCGCTGCTGCTGGGGCTGATGGTATTCGTCTGGCTGATCGTCGGCGGCGGCGCCATCAATCTGCTGGCGCAGCATTTCTTGCATTAGACGCATCGGGTATGATGCGGGCTTCTTTTAGTCAGCCTTTTCTGGAGAAGCGGCATGAAATATATCGGCGCACACGTCAGCGCGTCTGGCGGCGTAGAGCAGGCAGTGATTCGTGCCCATGAACTGGAAGCCACCGCGTTTGCCCTGTTTACCAAGAATCAGCGGCAGTGGAAGGCGGCCCCGCTTTCGGCGGAGACCATCGACGCCTTCAAGGCCGCCTGCGAAAAATATCATTTTGGCCCGCAGCAGATCCTGCCGCACGACAGCTTTCTGATTAACCTGGGCCATCCGGAAGCGGAGCCGCTGGAGAAGTCGCGCGCCGCTTTTATCGACGAGATGCAGCGCGCCGAGCAGCTCGGTCTGACGCTGCTTAACTTCCATCCCGGCAGCCATCTGAACAAGATAGACGAAGAGGCGTGCCTGAAGCGCATCGCCGAGTCGGTGAATATCGCGCTGGATAAGACCTCGCAGGTGGTGGCGGTCATCGAGAATACCGCCGGCCAGGGCAGCAACCTCGGCTTTCGCTTTGAACATCTGGCGACCATTATCGAGCACGTCGAGGATAAATCGCGCGTCGGCGTCTGTATCGATACCTGTCATGCCTTCGCGGGCGGCTACGATCTGCGTACCGAAGAGGCGTGCGAAGAGACCTTCGCCGAGTTCGAGCGCATCGTCGGCTTCCAGTATTTGCGCGGCATGCACCTTAATGACGCCAAGAGCGCCTTCGGCAGCCGCGTTGATCGTCATCACAGCCTTGGCGAAGGCAATATCGGCAAAACGCCGTTTAGCTGGCTGATGAAGGATGCGCGCTTTGATGGTATTCCGCTGATTCTGGAAACCATTAATCCGGATATCTGGAAAGATGAGATCGCCTGGCTAAAGGCAGAGCAGAAGAGTTAAAACCGCCTTGCTGCCTGCACACCGCACAAAGGTTAACAAGCGGGTGGCATGGGCCGAAGAGCGAAGCGTCCCGCGCCATGGACAAAAACGCCGGGAGCCTGTTTGAACAACGCCAGGCGTTGGCCCGGGAACGGGCGCGCCTCAGGGATGAGGTGCGTAGACGCGTGGGCCGAGCTGGCAAGGATGCCGTCTTTTGCGTCTTTGCGATCGGGCCATGCCACCCGCGCAGGCACGAAAGAAAAAGGGAGCCGCATGGCTCCCTTTTTCTTATAGCAAGGATCAGGCTTTCGCCAGCTCCTCTTCCGGGCGTTTCAGGATGGCATAGCTCAGTCCCGCCACCGCCGTGCCGACGATAATCGATACCAGGTAGCCCAGCACCGGCGTAATCGCGCCAGGGATAAGCAGCACGAACAGGCCGCCGTGCGGCGCCATCAGCTTCGCGCCGATATACATCGAGATAGCGCCGGTCAGTGCGCCGCCGACGATACAGCACGGCAGTACGCGCATCGGATCGCGTGCCGCAAACGGGATCGCGCCTTCAGAGATAAAGCAGAGGCCGAGCACCAGCGCCGCTTTACCGCCCTCCTGCTGACCTTTGTTGAACTTACGGCGCGCCACCAGCGTTGCAACGCCCATCGCCAGCGGAGGCACCATACCCGCAGCCATAATTGCCGCCATCGGCGCGTAGGTCTGCGAACTCAGCAGGCCGACGCCGAAAGCGTAGGCCACTTTATTCACCGGACCGCCCATATCGGTACACATCATGCCGCCCAGAATCGCGCCCAGCAGCACCGCGTTCGCCGTGCCCATGTTCGCCAGCCAGGCAGTCAGGCCGGTCATGATCGCCGCAACCGGTTTGCCCACCACGTAGATCATCAGAAGGCCGGTAATCAGGCTGGCCACCAGCGGAATAATCAGAATAGGCTTCAACGCTTCCATACTCTGCGGCAGCTTGAGCTTGCCGCTGATCAGCTTAGCCGCATAACCGGCGATGAAACCGGCAATGATGCCGCCGAGGAAGCCGGCGTTAATGCTGGTGGCGATCATGCCGCCAATCAGGCCCGGCGTCAGGCCCGGACGATCGGCAATAGAGAACGCGATAAAGCCCGCCAGCACCGGCACCATCAGCGCAAAGGCGCTGCCGCCGCCGATCTGCATCAGCGCCGCCGCCAGCGTGCCCGGCTCTTTAAAGGCGGTAATGCCGAAGGCGAAGGAGAGCGCAATGCTCAGGCCGCCCGCCACCACCATCGGCAGCATATAGGAGACGCCGGTCAGCAGGTGACGGTAAGCGCCCGCTTTCTCTTTTTTCTCTTCCTGCGGCTCGCCGCTCTGCGCGCCGGCAGCTTTGTAAGGTCTGGCTTCAGCCACCGCCTTATCCAGCTCCTGCGCCGTCTTCTTCAGCGCCAGACCGGTTGAGGTGCGGTACATCGGCTTACCGGCGAACTTCGCCAGGTCGACCTCGATATCCGCCGCCACGATCACCAGATCGGCCGCCGCCACTTCTTCCGGCGTAATCGCGTTGCCTGCGCCGACGGAGCCGCGGGTTTCCACTTTCACCCACCAGCCGCGTTTGGTCGCTTCCGCCTGGATCGCTTCGGCGGCCATAAAGGTGTGCGCCACGCCGGTCGGACAGGCGGTGACCGCGACAATACGTTTTTGCGCGTTCGGCTGCACAGCCGTCGGCGCCGCAGCCGTTGCGACGGCCGCCGGCTGCCAGGGTTTAGCTTCCGCTTTCGCCTGGGCAAGGAACTGCTCGGGCGCGCGCACCGCCTGCTGCGCATCGCCCAGCCAGACAGATTTGCCGTTCAGCGCGGCGTCGTTCGGCAGCTCGCGGCCGAGGACGATCGCCAGCTCCGCTTCCGCCGGGTTGTCCGTAAAGGAGAAACCCGCCTGCGCGGCGGCGGCAGTCAGGCGCTGTTGCGCCATCCAGGCCGAGGCCTGGCCAATAGAAGGATCTTTTATCAGCAGCGTTTTCATTATCGCTCTCCTGCTGTCAGTTAACGGGTTGTAAGTCGACGCGCGCCATCATCGCGGCCAACTGGGTACGATCGGTAACGCCGACGTTGCTCTGGCTGACGGCCATGGCCGCCACCGCCGTCGCAAGACGCAGCGTGTGTTCGCTGGATTCGCGCATCAGCAGGCCGTAAATCAGGCCGCCGACCATTGAGTCGCCCGCGCCCACGGTGCTGACCACTTCGCACGCCGGCGGCCTGGCGATCCATTCGCCTGAGGCGTTGACCCAGAGGGCGCCCTCCGCGCCCAGCGAAATCACCACATGGGCGATGCCCTGCTCGCGCAGCTCATGCGCCGCGCCAATCACATCCTGCAGCGTCGGCAGTTTGCGCCCTGCCCAGATTTCCAGCTCGCGGCGGTTAGGCTTCACCAGCCATGGCGCGGCTTTCAGGCCCGCTACCAGCGCTTCGCGGCTGCTGTCGAAAATTATGCACGGGCAGTGGGTGCGCAGGTCGCTCATCCAGCGGGTAAAGGCTTCCGGCTGGACGCCTGCCGGCAGGCTGCCGCTGACGCACACCATGTCGAACTGGCCGAGCCAGGTCAGCGAATCGCTGGTAAAGCGATCCCAGTCCTGCTGGCTTACGTCAAAGCCGGAGAAGTTAAGATCGGTCACGTCGTTGTTCTGCTCGGTGAGCTTGACGTTGATGCGCGTGCGGCCCGGCACCACCTGAAAACGGTTAGCAATGCCCAGCTCGCTGAACAGCTGCTGAAAGCCGTCCTGATTCTCTTTGCCGAGGAAGCCGCCTACCGTGACGTCAATGCCGAGATCTTTCAGCACTTTCGCCACGTTGATGCCTTTGCCGGCCGCATGCAGGCCGGTGGTTTTCACCAGGTTGACCTCGCCGCGCTCGATCTCCGGGACGAAGCCCACCAGATCGTAAGCGGGATTCAGCGTAATAGTTGCGACGCGTCTGCTCATGCTGCCCCCTCGCCGAGGCCGGAATTAATCGCCTCTTCGATGGCGGTCAACGCCTGCTGCGCATCTTCGCCGCTGGCGGTAAAGCGCAGGCGATGGCCTTTCTTCACGCCCAGCGCCACCACTTTCATCAGGCTGCGGCCGTTAGCCGGTTTGCCGCTGCCGTCGAGGTTGGTGACGGTGATATCACTGTTGAACTGCTTGATCACGCTGACCAGCGCCGTGCCGGGACGCGCGTGCAGCCCGTGCTCGTTGCGAATGGTGAACTCTGCGCTCAGCACTTCGGCCTGCTCGTCTACTTCGCTGGTCAGCAGCGCGTAGACGCCTGCCGCGTCCGCTTTCAGCAGGCGATCCGCCTTGCCGTTCTGCAGCAGCGTGCTGAGATAGCTCAGCACCTCCAGCGGTCGCTCGTCGACGGCGGATACCGTGACCAGCAGCGCCACTTTCTCGCCCTGATATTCGCCCGGCGCGGCGGCGCGGCTGACCGCGACCGCGCTGCGCAGGTTGCCGCGGCTGCTGTCGCTCAGCCAGATGCCCTGACCCAGGCTCAGCGGCGTCGCGGCCATTACGTCGGCCACAAAGCTGGCGTCCACCGCGCCTGCGGCCTGCAGGCGGCCGGCATTCAGCGCCTGCAGCGTAATCAGGTCGCTGGCGGCGACGTCTAAGGTAATCAGCGAGGTGTCGAAGCTGAATTCGGCCGCCTGTTTTTCGCCCATCAGCAGCGCGCGCAGATCTTCCGCCGAGGCGGTTTTGAGCTGTTCGGCGACGCTGTCGTCGCTCAGCACGTGCGTCAGCTGACGCAGCAGCGCCAGGTGTTCGTCAGATTTCGCCGCGATGCCGATCGCCACATAGGCGGTCTGATCTTCGCCCCAGGCGACGCCCTGCGGAAACTGAAACACCTGCACGCCGGTTTTCTGCACCAGGTCGCGCGTATCGGTGGTGCCGTGCGGAATGGCGATGCCGTTGCCCAGAAAAGTTGAGGTCTGCTGCTCGCGCGCCAGCATGCCGTTGACATAGCCTTCCGCTACGTTGCCCGCTGCGGTCAGCGCCGCCGCGACCTGACGGATCGCCTCTTCTTTATTTTGTGCGCTGGCTCCGGTGTGGATGGCCTGCAATTCGAGCTGGAACATATTTCTCCTCGCTTACTGAAATTGAATCGTTTCAGCCTGGTGGCCGTTTAAAGCGCGGCGACGGGGCGCAAAGCGCGTCTCTGCCGCGCTGAAACGTTTCAAGGAGTCTGGTACAGCCCATGATGCCATGCAAGAAAATGCGTAAAATGCGTAGCAGATTTTTGACGTTACGCACACTTCATAATGGAAGGAGTAAGAATAACCTCAGGGAGCTGAAGGCGCGCTGTAAGGGTGTGCACAGGCTACGGCGCACGCGTCAGCAACTTCAGCTCGGTCAGGGCGCGGTGTCCGCTTCCAGCTGCAGCAGATAGACCATCGCGTCGTGGCGCGTGGCGCCGCACATATCGCGCGACGGCTGCAAACCGGCGCAAACGGCGGGCCGCAGCGGCGAGCCGAACAGTTTGCAGCGCAGATCGGCGTCAAGCTGAACGCAAGGGGTATTGGCGGGTTTGCCCTGAGGCATGCCGGGGATCGGCGAAGAGATCGAAGGCGCGGTACAGCAGGCGCCGCACTGACTACGGCATTGCATGATGCGCTCCAGCGAGAGTTGAACCGCGACAATAGCAGGCCGCGCGCGCGAAAGCCATGTCTGCGTCATCGCGCGCATTTTTTCCGGCGCCATATTGCCTGTTTACCCCGGCGCGAGTAACGTGGCGCGCATCGGAGTCCTTCTTTAAGCGAGAGTTGCAATGCCAAGAGCGAATGAGATCAAAAAAGGAATGGCGGTAAGCTGGAACGGCAAGCTGCTGATGGTTAAAGATATCGATATTCAGAGTCCCAGCGCGCGCGGCGCCGTAACGCTGTATAAGATGCGCTTCACCGATATCCGTACCGGGCTGAAGGTGGAAGAGCGTTTTAAAGGCGACGATATTCTGGACGTTATTCAGCTCAGCCGCCGCAGCGTCACCTTCTCTTATATCGACGGCGACGAATACGTTTTCATGGATGACGAGGACTACACGCCCTATTCGTTCAAAAAAGATCAGATTGAAGAAGAGCTGCTGTTTATTCCTGAAGGCGGCATTCCGGGCATCCAGGTGCTGACGATGGACGGCCAGGTGCTGGCGCTCGAGCTGCCGCAGACCGTGGATATGGAAATCGTCGATACCGCGCCGGGCATCAAAGGCGCTTCCGCCAGCGCGCGCACCAAACCGGCCGGCATGAGCACCGGTCTGAGCATTCAGGTGCCGGAATACCTGAGCAACGGCGATCGCATCCGCATTCATATCGCCGAGCGCCGCTATATGAGCCGTGCTGACTAACAGATCCTGCTTGTGTTATAAAGTAACATTATGGCCGCTTTCGCGGCCATTCTCTTTTAAGGAGGCAGGAGCATGACGCGCGTTAATCTTATTACTGGCTTTCTCGGCAGCGGCAAAACCACCCTGCTGCGCCATCTGCTGGCCCGCAAGCCGGCGCAGGAAAACTGGGCGATTCTGGTTAATGAATTCGGCGAAATCGGCATCGACGGCGCGCTGCTGCGCGACAGCGGCGCGGCATTAAAGGAGATCCCCGGCGGCTGCATGTGCTGCGTCAACGGCCTGCCAATGCAGGTGGGACTGAATATGCTGCTAAAGCAGAACCGCCCGGATCGCCTGCTGATCGAACCCACCGGTCTCGGGCACCCGCGTCAGCTGCTGGAGATGCTGAGCGCGCCGGTTTATCAGCCGCTTCTGCAGCTTAACGCCACGCTGACGCTGCTCGACGCTCGCCAGCTCGCCCATGCGCGGGTGACGGCCAATGAAAATTTTCGCGATCAGCTGGCGGCGGCGGACGTGATTATCGGCAATAAAAGCGACCGCTGGGACGAAAACGATCGCCAGCGCCTGCATCAGTGGCAGGAGGCGATGCTTAACGGCCGCGCTTTTATCGAAACGCGCTTCGGCGCTGTCGATGCGGCGCTGCTCGATCTCCCGCGCACAAACCGTCAAGCGCTGCCGCAGCCCGCGCATCATCATGCCCATCCTCAACGCGATAGCGGCCTCGCCGCGCTGCGCCTCGATGGCGAGGCGCGCTGGCGCCGGGCGCTAAATGAAGGCCAGGGCTACGCAGCCTGCGGCTGGATCTTTGACGGGGCGACGCGTTTCGACGGCGCCGCGCTGCTGGCGTGGGCGCGTCTCGCCCCGGTCGAGCGCATTAAAGGGGTGCTGCGCACGCCGGACGGCACGCTGCGCCTCAACGGTCAGCACGGCGATGTGCAGGTCGAAACCCTGACCGCCGATGCGCCCGACAGCCGTATTGAACTGATCCATTCGCAGCCTGTGGACTGGAATCGTTTGCAGTCTCAGCTGTTGAGGCTTCGTTTAAACTGGCCAGGTTAGTTTCCCCTGTTAATTTTTATTTGAGTGAATACGATGCGCGCAACTCGTTTTGTCACAATAGTGCTGCTCAACGCGCTTGGCGTTGTTCTCTTTCTCTCCTGGTATCTGCCGCCCGATCACGGTTTCTGGGCGGGCATCGATAAAGGGATCTTCTTCAGCTTCAATAACCAGATGGTCGATCACCCTGGCTTTGCCCTGCTGGTGGCGATCGCTAACTTCCGCGGCTTCGATTTGGTGTCGCTGCTGGCGATGGGGGCGCTCTATCTCGTCTACTGGCGTCGCGAAACGCCGCCGGGCCGCCGCCGCATGCTGGCGATTGGCATCACCATGCTGCTCAGCGCGGTTATTCTCAACCAGCTCGGCCACCTGCTGCCGGTGCAGCATAAAAGTCCGACGCTGTTTTTTGAAAACGCCCATCGCGTCAGCGAGCTGACCGGCATTCCCGCCAAGGACGCCTCGTCCAACAGCTTCCCTGGCGATCACGGCATGATGCTGATGATTTTCGCTTGTTTTATGTGGCGCTATTTCGGCTTCCGCGCCTTTCTTGCCGGCGCCGCTATCGTGGTGATTTTCGCCCTGCCGCGCGTGATGGCGGGCGCGCACTGGTTTACCGACATCGCCGTCGGCTCGCTTTCGGTGCTGCTGGTGGGACTGAGCTGGGTGCTGCTGACGCCGCTGAGCGACGCGATTGTCAGCTTCTTCTACCGCAAACTGCCCGGCAAATATAAGCCTGAATAGCCGCAGGTAATTAAATCTCAAATCTATTGATAAGCGCGGAGTGAAGAATGGCCCTATTCTTCTCTCTCCGCGCTTATTAAAATCCCGCCAGTATTATTAGCAAGCTAATCATCTAGCGATATATAGAAAATATTATGATGTTTTCTGCTTATAAAGGCGCTTTCTCCCAGGCTGTCCAGCGCTAAAGCGCTTAAAAAGCCTCTTACCCGAAGAATTGACCTCATTTGATGTCCTTATTTTAAGGATAATTTTCCAAAATTGCGGATAAAGTAACCAGTCTGTTAAAGACTGATTTCACATCAAAAAAAGCTATTAGAAATTACGTAAAACCACTCGCCACGGCGTCTGGAATCGGTTAACCTCCAAGGCGTTGAGGGTATAGCAGCAGAAAATTCGGCTCCTTTTTATACAAAAACGTGTTCGTTAACACATTTTAGTAATTAAGGAATTGTCTTAGAGAGCAGTGCTTATTAATCTCAATCCGTTTTGTCATTTGGCTGGCGACATTCTGTCGTAAGGACATCGAAGGAATATACGAACAATGGTCAAGTCTCAACCAATACTGAGATATATCTGGCGGATTGTGCCTGCAGTGGCGCTGGCAACACTCCTCTCGGCATGCAGCAGTACCGGTCAACACGCAAAAAACGAGAATCATGAAGTTAACAACCAGAATGGTTTTTTACTTCAGGCGTCTCAGGATGAATTCGAAGAGATGGTGCGGAGCGTGGATGTTAAGTCCCGCATCATGGAGCAATACGCCGACTGGAAAGGCGTGCGTTACCGCCTCGGCGGCGACACCAAACGCGGCATCGACTGTTCAGCTTTCGTTCAGCGCACTTTTCGCGATCAGTTCGGTTTAGAACTGCCGCGTTCAACCTCTGAACAGCAGGATACCGGCAGCCAAATTTCACGCGGCAAACTGCGTCCCGGCGATCTGGTGCTGTTCCGCGCCGGCTCAACCGGTCGTCACGTAGGAATCTATCTCGGCAACGATAACTTCGTCCACGCCTCCACCAGCAGCGGCGTGATGATTTCCAGCCTGAACGACAGCTACTGGAAAAAACGCTACCGCGAAGGACGTAGGGTATTAAGCCGTAATCCCAGCTGATTCCTGACCTTCGATAGTTTCTCAGCCAGAGAAAACAGAACGCTGCTTCGGCAGCGTTTTTTTTCGCCCCTGCGCCGGATAATTGCATAGTAATCACGTAAAAATGATTGTTTATCAGAAGAATAACGAGACATTTCCTGTCTTCTCGTTATATTCTCATGGACTTCGCCAGAGAGCAGTCGTGCACAGTCAATAATAAAAGATAAGACAAGGGGAAAGCACTTCATGCCATTGTCCAGGACGCTGATGCGCCAGGCCACCTACCCTCGCCGCATCGCCTGGAGCAGCGCGATTTTCGGTAGCCTGTTCTTTATTCTGTTTACCCTGATCTTGCTGACATTCATCTGGCATAAGCGGCAGCTCCAGCATCAACAGCTGCTGCACGACAGCCGCGATGCGCTACAGCAGTCGCTGGACAGATTAGTCACCCATACCCTGAACCCCCTTCTCTCTTTTAGCCGTTTCGACTGTCACGCCATCAGCCAGGAACTGACCTCTCGCGCCGCCTTCGCTGGCGATCTGCGGGCGATTCTGCTGGTGCGCGAGGGCTACGCTTTTTGCTCCTCGGCGACCGGGGCGTTTCGCCTGCCGCTTAGCGCCATTTCCGACCAGACAGATCTCAGCCGCGATCGCGATCTGCGCCTGCTGAGCGGCACGCCGTTACAGCCCGGCAAGCCGGTTTTCGCTCTCTGGCTGCGCAATCCGCAAAGCGTACAGTCCGGCGTGCTCGCTACCATCAATCTTAACCTGACGCCCTATCAGCTGCTGGCCTCTTACCATCCCGAAATTTCCGGCATGGCGCTGGTGGCGCAGAACAACGCGCTCGCCAGCTGGCAGCCTGTCACCATCGCGAAAAGCGACCTGCCGCCGCAGCCGCTGATGCAGCTTGCGCTCGACGGCTATCCGCTGCAGTTTGTTCTCTATGGCGATACGGTATCGATGCGCGATATTCAGATGATCGTGCTGAGCGGCATTTTGCTGTCGCTGCTGGTAGGCGGCGGCTGCTGGCTGCTGCTGTCGATGAACCAGCGCCCCGGCAAAGAGATCCTGCTCGGCATCAAACGCGGCGAGTTTCACGTCGAGTACCAGCCGCTGATCAGCACACTTAGCGGACGCGCCTACGGGCTGGAAGCGCTGCTGCGCTGGAACCACCCCAGCGAAGGCCTTATCCCGCCGGATATGTTTATCAGCTACGCCGAGTCGCTGAACCTGATTATTCCGCTGACGCGTCATCTGTTCGAGCTGGTGGCGCGGGACGCGCACCGGCTCAATCCTTACGTTCCCGCCGGCACCCATATGAGCCTGAATCTTTCGCCGCTGCATCTGGCGTCGGAGAGTTTTCAACAGGACGTTAAGCGCTGGATCGCCGCCATGCCGGATAACCATTTCAACTACGTCTTTGAAGTGACTGAACGCACCATGGTACGCGATAAAAATGCCGGAGAGGTTTTCGCCTGGCTGCATCAAAATGATATTCAGATTGCGATAGACGATTTCGGTACCGGCCACAGCGCGCTGATCTATCTGGAAAAATATCCCTTCGACTATATCAAGATCGATCGCGGCTTCGTGCAGAGCATCGGGACGCAAACCCTGAACTCGCCGGTGCTGGACGCGGTGCTCCATCTGGCGAAGAAGCTAAACCTGAAAACCGTCGCCGAAGGGGTGGAAACCGGCGAGCAGGCGGCATGGCTGGTGAAACACGGCGTCAGCCATATGCAGGGCTACCTTTTTAGCCGGCCGCTGAAGCCGGACCGGCTAATCGACTATTACCGCAGCCGCAGCCTGGCTTCGCTGGCGGGATAGCTGGCCGCCCCGCCCCGGATGCTGCTACGCTAGCCTGCGAATAACCACGGGAGAACCTGAATCCTATGCTGTTTCGCCTGATATCGCTGCTGCTGTTAATGGCCCTTTGCGCGCCGCTGCGCGCGGAAGTTGTGCGCGAAAGTCGCGCCTTCGCCACGCTGGGCGAACCAAAATACGCGCCCGGTTTCAGCCACTTCGACTATGCGGATCCCGCCGCGCCAAAAGGCGGCCAGCTTACTCAGGCAGTCGTCGGCACTTACGATAACTTTAACCGTTACGCCTCGCGCGGCAATCCTGGCGCAGGCACCGAGACGCTTTACGATCGCCTGTTTACCTCTTCCGACGATGAGCCGGGCAGCTACTATCCGCTGGTCGCCGAGTCGGCGCGCTATGCCGACGACTTCCGCTGGATGGAAATTCGCCTCAATCCACGCGCGCGGTTTCACGACGACACGCCCATCACCGCGTCGGACGTCGCCTTTACCTTCGCTAAGTTTATGCATGAAGGCGTGCCGCAGTTTCGCGTCATTTATCGCGGCGCGACGGTAAAGGCGCTGGACGGCCAGCGCGTGCGCATCGACCTGCCGAAGCCAGATCGGGATTTAATGCTGGGGCTGCTGACGCTGCCGGTGCTGTCGCAGCGCGACTGGCAGAATAAAAAGTTCAACGAGCCGCTGAGCGCCCCGCCGCTCTCTAGCGGCCCTTACCGCATCAGCCGCTATAAGCTGGGTCAGTATATCGAGTACAGCCGGGTGAAAAATTACTGGGCGGCGGATCTGCCGGTGAATCGCGGGCGGTTCAATTTCGATACGCTGCGCTACGACTACTACCTTGACGATAACGTCGCCTTCGAAGCCTTTAAGGCAGGCGCGTTCGACCTGCGCCAGGAAGGATCCGCCAAAAAGTGGGCGACCCAGTATCGCGGCCGCAATTTCGATAATCAGCACATCGTCAAAGAGATCACGCCCAACCAGGCGTCGACCAATACCACCTGGCTGGCCATCAACAACGAAAAGGCGCCGTTCCGCGACCGTCGGGTGCGCCAGGCGCTGACGCTGGCGTTCGACTTCGAGTGGATGAATAAGGCGCTGTTCTACGGCGCTTATCAGCGGGTCAGCAGCTATTTTCAGAATACCAAATACGCCGCGCACGGCCTGCCGGACGCCGCGCAGCAGGCGCTGCTGGCTCCGTTCAAAGATCAACTGCCGCCGGAGCTATTCACCACGCCCTACGCCCCGCCGCGCACCGACGGCAGCGGCTACGATCGCGCGAATCTGCTGAAAGCGCTGGATTTGCTGCGGCAGGCGGGCTGGCAGGTAAAAAAACAGCAGCTGGTGAACGATCGGACCGGCCAGCCGCTGCGCATCGAGCTGCTGCTGCGCAGCGGCGCCAGCAACGACTGGGCGCTGCCGCTGCAGCATAGCCTGTCGCGTCTCGGCATCAGCCTGACGCTGCGCGTGGTGGACGCTTCCCAGTATCTGCGCCGGCTGCGCGAAGGCGATTACGACATGACCGCCAGGGTCTACCTGGCGATGCCCATCCCCAGTTCCGATTTGCAGGTCAGCTGGCAGTCCGACTACATCGACTCTTCCTGGAATAGCGCTCGGCTGAAAGATCCTTTGGTCGATCACTTTGTTAAAGCGATTGTGGCGCATCAGGGCGACAAAGCGGCGCTGCTGCCGCTCGGCCAGGCGCTGGATCGCATCCTGTTATGGAATGCGTACATGATCCCGATGTGGTACAACGCGGAAGATCGTACAGCCTGCTGGAATAAATTCTCCCATCCCGCCGTCAAGCCCGCCTTCGCGAGCGGGCTGGAAAGCTGGTGGTATGACGTGAACAAAGCCGCGCGTTTGCCGGCCGAACGACGCTGAGGAGCCTGAGTTGGCCGCCTATTTCTTGCGCAGACTGCTGTTAATTATCCCCACGCTGTGGGCGATTATCACGCTGAACTTCTTTATCGTGCAGATCGCTCCCGGCGGGCCGGTCGATCAGGCGCTGGCTAACATTCAGTTCGGCCAGACCACCGGCCTGCCGGGCGGCGGAGAAAGCGGCGCGCGCGGCGCCCTCAACCGCGTCGGCCCCGGCGACAGCGAGTACCGCGGCGCGCGCGGGCTCGATCCGGAAGTGATTGCGGAAATCAAAAAGCGCTACGGCTTCGACAAGCCGATGTGGCAGCGCTACGTCGAGATGCTGTGGAACTATGTGCGCTTCGACTTCGGCGACAGCCTGTTCCGCAGCGCATCGGTGCTGCAGCTGATCAAAGAGAGCCTGCCGGTTTCCATCAGCCTGGGGCTGTGGAGCACGCTGATTATCTATCTGGTGTCGATTCCGCTGGGCATTAAAAAAGCGGTGCGCAACGGCAGCGCCTTCGACGTCTGGAGCAGCACCTTTATCATCATTGGCTACTCGGTGCCCGCCTTTCTGTTCGGCATCATGCTGATCGTGCTGTTCGCCGGCGGCAGCTATTTCGACTGGTTTCCGCTGCGCGGCCTGACCTCGCCGCAGTTTGATTCGCTCTCCTGGTACGGAAAGATCGGCGACTACCTGTGGCACATCAGCCTGCCGGTGCTGGCGACGGTCATTGGCGGTTTCGCCACCCTGACCATGCTGACTAAAAACAGCTTTCTGGACGAGATCCGCAAGCAGTATGTGGTGACGGCGCGCGCCAAAGGGGTCAGCGAGCGACGCATTCTTTATCATCACGTTTTCCGTAACGCCATGCTGCTGGTGATCGCCAGCTTTCCCGCCACCTTTATCGGCATGTTTTTGACCAGTTCGGTGCTGATCGAGGTGATGTTCTCGCTGAACGGTCTGGGC
Organism: Pantoea septica; assembly: GCF_002095575.1. Lineage (GTDB taxonomy): Bacteria > Pseudomonadota > Gammaproteobacteria > Enterobacterales > Enterobacteriaceae > Pantoea > Pantoea septica. The sequence continues at coordinate 46,113 of NZ_MLJJ01000013.1, read as the reverse complement.
CTGCTGGGCTACGACGCCACTATCCAGCGCGACTACCCGGTGATGTTCGGCACGCTCTATATTTTCACCCTGATCGGGCTGCTGATGAATATCCTCAGCGATCTGACCTATACGCTGGTCGATCCCCGTATCGATTTCGAGGGCCGCTGATGCGCTTGTCTCCCGTTAATCAGCAGCGCTGGCTGCGCTTCCGCCACAACCGACGCGGCTATTGGTCGCTGTGGATCTTTCTGGTTATCTTCGCGCTGTCGCTCGCCGCCGATCTGCTGGCGAACGAGAAGCCGCTGCTGGTGCGCTATCAGCAGCACTGGTTCGTGCCGCTGCTGGTGAGCTACAGCGAAAGCGATTTCGGCGGCGCGCTGCCCACCGCCGCCGACTATCAGGATCCCTGGCTGCAGAAACGGCTAGAGCAGCAGGGCTGGGCGCTGTGGGCGCCGATCCGCTTTAGCGACAGCACCATCAACTTCGCCACTTCGACCCCCTTCCCTTCGCCGCCCTCGGCGCAGAACTGGCTGGGCACCGACGCCAGCGGCGGCGACGTGCTGGCGCGCCTGCTCTACGGCACGCGCATTTCGCTGCTGTTCGGCATCCTGCTGACGCTGTTTTCCAGCGTCATCGGCATTATCGTCGGCGCCGTTCAGGGCTATTTCGGCGGCCGCGTCGATCTGATCGGCCAGCGCGTGATTGAGGTCTGGTCCGGCATGCCCGCGCTGTTTCTGCTGATACTGCTCTCCAGCGTTATCCAGCCCAACTTTTGGTGGCTGCTGCTGGTCACGGTAATTTTTGGCTGGATGGGGCTGGTGAGCGTGGTGCGCGCCGAGTTTCTGCGCACGCGCAACTTCGACTATATCCGCGCCGCGCGTGCGCTGGGCGTCAGCGACGGGCGCATTATGCTGCGGCATATGCTGCCCAATGCGATGGTCGCCACTCTCACCTTTCTGCCCTTTATCCTGTGCGGATCGATCGCTACCCTGACCTCGCTCGATTTTCTCGGCTTTGGTCTGCCGGTGGGCTCGCCGTCGCTCGGCGAGCTGCTGCTGCAGGGCAAAAATAACCTGCAGGCGCCGTGGCTCGGCCTGGCAGGCTTCTTTACGCTGGCGATCCTGCTGTCGCTGCTGATCTTTATCGGCGAAGCGGTACGTGACGCCTTCGACCCGGCCCGAGGAGTCTGACTATGTCGCTGCTTGCCATTCATCATCTTTCCGTCGCCTTTTCCCGCGGCGGCGTGACGCGCAACGTGGTAGAGGACGTTTCCCTCCGCGTCGACGCGGGCGAAACCCTGGCGCTGGTGGGCGAGTCGGGCTCGGGCAAAAGCGTAACGGCGCTTGCGGCGATGCAGCTGCTGCCCGCGCCGCCGGCGAGCTACCCCGCCGGCGAGATTCTGTTTAACGGCGAGGATCTGCTGCGCGTTGGCGAGCGGCGGCTGCGCGCGCTGCGCGGCGACCAGATAGCGATGATCTTTCAGGAGCCTATGGTCTCTCTCAACCCGCTGCACACCATCGAGAAGCAGCTGTACGAAGTGCTCTCTTTGCATCGCGGCATGCGGCGCGAGGCGGCGCGCGGGGAGATCCTCAGCGCTCTTGATCGGGTCGGCATCCGCAACGCCGCCGCGCGGCTGAATGATTTCCCTCATCAGCTCTCCGGCGGCGAGCGCCAGCGCGTAATGATCGCCATGGCGCTGCTGACCGAGCCCGCGCTGCTGATTGCCGATGAGCCGACCACCGCGCTCGACGTGACCGTTCAGGCGCAAATCCTGCGGCTGCTGCGCGATCTGCAGCGCGAACGCAACATGGCCATGCTGTTTATTACCCATGATTTGGGCATCGTGCGCCAGCTGGCGGACAGGGTCAGCGTGATGCGTCAGGGCAGAATCGTCGAGCAGAGCAGCAGCGGTCAGCTCTTCAGCCAGCCGCAGCATCCCTATACGCGACAGCTGCTGGCGGCGGAGCCGGAAGGCCGCGCGGTGCCGCTGCGCGACGACGCGCCACCGCTGCTGCAGGTGCGCAACCTGCGCGTCGGCTTTCCGGTGCGGCGCGGCCTTTTCAGGCGGCAGGTGGCGGAAAAAGTCGCCGTCAGCAACCTCAGCTTTACCCTGCGGCGCGGCGAGAGCCTGGGGCTCGTAGGCGAATCCGGCTCCGGCAAAAGCACCACCGGACTGGCGCTGCTGCGGCTGCTTGCCGCGCAGGGCGAAATCTGGTTTGACGGCCAGCCGCTGCATGCGCTGTCGCGCAAGGCGCTGTTGCCGCTGCGCCGCCGCATCCAGGTGGTGTTTCAGGATCCGAACTCCTCGCTCAATCCGCGCATGACGGTGCAGCAGATTATCGCCGAGGGTTTGGCGGTGCATCAGCCCAATCTCGGCGCTGCCGCACAGCAGGCGCGCGTTATCGCGGCGATGGAGGAAGTGGGATTAGAGGCGGAGAGCCGTCACCGCTATGCGGCAGAGTTTTCTGGCGGTCAGAGGCAGCGGATCGCCATCGCCCGCGCGCTGGTGCTGGAGCCGCAATTGCTGGTGCTGGACGAGCCGACCTCGTCGCTGGATCGCTCGGTACAGAAACAGATCCTCACGCTGTTGCGCAGCCTGCAGCATCAGCGCCAGCTGACCTATCTCTTTATCAGTCACGATTTGCAGGTGGTTCGCTCGCTGTGCCATCAGGTGATGGTGCTGCGCCAGGGCGAAGTGGTCGAGCATGGCGACTGCGAGAAGCTGTTCGCCGCGCCCGCAGCAGATTATACGCGCGAGCTGCTGGCCTCGGCGCAGCTCAGTGACCGTTGAAGGTCTCCGCGATGGCCACGCCCTGGTTTTTCAGGCAGCAGCTGGTGGCGCTTTCGTCGCTGCGCAAGATAAAGAGGCAGGGCGAGCCTTCGCACTCCGCTACTCTGCACTCGACCTGAATCGACGCCAGCGCGTCCTGCAGCTGATGCATAATGTCCCAGCCGGGGCGCCCGTCGTGGCTAATCAGGCGCAGCGCAATAAGATCCTGCTCATTGGCGACGCCCTCTTCCGCCACGATGGCGCTATGTAGCTCGCTGGCCCAGCGATAGCGCTGCGGCAGGCGATGCACGATGGAAAGTTGCAGCATAGTTAATTGATATCCCCAGAGCGATTAACTTCAGACACGATGAACAGCACTTGCTGTTGCTGCTAAACGGCAGAAACGGACGTCAAGGCTTGCTCTTTCGTTTCCCAACATACGACGTGTGGAAAGATTGTTTTTTGCGAGTCGGCTCGCATTTTGGCCTATTAGTACCGCGTTCATCGACAGTTAACAATCAGTTTAGACGCATTCTGGTTACTTTCTTAATCATTAATATTCACAACTAAGAAACATATTGAACTGGGTATAGTGGAACGAAGCGGGAAAAAGGAATTTTGCAGCGGCACTGACGCAGGGTGACATGGCCCGGGCCCGATCGCGAAGTCCATTGCATCCATGCTCGCTCGGCCCGCGCAAATACGCGCCTCATCCCTGAGGCGCGCCCGTTACCGGGCCATGCCGCCCTGCTTTTCGGGCTTTGCCAGCTGTCTGAAAGAACAACCGGGTTAGTGTTTGATAGCGCGAGGACGCGAGGCGTACAAAAAGAAAAGCATCGAGCATGTGGCGCACGCCGCGATGGTGCCCACCATCGGCCAGGCGCTGTTAAAGCTCGCCGTTGACAGCAGCGCGCCTACCAGCCCGCCGACGCCAAACCGCAGCGTGCCCGCCAGCGACGATGCGGTGCCCGCCATATGGGGAAACTCGTCGAGGATCACCGCCATCGCGTTAGAGGAGACCACCGACACGCAGCCGATAAACATCGCGACGCCCAGCACCAGCGGAATGAATCCCATATGCAGCGCGCTCACCGCCAGCAGCCAGATGCCCATCGCAAACTGGATCACCAGCCCGGCGCGGAACATCGCCAGCGGACCAAAGCGGCGCACCGCACGGCTGTTGATAAGCGTCATCACGAAGAGAAACACCACGTTCAGCGCGAAGTAGTAGCCGAAGTCCTGCGGCGAAACGTGATTGACCTCGATATAAACGAAGGGACCGGCGTTGAGAAAGGTAAACAGCCCGGCAAACGAGAAACCGCTCGCCAGCATATAGCTGAAGGCCCGCTTGTGGCGAAACAGCGTAATGAAATTGCCCAGCATGGTGCGCAGGTGAAAACGCTGGCGCTGCTCCGGCCTGAGCGTCTCGCGGATCTGCGTCATCACCATCACGGTGGTGATCAGCGCGGCGATCGACAGCGTCCAGAAAATGGCGTGCCAGTTCCACGCCAGCAGCAGCCAGCCGCCGATAATCGGCGCCAGCAGCGGCGCGATAGTGGTGATCAGCATGACGAACGACATCATGCGCGAGAAATCCTCTTTCGAGTAGCTGTCGCGCATCAGGGCGTTGATCACCACGCTGGCCGCCGCGGCGGAGAGGCCGTGCAGAAAGCGCATCAGAATCAGCTGGTCGATGGTCTGCGCCAGCGCGCAGGCGGCGGCCGCGCAGGCGAAAATCAGCGTGCCGAGCACGATCACCGGCTTACGGCCGTAGCTGTCCGCCAGCGGGCCGTAGACCAGCTGGCCGATGGCGAACCCCAGAATATAGAGGTTAAGCGTCATCTGCACGCTGCCTGCCGACACGCCGAATTCGCGGGCGATCTGCGGCATCGCGGGCAGGTACATATCGATGGAAAGCGGCATCAGCATCGCCAGCAATCCCAGAATCACCACCAGTCCCGCAGCTGAGTTTTTATCCTTGCGCACGGCCGCTCCGCTATTTCTGTTTTAACTCGTCGGGCAGCCCGACGCTGTTAATTTCGTCTTCCGTCAGCGGACGATATTCGCCCGGCTCGAGATCGTCATCCAGCACGATCTCGCCGATACGTTCGCGATGCAGCCCGACCACGCGGTTGCCTACCGCGGCAAACATGCGCTTCACCTGATGATAGCGCCCTTCGCTGAGGGTCAGCAGCACCTCGGTCGGCGTAATCTCTTCCATTTGCGCCGGCTGGGTCAGCGATTTTTCGCCGTGCAGCTGAATGCCCTCGGCGAACTGCTGCGCGACATCCGCGGCGACGGGATGCTCCAGCGTCACGCGGTAGGTTTTCTCGCAGTGGTGGCGCGGCGAGGTAATGCGGTGCGACCACTGGCCGTCGTCGGTCAGCAGCACCAGCCCGGTCGTGTCGATATCGAGGCGTCCCGCGGCGTGCAGCTTCCACGCGGTCGGCTCTTCGATAAAGTAGAGGATGGTGGGGTGATCGGGATCGTCGGTTGAGCAGACATAGCCCTGCGGCTTGTTCAGCATAAAGTAGCGCGGGCCTACCTGCAGCTGCAGCGGATTGCCGTCATATTCCACCTCATGCTCGGGCTGGATTTTGAAGGCGGTGTCGCGCACCACTTCGCCGTTGACGGTGACTTTTTGCGCCCGGATTTCACGGCCGGCGATAGCCCGGCTGACTTCCAGTTGCTGAGAGATGAATTTATCGAGTCGCATGAATTCGCTTTGCCTGTTACTGCGGAGGGAAACTGAAACGGGGTTTTACCCGTTGAAAAAGTGCGGGAAGTATAGCCTGAACCAACGCCGCCGCACAGAGCCCTTCCTGCGTTTCATCCATTTTCATGGCATAATCTCGCCCGGTTTCGCAAAAGTGATCGGCCATGGCTTTTACTCTACGTCCCTATCAGCAAGACGCGGTTAACGCGACCCTCAACCATTTTCGTCGTCACGCCGAACCGGCGGTGATCGTGCTGCCCACCGGCGCAGGCAAAAGCCTGGTGATCGCCGAGCTGGCGCGGCTGGCGCGCGGGCGCGTGCTGGTGCTGGCGCACGTCAAAGAGCTGGTGGAGCAGAACCACGGCAAATATCAGGCTTACGGGCTGGAAGCGGATATCTTCGCCGCCGGCCTGCAGCGCAAAGAGAGCCAGCGTAAGGTGGTGTTCGGCAGCGTGCAGTCGGTGGCGCGCAATCTGGCGCAGTTCGACAGCGCCTTTTCGCTGGTGATCGTCGACGAGTGCCACCGCATCAGCGATGACGACAGTAGCCAGTATCAGCAGATTTTCAGCCACCTGCGTCAGCATAATCCGCAGCTGCGTCTGCTGGGGCTGACCGCGACGCCGTTTCGACTCGGCAAAGGCTGGATCTATCACTTCCACTATCACGGCATGGTGCGCGGCGACGAGAAGGCGCTGTTTCGCGACTGCATCTATGAGCTGCCGCTGCGCTACATGATCAAGCACGGTTTTCTGGTGGAGCCGGAGCGGCTCGATATGCCGGTGGTGCAGTATGATTTCAGCCGCCTGACGGCGCAGGCTAACGGCCTGTTCAGCGAGGCGGATCTCAATCGCGAGCTGAAGCAGCAGCAGCGCGTAACGCCGCATATCGTCAGCCAGATCGTAGAGTTCGCCGAGGATCGGCGCGGCGTGATGGTGTTTGCCTCGACGGTGGAGCACGCGCGCGAGATCCTGTCGCTGCTGCCCGCCAACAGCGCGCTGATTTCGGCAGAGACGCCGGCGAAAGAGCGCGACGCCACCATCGCCGCCTTTAAGGCGCAGCAGCTGAAGTTTCTGGTCAACGTCGCGGTGCTGACCACCGGCTTCGATGCGCCCCACGTCGATCTGATCGCCATTTTGCGCCCTACCGAGTCGGTCAGCCTCTATCAGCAGATAGTCGGACGCGGGCTGCGCCTGTCGCCCGGCAAAACCAGCTGCCTGATTCTGGACTACGCCGGCAACCCGCACGACCTGTTTACCCCGGAAGTGGGCGCGCCGAAAGGCGCCAGCGACAATGAGCCGGTGCAGGTGTTCTGTCCCGCCTGCGGCTTCGCCAATACCTTTTGGGGCAAAACCACCGCGGACGGCATGATTATCGAGCACTTTGGCCGCCGCTGTCAGGGCGTGCTGGAAGATGACGAAGGCCACCGCGAGCAGTGCGATTTTCGCTTCCGCTTTAAAAGCTGTCCCGACTGCGGCGCGGAAAACGATATCGCGGCGCGGCGCTGCCACCAGTGCGACAAAATACTGGTCGATCCCGACGATATGCTGAAGGCGGCCCTAAAGCTCAAGGACGCGCTGGTGCTGCGCTGCGGCGGCATGACGCTGACGCACGGCCGCGACGACAAGGGCGAGTGGCTGAAGGCGACCTATTTCGACGAAGACGGCACCAGCGTCGACGAGCGCTTCCGCCTGCGCACGCCCGCACAGCGCAAGGCGTTCGAACAGCTCTTTATGCGGCCGCATCAGCGCGCGCCGGGCGTGCCGCTCGGCTGGCAGACCGCCGCCGACGTTGTGGCGCTGCAGCCGCTGCTGCGCCATCCCGATTTCGTGGTGGCGCGCGCGAAAGGACAATTCTGGCAGGTGCGCGAGAAAGTTTTCGACTATCAGGGCCGCTTCCGCCGCGCCAATGAGCTGCGCTAAGCGGCAGAATCATTTGCCCGCCTCGCCCATTACCGCTATACTGCCGCCCGCTTTTGCATTCGCAATCGCCTTTGAACAACCTGCCTGCTGCTGGGTCGCCTGTAGCAGGAATTATTGAAGAGACATAACCATGTTGACCATCAACGCAGAAGTACGTAAAGAGCAGGGTAAGGGTGCGAGCCGCCGCCTGCGCACAGCGAACAAATTCCCGGCCATCATCTATGGTGGCAGCGAAGCCGCTGTTTCTATCGAACTGGATCACGACGCCGTGATGAACATGCAGACCAAACCAGGCTTCTACACCGACGTGCTGACTCTGGTTGTCGACGGTAAAGAAACCAACGTTAAAGTGCAGGCTGTTCAGCGTCACCCGTTCAAGCCAAAACTGCACCACATCGACTTCGTACGCGCGTAATCGCCTGCGAATCGACATAAAAAACGCCGCGTATGCGGCGTTTTTTTTGGCTGCCTGAAGGCTTATTTGCCGCTGGTGCGGCGCTGCAGCTGATCGCGCAGGTTCGGCGGCGTACCTTTGATAGTTAAGGTATCGGTAGCCGGATCCCAGAAAACGCGCTCGCCCAGCAGCCCGGCGTCAAAATTGAGCGTCAGTCCGCCGCCGCTGCCGGCGAATTTAGTCAGCTGGCGCAGCGTGCTGCGATCGGCCGGGAAATGCTCTTCCAGCTCGTAGCCCTGCTCCTGCGTAAAGGCCTGAAAGGATTTCTCGCCGAGCGGCGGCAGCTCCTTCGACAGATCCTCCAGCGCAATCTCCTCGCCCGCCTGCAGCTGTTCGTTGCAGTAGCTGTAAACCTGCTGGCGATAGTTCTGCCGCTCGCTTTTATCGAGTTCCGACTCCGCGCAGTAGTCGTCCACCGCCTGCAGCAGACCGCGGTTCTGCGCTTTGGTATCCAGACCGACGCTGGCGCCGAGGAAATCCATAAAGAAATCGGCGACCTTGCGCCCTACGCGTCCTCGCAGGAAGGTCAGATAGCGCGTGGATTCCGGCGTCAGCTCCCATTCGGTCAGGTCAATGCGCGCCACGATATCGGCATGGTTGATGTCGAGATAGTGCGTGCTGCTGATGTCGAGCTGCTCGTTGACGCGCATGCTGCGCTGGCTGTTGAGCACCGCGATCAGCAGATACTCCACCGCCAGATAGCGATAGTGCACAAACAGCACTACCCCGCCTTCGGCGAAAGGATATTTGGCCAGCTCGTCGCGCAGCCGGCCGGTCGCCGCGCGGCTGAACGCCAGGAAGTCGTCATTGCCTTTGCGGCAGTTGCGCAGCGCCTCCGCCAGTTCGCTCTCTTCGTTAAACAGGCCGTAGGCTTTGTTTTTCGCGCTGTAGACGCGGTGCAGCTCTTCTACCATCGCTTCCACGGTGGCGTTGGCTGGCAGCAGCGTATCGCGCAGTACCAGCTCAAGCTGGTTCTCGTCGCGCTTGATCAGCTGATGCAGGGCAATCTGGTCGATATCCAGACTCATGGTAGACTCTCCTTTTAGTTCAGGCGCGTATTCAAACACCGCCCGCATCGGCTTTCAACTCCATGCTTTGGCCGATCGATGCGCTTTCGATAAAATTGCGGTAAAAACCCTGTCGTTACGGTACTATACCGCCTTTTGAAACGAGATTAGCCGACGATATGCCACAATCATCCCGTTACAGCGACGAACGCGTGGAAAAACTCCTCGCGCAACTGGCCCAGGTGCTGCAGAAAGACAATGCGCCGACCGACCTTTCCCTGATGGTGCTGGGAAATATGGTGACCAACGTGATCAACAGCGACGTTGCGCCGGCGCAGCGCCGTTCGCTGGCACGTTCTTTCGCGGAAGCCCTGCAGGCCTCCGTACGCGACGACAACGCCCATTAATCGCTGATTTGATCGCATAATATGGTAACCAACCGGCAGCGCTACCGCGAAAAAGTCTCCCAGATGATCAGCTGGGGGCACTGGTTTGCTCTGTTTAATATTATATTCGCGTTGATTTTAGGCAGCCGCTATCTGGTGGTCGCCGACTGGCCCGCGTCGCTCGCGGGGCGCATTTACGCCTTCAGCAGCTGGATCGGCCACTTCAGCTTTATCGTATTCGCCGTCTATCTGCTGGCGATATTCCCGCTCACCTTCGTGGTGATGTCGCAGCGGCTGCTGCGCGTCTTGTCGGCGATTATCGCCACCGTCGGGCTGACGCTGATTATGGTCGACAGCGCGGTGTTCAACCGCTTCCATCTCCACCTTAATCCGGTGGTGTGGGAGCTGGTGATCAACCCTGACCAGAGCGAGATGGCGCGCGACTGGCAGCTGATGTTTATCAGCGTGCCGCTGATTTTCCTTGTGGAGATGCTGTTCGCCACCTGGAGCTGGCAGAAGCTGCGCAGCCTGAACCGGCGCTCGTTCGGCAAGCCGCTGGCGGCGCTGTTTATCACCGCTTTTTTCGCCAGCCATCTGCTCTATATCTGGGCCGACGCCAACTTTTATCGTCCGATCACCATGCAGCGCGCCAATCTGCCGCTCTCCTATCCGATGACCGCGCGACGCTTCCTGGAGCGTCATGGTCTGCTGGACGCGCAGGCTTACCAGCAGCGCCTGATCCAGCAGGGCGATCCGGAAGCGGTGTCGGTGCAGTACCCGCTCAGCGATATCGCCTTCCGCGACGGCGGCACGCGCAACAACCTGCTGGTGATCACCGTGAAGTCGCTGAACGCCGGCGACATGGCGAAAGCGCTGCCGCAGCTTAATCAGTTCGCCGGCGATAACCTGCGCTTTACCCAGCACTTCAGCGCGGGCGACCTGCCGGAAAAAGGGCTGTTTGGCCTGTTCTACGGTATTTCCGCCAGCTATATGGACGGCGTGCTGTCGGCGCGCATGCCGTCGGCACTGCTCGGCGCGTTAAGTTCGCAAGGCTACCAGTTCGGACTTTTCTCCTCCGAAGGCTTCAACCAGCCGCTCTATCGCCAGGCGCTGCTGACGGACTATAGCCTGCCCGCGACAGACAGCCAGCCTAACGCCAGCACCGTCTCCCAGTGGCAGAACTGGCTGAACGGACAGAAAGGCGACGGCAATCCGTGGTTCTCCTGGCTGGCGCTGGACGGCGTCAATCTGAGCGGCTCTCCGGCGAAAACGCGTCAGCGTAGCTATCTGCGTCAGGCTGCCGCCATTGATGAGCAAATTCATACGGTGCTCGCCACGCTGGAGCAGCGCGATCTGCTGAAAAATACCGTGGTGGTGATCACCGCGCAGCAGGGCGTGGCGCTGGACGGCAACGTCGAGAGCGTGGGCAACCGCGCGAACCTGCAGGTTCCGCTGGTAATCCACTGGCCGGACACCCCTGCGCAGACTATCGATCGCCTCACCGACCATCAGGATGTAATGGCGACGCTGATGCAGCGCCTGCTGCACGTGCGCACCAACCCGGTGAACTATTCGCAGGGGGAAGATCTCTTCGCCGCACAGCGTCGACACGACTGGGTCGCCAGCAGCGAAGATAATCGTCTGGTGGTGACGACGCCGCAGGTGACGCTGGTGCTCAACAATAACGGCAGCTATCGCGCTTACGATGCCAGGGGCAATGCCCTGAAAGATCATAAGCCGCAGCTGGCGCTATTGCTGCAGGTGCTGACGGAAGAGAAGCGTTTTATCGCTAACTGATTATTTATGAGGCAGTTAGACGGCTGCTGCTTGCATTCCGCCAAATAAACAGTAGACTAAGCCCCACTGTTCGGCACGTAGCGCAGCCTGGTAGCGCACTGTCATGGGGTGTCAGGGGTCGGAGGTTCAAATCCTCTCGTGCCGACCAAAATTCCCTACTAAAGCAGCCTGTTAAGGCTGCTTTTTTTATGCCTGCCGTTTGCCTTTTCTCTCTTTTCGCCCAGACGCAAAGGCTCTGCCTCGTGCGGCTTCCGCGCCCTGGGTGCGGAAACATGGTCTATACTGACTTCTGTGTGGGTAACGAAGAGGAGAGTTTATGCATTACATTGAAAAAGACGATCCAAACAACGCGCCCGAGTCAGGCGACAAACGTCCTGAACCGGATCAAAAGCAGTAACCCACAAAGGCCGCCACGCGCGGCCTTTTTACTGGGGCTGCCCGCGCGAGACCTGTAAGCTTTTTACCCACTGGATAAAATACCGCCTCCCTCTTCAGCCGCTTACTCTGCGCAGCCGACGCTGATCTTCCTCACAAAAATCGCAGGCCGCCGCGCTTTTTAACCTTAATGAAACAAAACTGTCATAAACATTCCTTAATCTTAATGCCTCTGAATTTCGGATGGATATCACTATGGTTATCAAAGCGAAGAGCCTGCAGGATGCGGAAGAACTGCTTCATTCAGGCGTCAGCAAAGTGGAACTGGCTTACAATATCGGCAGCGACGATTTTTTTCGCCTGGCCTCGCGCTGGTGCGATCGCGGTGCGCGCATCACTAAAGGTCACCATCACTTCGTGGTTTCCGTAAAGGGCTTTGCCATCCCGCCTAACGACTAAGCGGTTGCCCCGACCATGGCGGGCTGCTTTAATGCCCTTTTGCGCGCCGCCGTGGAACCCTATGCATCCTCAGCTCATTTCTCTGCCGCCTCCCGAAGGCGGCTTTATTCGCTCCGCGCATCTGCGCCGTGGCGATGTTCTGCTGGCGCAGGCGCGCTTCGACCTGACTCTCTATGACGACAGCTTCAGCGCGCGCTGGAATCTCCCCCTGCCGCCCGCTGTGCGGCAGGCGGTAAAAAAGCGCCGCGCTGAATACCTGGCCAGCCGCTGGCTGGCGCGCGCGGTAATGGCCAGTCTCGGCATTCCCGACTTTCTCCTGCAAAACCACAGCGACCGATCGCCCATCTGGCCGCCCGGCATTCAGGCGTCGCTGTCGCACACCGACGGCGCGGCGGCGCTGGCCGTGACCCAGCAGCCGCTCTGCATCGGCGTTGATATTGAAAGCGTGATGAGCCTGCGCACCGCAGAGGAAACCGCCGCGCTGCTGATGAGCGACCAGGAAAAGGTGCGGCTGCGCGCGCTGCCGCTGCCGTTTTCGCAGGCCGCAACGCTGCTGTTTTCGCTGAAAGAGAGTCTGTACAAAGCGCTGTGGCCGCAGCTGCATCAGCCGATGGATTTTCCTCAGGCCAGCCTGCTGGAGGCGGATATCGCCGCAGGCAAAGCGGTGCTCGTGCTGAACCACAGCTTTAGCGCGGCGTTTGCCGTCGGTACGCGGCTGGAGGCGGAATTTCAGCTGGAGACGGCTCGGGTGCTGACGCTGCTGACCTGTCCTGCGGCTGGCAACAAAAAACCGGCTCTGTCCCCTTTTCGCTAAGCTTTTTCTTCCTGCTGATAAGTGAGGTCGGTGCGCTGTACCGCATCCAGCGTCGCCATGTCACGCTCGCGTCCGGTCAGCTCGCTGAGTTTGCCTTCGCGCATCTCCAGCAGGCGGTCGGCATGCATAAAATAGTGGTCGTCGTGGCTGATGGCGAACACGGTTTTGCCCGACGCCTGCAGCCAGGGCAGCAGTTCGCGATAGAAGACGCGGCGGAAGTGAGGATCCTGATCCGCCGCCCACTCGTCCAGCAGCAGCACGTCGCGCTCTTCCGCCGCCGCCAGCAGCAGCGCGAGCCGCTTGCTCTGCCCTTTCGACAGCTGCAGGTTGAGGATTTTATTGCCTTCGATTTTCAGCTTGTCCTGCATTTTCAGGCGTTCAAGCCAGGCCTGCACCAGCTTAGGATTCGCCGGCGCGCCTTCGCGCCCGATCAGCCGGTCGAACAGGTGCACGTCGGTAAATACGGCGGAGAAATGCTTGCGCCAGCGCTCCATCTCTTCCGCGCCGATCGGTTTGCCGTCCAGCAGCAGCGTGCCGCTGTGCGGCTGGTAGAGGCCCGTCAGCAGCATCGCCAGCGTCGACTTGCCGCTGCCGTTGCCACCGATCAAGAACACCAGCTCGCCGCGCCGCAGCGTCAGGTTGATGGGGCCGACTTCGAAACCGTTTTGTCCATAGTGGAAGCAGACGTCGCGCAGCTCCAGGGTATGCCACTCCGCCAGCGGCGGCAGCGTATGGAAGCCCTCCTGATGGGGCGCCAGGTCGAAGGCGTTAAGCTTGCGAAACGCTACCTGAGCGCTGAGCAGCGTCGGCAGCGCGCCGACCGCCGACAGCAGCGGCGTGCGCAGGAACAGCAGCGTTAGCGAGAAGGTCGCCGCCACCGCGGTGTTCGCCCAGCCCAGGCTATTGGCCATAAAAAACACCATGCCGATAGCGCCGAGCGTCATGATATTCGACCAGTTTACCGCGCTGAGATGGTAGGTGTCGGCGCGCACGATATGGTGACGGTAGGCTGTCGCGTCTTCCTGATAAACGGTTTCGTAGATGAGCTGGGCGCGCTCGCGGTTCAGGTGCAGCTCTTTGCGCCCTTCCGTTACCGTCTGGAAATCGCGGTAGAGGTCATCTTCTACCTCGCGCAGTTTCGCCATATGGCGATAAACGCGCGACACCAGCAGCCAGCCGCCCACCAGCGTGACCGCCATCCATACGCTGGAGACCATCAGCATTTTAGGCGAGAGCCAGGCGAGATAAATTGCCGATCCCAGCGTGATGATAATGCCCTGAATCAGCTCCGGCAGGCGGACGAAGGCGATGGTGATGGCGCGAATATCGCTGGTCAGTCCGGCCAGCAGCTGAGCGTTGCCGATCTGCTCCAGCCGCTCGACGCGGGTATCCAGGATGCGCTTGATAAATTCGCCGCGCAGCCGCCAGACAAACTGGTGCCCCAGCAGCGTCAGCGCCAGCTGGGCGGCGAGCGTCACCGCCATCAGCAGCACCAGCTGCAGCAAAAAACCAGGCAGCACGGAGAAAGAGGTATTGATCGCCGAGATCATTTCGCTGTTGATATAGGCGATCATGGCGATGCCGAGCACGGCGCTGAGCAGCGTCAGCAGGATTACGCCGATAAAAGGCCAGCGAAACTGGCGAAAAACAACCTTGAGCAACGCCATATAAAAGTCCAGCAGTCAGGAAAGCAGCCAGCAGTTTAAAGCGATGCGTAATGATAGCAATAGTTATTCGCAATCGCGCCGCGCTCAGAAGGCGCGGCGGAAGGTCAGGTTGTAGCGGAACGCGCCAGCCAGCGGATGATCGCCGGGCTTAAGCGGCAAAATGCCGTGGTAGCGCAGGCGCGACGGTCCGCCCCATACCACCACGTCGCCATGCTCCAGCAGCACGCGCTGAGTGGCGTCGCCGCGCGCGAAGCCGCCGAACTGGAACACCGCCGGCAGCCCCAGCGACACCGAAACGATCGGCTGACGCAGATCGCGCTCATCTTTATCCTGATGCAGCGTCAGCTTTGCGCCGGGCGCGTAGCGGTTGATCAGGCAGGCGTCAGGAGTGAACTGCGGGAATCCCGCCTCGCGCGCGCAATCAAGCGCCAGCTGGCGAAACAGCAGCGGCATCGGCGGCCACTTGCGGCCATTTTCCGCATCCTGCTCGGTATACTGATAGCCGCGCGAGTCGCTCGACCAGCCGAAGTCGCCGCAGTTGGTCATCGCCACCGACATGCGGTGGCCGCCCGGCGTGATGCGATGGTGGAATGGATTCTGCTGCGCCACCGCCAGAAGCGCCTCTATCAGCGCCGGCGCCTCTTCGCGCGCGCGGCGTCGCAGAATGGTCGCGCCCTCCGCCAGCGGCTCCTGCCAGGGCGCTTCTTCACTAAACAGATCAAGCATCATTCCCCCTTGCGCGGCTACTCACCGTCGATCAAAAAAGCTTTGAACTGCGGCGACATCCAGCTGACGAATTTATCGCCCTCTTTACTGATAAGATAGACCGCCAGCTGCTGCTGCAGCGCCAGCGCCTTCGCCTTTTCGCTACCCAGCACCATCAGGCCGGTATCCCAGCCGTCAGCTTCCAGCGCCGTAGTGGCGATCACCGTGGCGGAGACCAGCCTGTGCTCAATGGGGCGGCCGGTCGCCGGATCGATGACGTGTGAAATACGTTTGCCGTCCAGTTCATAATAGTTGCGATAGCTGCCGGATGTGCTGATGCCATGCCCCTGCAAGTCAACCCGCGCCTGCACGGCGTTTTCGCTGTCGGTAGGTTTCTGGATCGCCACGCGCCAGCGCTGGCCCTGCGCGTTTTCCCCGCGACTCAATACCGCCCCGCCGACCGAAACCAGATAGTTGTTGATCCCTTCCCGCTCCATCAGGCGCGCCAGGTGGTCGGTCGCGTAGCCTTCGCCCATGGTAGAGAGATCGACATAGAGTCCCGGCAGATCTTTTTGCAGCCACTGCCCCTCCACCGTTTCGAGAACGCGCAGATGCTGTAGGCCGGTTTGCGCCTTAGCGGCGACGATCTCCGCCTCTGTCGGGCTGTGGGCAGGCTGTTTCGCCGGGCCGAATCCCCAGAGATTCACCAGCGGCCCTACGGTGATATCCATCGCGCCGTTGGTTTTCGCGCCGATACGCAACGCCTCGGTGACGATATCCGCCATATCGGCGCTGACCGGCTGCGGCGCGTCGCCCCGATAGCGGTTGAAGCGCGACAGCACGGAATCGGGTTTCCAGGTCGACAAAGTCTGGTCATCCGCATCAAGCTGCTGCTGGATCGCCTGCTGCAGTGCCGCTTTGCGCGCCGCGTCGACGCCCGCCAGCGACACGCGCCACACCGTGCCCATGGTTTTGCCTTCCAGCACCATCGCCTGCGGCGGCGTTGTGCTATCGCAGGCGCTCAGGGCGAAAACTGCCGATGTCATTAGCAGAATATTCCAGTATCGCATTCTTCCCTCATCTGTAACGCTATATTCCAGCCTGAAACAAAGCATAAGTCGTTAGTAAAGTAGTCAAAAGCGGCTTGTAAACCCGCACTGCCTGACCCAATCTCTGGCAGGGAACCGGCTGATAACAGGAGGCCCCAATGATCTATCTGATTCTCGCGTTCGCAGGCGGACTATTTATTTTCAGTATCGTTAAGCTGCTACAACAGCGGCGTCAAAAGCGGCTTGACTGGGGCGCGGCGCGCCAGCGTTGAGCAGTTGTGCACCAAAATGCTGCGGCAGTGTAGCAAAGCAGGCGGAAAATCCGTGGCTGTGAGAGCGATCGAGCTGGCATAAATACTGCACTGTTCAGACCGGGTTTAATTCCGGGAGGTGCAGCATGCGTAAATCATCATCAACGTTCGGTCAGTGGCAGCAGTGGCTGAGTTTTTCCGCGTTCACCCTGGCGGGGGTAGGGTTTGAGGGCAGCGCCCCGCCGCAGCCAAAAACGCCGCCTGCGGCCAGCCGCAGGCGGACGCTGCAGTCGTAGCTACATCCCCAGTTCGCTCAACCCCGGATGCTCGTCCGGGCGTCTGCCGAGCGGCCAGTGAAAGCGTCGTTCGCTGGCCGCTATCGGCAGGTCGTTGATGCAGGCGAAACGTTCAATCATCAGCCCGTCAGCGCCGAAGCGCCAGTTCTCATTGCCGAAGCTGCGGAACCAGTTGCCGCTGTCGTCATGCCATTCATAGGCAAAGCGCACCGCCAGCCGGTCTTCATGCCACGCCCATAGCTCTTTGATCAGCCGGTAATCCAGCTCCCGGCTCCATTTGCGGCTGAGAAATGCCACCACCGCGTCACGCCCCTGCACGTGTTCGCTGCGGTTGCGCCAGCGCGTCTCCAGACTATAAACCTGCGACACCCGCTGCGGATCGCGGCTGTTCCAGGCATCTTCCGCCATACGTACTTTTTCGATTGCGCTCTGTTCATTAAAGGGAGGAAGCAGCATTGTCGTCTCCTGCGGCTAAAGTCAGTAGGTAGACAGAATTGTCTACTTGCGTTACTCTGCTGCATGTAGACAATTCTGTCTACTAAAAAATCAGAGGCCTGATTATGCTCGCTCCGCTTGTTTTCGATCCTGCCGCCGCCGCCCGTGACCGCATCCTGACCACGGCACAGCGGCTCTTCTACCAGCAGGGTATTCGCGCCACCGGCGTCGATCGCGTGATCGCAGAAGCGGGTGTGACCAAGGTGACCTTCTATCGCCATTTCCCGGCGAAAAGTCAGCTGATCGCAGCGGCGCTGGAGCAGCGGCATCAGCGCTGGATAGAGGGATTCCAGCAGGCGCTGGCGCAGACGCCCCTTCTACAGGATGCCCTGCCCGCCGCGCTAAAGAGCTGGTTTAGCGAAGCGGATTTCCGCGGCTGTGCCTTTATCAACGCCAGCGCAGAGCTGGGCGAGAGCCTGCCTGAAATTAGCGCGCTGATCCGGCGACATAAGCAAGAGATGGCAGACGCCATCGCTCTCAGGCTGGCACAAACAGAACGCGGCAAAAGCGGACAGATTATGTTGCTGGCGGAAGGCGCCATCGTGCGGGCGCAGCGGGGAGAAGAGACGGAAGCGGTGACAGAGGATTTAGCCGCCGCGCTGGCGGCGATTCTGCGCAAGGGAGCGTAGCCCGCAGGCTACGCTCCTGGGCGGTTTAGAACTGATAAACCAGACCCAGCGCCACGGTGTCGTCGGTGTTGATGCCGGCCGCGTCGGTGAATTCATTGTCGTCCAACAGGTTGATCTGGTAATCAACGTAGGTGGACATGTTTTTGTTGAAGTAGTAGGTCGCGCCCACATCAACATATTTTTTCAGGTTCTGTTTGCCCCAGTTCTGAATGTCGGTGCCGCGTGAGGTCACGAACGCCAGGGACGGACGCAGGCCGAAGTCGAACTGATATTGCGCCACCAGCTCCCAGTTATCCGCTTTATCAGCGAAACCATGGATGTCGTCGTCAGTGGAGCCGAAGCGCGTAGCGTTGTAGGAACGGCTGTACATCGCCGCCAGGTAGATATTGTTGGCGTCATACTTCAGACCGCCGGTGTAGACTTCCGCCTTGTCGCCGCGACCCAGAATAGCCGGATCGCCGCCGTTCTGATTGCTGGTACGGTCAGAAGAGAACATTGCCGCGCCGATACCCAGACCAGAACCCAGATCGTAGGTGGTGCTCAGGCCCCAGCCGTCGCCGTTCTCGCCCAGCACGTTGCGGCCGGAGGTTTCACGGCTCGGGTTGTCGTTTTTGCCCTGATACTGAACGGCGAAGTTCCAGCCGTCTACCAGGCCGAAGAAGTTAGAGTTGCGGTAGGTCGCCATGCCGTTGCCGCGCTGGAACATAAAGTTGTCCGCGCCGTAGGTGTCGCCGCCGAATTCTGGCAGGACGTCGGTCCATGCGCCGATGTCGTACGCTACGCCGTAGTTACGACCGTAGTCGAACGAGCCCGCATCGCCGAACTTGATACCGGCGAAGCCGACGCGCGTATAGCTATTAGCGGTACCTTCGTCTTCCGACGTGTTCAGCGCCGCCTGATATTCCCACTGGCCGTAACCGGTCAGCTGGTCGGAAATCTGGGTTTCGCCTTTGAAGCCGAAGCGCAGGTAAGACTGATCGCCGTCATTACCGTCGTTGTCTGAGAAATAGTGCAGACCGTCGACTTTGCCGAACAGGTCTAATTTGTTTCCGTCTTTATTGTAGATTTCCGCTGCGCTTGCAGAGCCCGCTGCGATCAGCAGCGCAGGGATCATCAGGGAGAGAACGCGACGTTTCATTTTATTGCCCTCTGTTATATGCCTTATTTTTGCCACTGCGAGCTGAACGCTTAAAAATTCAGCCGGCACGCCATTGTTATTTTATAAAGCGCAATAAGCCATCACGAAAATGCTACGAAATTTCCAAATCTGTTTCATAATGCGTAACAGTTATTTCCAGATGTAATAATTGCGGAACTAATAACCAGCACGTATCGATAAAAATTATCGCACAAAATATCAAACCGATTTTTATACTTTTACTTTCATGGTATTACATGCGTTGCCATATGAGCACTGAATGATAAAACATATACGTCATCTGAGAATACAATAGATCCCGCTATCATCATTTATTTCATTATTACCTTCATTCACCCCGAATGAGATGTTTACCCTAATTTCCCGCCGGACCTGTATGTCCGGCATTTTTTTTGCCCATAATTTGACCTTCCCCCCGAATCCGAAAGTAAACTTAATTAACGCCTTTAAAATAACCCTGCCGACGGCCGGCACTTATTGCGAATAATCGCACGTCTGGCTAATGAAGATGCTGAATATTCCCCATGTTAATTTATCACCGTAATAAAGCGCCTCGCCTCAGAGCATGCCGGTCTTATTTAAACGCTCTGGCGGGTGCGCCAGAAATATCGGCGTAAAGCGTTGCGAATATCATCGCCTTACCGATAGCGGCGGGTCAGCGCCTGGCGACGCCAGCCCAATTGGGCGGGTCAGAAGCGTAACGAGCCAGGCGGAAAAGTGACGCTTAGCTCATCAGCTTTTTTGGAACGTTGCCAGGAAAGTTCTGGAAAAATTCAGAGACGGGATAAAAGTCGTTAAAATGCCGACTTTCACGCCGCTTTATCGCTACTCTGCCCTTCCCGGCAGCGCATGCGGCCGCGGCTTTGATGCTACACTTCGTCGCTTTAATACTCACGAATATCACTATGACCGCAATGGACGCCGCCCCACCCAGGAAACTTCACAGCCGAGTCAGTCTGGGAACACGCCTTGTTTTTCTTATTGCCGGTCTCGGCATGTCCGCCTGGGCGCCGCTGGTGCCCTTCGCCAGCGAGCGGCTGGCGCTGAGCGGCGCATCGCTGGGCGCGCTGCTGCTCTGTCTCGGCATCGGATCGCTGGCGGCGATGCCGGTTACCGGCGCGCTGGTAGGCCGTTTCGGCTGTCGCCGGGTCATGTTCGGCTCGACGCTGGTGATCCTGGCGATGCTGCCGCTGCTGGCGACGCTGGAAGTCATGTGGATGATGGCCGCGACGCTGATGGTTTTCGGCGCCGGGCTGGGCATGCTGGACGTGGCGATGAACGTGCAGGCGGTCGAGGTGGAAAAAGCGGCCGGCAAGCCGATGATGTCCGGCTTCCACGGCTTCTTTAGCCTCGGCGGCATTCTGGGCGCGGGCGCGATCAGCCTGCTGCTGGGCGCCGGTCTGTCGCCGCTGGCGTCGGTGGCGCTGGTGCTGCTTCTGATGGCGCTGCTGCTGGCGGCCAGCCTGCCGACGCTGATGAGCGAACGCCTGCATCAGCCCGATCAGCCGTGGCTGGTGGTGCCGCGCGGCTTCGTCGCCTTTCTCGGCCTGCTCTGCTTTATTCTGTTTCTCGCCGAAGGCGCCGTGCTCGACTGGGGCGCGCTGCTGCTGCTGCAGCGCCCCGAGATGTCCACCGCGCACGCCGGACTGGGCTATGCGGTCTTCTCGGTAGCAATGACCATCGGCCGCCTGACCGGCGACCGCATTATTCACCGCTTCGGCCGCTTTTCTGTGATGCTGACGGGCGCGCTGACCGCGTCGGCCGGCCTGGCGCTGGCGGTATTTCTGCCGTGGCCGCAGATGGCGCTGCTCGCTTTCCTGCTGGTGGGCTTCGGTTTGTCTAATACGGTGCCGATGTTATTCAATGCTGTCGGGAATCAACAGGATATGCCCTCGAATCTCGGGATTTCCGCCATGACAACGCTGGGATATGCGGGTATTCTCTCAGGTCCGGCCTTAATCGGATTTATTTCTCAATGGCTGAGCCTCAGCGGTGCCTTTCTGCTCATCGCGCTGCTGCTGCTGGCTGTGGCCGCCAGTGCCCGACTGGTTGCGCGATGATTTCAGGTGCCTGACACGCTATGTTGCCCTTTAAGTTTCCAGTGACATCCGGCAATGTCACTCGCTTTTTTGTGATTTTCAATCTGGTGCTGCTGCTGGCGCTGGGCTTTATGGTTCACAACTCGGTCAACGCCTGGCTGACCGAGAAACGCTATGCCATGGCCGATCTGGCGCGCGCGACGCAAAAGCGCATCGACGCCTATCGCTTTGCGACCTGGCAAATTTACGAGAATCTCGCCACCAGCGCGGCGGGAAGCACGCCGAACAGCAGCCTGCAGGAGACGCGGCTGCGTCCGGACGTCTACTATCTGGAAAAAACCCGCCGCAAAACCGAAGCGCTGATCTTCGGCTCGCACGACAGCAGCACGCTCGATATGACCATGCGCATGTCGAGCTACCTCGATACGCTGTGGGGCGCGGAGAACCCGTCCTGGTCGATGTATTTCCTTAACGGTCAGGACAATAGCCTGATCATGATCTCTACGCTGCCGCTGAAGGATATGGCGACGCGCTATAAAGAGAGTGCCATCAGCTCGCTGGTGGATGGCCGCCGCGCCGAGATGCTGCAGCAGGCCAACGCGCTGGACGAGCGCGAAAGCTTCTCGCCGCTGCGCCACTTCTCGTTTCAGAACGACCACTACTTTACCCTGCGCACCACTTTCAACCAGCCGGGCCACCTGGCAACGGTAGTCGCCTTCGACCTGCCGATCAACGATCTGACGCCGCAGAACATGCCGATCGAAAACTTCCAGCTGCGCCAGGACACTGCCCTGCCCGCCGCTAGCGGTCAGGAAGAGAGCGAGAGCACGCAGATCGCCATCGTCAATCCCGACCTGGAGATTGCCGCTACTCTGCCGAGCACGCCGCTGCAGCTGGTCTATCGCGTGCCGCTTACCAGCCTGATGATGGATACGCTGCATAATCTGCTGTGGCCGCTGCTGGTGAACCTGCTGCTGTTTCTGCTCTCTTTCGCCGGCATGACGCTGCTGCGCCAGCAGTCGCTGCGCCCGAGCGAAAACCAGAGCGCGGAGCTGGACTCGCTGCGCGTGCTTAACGAAGAGATCGTCGCCAGCCTGCCGGTCGGCCTGCTGGTGTATGACTTCGCCAGCAACCGCACCATCCTCAGCAATAAGATCGCAGAACATCTTTTGCCGCATCTGAATCTGCAAAAAATCATTAATATGTCCGACCAGCATCAGGGCGTGCTGCAGGCGACCATCAACAACGAAGTCTATGAGATCCGCCACGCGCGCAGCGTGCTGTCGCCCCATACTCAGCTGTTTTTGATGCGCGATCAGGATCGCGAGCTGCTGGTGAACAAAAAGCTGCAGAAGGCGCAGCAGGTGCTGGATCGCAACCATCAGATGCGCCAGCAGCTGCTGCAAAATCTCGGCCACGCCCTTAACCGCCCGCTGGAAAACGTGGTGGCGCAGCTGGTGCAGCTGAGCCAGCGCGACGAAGACGA
Source organism: Pantoea septica (assembly GCF_002095575.1). GTDB lineage: Bacteria > Pseudomonadota > Gammaproteobacteria > Enterobacterales > Enterobacteriaceae > Pantoea > Pantoea septica. The sequence goes on along the minus strand of NZ_MLJJ01000013.1, from coordinate 23,658 downwards.
AACCGTGCTCGACCTGCTGGACGAGAGCCAGGGCCTGGCGCGGCTGGTGGACGACATCGTCCTGCTTAACCGTCTGGAGGCGCACGACTGGTCGCCAGACGCCAGCGTTTTCAACCTGCAGGAGCTGCTGGACGAGATCGCTCTGGAAAGCCTGCCGCTGATGCGCCGCAAGGGCCTGTCGCTGGTGGTGAATAACCTGCAGCCCAACGACGAGCAGCGCTTCGGCGACCGCCGCGCGCTGCGTAAAGTGCTCGCCACGCTGATGCACTACGCGCTGACCACCACGCGCTGGGGCAAGATCTCCCTGACGGTGAGCGCCGACGAGGCGCATCCGGAGCGTCTGCTGATTGAGCTGGTGGATACCGGCGCAGGGCTGACCGTCGACGAACTGGCGAACGCCGACTTCCCGTTCCTCGGCGAAACCAGTCAGGATCGCTACGGTCAGGCGTCCGGCATGGCGTTTTTCCTCTGTAAGCAGCTGTGCAAACAGATGGGCGGCAGTCTGGAAATTCTCGCTAAACCCGATATCGGCACGCGCTACAGCATTCAACTCCCGCTGGCGGTAGAGCCGCGGCCGGAAGAGGAGGAGGAGAAGCTGCTGGACGGCGTGACCGCGCTTATCGAGATCGAGGTAGAAGATGTTTACAAAATCGTCTGCCGACATCTGGAGAACTGGGGCGCGCGCTGCCTGTCGCCCGCAGAGCGGCTGTCAGGACAGGAACATGACGTGCTGGTGACCGACGATCCCAACAGGCTGAGCGGCTGGGCGCTGCTGCTGGCGGAGGATGAGCTGGGTCACCACGCGCTAAACGATCGGCAATACCGGGTCAACTTCAATCTCAGCAATGCGCTGCAGGATGCGCTGCTGGCACTGATTGAACAACAGCTGGCCCATGATTCCATGGATGAGAGTACAGAAGACGAGGAATTAACCCCGCTGCTTAGCGGCGGCTACTTCCAGCTGTTTACCGAGACAGTACCGCCTGATGTAAAGAGACTGTATACTGAGTCGGCGGAAAAGGACTACGCCATGCTTGCTCAGACAGCGCATCGCCTGAAAGGCGTGTTTGCCATGCTTAACCTGACGCCAGGCAAACAGCTTTGTGAAGAGTTAGAACTGCACATCAAAGCATGTGACGATTCAAACATTACAAATACCACCAGTGACATTGACGCTTACGTCAATGAACTGCTGCAGCAAGGTAACCAATAAGATGAATAACTTAAATGTAATTATTGCCGATGACCATCCAATTGTTCTTTTCGGTATCCGGAAATCTCTGGAACAAATTGAATGGGTCAACGTTGTAGGTGAGTTCGAAGACTCAACAGCACTGATTAACAGCTTGTCAAAGCTTGACGCCAACGTTCTGATCACCGATCTCTCCATGCCTGGCGAGAAATATGGCGACGGCATCACGCTGATCAAATATATCAAACGTCACTATCCGGATCTGTCGATTATTGTTCTGACCATGAACAACAACCCGGCCATTCTGAGCGCCGTGCTGGATCTGGATATCGAAGGCATCGTGCTGAAACAGGGCGCGCCAACCGATCTGCCGAAAGCACTGGCTGCTCTGCAAAAAGGCAAGAAGTACACGCCGGAAAGCGTCGCGAAACTGCTGGAGAAGATCAGCGCTGGCGGCTATGGCGACAAGCGTCTGTCGCCGAAAGAGAGCGAAGTGCTGCGCCTGTTCGCTGAAGGCTTCCTGGTAACAGAGATCGCCAAGAAACTGAACCGCAGCATCAAAACCATCAGCAGCCAGAAAAAATCGGCGATGATGAAGCTGGGCGTCGATAACGATATCGCCCTGCTGAACTATCTCTCCTCCGTCAGCGCAACCCAGGTCGACAAAGACTAACGCGTTGTTCAGACGGCGCTCCGGCGCCGTCTGGTTTTCTGCGTCAGCATGCTGACGTCCGCCTACCCTTCCCGCGCTTTTCTTACCCGCTCCGCGTAAACCGCCAGCGTAGTCTTCAGTACGTCCAGCGTCACCGGTTTCGACAGGCAGTTATCCATGCCGGCCTCCATGCAGCGCTGCTTCTCTTCTGCCAGCGCGTTGGCGGTAACGCCGATCACCGGGAAAACGTGGCCAAGCTGACGCAACCGCTGCGTCAGGCGGTAGCCGTCCATATTCGGCATGTTGACGTCGCTCAGCACGATATCAATCTCGCTGCGGCTGATGACGTTAAGCGCGTCGACGCCGTCCTGAGCGGTTTTCACCTGATAACCCAGCGTACCGAGCTGCTCCGACAGCAGCATGCGGTTAATAGGATGGTCGTCGACAATCAGAATCATAATATCGTCGTTGCTGATCACCTCTTCCGCCGGCGCTGAGAGCTCAAGGTTGGTCGCCGTGTCGCTCTGAATGGCAATGCGGTAGATGCGCGCCAGCAGGCTCGGCAGTTCGTGCGGCGTCGCCGTGCTGTGCAGCCAGTGTCCCGGCGCGATTTCTCGCGGCATATCGATATGGGCGCCGCTGAAGATAATGACCGCCCGCAGCGTCTGCTCGCCTTCCGGCTCATAGTCGGTGATCAGCACGTCGTCGCTGCCGCCTTTGCCGTTATACGGCAGGATAGCGATGCCCTGCTGCTGCAGATCGCGCTCGATAAAGCCGGCGAGATAGTCGTTGCGCATATCGATCCACAGGTTTTTGTTGTGCAGCCCGTCGAGCAGCGGCGGCGCAGGATGCTGGCCGTTATAGATCGGAATGCGCACGATAAACTGGCTGCCCATGCCTAGCTCGGAGTCCACTTCGATATCGCCGTCCATCATATTGGTCAGCTTTTCGCAAATGGCGAGGCCCAGGCCGGTGCCCTGGAAGTTGCGCTGCACGCCGTTGCCCACCTGGAAGAAAGGATCGAACAGCCGCGTAATCTCTTTGCCCGGGATCCCCACGCCGGTATCGCGAATGCGAAACGCCAGGTAGCCCTCTTTCACATAGGCGTGGAGAATAATGCAGCCGGTGTGGGTGAACTTGATGGCGTTGTTAAGCAGGTTGGAGATCACCTGCTGAAGCCGCAGCGGATCGCCATCCAGCGCCAGCGGCACGTCATGCTCGATAAAGCAGTAAAGCGTCAGCCGTTTTTTCATCACCAGCGAGAGGTAGTTGCCGGCGATATGGCTGAGCACTTCGCGCGGCGAAAAGGGACGCGGCTCGATCTTCAGCTGTTCCGACTCAATCTTGGAGAAGTCGAGAATATCGCTGATGATTTTTAGCAGCAGGCTCGACGAGTTGTTCATTGCGGTGACCAGCGAATCGACCTCTTTTGGCAGCTGTTTAGTCTGCATCAGGTCGAGGTTGCCGATAATGCCGTAGAGCGGCGTGCGCAGCTCGTGGCTGACGGTGGCGAGAAACATCGACTTCGACTGGCTCGCCTGTTCCGCCGCCTGCGCCATCTCCTGCAGCGACGTCTCCATGCGCACGCGCGCGGAGACGTCCACCAGCACGCAGATCGCCACGTTTTCGTTGCGGTAGCGCGAGTGCACGAAGCTGATTTGCAGATTGGTGTTGCTGCCGGTCAGCACATCGACGAAGTTGACCTGCTGGCTGCCGATAATTTCATTGAGCCGCTGGCGATCTTCCTGCGTCAGCAGCGTCAGATAGTTGTGCGCCAGCTCGTTGCTGAGAATATTGGTGCCGTCGCGGGTACGCAGAATGCAGATGCCCACCGGCGCCGAGGCGACGATTTTGCGGTTGAACTGCTCATGCTCCTCCAGCCGGTGCGCATTCTCCTCGGCCGGCAGGAACATCCGGCGCTCAAACAGCCAGGCCAGGGTAAAGAGCACAATCGCGCTGAGCAGATTGAGCAGCAGCGCGTTGATGATCATCAGCTTAAGCTGGTCCACCAGCACGCGGGTCGGCACCGACCACACCACGTTGAGATCGGAAGGCGGCAGCGGCTTTTTCAGCACCAGCTGGCGATAGCCGTCGAGATAACCGAACCAGCTGGTGTCGTCCGACAGATCGTTAAGCGAGAAACCGGCGCCGCCGCGACGCGACGTCAGCAGCGGGCGATAATTCTCATCGACGATGGTGGCCACCACCGGCAGGCTGCCGGGCTGGATAAACTCGTCCAGCCGGATATTCTGTTCGACGCCCAGCAGCGCCTGCAGCTTATTGGCGACGTAAACCGGCACCATCATATAAAAGGTGCCGACGCCGGGCTGCGCGCTGGCGTTAACCCAGTAGACAGGATTGCGGCGCTCTTCGTCGTTGCCGTTGCGATAGCGCAGCACGCGCTCGCGCAGCGTCTTAAGGCTGCGTTCGCGATCCACGTTGCTGCTGCCGATAGTGAAGTCCGCCAGGCACTGGCTTTCGCCGCCGATGAAAAAGACGCGGTTCAGCTCGTAGGTCGAGGCGAAGTTGCTTTTCCAGTAGTTGATGTAGTAGCTGAGAGAATCGAGCGAGTTGCGCCAGGTATTGCTCATTGAGGAGCAGTCGCCGTTGGAAAAGAGCGGCGTAAACTGCGGCAGCGTCGATTTGCCTGGCAGCACGCCGTTAATCATATCCAGGCCGCTGCTGGCGCTGGTGAGGCGATTTTCAGAAATGTACTTTAGCTCGCGCATCACGTCGGCGGAGTGGCGCACATACCATTCCGCCTGGCCATAGTTGCTGGCGAACTCTTGCCGCACGCTGTTCTCTTTGTCATGCAGCACGCCGATGATAAAGAAGGTGGTCAGCACCGCGCCCAGCGTCCAGAGCAGCAGCGCCAGCGCACGGAACAGGTAGCGCGAGATGCGCAGCGTGGTTCGGAAAGAGACCAGATATTTCAAGGGAAACTCACTACGGCAAGGTTAATGACGGGCTGGCTTCAGGATGCTCATTACACTAGCTTCATCAGGGGAGAAAAGCCAGTCGGCATCTGCGCTTAACGTGCCGCGCCGCAAAAAGCAACGGCAGGTCGGGTTGCCCTTTCCTGCCGTAAAATTCAGAGCCGCCTTCCCTGGCGGCGCAAGCGCGAAGCGTTACTCTTCTTCGTCCGCTTCCGGCGCGTCGTCTTCCGCTTCCGCTTCCGGCGCGATATCTTCCTCGCCTTCCGCTACGCTGCCGTCGATAGCGTCGAGCTCTTCCTCTTCCACCGGTTCGGCCACGCGCTGCAGACCCACCACGTTCTCATCTTCCGCAGTACGGATCAGAATCACGCCCTGGGTGTTACGGCCGACGATGCTGACCTCGGAGACGCGGGTGCGCACCAGCGTGCCGGCGTCGGTAATCATCATGATCTGATCGCTGTCCACCACCTGCACCGCGCCAATCACCGGACCGTTACGCTCGGTGACTTTAATTGAGATCACGCCCTGCGTGGCGCGCGAACGGGTCGGGTACTCGCTAATTGCGGTACGCTTGCCGTAGCCGTTTTGCGTCACGGTAAGAATGGCGCCCTCTTCACGCGGCACGATCAGCGACACCACGCGATCCCCTTCCGCCAGCTTGATGCCGCGCACGCCCGAGGCGGTACGGCCCATGGCGCGAACGGCGTTCTCAGCGAAGCGCACCACTTTGCCGCCGGCAGAGAAGAGCATCGCCTCGTCGTTGCCGTTGGTCAGCGCCACGCCGATCAGCTCGTCATCTTCGCGCAGGTTTACCGCGATGATGCCCGCGCTGCGCGGACGGCTAAACTCCTGCAACGCCGTTTTCTTCACGGTGCCGCTGGCGGTCGCCATAAAGATGTTGAAGCCTTCGGTGTACTCGCGCACCGGCAGGATGGCGGTAATACGTTCGTCAGGCTGCAGCGGCAGCAGGTTGACGATCGGACGGCCGCGCGCCCCGCGGCTCGCTTCCGGCAGCTGGTAGACCTTCATCCAGTAGAGACGGCCGCGGCTGGAGAAGCAGAGGATAGTGTCGTGGGTGTTGGCCACCAGCAGACGGTCGATAAAATCCTCTTCCTTGATGCGCGCCGCCGACTTGCCTTTGCCGCCGCGACGCTGCGCTTCGTAGTCCGAAAGCGGCTGATACTTCACATAGCCCTGATGCGACAGCGTCACCACCACATCTTCCTGATTGATCAGGTCTTCGATGTTGATGTCCGCGCTGTTGGCGGTGATCTCGGTGCGGCGTTCGTCGCCGAACTGGTCGCGCATGGCGATCAGCTCTTCCCGGATGACTTCCATCAGACGCTCGGCGTTCATCAGGATGTTGAGCAGCTCGGCGATTTGATCCAGCAGCTCTTTGTACTCGTCGAGCAGTTTTTCATGCTCAAGTCCGGTGAGCTTCTGCAGACGCAAATCGAGGATCGCCTGCGCCTGCTGTTCGGTCAGGTAGTAGCGACCGTCGCGGATGCCGAACTCGTCGTCCAGCCACTCCGGACGCGCGGCGTCGTCGCCCGCGCGCTCCAGCATGGCGGCGACGTTGCCCAGATCCCACGCCTGCGCGATCAGGCCCGCTTTCGCTTCAGCCGGATTCGGCGCGCGGCGGATCAGCTCGATAATCGGATCGATGTTGGCCAGCGCGATCGCCAGACCTTCAAGGATATGCGCGCGGTCGCGCGCTTTGCGCAGTTCGAAAATGGTGCGGCGCGTCACGACTTCGCGACGATGGCGCACAAAGGCTTCGAGGATCTCCTTCAGCGTCATGATCTTCGGCTGGCCCTGATGCAGCGCCACCATATTGATGCCGAATGAGACCTGCAGCTGCGTCAGCGAGTAGAGATTGTTCAGCACCACCTCGCCGACCGCATCACGCTTCACTTCGATCACGATGCGCATGCCGTCTTTGTCCGACTCGTCGCGCAGCGCGCTGATGCCTTCGACGCGCTTCTCTTTCACCAGCTCGGCGATCTTCTCAATCAGACGCGCTTTGTTGACCTGGTAAGGGATCTGGTGCACCACAATGGTTTCGCGGCCGGTTTTGGCGTCGGTTTCCACTTCGCCGCGCGCGCGGATATAGATCTTGCCGCGCCCGGTGCGGTACGCCTCTTCAATGCCGCGACGGCCGTTGATAATGGCGGCGGTCGGAAAATCGGGCCCCGGAATGTGCTCCATCAATCCTTCGACGCTGATATCTTCGTCGTCGATATAGGCGAGGCAGCCGTTGATCACTTCCGTCAGGTTGTGCGGCGGAATATTGGTCGCCATCCCAACCGCGATGCCGGAGGAGCCGTTCACCAGTAGGTTAGGGATTTTGGTCGGCAGAACTTCAGGGATCTGCTCGGTGCCGTCATAGTTCGGTACGAAGTCGACGGTCTCTTTTTCCAGGTCTGCCAGCAGATCGTGCGCGATACGCGACATGCGCACTTCGGTATAACGCATCGCCGCGGCGGAGTCGCCGTCGACGGAACCGAAGTTGCCCTGTCCGTCCACCAGCATGTAACGCAGGGAGAAAGGCTGAGCCATGCGGACGATGGTGTCGTAAACGGCGGAATCCCCGTGCGGGTGATATTTACCGATGACGTCACCGACCACACGGGCGGATTTCTTATAGGGTTTGTTCCAGTCGTTACCCAGTTCGCTCATCGCGTAAAGCACGCGGCGGTGGACAGGCTTCAGGCCGTCACGAACATCGGGTAAGGCTCGGCCAACAATGACCGACATGGCGTAATCGAGGTAGGAGCTCTTTAACTCTTCTTCGATATTGACCGGTGTAATTTCTCTTGCAAGGTCGCTCATGGAGCCGCATTCCCTCTACATATGCCCGGATTTTAAAGGTGCGAAAGTATATCACACACCAGCCCGCTGGTGAACGTTAACCACCGTTTTCACGCGCTTTTCGTCGCGCCGGAAAGGTGCCCCCGAAAGCAATAAGCGTTTATACTCAGTCAACATTTTTTCTGGAGTAATGATTCAATGAATGCACAACCGCAGGAAACGCAGCCCAACGTCGATGCGCAGGAAATCGCTAAGTTTGAGGCGGTCGCCTCGCGCTGGTGGGATCTGGAAGGCGAGTTCAAGCCTCTGCACCGCATCAACCCGCTGCGTCTGGGCTTTATCGCGCAGCACAGTAACGGTCTGTTCGGCAAAAAAGTGCTGGACGTCGGCTGCGGCGGCGGCATCCTGGCGGAGAGCATGGCGCGCGAAGGCGCAGAGGTGACCGGTCTCGATATGGGCGCCGAGCCGCTGCAGGTGGCGCGCCTGCATGCGCTGGAACAGGGGGTAACGCTCGACTACGTCCAGCAGACGGTGGAAGATCACGCCGAGGCGTTCGCCGGCCAGTATGACGTGGTGACCTGTATGGAGATGCTGGAGCACGTGCCGGATCCGCGTTCGGTGGTGCACGCCTGCGCCCGTCTGGTGAAGCCGGGCGGCGAAGTCTTCTTCTCTACCATCAACCGCAACCCGAAAGCCTGGCTGATGGCGGTATTCGGCGCGGAATATGTGCTGCGCATGGTGCCGCGCGGCACCCACGACGTGAAGAAGTTTATCCGCCCGTCCGAACTGCTGGGCTGGGTCGACGAAACCGCGCTGCGCGAGCAGCATATCATCGGCCTGCACTACAACCCGCTGAGCGACAAGTTTCGCCTCGGCCGCGGCGTCGATGTGAACTACATGGTGCATACCCGCCACGTGAAAAAGTAACCCGCTGGCGCGCAAGGCGATTGCGCGCCTGCTACCTTGCCGTTCTCGTTTTTTCTCTTCTAACCGCTCCACCGCTAGTCGGTTGTCGGGAAAAAACACAGCGATGTGCGAAAAATCAGCGGTCGATCAAAATCTCGATTTTTTTACCCTGGCAGTTGACACGCGGTTGAGCCTTATAAGTCGCGGGGTTAAGAAATTCCGCACAAAATACAAGCCCCACAGCCATCATTTTTCTGTCTTGTTATCTGGCGGCAGGTCACTAGAATAACCTCCATATTGTTACTCAATCTCTCCCAACCCCCAACATATAGTGTTTATCCACAGAATTATTCACATTGAATAACCCTGTGAATAAACAGGGGACTCTTTTTCACTTACGGATGGTATAACGCGACATGAATCAAAGTCTGCTCGTTACTAAACGCGATGGCCGCCAGGAACGCATTGATCTCGATAAGATTCACCGGGTACTCGACTGGGCCGCTGAAGGGCTGAACAACGTCTCTGTTTCCCAGGTCGAACTGCGCTCCCATATCCAGTTCTACGATGGCATCAGAACCTCAGATATTCATGAGACCATCATCAAGGCCGCAGCAGACCTGATCTCGCGCGACGCGCCGGACTATCAATACCTTGCTGCCCGCCTGGCGATCTTCCATCTGCGCAAAAAAGCGTACGGCCAGTTCGAGCCGCCGAAGCTGTACGATCAGGTGGTGCGCATGGTGGAGATGGGCAAATACGATCCTCATCTGCTGGAAGACTACACGGTTGAAGAGTTCGAGCAGATGGACGGCTTTATCGACCACTGGCGCGATATGAACTTCTCCTACGCCGCGGTCAAGCAGCTGGAAGGCAAATACCTGGCGCAGAACCGCGTCACCGGCGATATCTACGAGAGCGCGCAGTTCCTTTATATTCTGGTTGCCGCCTGCCTGTTCTCCGGCTATCCGCGCGACACCCGCATGGATTACATCAAGCGCTTCTACGACGCGATCTCTACCTTTAAGATTTCGCTGCCGACGCCGATCATGTCCGGCGTGCGCACCCCGACGCGCCAGTTCAGCTCCTGCGTGCTGATCGAGTGCGGCGACAGCCTCGACTCCATCAACGCCACTTCCAGCGCCATCGTGAAGTATGTGTCGCAGCGCGCCGGCATCGGCATCAACGCCGGCCGCATTCGCGCGCTGGGCAGCCCGATCCGCGGCGGCGAAGCCTTCCACACCGGCTGTATTCCGTTTTACAAGCACTTCCAGACCGCGGTGAAATCCTGCTCGCAGGGCGGCGTTCGCGGCGGCGCGGCGACGCTGTTCTACCCGATGTGGCATCTGGAAGTAGAAAGCCTGCTGGTGCTGAAGAACAACCGCGGCGTAGAAGGCAACCGCGTGCGTCACATGGACTACGGCGTGCAGATCAATAAGCTGATGTATCAGCGCCTGCTGAAGGGCGAAGAGATCACCCTGTTCAGCCCGTCCGACGTCCCTGGCCTGTACGACGCTTTCTTTGCCGATCAGGACGAGTTTGAGCGCCTCTACACCAAATATGAGAAAGACGACAGCATCCGCAAACAGCGCGTGAAAGCGGTCGATCTCTTCTCGCTGATGATGCAGGAGCGCGCCTCCACTGGCCGTATCTACATCCAGAACGTCGACCACTGCAATACCCACAGCCCGTTCGACGCCAGCATTGCGCCGGTGCGCCAGTCTAACCTTTGCCTGGAGATCGCCCTGCCGACCAAACCGCTGGAAGATGTCAACGACGAGAACGGCGAAATCGCCCTCTGTACGCTGTCGGCGTTCAACCTCGGCGCGATCGAGAGCCTGGACGATCTCGAAGAGCTGGCGACCCTGGCGGTACGCGCCCTCGACGCCCTGCTCGACTATCAGGACTACCCGATTCCAGCCGCGAAACGCGGCGCAATGGGCCGCCGCACCCTGGGTATCGGCGTGATCAACTTCGCTTACTACCTGGCGAAGAACGGCGTGCGCTACTCTGACGGCAGCGCCAACAACCTGACGCACAAAACCTTCGAAGCGATTCAGTACTACCTGCTGAAAGCCTCGAACGAGCTGGCGAAAGAGCAAGGCGCCTGCCCGTGGTTCAACGAAACCACCTACTCGCAGGGCATTATGCCGATCGATACCTATAAAAAGGATCTCGACAGCATCTGCAACGAGCCGCTGCACCTGGACTGGGACGGCCTGCGCGAGTCGATCAAGACGCACGGCCTGCGCAACTCAACGCTCTCCGCGCTGATGCCGTCCGAGACCTCGTCGCAGATCTCCAACGCCACCAACGGCATTGAGCCGCCGCGCGGCCATATCAGCATCAAAGCCTCTAAAGACGGCATTCTGCGTCAGGTGGTGCCGGAGTATGAGCGTCTGAAAGATCAGTACGAGCTGCTGTGGGAAATGCCGTCCAACGACGGTTATCTGCAGCTGGTCGGCGTGATGCAGAAGTTTATCGATCAGGCGATCTCCTCCAACACCAACTACGATCCGTCGCGCTTCGCCAACGGCAAGGTGCCGATGAAGCAGCTGCTGAAAGATCTGCTGACCGCGTATAAGTTCGGCGTGAAAACGCTCTACTACCAAAACACCCGCGACGGCGCGGAAGACGCCCAGGACGATCTGGCGCCTTCTATCCAGGATGACGGTTGCGAAAGCGGCGCTTGTAAGATTTAAGGTTGGGCGGGAGCGCGTCTCCCGCCTGCGTTATTTCACGGGGCCGCGCTGCGCCCCGTCTACATTTGGACAGTTTGTATGGCTTACACTACGTTCTCACAGAATAAAAACGATCAGCTGAAAGAGCCGATGTTCTTTGGTCAGTCCGTCAACGTGGCGCGCTTCGACCAGCAGAAATATGACATTTTTGAAAAGCTGATTGAAAAGCAGCTCTCTTTTTTCTGGCGTCCGGAAGAGGTCGACGTCTCGCGCGACCGCATCGACTATCAGGCGCTGCCGGAGCATGAGAAGCATATTTTCATCAGCAACCTGAAATACCAGACCCTGCTCGACTCAATTCAGGGCCGCAGCCCGAACGTCGCGCTGCTGCCGCTGATTTCCATTCCCGAGCTGGAAACCTGGGTCGAAACCTGGGCCTTCTCCGAGACTATCCACTCGCGCTCTTACACCCATATCATCCGCAACATCGTCAACGATCCGTCGCTGGTGTTCGACGATATCGTCACCAACGAGCAGATCCTCGCGCGCGCGCAGGATATCTCTAAGTACTACGACGATCTGATCGAGATGACCAACTACTGGCATCTGCTGGGCGAAGGCACGCATCAGGTTAACGGCAAGAGCGTGACCGTGAACCTGCGCGCGCTGAAAAAGCAGCTCTATATCTGCCTGATGAGCGTTAACGCGCTGGAGGCGATTCGCTTCTACGTCAGCTTCGCCTGCTCTTTCGCCTTCGCCGAGCGCGAGCTGATGGAAGGCAACGCCAAGATTATCCGTCTGATTGCGCGCGACGAAGCGCTGCATCTGACCGGCACCCAGCATATGCTGAACCTGATGCGCACCGGCGAAGACGATCCGGAGATGAAAGAGATCGCCGCCGAATGCCGTCAGGAGTGTTTCGAACTGTTCAAGAAGGCGGCCGACCAGGAGAAAGAGTGGGCGGAATATCTGTTTAGCGGCGGTTCGATGATCGGCCTGAACAAAGATATTCTCTGCCAGTACATCGAGTACATCACCAATATCCGTATGCAGGCGGTGGGCCTGGATCTGCCGTTCCAGACGCGCTCTAACCCGATTCCGTGGATTAACTCCTGGCTGGTGTCGGACAACGTGCAGGTCGCGCCGCAGGAAGTAGAAGTCAGCTCCTATCTGGTGGGGCAAATCGACTCGGAAGTGGGCGAAGACGACTTTAACGATTTCCAGCTATAAGTATGAGCCGTGCCGTTATTATCCTGCGCAGCTCCGGCCAGCGGCTGGAGTGCGCAGAGCATCACCCTAACCTGCTGACGACGCTCGAAGCGCATAACCTGTGCGTAGAGTTTCAGTGTCGCGAAGGCTACTGCGGTTCGTGCCGCACGCGCCTGCTGAAGGGCGAAGTTCACTATGCCGAAACGCCGCTGGCGTTTGTGGAGCAGGGCGAGATTTTGCCCTGCTGCTGTCTGGCGAAAGGCGAGATTGAAATCGAGCTGTAGCAATTTTTGTTGCCTGCGATAACCGTGCCAGCGCGGGTGTCATGGCCCGATCGCAAAGACGCAAAAAGCGGCATCCCTGCCAGCTCGGCCCGCCCCATCCCTGGGGCGGGACGCTTTGCTCCTCGGGCCATGACGCCCGCGCCCGAGCTTTTTTGCGGTCTGTTAGCAATGACAGTGCCCTTTACAGCTTCACCGACTCCAGCACGTCAATCCAGCCGTGGCCGGTGCTGACCTCGCTGCCGTGCAGCCAGCGGCGCAGCATATTCATCGCCATCATCGCCACCACCTTCTGCCGCGTCTCCAGATTGTGCCGACCGTGGGTAAACTTCACCCGCTGTCCCCAGCTCGCTTCCGGCGTATGGAGCGCCAGCGACACTTCGCCCTCTTCCAGCGCGCCGGTCGACAGCGCCAGCACTGTCCCCTGATGCGCCGCCAGCGCGCGCGTACGCTGCACCTGCTCCTCCAGCCCCTCCTGCTGCGCCGGCAGAATCTCCGCCGCGCTCAGCGGCACCGCTGCCGCCGCCAGCTGCCAGTGCAGCAACCCGGCGGTGTACTGCTCGCTGAGCGCCAGACGGAAGCCGCGATCCTTGAGTTCGCGCGCCAGCAGCGCCGGCAGGCCTTCCGTGCCCTCGAAAATGGTGCACTCCGCCAGCAGCAGACGCACCTGCTGCCAGACCTGCTCCATCGCCACGCGCTGGGAGGCCGGTCCGGTCAGTTTGATTTCGATAATCGGCATTGAAGAGCGATAGCCCATCACCACGCCTTCCGGCAGCGCCAGCGGCTCCAGCTCGGCGGCGATATCGCTCTCGCCGCGGCCGAAGGTTGTGAGGCGCAGGCAGAGCGGCGGTTCAGGCAGGTCGAACTGCTGCTTGAGGCGCGGCAGAATCTGCTGCTCTACCATCACCTTGAATTCAGAGGGCACGCCGGGCGTGAAGAAGATCCAGCAGCGATTCAGCCGAAGCGCAAAGCCGCAGGCAGTGCCGACCGGATTATCCAGCATTTCGGCATTGGCGGGGATCTCCGCCTGCTTGCGGTTGCTCGCCGCCATTACGCGGCCGCGGCTGGCGAACCAGGCCTCGATGTTATCCAGCCACGCCTGATGCAGCACCAGCTCGACGCCGCTGGCTTTCGCCGCCGCCAGCGCGCTGAGATCGTCGCTGGTCGGGCCGAGGCCGCCGTTGACGATCAGCACATCCGCCACCTCGCTGCGCGCCTGCAGCGTTTCCACCAGCGACGACAGCGAATCGCCTACCGTGCTGCGGCTGCTCATCGGCAACCCGTTCTGAAACAGCACATCCGCCAGCCAGGCGGCGTTAGTATCGACGATTTGGCCGTGCAGCACCTCATCCCCTGTAGACAGCATCTCGACTCTTATCACGTATTCATCTCCTTTTGTCCATCGATCTACTGTAGGAAGCGCGCTGGGTAAACTCAACACAATAGTGCGCATTTCGCGTCAGCGGCAGTAAGGGGCAAACAAGAAGGAATGCGAGGAAGGGAAAAACAAACGGCGGGTCGCCCCGCCGTTTTTAGCTGCGACGTCTTAGCGACGCGCCAGCAGCAGGCCGAGCACCAGGCCGGCGGCGGCGCCGATGCCGATACCCTGCCAGGGTTTCTCATGCACGTAGTCGTCGGCGCGGTAAGCGACGTTTTTCGCGCGATAGTAGTAGCTGTCGGAAGCCTGGCTTACGCGTGACTTCACATCTTCCAGCGCCTGCTCCGCTTTGGTTTTGAGCTCGATGTACTTCTGATCGGTCGGATCGCCTGACGACTTTAACACTTCTTCCAGCGTCTCGGTCAACAGCGCCAAATCATCATCCAGATTGGTGTCGAAAGCTTCTGTCTCTTTTACCATCATTTCCTCCGTGTCATTTACAAAGCAGTCTCTTAACTATAGCGGCAAAATCGCCGTTTGCAGGATGGTTTCACCAGGATTCCCCCGAGTTTCCCTTAGCCCGGTTTTAGACGAAATTCCTCGGCCTTCTTGATTAATCTGATAAATTTAAGGCGGACTGAATTTTTCATCTGGCAGACTGTCGTACCCTGCTGTTATCTGCGCTTTTACGTCACCTGCGCGCAGAGCAGGACAGTCACAACACACTCGAACGCTAAGGAATAATTTCTGGCATGAATCGAAGAATGTTTATGAAAGCGTCAATGGCCTTCTCCGCCGTCAGCGGCATGACCGGCCTGTCGACGCTGTTTGCGCAATCCGCCTGGGCAGAAGATGGCATTGCAGACGGTGCCGCCGTGCGCTTCGATTTCGATGTACTGAAAAAGAAAGCCGCCGCGCTGGCGAAGCAACCCTGGGGTGGCGCGCCAGGCGCGCTGCCAGAGACGCTGGCGACGCTGACGCCGCAGGCGTACAACGAAATTCAGTACGACGCCGGTCATTCGCTCTGGAACAATATCCCCGATCGCCAGCTCGACGTGCAGTTTTTCCACGTCGGCATGGGCTTTAAGCGCCGCATCCGCATGTTTTCGGTCGATGCCGACAGCCGCGAAGCGCGCGAGATCCACTTCCGCCCCGAGCTGTTCAACTACAACAACGCGAAGGTGGATACGCAGCAGCTGGTGGGCAAAAACGATCTCGGCTTCGCCGGCTTCCGCGCCTTTAAGAAACCGGAGCTGGCGCGCCGCGATATCGTCTCTTTCCTTGGCGCGAGCTACTTCCGCGCCGTGGACGACACTTATCAGTACGGCCTTTCCGCGCGCGGCGTGGCGGTCAATACCTTCAGCAACGGCGGCGAGGAGTTTCCCGACTTCACCGCATTCTGGTTCGAAACGCCGAAAGCGGACGACACCACCTTTGTCGCCTACGCCCTGCTGGACGGTGCCAGCGTTACCGGCGCCTATAAGTTCACCATTCACTGCGAGGCGAACCGCGTGGTAATGGAGGTGGAGAACCATCTCTATGCGCGCAAAGCGATCCGCCAGCTCGGCATTGCGCCCATGACCAGTATGTTCAGCTGCGGCACCAACGAGCGCCGCATGTGCAATACCTATCATCCGCAGATCCACGACTCCGATCGTTTGGCGATGTGGAGCGGCAGCGGCGAGTGGATCGCGCGTCCGCTGAATAACCCGCAGAAGCTGCAGTTCAACGCCTATCAGGATGAGAACCCGCGCGGCTTCGGCCTGTTGCAGCTTAATCACGATTTCAAAGATTATCAGGATGTTATCGGCTGGTATGACAAGCGCCCCAGCCTGTGGGTCGAGCCGGTGGGCAAATGGGGCAAGGGCGCCATCAATCTGATGGAGATCCCCACCACCGGCGAAACGCTGGATAACATCGTCTGCTTCTGGCAGCCGGCCGAGCCGGTGAAGGCGGGCAGCGAATTCAGCTTCTCTTACAAGCTTTATTGGAGCGGCCTGCCGCCGGTGCGCAGCGGTCTCGCGCGCGTCGACGCCACCCGTACCGGCATCGGCGGCTTCCCGGAAGGCTGGGCGCCGGGCGAGCATTTCCCTGAGAAGTGGTGTCGTCGCTTCGCCATTGATTTCGTCGGCGGCGATTTAAAAGCGGCCGCGCCGAAGGGTATCGAGCCGGTGATTACCCTGTCATCCGGCACCTTTAAGCAGGTAGAGATCCTTTACGTCGAGCCGATGAACGGCTATCGCATCTTGTTCGACTGGTATCCAGAGAGCGACGCCACAACGCCGGTGGAGATGCGTCTGTTCCTGCGCACGAAAGATGAAACCCTGAGCGAGACCTGGCTCTATCAGTATTTCCCGCCGCCGGCGGATCAGCGCAAATATGTTGATGACCGCCAGATGACGGTGGGCTAAAAGAGAAACGGCGAGCTTTTAGCTCGCCGTTTTTTTATTTGCGCATATCGATATGCGGAATGTTGTCTTCCAGATAGATCTCGCCGACCGCCTGAAAACCGAAGCGCCCATAGAAATTCTGCAGGTGCGCCTGCGCCGACAGATATACCCCGCGCCCCGGCCAGTGCTGCTCGCAGCTGCGTAGCGCCTGCTCCATCAGCCGGTTGCCGAGATTGATTCCCCGCGCGCTGGCAGAGACGACCACGCGCCCGATCGCCACCGGCGCGGCCTCGTCCGCAGGCGTCAAAATACGCGCGTAGGCCACCAGCTCGTCGCCGCGCATCCCCAGAATATGGCGGTTATCCGCCACCAGATCCTGACCGTCGACGTCCAGATAGGGACAGGTCTGCTCAACGATGAACACTTCGCAGCGCAGCGCCAGCAGCGCATAAAGCTGCCGCGCGCTCAGTTCGCTGTGATGCCTGTCTTGCCAGCTGATATCCATAGGCTCTCCTGAAGACAAAAAAAATCAGGCCCGAGGGCCTGATTTCACAAGGGTAAACGCGGTTTACATCAGCGGCTGCGCCATCTGCACCAGCGTAATCAGCGGCTGCGGATAAACGCCGAGCAGCAGCACCAGAATCGCTGAAATCAGCACGACCACGCCGCCGGCGGTAAACGCCCAGTTGGCCGGGGTATCGCGCGTATGCAGCTCCGGCGGGCTGAGGTAGAGACTCACTGTCACGCGCAGATAGTAGTAGAGGCCGATGGCGCTGCCGACAACCACGGCCGCCGTCAGCCACCACAGCTTCGCGTTGACGCCGGAAGCGATAACGTAGAATTTGCCGATAAAGCCGAGCGTCATTGGAATGCCGGCCAGCGACAGCATCATTACCGTCATCACCGCCGACAGCACCGGACGGTGCCAGAACAGGCCGCGATAGGAGTAGAGCGAATCGGCATCCGGGCCGCGGTACGGGCTGGACATCAGGCTGACGACGCCAAACGCGCCCAGGCTGCTGAACAGGTAGCCCGCCAGATAAACGCCTGCGGTCTCCAGCGACAGCTGATGGGTTTTCACCGCGATCAGCGCCACCAGCAGATAGCCGAGATGCGCAATCGAGGAGTAGCCCAGCAGACGTTTAATGTTGCTTTGCGAAATCGCCATCAGGTTGCCGAACAGAATCGACACGAAGGCGATCAGACCCAGCACGGTGCGCACCGCCTCGCTGTCGGTCAGCGGCGCGTACATAAACAGACGCATTATCACGCCGAAGATGGCGATCTTGCTGGCGGTGGCGAGGAAGGTCGACACCGGCGCAGGCGCGCCCTGATAGACGTCCGGGGTCCAGAGGTGGAACGGCACCAGCGACAGCTTAAAGCCGAGGCCGATAATCATCATGCCGAGACCCACCAGCAGCAGCGGCTGCTGAATCATGGCGTCGTTCAGGCTCTCTCCCAGCTTCACGAAGCTCAGGCTGCCGGAATCGGCATAGATCAGCGCGATGCCGAACAGCAGGAAAGAGGAGGCGGCCGCCGACAGAATGGTATATTTCAGCGCCGCTTCCAGCGAACGCTTCTGCCGGAAGGCGTAGCCGATCATACCGAACAGCGGCAGCGACAGCAGCTCGACGCCGATAAACAGCGACGCCAGATGATTGGCGCTCGCCAGCACGATGCCGCCCAGCGTCGCAATCAGCACCAGCAGATAGAACTCATCCTTGTTATCCGGAAAACCGGCCAGCCAGGGATAGGCAAAGGTACAGGTTGCCAGGCTCGCCAGGATCACCAGCGCGGTATAGAACACGGCGTAAGGATCGATCCGCAGCAGCGGCGTCACGTCCATTGCGCCCGCCTGCCCCACAAACCAGAGCGAAACCAGCGCCAGGTTCAGACCGATGACCGTCAGCGTGGCGTTAACAAAGTGGTTGCGTCGCCAGGCAATGGACAGCATCACAACCACCACCGTCAATCCGACGATCAACAGCGGTAGCAACGCGATCAATTGTTGAAAAGTTATTGTCATGGCGAATTACGGCCTTGTAGTTGAAATTGAAGCGGTAAACCACTGCTGAATATTGCTCATGGCGGCATGGGACGTATCCAGAATCGGCTGCGGGTAAACGCCCAGCAGCACCAGCAGAACCACCAGCACCATAATCATCGTAAATTCACGCGGCGACATGCCCGGCAGCGGATCTTTCGACTTCGCTTCGCCGTAGTAGGCGCGCTGCATCATGATCAGCGAGTAGACCGAGGCGAACACCAGGCCGAAAGTGGCGATAACGATAATCACCGGCACCACCTGGAAGCTGCCCGTCAGGATCATAAATTCGCCGGCGAAGTTGCCGGTGCCCGGCATCCCCAGATTCGCGACCGCAAAGAAGAGCGACAGGCCCGGAATCCACTTAATGCGCGACCAGAGGCCGCCCATCTGACGCATATCGCGCGTATGCAGACGCTCATAGAGCTGACCGCACAGAATAAAGAGCGCGGCGGCGGAGAGGCCGTGCGCAATCATCTGCACCACGGCGCCCTGGAAGGCAAGCTGGCTGCCGGTATAGATGGCGATCAGCACGAAGCCCATATGGGAAATCGAGGTGTAGGCGATCAGGCGTTTGATATCGGTCTGCGAGAAGGCCATCCAGGCGCCGTAGAAGATGCCGATAATGCCCAGCCACATGGCGATCGGCGCGAATTCCGCCGAGGCGTTAGGGAACAGCGGCAGGCTAAAGCGCAGCAGACCGTAAGCGGCGGTTTTCAGCAGAATGCCGGCGAGGTCCACTGAACCCGCCGTCGGCGCCTGGCTGTGGGCGTCCGGCAGCCAGCCGTGCAGCGGCACCACCGGCATTTTTACCGCGAAGGCGATAAAGAAGCCCAGCATCAGCAAGTATTCCACCGTATGCGACATCGGCGTTTTCAGCAGCTGCTCGTAGTTGAACGTCCAGACGCCGGTGGCGTTGTAGTGCACGAACACCA
This sequence comes from Pantoea septica, assembly GCF_002095575.1. GTDB lineage: Bacteria > Pseudomonadota > Gammaproteobacteria > Enterobacterales > Enterobacteriaceae > Pantoea > Pantoea septica. The sequence continues at coordinate 4,243 of NZ_MLJJ01000013.1, read as the reverse complement.
GCGCCAGAATCGCAATCAGCATCACCAGACCCGAAGACTGGGTATAGATGAAAAACTTGGTGGCGGCGGTGATACGGGTTTTACCGTCGGATGCCTTATGACCCCAGAGCGCGATGAGGAAGTACATCGGCACCAGCATCATCTCCCAGAAGAAGAAGAACAGGAACATATCGATCGCCAGGAAGACGCCGATGACGCCGCCCAGAATCCACATCAGATTGAGATGGAAAAAGCCCTGATACTTCTCGATTTCGTTCCAGGAACAGAGCACCGCCATCAGACCGAGCAGCCCGGTCAGCACCACCATCAGCAGCGACAGGCCATCCAGCGCCAGATGGAAATTGATGCCGAAGCGCGGGATCCAGGAGGCGGAGAACTCCGACTGCCACTGCGGCATGCCCGCGGCCTGCGTCAGTGAATAGCCGCCCTGCAGCCAGAGCTGCAGCGAAATCGCCAGCGTCAGGCCCATGGTGATCAGGGCTATCCAGCGCGGCGTTTTCGCGCCGAGGCGCTCAGCCAGCCAGCAGAGCAAGCCGCCGACGAATGGAATGATTATTAGCCAAGGTAGTAGCACTGAAGTCTTTCCCTTTTTTCTGCCTGTTTTTGGGCTATCCTGCCTGCCGTTTTTGTCCCCGGCAGCGCTCGCAATCTTCACGTAGTTCAGTACGTTCCGGCTGCTGCGCGCTGACGGTCCTAAAACCGACTGCATCGATAACGCCCGCATATTGGGCAATTTTTAACATTCTTGACCAGGGGCGACTCGCCGAGCCGCCCCGCTCATCAACCTTAAACCACCAGCATCAGCGCCAGCACGACTACGGCGCCTACGCTCATTGAGGCGACATACCAGCGCAGATAGCCGTTTTCGCTGACGACCAGACCTTTGTTGGCGATACGCGACACCAGCGCAGGCAGGTTCATCACCGCATTCAGCGGATCGCGCTGCAGCAGCCAGGCGATGCCGAGATAGGGTTTGACGAACACTTTGTCATAGAGCCAGTCGAAGCCCCAGGCAGCGAACCACCAGGTGCCGAAGAAGCGGCCCGGCGCGCTGTTGGCGATGCGGCTGACCAGCTGACGCTTGCCCAGCCAGAGCGCGGCGGCGATCAGGATACCGACTACGGCAACCACGCCGGAGGCGATCTCCAGTCCGACCTTGCCCGCTTCGCCGGTTTCGCTCTGCGGCAGCACGCCCGCCAGCGGCGGCGTGATCAGCGCGCCGACGAAGGTCGACAGCACCAGCAGCACGATCAGCGGCAGATGATGAGTAATCCCTTTGCCCGCATGCGCGTGGATCTTCTCTTCGCCGTGGAACACGATGAAGATCATGCGGAAGGTATAGATCGAGGTCAGGAAGGCGCCCACCAGGCCAGCCGCCATCAGATTGATGTGGCCGTTCGCCAGCGCGCCGAACAAGATTTCATCTTTACTGTAGAAGCCTGCCGTAATCAGCGGCAGCGCAGCCAGCGCGGCGCCGCCCACCAGGAAGCAGGCGTAAACCAGCGGAATGCTCTTACGCAGGCCGCCCATTTTAAAGATGTTTTGCTCATGATGGCAGGCGAGGATCACCGAACCTGAAGAGAGGAACAGCAGCGCTTTAAAGAAGGCGTGCGTCATCAGGTGGAAAATCGCCGCGTCCCACGCCTGCACGCCGAGCGCCAGGAACATGTAGCCGATCTGGCTCATGGTCGAGTAGGCCAGCACGCGTTTGATATCGGTTTGCACCAGCGCGGCGAAGCCGGCCAGCACCAGCGTAATGGCGCCGACGATGCCGACCAGATGCAGCACGTCCGGCGTCAGCAGGAACAGACCGTGGCTGCGGGCGATCAGGTATACGCCCGCCGTTACCATGGTCGCGGCGTGGATCAGCGCCGACACCGGCGTCGGACCGGCCATCGCGTCCGCCAGCCAGGTTTGCAGCGGCAGCTGCGCCGACTTACCAACCGCGCCGCCCAGCAGCATCAGCGTCGCCCACTGCAGCATATGGTTGTCCGCCGCAAAGTGCTGCGGCGCCAGCTCCATCATCTCGCGGAAGTTGAGCGTGCCCAGTTCGTTGTAGAGAATAAACAGCGCAAAGGCGAGGAAGACGTCGCCGACGCGGGTGATGATAAAGGCCTTCATCGCCGCTTTGCCGTTTTCCGGATTGCTGTAGTAGAAGCCGATCAGCAGATAGGAGCAGAGCCCTACCCCTTCCCAACCGAGATACATCAGCATCAGGTTGTCGGCCAGCACCAGCACCACCATGCTCGCGATGAACAGGTTGGTGTAGGCGAAGAAGCGGGAGTAGCCCTCTTCGCCGCGCATATACCAGGAGGCGAACATGTGGATCAGGAAGCCGACGCCGGTGACCACCGACAGCATGGTGAGCGATAGCCCGTCCAGCGTCAGATTGACTTTAATGTCGAAGTTGCCGACCTGCATCCATGTCCAGAGCGCCTGGTTGAAAGGCTGCTGGCCATTGGCGAAAAAGTCGATGCCGACATACAGCGTCACCAGCGCCGCCAGGCCTACCGAGCCCATACCGATCGCGGCCGACAGATTCTCCGACCAGCGACCACGCGAAAATGACAACAGCAGGAAGCCGATTAGCGGAAACAGGATTGTTAAGTAGAGAAGATTCATCCGCGCATCTCGCTCACAGTATCAATGTTCAGCGTCTGACGACGACGATAGAGCTGGAGCAGCAGCGCCAGGCCGATGCTGGCTTCCGCCGCCGCAAGGCTGATCGCCAGGATATACATCACCTGCCCATCCGCCTGTCCCCAGTAGCTGCCTGCTACGACCAGCGCCAGCGCGGCCGCGTTGATCATGATCTCAAGGCCGATCAGCATAAACAGCAGGTTGCGGCGTATCACCAGTGATGTCAGTCCAAGGACAAACAGCACGGCGGCAAGAATTAAGCCGTGTTGTAACGGGATCATGCGTGCTCCTCCTTATTGGCGTCGCGGTTGCTCAGCACTTCGCCCTGGCGCTCTTCGCGTCCGACGTGGAACGCCACCACCAGACCCGCCAGCAGCAGCATAGAGGCGAGTTCTACCGCCAGAACGTAAGGACCGAACAGGCTGATGCCTACCGCTTTGGCGTCGATGACCGTGCCGTCGATGCCCTGATCGTTGGCGGTCAGAATGGCGTACACCATCACCACCAGCAGCAGCAGCGAGACGATGCCGGGCCCAATCCACAGCGAGGGCTGCAGCCAGTCGCGCTCCTGCTTCACCGTGGCGTTGCCCAGGTTAAGCATCATCACCACGAAGACGAACAGCACCATAATGGCGCCGGCGTAAACGATGATCTCCAGCGCGCCGGCGAAGTAGGCGCCGAGCGAAAAGAAGACGCCCGCAACGGAGAGCAGCGACACGATCAGGTACAGCAGCGCATGTACCGGATTGGTGTGGGTGATAACGCGCAGCGTCGTCAGCACCGCCACCAGTCCGCAAAGATAAAACGCAATTTCCATGCCGGGCTCCTTAAGGTAACAAGCCTTTGACGTCGATGGGTTTGGCTTCGTTTTCGGCGTCGCCCTTCTCTTTCCCTTCGATCGCCATACCTGCCATGCGGTAGAAGTTGTACTCGGGATATTTGCCCGGACCGGAGATCAGCAGATCCTCTTTTTCATACACCAGATCCTGGCGCTTGAATTCGCCCAGCTCGAAATCGGGCGTCAGCTGAATTGCAGTGGTCGGGCACGCCTCTTCGCACATCCCGCAAAAAATGCAGCGCGAGAAGTTGATGCGGAAGAATTCCGGGTACCAGCGGCCATCTTTGGTCTCAGCTTTCTGCAGCGAGATACAGCTGACCGGACAGGCCACCGCGCAGAGGTTGCAGGCGACGCAGCGCTCTTCGCCGTCGGGATCGCGCGTCAGCACGATACGGCCGCGGTAACGCGGCGGCAAATAGACCGGCTCTTCCGGGTACATCTGAGTTTCGCGCCTGGCGAAGGCATGCATGCCTATCATCCAGATACTGCGCACTGTCGTGCCGAAGCCAACGACAATATCTTTTAAAGTCATCTCAACACCTCTTACTGCGCGTTGTACAGAATCACTGCGGCGGTCGCCAGCAGGTTCAACAGCGTCAACGGCAGACAGACTTTCCAGCCGAACGACAGCACCTGGTCATAGCGTGGACGCGGAAGCGCAGCACGAATCAGGATAAACATCACCATAAAGAACGCCGTTTTCAGGGCGAACCAGATGAACGGCGGCAGGAACGGACCCTGCCAGCCGCCGAAGAACAGCGTCAC